>JAZURY010000042.1:0-37038 GCA_045606445.1 Bacteroidaceae bacterium
AGGTTTGAGGTCTTCAACAGATTTGAGTTCTACAATCAAAGTCTCATCGACAAGAAGGTCTATTCTAAATCCGTTGGTAATGTTCATGCCCTTATAATTGACGTCTATGTCGACTTGTGCCCTTGCAGGAATGCCATTCATAGACAACTCGTGAATAAGTGCTTGTTCGTAGACACTTTCCAATAGTCCGGGTCCAAGGACATTATGTACCTCTATTGCACATCCTATAACCTTATATGTAAGTTCATCTATGTCTTTCATACAATATTGTCTTTGATTGTCACCACAAATATATAAAAAATACGTTTATAACATAAGCAATACCATATATTTCTGCCCTCTCTGCGTGAGATATTAATCACCACACGGATGTTTTGTTTTCGCACGCAGAGTTCGCAAAGGTCGCAAAGATTTTATTATATAACGCTATCGCTGGAGTGGTCGCTGGCTACGCGCGACAAGAGTGCGCAGAGGTTGGCGGAAATCAGTAGTTGTTTACTATATTCGTTTGCCATCCCACCTTTGCGCTCTCCCGTCGCAGTGAAACTTGCGACATCTCCAGCGTCAGCGTTAACAGCAGGGGAAATAAAACTCCGCGTTCTCTGCGCTCTCTGCGTGAGGTAATAGCCACCACACAGATGTTTTGTTTCCGCACGCAGAGGACGCAGAGGTCGCAAAGATTTTATTATTAACGCTATCGCTGGAGTGGTCGCTGGCTACGCGCGACAAGAGAGCGCAGAGGTTGGCGGAAACCAGTGGTTGTTTACTATATTCGCTTGCCATCCCACCTCTGCGCACTCCCGTCGCAGTGAAACTTGCGACATCTCCAGCGTCAGCGTTAACAGCAGGGGAATTAAAACTCCGCGTTCTCTGCGCTCTTTGCGTGAGATATTAACCACCACACGGATGTTTTGTTTTCGCACGCAGAGGTCGCAGAGAGCGCAAAGAATTATAAAAAGTTATTGCTTGAGAGAAGTGTTCTCTGCGTCCTTTGCGTGAGATAAGAACTGCCACACAGATGTTTTCTTTCCGTTTGTTTCTCGTTTACCGTTCGTATTTGCGTATTTGCCATAAAAACATTATATTTGCATTCAGAAACTATAAATCGGGCAGATTATGAAGTACCCAATAGGCATACAGCACTTTGAGAGCTTGCGTGAAGATGGTTATCTCTACGTTGACAAGACCAGGATCCTTTACGATATCGTATCCAATGGACGATACTACTTCCTGAGCCGCCCCCGCCGTTTCGGCAAGAGTCTGCTGATATCTACCCTAAACGCCTATTTCGAGGGCAAGCGTGAACTGTTCCAAGGTCTTGCCATGGAACAGTTGGAGCAGGAGTGGCGTGTGCACCCTGTTCTTCGTCTGGATCTGAATACGGAGAAATACGATTCCATTGACAGTGTTGACAAGAAACTGGACCGCGAGTTCAGGATCTGGGAGAACCTATACGGTGCAGACCCTGCTGAGACTACCCTGCCCATGCGTTTCGAGGGTATCATACAACGTGCCTATGAAAAGACAGGCGAGCGTGTTGTAATTCTGGTGGACGAGTACGACAAGCCTCTGCTGCAGGCAATATCCGACAAATCGCTACAGGACGAATACCGTGCCACCTTGAAGTCAGTTTATGGTGCACTGAAGAGCATGGATGGGTGCATAAGGTTTGCTCTGCTTACCGGCGTTACCAAGTTCAGCAAGGTGAGCGTGTTCAGCGACCTGAACAACATTGAAGACATATCCATGAGTCCCTCCTATTACGATATATGCGGCATCTCCGGGCAGGAACTGCACGATGTGTTTGACGAAGAGATTGGTGAACTTGCCAAGGTGAATGGCCAGACCAGGGAGGAGGCATACGCTATGCTGGAGCAACGTTACGACGGTTACCATTTCGCCCCCGATACGCCAGGCATGTACAACCCGTTCAGTGTCTTGCTTACTTTGAAGAACCAACAATACGGCAGTTATTGGTTCAGCACCGGCACACCCACCTACCTGGTTGAACTGCTGAAGGAGGTGGACATGAACCCCACGGAACTGTCGGGCTACGAGGCCAGTGCCAGCGAGTTGGACAGCGTGCATATAAAGGTAGACAACCCCATAGCGGTGCTTTACCAGAGCGGTTACCTTACCATCAAGGGCTATGACCGTAGTGTCCGCCTGTACACCCTTGACTATCCCAACGAGGAGGTAAAGGAGGGATTCATGAGTTTCCTGATGCCCTTCTACACTCCCATTTCTCAGAACGACTCCCCGTCGTTTGTTGGAAAGTTCGTTCGGGAGGTTAGGAACGGCAAGGTTGATGCCTTTATGCAGCGCCTTAAGGCCCTTATGGCTGATACTCCCTACGAATTGATACGCGACCTCGAGGTCCATTACCAGAATGTTATGTTCATCTTCACCAAACTGATGGGTTTGTATGTCCAGGCGGAATACCGTACTTCCCGTGGGCGCATAGACCTGACCATAGGTACCGACAGGTACGTTTATGTCATCGAGTTGAAACTGGACGGTTCTGCCGAGGATGCTCTGGCCCAGATAAACGAAAAGGACTATGCCCTGCCCTTTGCCGTGGACGGCAGGGAGACGGTGAAGATAGGCGCTAACATCACAAGCGAAACCCGCAACCTGGAACGCTGGCTGGTGGAGTATTGAACGGTGAACGTTTAACGATTAACGATTAACGTTGAATGTTTAACGATGAATAGGTTTTAACCGAAAAGTACGTGCATAAAAAAAGAAGGTTGTCATCACGACAACCAATCTTTCGTTAACCTTAAATCTAATACCATGAAAAACACGATGCAAAGGTACGGCTTTTTCCTATACCTGCAATAGTACGGGCGAACTTTTTGCCCGTACTTCGTGTTTTATTGATTTATGTCAAGTGGTCTTAGGGTCCTTAGAGACTTTAAGGTCTTTAAGGTCTTTAGGGTCTTTAGGGTCCTTAGAGTCTTTAAGGTCTTTAGGGATTGGGGTAGGCTTCTATCAGCACGGTAGCATAGGCGGAGATGCCTTCCTCGCGGCCGGTGAAGCCGAGTTTCTCTGTGGTGGTGGCCTTGATGCTGATGTCGTCCACGTCTATGCCCATGCATTCGGCCAGACATTCCTGCATGGAGGGGATGTGGGCCTTCAGTTTCGGGCGCTCGGCACAGATGGTGGCGTCTATGTTGCCCACGCGGTATCCCTTGGTGGCAATGATTTCCACGGTACGGCGCAGGAGGATCTTGCTGTCTATGTTCTTGAACTCCGCACCGGTGTCGGGAAAGTGGTAACCGATGTCGCGCATGTTGGCGGCGCCAAGCAGGGCATCGCAGATGGCATGTATGAGCACATCGGCATCACTGTGGCCAAGGAGACCCTTGGTGTGCTCCAGGCGGATGCCTCCAAGCCAGAGGTCGCGGCCTTCTACAAGTTGGTGTACGTCGAATCCGAATCCTACTCTGATTTTCATGGTTGATGGTTTTGGGTTTTAGGGTCTTTAGGGTCCTTAAGGTCCTTAAGGTCTTTAGGGTCCTTAGGGGATTATTAGGGATGAGAGGGTGGGGTCGGGGAACTGTTGTGCCCGATGCTGGAGATATGCCAGCAGATCCTCCAGGATGATGAATGGGAGGTTGAACTGTGTGGCACGGCTGGCGTTGTAGTAATCCTCCACGGCCTGGCAGATGTTTCGTGGCATGTCCTTGGGGATGAGGATGCAATCCGTGTCGTCCGCCATCCCGGTATTGGCATAGGCGCCGAGGCAGCCGAGGGCTTGTGCCAGTGTGGGCATGGAGTCCATGATGGAGGTGTGGACGAATATTTCCTTGTTGTAGAGGACATCGGGGGCATTCAGCGCCAGGGGTGAAGCCTGTCGTGTGTTCTTCAGTCCGCTTATCTCGGGAGCGGCCCAATGGAGATGCTCTTGTGTAAGGTGCAGTTCCTTGGGCATGTCCTCCGGCACCTGATAGGCAGAGTATTCTCCATACTGTATGCGTTGCAGGTCCTCTGCCGTAAGTCGGCGGATGTTGTAGCCGTCGTGCACGTAGAGGCGCCAGTAGTTGATGACCTCGGGGTCGGGGGTCTTGCCGACAAGCAGGAAGTGCGTGTTGCGCTGCAGTTTGTCATAGCGCACTTCGGCCGCACCAAGTTTCAGCAAGGTGCTGCGGAGAGTCTGGCGGCTCTGTGGAAAGGTGCCTGTTGCCACCACCTTGCGTCCGAGGAACGGGCATGGAAGAGTGGGGGCGGCATCGAAGTCGTCAAAGAGAGAAAGTTGCTCTGCTTGCATGTATCGGGTATGATGAGTGTCAGTGCAAAAGTACGATTATTTTTGCAGAATAGTGCCATTGCGCCGGGTTTTGTAGGCGTTTTAGAAAGAAATGTTGTACCTTTACACCCCGAAAGACTATATAATATATATATAAGGTATAAATATAATTAAGGAAGACAATATGAGCAAACAACAGCAGATACAGATTCAGTTCAAGTTGAACGACGTCCGTCAGGTACAGTTCGTAACCCTTTGCAACGAGTGGCCCGAGGGCGAATTGCAGGTAGGCAACCAGATAAATTTCAGCAGCGACACGCAGAACCGTCTGGTTCGCTGTCTGCTGAACATAGAATACAAGAAGAACGACATCACGCAGATGATGCTGGGTGTGGAGACCGTCTTCGAGTTCTCCCGCGAGTCATGGTCGTCCATGTATGACCTGAACGGTGACCAGTGGATACTGCCCGTAGGTCTGGTGCACCACCTGACAGACATCACCATAGGCGCAGCCCGTGGCATCCTGGCCGTGCGCACCGACGACGCCGGTTTCCCCCGTGCCATGCTGCCGTTGGTGAACCCGCAGCAGTTCATGCGCGACAATCTGCGCTTCCCGCGCAATGCCGCACCGCAGGTACCCACAACCCCACAGGCCGAGGCATAATGCAACTGATACCTAAACTGGATGTGCACACGCACACCATAGTGTCAGGCCATGCCTACAGCACGATGCAGGAAATGGCTCGCGAGGCCGCTGAGCGTGGCTTGGAGATACTGGGAATAACGGAACATGCACCCGGTATCCCCGGCACGTGCGACCCCATATATTTCCGCAACCTTCATGTCGTGCCGCGCGAGATGTATGGTGTGAAACTGATGCTTGGTGCGGAACTCAATATTCTGGACAAGGACGGCACGCTGGATTTGGATGAGTACTACTATCGTATGCTGGACCTGCGCATTGCCGGCATACACTCGCTCTGCTGGAAGGGAGGGACACGCGAGGAGAACACGCAGGGCATGATAAACGTGGTGCGCAATCCATGGGTGCAGATAATATCGCACCCCGGCGACGGTACGGCAGAACTGGACTTTGAACCCATAGTGCTGGCGGCAGGGGAGAGCCGGACGCTGCTGGAGATAAACAACAGTAGTCTTATCCCTTCGAGAGGAAAGGTGCAGGCCAGGGCCAATAACGTGGAGATCCTGCGCCTGAGCCGTAAGCACGGCATTCCCGTGATACTGGGCAGCGATGCACATACGGCCTTCTCCATTGCCGACTACAGGTATCTGTGGGAACTGATAGAGGAAACGGACTTCCCATCGGAACTTATCATGAACGACAAACCGGATGAGTTTCTGGCGTACATTGGCTGACCTGCTTCTGCCACGCCATTGTGTGGTGTGCGGCGCCGAGTTGGACGGCACGGAACAGGACCTGTGCAATGTGTGCCTTTGCCGGATGTTGCCGGTAACATGGGAGAGTACCACGGACAACCCATTGCTTCGCCTCTTGTGGGACAAGCACGATGTGGAGGCGGCAGGCAGTTCGTTTTATTACAATGCTTCCTCGGATTTTCACAACGTATTCATAGCGATAAAGTATAAGGGATGTCCGAAGTTGGGGGAGAGGTTGGCTCGCCTGTCTTTCCCCGTGTGGCATGCCCGTGGCTTGGGACAGAATGCCGACTACGTGATACCTGTGCCTCTGTCATGGAAGAGACGTTTGAAGCGTGGCTACAACCAGGCAGAGTGGATAGCACGCGGCGTGGCCGATGCAACAGCCATCCCATTGTGCTTGGATGTGCTTGTCAGGAGGAAAAGCAACGAGACACAGACGCATAAGTCGGCCAGCCAAAGGCAGGAGAACACCCGCGGCATCTTCGTTGCCAAGAGAGGACGGACAAATCTGGACGGCAAGATCGTGCTCTTGGTGGACGACATCATGACCACCGGGGCAACCATCAGCGACAGCATACGTGCATTAAGGGAAACTTTCCCCACGGTGCGGGTGCAGGTCTATACGCTGGGATGGGCCGGGGAGAGGTGAGGGAAACGGAAATGTGAAAACGGAAAACGGAAAACGGAAAACTGCGAGTAAGCGAGAGCAGCGTCCCTACATTGCCGAGCGGGAGCAGATTCAAGACGACGGAGTGGATTAAAACGGAAACGGTTAGATGCCTCGGGAAAGTCTGAGTACTCTGAGTATTCCGAGTATTCCGAATACTCCAATACAGGAAATCTGAGATGCCGGACACGGCTGCCGTGTCCCAACAGAGGAAAGAACACGAAAAATAGATTGATGATATGAGTGAGATACTGATGACTCCGGATGTGTGCATGCAATTCCTTGTGTGGTCCTACTACTACCATGGTGTCATGCCACAGAAGGATGTGAGTTATGCGGAGTGCGGATTGTTTGCGGAAAAGGATGTGGCACGTCTTGATGAACTGAAAAGCACGTTGTTCAAGTGCTTTGAGGAAGACTCTGTGGTGCGTGCCTGCCAGCAGTTCCAGTTGGCAAAGCACCGTGGCGAGCCATGCCCGTTCCCCCAGCAGATGCTGGACAGGATGTTTGCGGGGGAACGATGAACTGAGGGGATTTAGGGGATTTAGGGTCCTTAAGGTCTTTAAGGTCTTTAAGGTCCTTATGGTACCGAGAAGTCGGCGGTTAGGGGGAGGTGGTCGCTGAGTCCGCCGAGATAACTTGTGCCTCCATAGGTACGATGGGGGATTTGCTTCTTTGTCCTAAGAAGCCAGGGGAAGCGGCACTCTGTGGCTTTGCCAAGGGAGTGCCGGTGTAGTTCGGGGCTTGCAAGGATATGGTCCAGATAACCCCATATACCACGGAAGTAGTAGGTGCCACGCTTGTCGTTAGATGTTTTCCTGCCTGTAGGTATCAGAGACGTGGCGTACTTGGACATGGAAGTGAAGATTTCATCGCCTGGTTCTGCGTTGAAATCGCCCATTATCATTACTTTTCGTCCTTTTAGCGAGTCCAGGATGTTGCACAATGTGTGCACGGCCAAGGCGCGGTTTTGGTGTGTGACTGCATCGTTGTTGCGCCTGCTTGGCAAGTGTACCACGCAGACGTACAGGGTGTCCTTGCCCACCATGCCGTTGGCAACAAGGATGTCTCTCGTCGGGCGCAGGCCATGCTCCTGAGAGGGTATGCGTACGGCATGCCACGACAGGAGTGAGAATACCTTTGGGTTGTACAGAAGCGCCACATCAACGCCACGTTCGTCCGGACTGTCTGTTATGACATACTTGTAGCGGGCTGGCCAAAGGGCCGTGCGGCGTGTCAGGTCGCGAAGAACGGTGTCGTTCTCCACTTCCTGAAAGCCCACCAGTGCCGGCAGTTCCATTGCCGCCAGAGTCTGGGTGATACCACGCAACTTGCGCCAGTAGCGTCCGCTATGCCACCGGCGTTCTGCATGTGGTAGAAACTCGTGGTCGTCCTTGCCCTCGTCGTGAACCGTGTCAAAGGCATTCTCTATGTTCCATGTTGCCACGCGGAACCTCTGCCCATGAACTGATGTCAGGGGCAGGAGCATAATGAGCAGGGCAAACATGTGTCTCATACGGGCAAAGATACGAAGAAACACGTGAAATAATGTCAGGGATGCTTGAATACTTTTACTCGTTGGGAAAAATATTCAAGAGAGTTTGATATCTTTTCACTCGTTTATTTGTATATTTGAGATAAACTCGAATATACTTTCACTCGTTGAGAGAAAATATTCAAGCGAGCTTGATATTTTTTCACTCGTTTATTCGTATATTTGTACGGAAATTCCCGTAAAATGGCAGACAACAAACAACAAAGCGGTGGGACAGTGCACCACCTCAGCAACATGTACCAGAACTGGTTTCTGGACTATGCTTCGTATGTAATCCTGGAGCGTGCCGTGCCGCATATCGGCGATGGCTTCAAGCCAGTGCAGCGTCGTATATTGCACTCCATGAAGCGCATGGATGACGGCCGATACAACAAGGTGGCCAACATTGTTGGTCACACCATGCAGTTCCATCCCCATGGCGATGCCAGTATCAAGGACGCCCTGGTACAGTTGGGACAGAAGGAATTGCTCATTGACTGCCAGGGAAACTGGGGCAATATCCTCACCGGCGACGATGCGGCCGCGGCCCGTTACATTGAGGCACGCCTGTCCAAGTTCGCCTTGGATGTGGTCTTCAATCCCAAAACTACGGAATGGAAACTGAGTTATGACGGACGCAACAAGGAACCGGTGGCCCTGCCCGTAAAGTTCCCCCTGCTTCTGGCTCAGGGAGCGGAAGGCATTGCCGTGGGCCTGTCGTGCAAGATATTGCCACACAACGTAGGGGAGATTTGCGAGGCTGCCATCAAATACCTCCATGGCGAGGAGTTCCAGTTGTATCCCGACTTCCCCACGGGCGGCAGCATTGACGTGAGCCGTTACAACGACGGTCAGCGCGGGGGTGCGGTGCGTGTGAGAGCCAAGATAGAGAAGCGCGACAACAAGACGCTGGCCATTACGGAGATTCCCTTCGGCAAGACCACAGGTACGGCATCCAAACCCTCTACTTTCATCGACTCCATACTGAAGGCTGCCGAGAAGGGCAAGATAAAGGTGCGCAAGGTGGAGGACATGACATCCGCCAATGTGGAGATACTGGTGCACCTTACCCCCGGCGCATCTTCCGACAAGACGATAGATGCCCTGTATGCCTGCACGGATTGCGAGGTGAGCATAAGTCCCAACTGTTGTGTCATCGACGAGAGGAAACCTCAGTTCCTTACCGTCAGCGATGTGTTGCGCCGTTCCGTGGACAATACCCTCGGACTCCTGCGCCAGGAAAGGCTTATCCGCAAGGGCGAGTTGTTGGAGCAGTTGCACTTCGCATCCCTGGAACAGATATTCATAGAGGAGCGCATCTATAAGGACAAGAAGTTCGAGAATGCCAAGACCATGGACGAGGCCTGCGAATGGATTGACGAACGCCTGACGCCATGGTATCCCAAGATGGTGCGCGAGGTTACCAAGGACGACATCCTGCGCCTCATGGAGATAAAGATGGCCCGCATCCTGAAGTTCAACAAGGACAAGGCCGAGGAACTGATGGCCCGCATCCGCGAGGAACTGGCACAGATAGACCGGGAACTGGCCAATATGGTGGAGGTGACCTGCAAATGGTTCGAGTTCATCCTGGAGAAGTACGGCAAGGACCATCCGCGCCTGACGGAGATAAAGAACTTCGACACCATTTCCGCCGCTACGGTGGTTGAGGCCAACGAGAAACTGTACATCAACCGCGAGGAGGGCTTCATCGGCACTTCGCTGAAGAAGGACGAGTACATCTGCAACTGTTCCGACATAGACGATGTCATCATCTTCTACAAGGACGGTACGTACAAGGTGGTGAAGGTGGCCGACAAGATTTTCGTCGGTGAAACCGAACGTTCCAAGAAGGAGAAACGCAAGGTGGAGATTATCCACGTGGCCATCTTCAAGAAGAGCGACACGCGCATCATCTACAATGCCGTGTACCGCGACGGCAAGGCAGGCAACTACTATGTGAAGCGTTTCAACGTTACCAGCATGACACGCGACCGCGAGTATGACCTCACCAAGGGAACTCCTGGCAGCCGTGTGCTATACTTTACCGCCAACCCCAACGGCGAGGCCGAGGTGATAAAGGTGGTGATGAAACCCAACCCGAAGTTGAAGAAGGTGTTCTTCGACTACGACTTCTCCCTGCTTGCCATCAAGGGACGTGCTTCCATGGGTAATCTGCTCTCGAAGAACGAGATTGCCCGTGTCACACTCAAGAGCCACGGCGGCAGTACCCTGGGAGGCCGTAAGGTGTGGTGGGACCCCGACATAAACCGTATCAACTACGACGAGCAGGGCGAATATCTGGGCGAGTTCCAGAGCGACGACCAGATACTTGTTGTACTGCCAGGCGGTGAGTTCTACGTTACCAACTTCGACACAAACAACCACTACGAGAGCAATATCCTGCGTATAGAGAAGTACGACTCGGCCAAGGTTTGGACGGCAGTGCTCTTCGATAAGGACCAGAACGGCTATGCCTATGTGAAGCGTTTCCCCATGGAGGCGACACCGCGCAGGCAGAACTTCCTCGGTGAGAACCCCGATAACGAACTGCTGTTGCTTACCGATACGGCATATCCCCGCATAAAGGTGACCATGGGTGGAGTGGACGATTTCCGTGAACCCATCGAACTGGATGCCGAGGAGTTCATCGGAGTGAAGAGTTTCAAGGCCCGTGGCAAGCGCATTACCACGCTGAACGTGGCAGAAGTGGTGGAACTCGAACCATTGCGCTTCCCCGAGGAACCTAATGGGGAAGAGACTGATGAAAACGGGGAAATCATAGATGAAGACCCCGATGCCGGCAAAAGCCAGCAGGATGTTGCCGACGAAATGACAGGGCAGATGCATCTGTTTGATTGAACCTTGTATAAGTGCGCCATTTGATGAAGAACGCCATTGCCATATTGATATTTATCATCTTGCCCTGCGTCTGCGTACATGCACAGACGGCAGGGGATTCCATACGTTCCCATGCCTTCATGCTTGGTGTGGGTTCGTCGCATCAGTTGGATACCTACCTCTCGCCACAGAACTACGTCGGCTTCCAGATATCCCTGCTCAGGGAGACCCTCCGCATGACACGTCTGGCCGGCCGCCGCATATCCTTCCAGAGTCTATGGCAGGGAACCTTCTCGCATAGCAACAACGTCTCGGGTACGGCAACGGACTGGGGCGGGCATATAGGATACGATGCCCTGTGGCACTACAACTGGACTCCCTTGCAGGGCCTCCGCCTGATGGCAGGCGGTGCGGTGGGGGCCGATGCAGGTTTCCTCTATAACTCCCGTGGCGGAAACAATCCCGCACAGGGCAGGTTGGGAGCGGACCTTTCCGCTTCCGTCATGGCAATATACAGGTTCCGCCTTTGGGGACAGGACCTGGCACTGAGGTATCAGGCCAACATGCCTTTGGCGGGTGTGATGTTTTCTCCTCAGTTCGGCCAAAGTTATTATGAGATAGGAGAGGGGTACACCAATGGCAATCTGTGCTTTTCCCATCCCGGCAATGCCTTCAGCCTGTGGCAACAAATTACGGTAGACATCCCCTTGGGCAGGCACATGGTGATGAGGGCAGGCTATCTGTGCGACATCAGGCAGAGCCATGTCAACGGCATAAAGATGCACGACCGCTCCCACTCCTTCATGATAGGCTTTGTACGGCATTTCCGCAAGGTGGGGCGTGAGGAACGCAAGGCGGCAGACGTGATACTTTAGAACGGAATAAGGAAAAAGACCCACCCCCAGCCAGTCCGCGCGTCGAACTGGGTAGTTCTCCCCTCACGAGGCACAGAAGCACATTCAGTGCTTCTTCAAAAGACCTCGTTCGCCCTGAAGGGAGGGGGCGTGAACGGAAAGCGAAGGCATGCCTGTAGGGACACGGCTGCCGTGTCCGAGAACAAGAGGAGGCAACGTAAAATAAAAGCAGAAACAGGAAATATGAAGAATATGTTTTTGAGAACCCGGACAACTGGAAAGAAGGCTGTATTTCCCGCTTCCCATTTCCTTTGTCCCTCTAAGATAGGGGGACGAGCGAAGCGGAGGGGGTATGTCCTAACAGTTTTCCGTTTTGACTTTGTCGAATCTGCTTCCGCTCGGCATAATCAAAGTGGACTTTGCTTCTGCTCTCGCTTACTCGCAGTTTTCCGTTTTCCGTTTTCCGTTTTCCGTTTTATAATACTATTCTCAACCCTGACGCTCGCCTCGTGTGTCGATGAGGTGCAGTTCGACAATACCCCCGAGGGCAATATGGAGGCCCTTTGGAAGATTATCGACGAACACTATTGTTTCCTGGATTACAAGGCAGAGGCCATCGGTTTGGATTGGGACGAGGTGCATGCAAGGTATCGTGGCAAGTTGGACAAGAACATGAGTTCCGCCCAGTTGCAGGAGGTTCTCTGCAACATGCTTGCCGAGTTGCGCGACGGGCATGTCAACCTGTACACTGCTTCCGACGTGGGACGCTATTGGGCATGGAAAGAGGATTATCCCTCCAATCTCAACGATGAAATCAGGGATTCCTATCTCGGTACGGACTATCGTATAGCCTCGGGGCTCTACTACCGCATCCTGGATGACAATGTGGGATACATCGTTTACAAGAGTTTCTCTTCTGCAATAGGCGAGGGCAACATTGCCGAGGTGCTGCACCATCTGCGCCTCTGCTCGGGCTTGATAATAGATGTCCGTGGCAATGGCGGCGGGCAGTTGGACTATGCCCAAAGGCTTGCATCGCATTTTACCAACGAGCGCATCCTGACGGGCTACCGCTCGCACAAGACGGGTACTGGACATTCCGATTTCTCCGACCTCACGCCCGAATACCTTGAACCCAACACCACGGTGCGCTGGCAGAAACCAGCCATAGTGCTTACCAACCGCGGATGCTATAGCGCCACAAACACTTTCGTGCGCGATATGCTCTGTTGCCCCAATGTCCGTACCCTGGGAGACAGTACCGGAGGCGGTAGCGGCATGCCCTTTACCAGCGAACTGCCCAACGGATGGCTGGTGCGCTTCAGCGCCTGTCCCCAGTACGACAGGGAGAAGCGCCACATAGAATTCGGCATCGCTCCCACCATACCATGCGAATTGAAGGCCGGGGATGTGGCAAAGGGCGAGGATACGCTGATAGAAACGGCCCGCAAGTTGTTGGCAAGATGATGAAAACACATATAAATAAGTAATATAGATACTGCTATGAAGCATCTGCGCTATATGGTCATATTCCCGTTGTTGCTGATAATGGTCTCCATTGTTGTCGGTTGGAGGTGCTATAGTCAGGCCAAGACAGAGATGGTGGAGGACCTGAACCAGGCCCTGCAACGTACGACGGTGGCGGATGAGGGAGTGGATGCCATGCTCGACTCCCTGTCCTGCATGCACGGCAACCCAATGCTCACTTTCGACGGTACTCACCATGGCTTTGCCAGGTTCCTGCGCATCCCATCCTTGCGCGACACGGCACATATATCCTATTCACTGGCTCAGGTCGGTGGGCAATGCAATGGCGGAACCACCCATGCGCGTATTGTCAGCGACACAATCACGGTGGCTGGTTGCGGAGCCGACGGCAGGGATGTTCTTTTGGCGGTAAGGGCTTTTGCCAACCCCTCCATGGCAAGCGTTTTCGGTCACGCCGGCATGGCATGGCCCATGGCTTCTTTTTTCCTTGGCCTGATGTTGCTCGCCTTCATGCTTGCAAACGGCAGGATTGTGCGTGCCACGCTGGTAGCCGATGAACCGTCGCGTGCCGACTTGGTGCTTACTCCCATGCAGCAACAACTCATGGACATGTTCCTTGCCAGTCCCGGCCGCACCCTTTCCAAGGAGGAAATCTGCTCGGCATTATGGCCCAAGAAGGACAATCCCGATGATTCTTTCTATACATTCATAAGCAGGATGAAGTCCTCTATGGCAAGACAATCGTCTTCGTTCAAGATAGAGAACAAGAGAGGACGGGAATATATCCTTGCCGATGAAAAGGGCGATTTTGCACAGAACTGATGACGCAAGCGCAGTGCTGTGCTGCTTCCTCGCGTAATTGTAAGGGTAATGTAAGGTAGGTTTTGCATGAAGGTACGCCGCTCCTTCATATCTTTGCCGGAGAAACCAAATCCGTGCAATCATGCAAAAGTTCCGATTCAATCTTGTAGACCGCATCATGGGGTGGGTGGTGTTTGCCATTGCCGCCACGGTCTATTGTCTTACGGCAGAGCCTACGGCAAGCCTGTGGGACTGCTCCGAGTTCATCATTTCCGCCTATAAACTGGAGATAGGCCATCCGCCAGGCGCACCCTTCTTCATGCTTACGGCCAACATCTTCTCCCAGTTTGCCTCCGACCCGTCCCAAGTGGCATACATGGTGAACATCATGTCTGCCCTGCTCAGTGCCGGGTGCGTCATGCTTCTGTTCTGGACGGTGTCCCACCTGATGCGCCGTCTGATATGCGGTTATGGCGAGGTGGAGCGTATGCAGGACCTCCTCCTGATTGAAGGTTCCGCACTGGTGGGCGCACTGGCCTGCATGTTCAGCGATTCCTTCTGGTATTCTGCGGTGGAAGCGGAGGTTTATGCCTATTCCAGTTTCCTTACCGCCCTGGTGTTCTGGCTCATGCTGAAGTGGGACGAGGAGGCGGATGCCCCCGGTTCTGACCGTTGGCTTCTGCTCATATCATATTTCATAGGTCTGTCCATAGGTGTGCATCTGCTGAACCTGCTCTGCATACCGGCCATGGTGCTGGTGTATTACTTCCGTAGAACGCGGAACGTGGGCATGTGGGGCATCTGCAAGGCATTGCTAATAAGTTTTGCCTTGCTTGGCGGCATACTCTACGGACTCATACCCGGAGTGTTGTGGTTGGCTGGCAGGGCAGAACTGCTGGCCGTAAACCTGTTGGGACTTCCATTCAATTCCGGGCTTCTTGCCTTTATACTGTTGCTTTCCGTACTGATTGCCTGGGGTCTGTGGCGCTGGCGCGGTACAAGAAGGCTTGTCCTGTCCTGTGTGACCCTGATACTGGTCGGTTTCAGTTGCTATGGCGTAATCCTTGTCCGCTCTGCCGCCAATCCGCCTATGGACGAGAATTCCCCCGAGGACGTCTTCGCCCTGAAGCGCTACCTCAACAGGGAGCAGTACGAGGATAACCCCCTGTTCTACGGCCCGACGTACAAGGCAAAGCCCGAATACGAGCGCAAGGGTGACTTTATGGTTGCCAAGCGCAAGGAGGGAGAGACCGTCTGGCGCAAGTCGGAGAAGACGGGTAAGTATGTGGACGCGGGCAATAAGTTGGAGTACGTCTACGACAACAACATGCTCTTCCCCCGTATGCACTCGTCACGTCATGCCCAGGCCTACGAACAGTGGATGGGAGGCGTGGAGGGACCCACGATGAAGGAAAACATCCGTTTCTTCGTGTCCTACCAATTATATTATATGTATATAAGGTACTTCCTGTGGAACTTCGTCGGCCGGCAGAATGATATCCTCGGCAACGGAGAGACGGAGCTCGGCAACTGGATAACGGGCATAGATGCCGTGGACGGTTTGCTCTTGGTGTGCGATATGGACAAACTCCCCTCCGACCTGAGGGAGAACAAGGGACGTAATGTCTATTACGCCCTGCCCCTGCTCTTGGGACTGTTGGGCATGGTGTGGCAACGCAGGCGGGGCGCTCAGGGCAGGGCACAGTTCCTCGTCACCTTCTGGCTCTTCTTCATGACAGGAATAGCCATAGTCCTGTATCTCAACCAGACACCCCTGCAGGCCAGGGAGAGGGACTATTCCTATGCCGGCTCCTTCTATGCCTTCTGCATCTGGGTGGGACTTGGCACCGGTGCGGTGGCATCGTTGCTGAGGCGCATGAAGTTGGGAGAGCGCACCTCGGCTGTTGCCGGCGTGCTCCTGTCTCTGCTCGTGCCCATACAGATGGGATACCAGAACTGGGACGACCACGACCGTAGCGGACGATATACCTGCCGTGACTTCGGACGGAACTATCTGGAGACGGCACCCGTGGAGGGCTGTCCCATCATCTTCTGCCACGGCGACAACGACACCTTCCCGCTTTGGTATGTTCAGGAAGTGGAGGGGAAGCGCACGGAGGCAAGGGCATGCAATCTGTCCTATGCCGGTGCCGACTGGTACGTGGAGCAGATGCTCCGTCCAGCCTACGGCTCTCCGGCTTTCCCTTTGGGATGGGAAACGGAAGACTATAGTTATGGCAACAACGACGTGGTGCGGATAGAGCCCGAACTGCACGACAGGGTCCTTGCCCTCTACAGGCAGGAACCTCACACGCTAAAGAGAATTCTGGGCGAAGAACCGTTCGATATGGCCAACATACTGAGGCATTGGGTGTTCAACCGCACGGACGGCATGAGCGAGGAGGATGTGCGCCTGCGACGGTATGTGAAGGCTCTTGCCTGCGGACGCGAGGACGAATGGGAAACACTGGACATACGCTGCATCCCCACCGACACGGCCTTTGCCGTGCAGAAGTCGGGCAAACGCATGCCCCTGTCCTTTGCCGGCAAGGACATGCTGTTCAAGAGCGATCTGCTGATACTCCAACTCCTCGTAAATGCCGATGAAACCAGGCCTTTGTATGTGACTACGTCCATGAACATGGATGATGTGGCATATCTGAAACCTCATCTTGTGCTCGAAGGTCTGCTGTACCGCATCGCCCCCTCGGACAGTCTGGAAACGGAAATACGTGTGGACGTGGAGCGCTTGTACAGCAACATTATGGAGCGTTTCTCCTACGGAGGCCTGTCCGACACTGATGTCTATGCCGACTATGATGTAAGGAAGATGGCATACGGTCATCAGCACAAGATGGCCACGTTGATAGACGCCCTGCTGGGGCAGGGAGACGGAGAGCGCGCCTTGGCCGTGGTGCGCAAATGGCAGAGGGAAATGCCTCCGCAGGTCGTGCCCTACGACGATGCCGCCCTGTCCATGCTTCGTTGCCTCTACCAAACGGGGCAGCACGAGGAGGCCGATGCACTTGCCGCGGACATGCTCTCCCGTTCGGTGGAGTGGTTGGAATGGATAGGCACGTTGCGCCCCGAGCGCCGTCGCGGTTCCGCCTTCACGGAATACCGTTGGAACCGTATAATGGAAAGGACCGTGTCCATGTTGTTCCATTACGACAGGAAAGAACTTCTCAGTACCTATTTCCCCGAACAAATATCAAAATAATGCCTATGACCCTGAAACGCCTCTTCGTGGAACGCACGCACTATGTCGTTTCCGCCCTTGCCGTATCCCTCATCCTGTCGGGCCTCCTGCTCATGACAGGAGAGGGCAGTACCAACGAAACATTCTGTCCCGACATCTTCTCCGCACGGAGGATAATCCTCGCGCCCCTCCTGTGCCTCGCCGGTTACCTGATGCTCATTCCTGCCATAGTGATGTCCGGAAGGAAGTGAGGTCGGATTACTGTTGTCGTGTCGGCATGGGCAGGGCTTTCTGATGAGGGCAATTTTGTTGTCTGTGAGAACACGCGCATGTTCTCCTTGAGGACACGCCCTTGTCGTCCTGAGGACACGCCCTTGTCGTCCGGGACAGTAAGAAGAGACCATCGGACGGACAAAAACATCTTGTGGGTAGGGTGAAGAAAAAGTAAAGAGGAGCCACCATGACTCCTCTTTGTTTAGTACGCCTGATAGGACTCGAACCTACACGCATCGCTGCACCAGATCCTAAGTCTGGCGTGTCTACCAATTCCACCACAAGCGCAACTTAGATGGTGCAAAGGTACGCCTTTTTTTTGAATTATGCACTATCAGGGACTATATATCTATGTTGAATGAACTATATTTTCTTCAGGATTGCAATACCGACCTATCTATAAGAAAGGACAGACACCTATGCGGGCATCTGTCCTTCTGTATCCGAAAGCGACGGAGATTTAATCCTTTACTTCCTTCACCTCGGCCACTCTGCTCTGGAACTCGGGGCAGGGTTTGAAGGCGGGGATGTAGTGCTCGGGCACGATGATAGTCTCCTTCTTGGTGATGTTGCGGGCGGTCTTGGCGGCACGCTTCTTCAGGTTGAAGGTACCGAAACCACGCAAGTACACGTTCTCGCCGCTTGCCATGGTTTCCTTGATGATATTCATGAGGGCCTCAACAGAAGCCAGGGCGGTAGGCTGGTCGATGCCGGTTTCGTGAGAAATGGCACGTACAAGTTCTTGCTTTGTCATAATTATGTGTCTTTATGTGTTGTTATTGGGTTATTCGCAGGGATTATTTGCTGACTTTTAGTCTTTTGCGGGTGCAAAGGTACGAATAAGCGAGCGATTTTCCAAATTTATTTGAGAAAATCCGAGCGGGAGTACTTTAGACGATATGTCAGAGGTACGAATAAGCGAGCGAAATAGCAAATAAAGCACAGAAAGCGGACTTGGCTATTCCTCTTCGGTCAGTGCCTCGTAGACTTGTATGGCCTTGTCCTTGATGTTGTAGCGGTAGTAGGCGTAATCGAGGTAGGCCCACAGGTACACCAGCACCACGAAGCAGAGCCAGCCCGTCAGTATGGGGTGTTCTTTTATCAGGTCAAGCATATTCTTTCCGTTTTTAGGTAACTAATTTATAGAACCTGCCTTTTAGTCCGTGAGGCATGCCTCCAGTTTCTGGCGCAGGTCTTCGATGTCCATGTGTATGCCTATGAAGACGAGTTTCTGCATGCGGTCGCCATAGGTGGGGTCCCAATCTTCCTGCAACCTCTGGTCGCGTGCCAGGATGGGCTTGAGTTCCTCCTCGGGCATGGTGGCATACCATTGTCCTGCCTGATGCAGGGACACCTGTCGGCCGGCCTGTTCGAAGAGGTAGCACATGTGTTCCTCGCCCTTGAAGTAGCACATGCCCTTGGCGCGGACGATGCTCTTGGGCCATTGGCGTGCCACGAAGTGGTCGAAGTTGCCTAGGTTCAGAGGGCGGCGGCTGTAGAACACCCATGTGCTGATGCCGTATTCGTCGCCATGCGGATGTTCCGCATCGTGATGATGTCCGCAACAGCAGTGCCCGTCTTCATCGTGGTGATGATGGTGTCCGCAATGCGGGCATGCTTCCCCATCTTCCTCGTGGTGATGGTGATGATGGTGCTCGTCTTCGTGATGGTGGTGATGGTGGTGCTCGTGCTCGTGGTGGTGATGTTCGTCTTCGTGTTCGTGTTCGTGCTCGTCTTCGTGATGGTGATGCTCCTCCTCATGGTGGGGTTTGTCCAGTTCCTCAATCCATTTTGCCGAGGTGGCAACGGTTTCGAAGTCGAACATGCCGGTGTTGAGCAGGAGATCGAGGTCCACATCGCAGAAGTTGCACGGGATGATGTCGGCCTTGGGCTGTATGGTGTGCAGGATGGAGCGTATGCGTCCCAGTTCTTCTTCCGTTACCTCATCGGCCTTGTTGAGCAGTATGGTGTTGCAGAACTCTATCTGCTGGATGACGAGGTTGGCGATGTCGTCCTCGGCTATGCTATTGCCTGTAAGGTCCAGGCCGCATCCGAACTCGTCCTTCAGACGGAGTGCATCCACCACGGAGCAGATGCAGTCCAGGGTGGGGATGTGCGTGATGGGGCCTGCGTTGAAGGTGTTGAGGTCCAGGGACTGCTCGTATGCACAGATGGTCTGTGCTATGGGGGAGGGTTCGCAGATGCCTGAGGCCTCGATGACAATGTAGTCGAAGCGTTCGGACTTCATCAGGTCGCGGAGTTGCAGGACGAGGTCCATCTTCAGCGAGCAGCAGATGCATCCGTTCTGCAGGGCAACCAGAGAGTCGTCCTGCTGGTCAACGACTCCGCCCTTCTGTATGAGGTCGGCATCGATGTTCACCTCGCCGATGTCGTTGACGATGACGGCAAAGCGTATACCTCTTTTATTATTAAGTATGCGGTTCAGCAGGGTTGTCTTGCCGCTGCCCAGATAACCGGTTATGAGTAATACTTTTGTCTCTTTCATTTTCTACCAGAACTTGTTGGTGTCGGGATTGTACTCCATGCCTATGCTGCCCAGTGTGGTGGTGAGTACCTCCTTCTCTATGTTCATGTCCTCGCACAGGGCATCCAGAGTGGGGTAGTAGTCTCTGAGTTTCATGTTGATGAGGCTCATGAGCATGAAGGGGTCGCGTGGAAGGTCTTTCATCTTCTTACTTCTTGCTTGCAGGGTCGCAGGTCAGGGATATGCCCAGTTTCTTCAGTATCTTCTGGTCCACCTGGCTCAGCATCACGGTGGAGTGTGCCTGGAGGCCGTTCAGTTCGGGAAGCATGGCCAGGGCACGGCGGCAGTTGGCATCGTTAAGCGACAGGACGCTGAGGGCCACCAGCACCTCGTCCATGTGCAGGCGCGGGTTCTTGCCGCCGAGATAGTCCACCTTGGTCTTCTGTATGGGTTCGATGAAGTCCTGGGGTATGAGTTTCAGTTCGTGGTCAATGCCGGCAAGGTGCTTGATGGAATTGAGCAGAAGGCTGGCGCATGTGCCCAGCAAGGGACTGCTGCCTGCGGTTATCATGGTGCCGTCGTTCAGTTGTATGGCAGAAGACTCGTTGCCGCTTTCCTGTGCGCGTTTCTTGGCCGCCACGGTGGTGATGCGGTCGTCGGTGGAGATGCCTGCCTGCTTCATGAGCAGACGTATCTTGTTCACCTCTGTCTCGTTCATCGCTCCCATGGCCATCTTGTTGAGGGCGGTATAGTAGCGGCGTATGATTTCCTGCTTGGAGGCTTCGCGGCACACGTCGTCATTGCAGATGCAGAAACCGAGCATGTTCACGCCCATGTCCGTGGGACTCTTGTAGGGGCATGTGCCGTAGATGCCGTCGAAGATGCTGGTGAGTACGGGGAAGATTTCCACGTCGCGGTTGTAACTGATAGCCACCTCGTTGTAGGCCTCCATGTGGAAGGGGTCTATCTCGTTGACATCGTTCAGGTCGGCGGTGGCCGCCTCGTAGGCGATGTTTACGGGGTGCTTCAGCGGGAGGTTCCATACGGGGAAGGTCTCAAACTTGGCATAACCGGCGCAGACGCCGCGCTTGTGTTCGTTGTAGAGTTGGGACAGGCATACCGCCATCTTGCCGGAACCGGGACCGGGAGCGGTGACAATGACCAGGGGACGCTCCGTCTCCACAAAGTCGTTCTTGCCGAAA
Source organism: Bacteroidaceae bacterium (assembly GCA_045606445.1). GTDB lineage: Bacteria > Bacteroidota > Bacteroidia > Bacteroidales > Bacteroidaceae > Physcousia. The sequence continues at coordinate 20,998 of JAZURY010000042.1, forward strand.
CCCTCGTCGGAGTCTATGAGCGCCACGTTGTTGGGATAGCCCTCGATGGTGTAGTGGTAGTAGGTCTTTATGCCGAGCGACTCCAGGCGGCGGCGGTACGTTTCGGCGGAACTCTGGCCGTTGAAGTGTGTTATCACCACGCTTCCCACCATGAAGCCGCAGTTCTGGAACTCGCTTCTCAGGCGCAGTACATCTTCATCGTAGGTGATGCCCAGGTCCTGGCGCACCTTGTTCTTCTCGATGTCCACGGCGCTGATTACTATAATAATCTCGGCCTGTGAAGACAGTTGTGACAGCATCCTCAGTTTGGAATCGGGCTGGAAGCCGGGCAGGACACGGCTGGCATGGTGGTCGTCAAAAAGTTTTCCGCCAAGTTCCAGATAGAGTTTGCCCTGGAACTGTGCTATCCTCTCCCTGATATGCTCGCTCTGGATGCGGATATATTTGTCGTTGTCAAATCCGTATTTCATAGAATTATCTCGCTTATTACCTTAAAACAACATGCAAAGGTACGAATAAGTGAGTGAAATAGCAAACAAATTTTAATTTGATTTGATATTTCCGAACTGATGCACGAGTTCTGTGAGTAAGCGAGAGCAGAGCGAAACTTGTTTGAACTACGCTGAGCAGGGGCGGAGTCAACTGATCCCTGGGACTGTTGTGTGTAAAAAAAGGAAGCTCCATTATCGGTGCTTCCCTCAGGTCGGGATGACAAGACTCGAACTTGCGACCTCGCGCCCCCCAGACGTGTGCGCTACCAACTGCGCTACATCCCGTTCCTTTATTGCTTTGATGCTCGCGATTTCTCGTTTGCGATGCAAAGGTATGACTTTATTTTGTATTCTCCAAATATTTTTGTAAATTTGTGCGCAAAAATAAGGAAATACCCCTTTACAAGACATGAAAACGCTCATAGAGGCTCCAGATATTCTACATGAAAACATCATTTTGCCAGCAAGCAAGAGCATCAGCAACAGAGCCTTGGTGATACGCGCATTGAGCGGAAGCAGCATGCCGATAGAGAACATTTCGGATTGCGATGACAGCAGTGTAGTCATCGATGCTTTGCGCGACATGCCCCCGACAATAGACATAAAGGCTGCAGGAACTGCCATGAGGTTCCTTGCCTCAATGCTGGCAACCATTGCCGGCGAACATGTCATCACAGGCACGGAGCGCATGCGCAACCGTCCCATCAGCGTGCTTGTGGATGCTTTGAGAAGTCTGGGAGCGGACATACATTATGCAGAAAAGGAGGGATTCCCTCCGCTCAGGATACGGGGCAGAAGACTGTCCGGAGGCAAACTTGTGCTGAAGGGCAATGTCAGCAGCCAGTACATAAGTTCCCTGCTGATGATAGGGCCGACGCTGGCAGAGGGACTTTCCCTGGAATTGTCAGGAGAAATAGTAAGCCGTCCGTACATAGACATGACCTTGTCCATCATGCGGCGCTTCGGTGCCCGGGCAGAATGGGTTTCCGACAGGGTTATTTGCGTGGAACCTGTTCCGTACACCCCCATACCTTATTATATAGAGAATGACTGGAGTGCCGCTTCTTACTGGTATGAGATGGTTGCCCTGTCTCCTGACCGGAATGCGGCCGTCACCCTCCCCGGCCTCTTTCCGGACAGCCTTCAGGGTGATGCCTCCGTAGCAAGAATATTCGGGAACCTCGGAGTGGCGACATGCTTTGATGGCAACACCGTGCGGATAAGCAAGGGAGAGGCCGCACGTGGCGAGTTTGCCTGTGACATGGTAGAACAACCCGACCTGGCCCAGACAGTTGCCGTTACATGCTGCCTGCTGGGGATACGCTTCAGGTTGACTGGGTTGCAGACCCTCAGGATAAAGGAAACGGACCGTATGGCGGCACTGCAGAGAGAACTGGGGAAACTGGGTTTCGTGGTGAAGACTGAGGGAGACGGCACACTGGTGTGGGACGGAGAAACCGACGCATGCACACCCACAGACAACCATATTGCAATAGATACATACGACGACCATCGCATGGCCATGGCCTTTGCCCCCGTTTCCCTGCTGCGAACGGGCATTGTGATAAACGACCCCGAAGTGGTGAGCAAGTCATACCCGGGTTTCTGGAATGACTTGGAAAAGGCAGGCTTCAAACTGACACTGTTATGAGCGACAAGGACAAACCGACATCAAATCAGGATATAGTAAATCCCGACCCGGAATGTTGCGGTATGCATGAGACATGCGAGAAAGACAGTCTCCTGGCTGCCGTAAGCAAGGATGTGGAATACTATGACGACGAGGAACTGGACCGCTTCCGAGGCATTGCCTCCGACGAATTCCTTCCACCAGAAATAGAGGAGTTCCGATACGTCCTCTATACCATGCGCGAAGACGAGGTGGCCGGTTGGGTGCGCTCCCTGCAACTGAGGCAGGTGGAACTGCCCGACGAACTCAAGGACGAAGTTTTCCTCATTATCGGCGAACGCCGGCAATAAAGAGGGGACCTTTCACGTTATTGCATAGAAACGCGCCTGTAAAGGGACAGGCATTGCACACACTTAGGAATGGCAAACAGGAATGTGACTTTTGTATGGATAATGGCAGCGGCACTGGCCCTTGTTTCGTGTTCGACGAAAAAGAACACGCCCATGACACGTTTCTACCATTCGCTGACGGCCCATTATAATATAATGTACAACGGCGAAGTTGCCTTTGAAAAGGGTCAGGACGCTCAGGCTGACGGGCACAGGGACGACTACAACAGCCTATTGCCCATGTACATCAGTACCAGCAAGTCCACCGCGGAAATGGGCAAAGGCAACTATGCCACGGCCATAGAGAAGTGCGAGAAGGCAATAAAACTGCATAGCATAAAGAAGAAACCCAAGGTCAAACCAGGGCAGAGACGCACCCAGGAAATGAAGGACTACCTTGCGCGCAAGGAGTTCAACCCCTACCTGTGGCGTGCCTGGATGATGATGGGAGAAAGCCAGTTCCACAGAGGTGAGTTCATAGAGGCGGCATCAACCTTCAACTACACCATACGCCTTTATGCCACCCAACCGGAAATAGCGAACCTGGCACGGGCATGGCTGGCACGGTGCTACGTTGCCCTGGAGTGGCCATACGACGCCGAGGACGTCTTGCGCAGGATGGCAAAGGACAGTCTTGGCACGAAGGTGCAGAGGCAGTACGACAACAGCCGTGCAGCATGGCTTATCCAGACAGGTCAATACGAAGAGGCCATACCATTGCTGAGGAAGGACATAAAGAGCAGAGGGGGGGGCATAGCAAAGGCCAGACTGAACTACCTGTTGGCGCAACTCTGCAGGGAAACGGACTTGAGGAAGGAGGCTTATGATGCACTGAAAAAGGTGATACGTGCCAACCCTCCTTACGAAATGAGCCTCAACGCACGTGTACTGCAGTCGGAAATGGCAAGCAAGACGCAGACACGAAAGATGATACGCAAACTCAGGCGTATGGCACGAAGCGGCAAGAACAAGGACTATGCCGACCAGATATACCTGGCAATAGGTAACATATATCTGAACAGCGGTGACACTCTGCAATGCACCTATGCATGGGAGAAGGGCCTGCTTGAGAGCAAGGGGGGCAGTTCGAAGGCAACTCTGCTCCTGCGCCTGGCTTCTGTCTATTGGGAACAGGAGGACTATATCGAGGCGTCGCGTTGCTACAAGGAATGCCTTGCCGCCATGGACAAGGAGAAGGATGAGTACAAGGAGGTGGAAATGCGCACACAGGCCCTGGAAGGGCTGGCAGAACCACTGGGTGTCATAGAATTGCAGGACAGCCTGCAGATTCTGGCAAAACTTCCTGAAGCCGAGCGAGAGGCAGTGGCAGAACGCCTTGCCGAGGAGTACATCAAGAAGGAGAAGGAGGAGGAGAAACGCAAGGACGCGGAGAACATCGCCGGAAACCAGAAGCAGAACACCGAAATGCCCATGCAACCGCCGTTCGCCAACCAACGCCAGAACTTGCAGGGAGACCAGGGATGGTATTTCAGCAACCCCAACACTGTAGTTCAGGGGAAGAACGCCTTCTTCCGCAAATGGGGCAAAAGGAGGAATACCGACTATTGGCGGTGGAGCGACAAGAGTACCTTGGCCATGGACGGGGATATGCCCGAGGAACTGGCGGCACTGATGGAAGAGGATGCTTCTGTGGATACGGGCTATGAATATGATGAGGAGGATGACAATGTGGACAGCATAGAGAATGACCCGCGCAACAAGGCCTTCTACCTGAAACAGATACCGGTAACCGAGGAGCAGATGGCGGCATCTCACAAACTGCTTGCCGATGCCCTGTTCCAGGCTGGCGTGCTTGAACAGGAAAGGTTGGGCAACTTCCCCCTTGCGCGAAAAACCCTGCTGCGCTTCACCGGCGACTATCCCGAGCACGAAAAGGTGGCTGACGCATATTACCACCTGTTCCTCATAGACGGCCGCCTGGGAATGGAGGAAGAGTCGGCATACTACCGCCAGAAGGTAATAGACGAATACCCACAGAACCAATACGCACAGTTGCTGGCCAACCCGAGATACGACCTCATAGCACGAGGAGGCAGACACCTTGAGGACTCTATCTATGCCGACGCATACAATGCCTATATGGCACAGGACTACTCCCATGTGAAAGAGGGATATGCCTTCTCGTCAGAAAACTTCCCCGAAGGGAAGCACAGGGCACGCTTCATGTTCATACATGCAATGAGCCAACTGTATTCCGGAGACAGGGAGGGTTTCCTCGCTTCGCTGAAGGAACTTGCTGAGAAGTACTCGGCGGAAGAGATAGCACAACTGGCCGCCGAAATAATGAAGGGGATAAGCGAAGGCCGCCTGCTCAACGAAGAGCAGTGGGATGCCGGTGCGCTTTGGACAAGGCGAAGCATAGTGGACGGAGCGGACTCGCTTGCCATGGCAGACACGCTGAGGGATGATCGCCTGGGCAGTTTCGCCTTCGTGCTGGCTTATCCAAAGGGAGGACTTGACGAAGACCAACTCCTGTTCGAGGTGGCACGCTACAACTTCACCTCCTTCATGGTGCGCAACTTTGAACTGGAAATCAGCGATCTCGGAGAAATAAGCATGCTGGCGGTGAAAGGATTCGTAAGTTATGACGAGGTTCACGCCTATGCGCAGAAACTATATTCCGACAAGCACATGGCACAGGCCCTGGAGGGCATACGTTCCATGCTCATCCTCGAGGAAAACCTGAAACTCATAGGAACCAAATACAGTTTTGAGGATTACAGGATATTCTATGACCGGAACTTCACCCCCGTCGACGTGCCGGAGGATTTGCGTATCGACGACGGCACGCAGATATTCGGAGAAGATGAGTTTGACGAGGGCGCTGCGGAACAGGAAGGAGAATACGAGGAAGAAAGTGAGGAGGAAGAGGACTTCCCGTTCGGCTTATGAAAACGGAAAACGGAAAGCGGAAATCTGCGAGTAAGCGAGAATGTGGTAGGGACGCTGCACGCAGCGTCCCTACATCCCCGAGCGGAAGCAGATTTGACGGAGTCAAATCGGAAAACGGAAAACTAAACTGTCAACGTTCATCCGCTAACCGCTAAAACAAAAGACATTATGACATACAGACTCTTATGGGTGGACGACGAGATAGATCTGCTCAAGGCTCACATCCTTTTCCTTGAGAAGAAGGGATATGACGTGGATACCGCCTCTAACGGATACGATGCACTTGACATGTGCCAGAAGGAACGGTACGACCTGATACTGCTGGACGAAAACATGCCGGGTCTGAGCGGGCTGGAGACTTTGGCACGGATAAAGGACCTGCACCCTGCCGTGCCCGTGGTGATGGTCACCAAGAGCGAGGAGGAAAATATAATGAACCAAGCCATCGGAGCCAAGATTTCCGACTACCTCATAAAGCCAGTCAACCCCACACAAATCCTCTTGTCACTGAAAAAGAACATACACAGCCGGGAGATAGTCAGCGAGGCCACGCAGACAGCCTACCAGCAGAACTTCGGACGGCTGAGCATGCAGATAAACGATTCGCTGACCATACAGGACTGGATGGAGGTGTACCGGACAATCGTGCGATGGGAACTGGAATTGCAGGATGTGGCAGGCGAGATGAAGGAAATGCTTGCAATGCAGAAACGGGAGGCCAACAACGAATTCTCCAAGTTCGTGCGCAAGAACTATATGAAGTGGATGCAGACACTGGTGAACCACGAACAGGACGACTCGCGTCCGCTGATGAGCCCCGATATATTCAAAACCCACGTGTTCCCGGCATTGGACGAGGGCAGGAAGGTCTTCCTCGTGGTTATAGACAACTTCAGGTGGGACCAGTGGAAAGTGATACTCCCCGAGATTGCTTCCATGTTCAACATAGAGGAGAGCATGTATTGCAGCATCCTGCCCACCGCCACACAATACGCCAGAAATGCCATATTCTCAGGACTCATGCCCATAGAGATTGAATCCATGTTCCCCGACTTGTGGGTAGACGAGGATTCGGAGCAAGGCAAGAACCTGAACGAGTCCCCTTTGGTACAGACGCAACTGGAGCGTTTCCGCAAACGCCACTCTTTCTCTTACAATAAGGTGAACGATTCCTCAGGAGCAGAGAAATTGCTCCAACAGTTGCCATCCATGGCGAACTATGACCTGAATGTCGTTGTATTGAACTTCATAGACATGCTCAGCCATGCAAGGACGGAGAGCCGCATGGTGCGGGAACTGGCCAACAGCGAGGCGGCATACCGTAGTATCACGCAGAGTTGGTTTCGCCATTCGGCAGCCTCAGACCTTTTCAGGGCATTGGCGGATACGGATTGCCGTATAGTCCTGACCACCGACCATGGTTCCGTACGCGCATACAACCCGGTGAAGGTGGTAGGCGACAAGAACACCAATACGAACCTTCGCTATAAGTTGGGAAAGAACCTTGCCTACAATGCCCGCGAAGTATTCGAGATACGTGAACCGCGAAAGGCCGGTCTGCCGGCGCCTAACATCAGCACGGCATACATCTTCGCGCAAAACCAGGATTTCCTGGCCTATCCCAACAACTACAACTATTATGTCCAATACTACCGCGACACGTTCCAGCATGGAGGCATAAGTCTGGAGGAGATGCTCATACCGCTCATCACGCTGGAAAGCAAGAAGAGGTAGGCTGCAGAACCTACCATAAAAACATTGCCCGACGGGGAGATTTCTCCTGCCGCCGGGCAATGTTTTATGCCGATATCTCTTGCACCTTACCCTACTTGGCTGCCGCCCTTCACTTCGTCTATGGTGGTGGTGACGGAGAGGTCGCCGTTGAAGTTTACGGCGGAGAGTATCATGCCGTGGGATTCCTCGCCCATCATCTTGCGTGGCTCGAAGTTGGCAATGAACAGGACACGCTTGCCCACGAGTTGCTCGGGCTCGTACCACTGGGCAATGCCGGAGAGGATGGTACGGTCCTGGCCGCTGCCGTCATCCAGGGTGAACTTCAGCAGTTTCTTGCTCTTCTTCACCTTCTCGCATGCCTTCACGAGACCTACGCGGATGTCCATCTTCTCGAAGTCCTCGAAAGATACGGTGGGCTTCACGGGTGCTGCCACGTAGGCGGCCTCCTCGTTGGCCTTCACGGTGTCCTCCAGTTTCTTCACCTGCTGGGCGATGGCCTCGTCCTCTATCTTGGTGAAGAGCAGTTCGGGCTTGGGCATCTGGTGTCCTTCCTGCATGAGAGCGGTGCTGCCGAGGTCTTCCCATGAGAAGGTGTCCATGGCGAGCATCTCCCTGAGGCGCTTGCTGCTGAAAGGCAGGAAGGGTTCGAAGGCTATGGCCAGGTTGGCGGTAAGTTGCAGGGATATGTTTATGATGGTCTTCACGCGCTCGGGGTCGGTCTTGATGACCTTCCAGGGTTCGCAGTCGGCAATGTACTTGTTGCCGATGCGTGCCAGGTTCATGGCCTCCTTCAGTGCATCGCGGAAGCGGAAGTTCTCCAGCAGAGCCTCCAGTTTCTCCTTCACACCGCAGAACTCGGCCAGAGTTTCGCGGTCGTAGCCGGTCAGTTCGCCACAGGCAGGCACACGTCCCTCGTAGTACTTCTGGGTGAGTTGCAGGGCGCGGTTCACGAAGTTGCCATAGACGGCCACCAGTTCGTTGTTGCAACGTGCCTGGTAGTCAGCCCATGTGAAGTCGTTGTCCTTTGTCTCGGGAGCGTTGGCGGTGAGCACATAGCGCAGTTCGTCCTGACGGCCGGGCATGTCCACGAGGTATTCGTTGAGCCATACGGCATAGTTCTTGCTGGTTGAAATCTTGTTGCCCTCCAGGTTCAGGAACTCGTTGGAGGGTACGTTGTCGGGCAGGATGTAACCACCGTGGGCCTTGAGCATGGCGGGGAAGACGATGCAGTGGAATACGATGTTGTCCTTGCCGATGAAGTGCACCAGACGTGTCTCTGGGTCCTTCCACCAGGTCTCCCACGAGCCCAGTTCGGGACGTGCGTCGCAGAGTTCCTTGGTGTTGCTGATATATCCGATGGGAGCGTCGAACCACACGTAGAGCACCTTGCCGTCGGCTCCTTCCACGGGAACGGGGATACCCCAGTCCAGGTCGCGTGTCACGGCACGGGGGTGCAGACCTCCGTCCAGCCAACTCTTGCACTGGCCGTACACGTTGGGTCGCCATTCCTTGTGCTCCTCCAGAATCCACTTCTCCAGCCACTCCTGGTCCTTGTCCAAAGGCAGGTACCAGTGCTTGGTCTCCTTCTGTACCAGGGGGTTGCCCGTCTCTGCATTGTAGGGGTTGATGAGTTCCTCTGGAGAGAGCGTTGCACCGCACTTCTCGCACTGGTCGCCGTAGGCATCGGCGGCATGGCAACGGGGGCACTCGCCCTTGATGTTGCGGTCGGAGAGGAAGCGTCCTGTAGCCTCGTCAAAGAACTGCTCCGTAACCTTCTCCACGAACTTGCCCTCCTCATAGAGTTTCTTGAAGAAGTCGCTGGCAAACTGATGGTGTATGGGACCGCTGGTGCGCGAGTAGACATCGAAGGAGATGCCGAACTTCTCGAACGAGTCCTTGATGATGCCGTGGTATCGGTCCACCACCTCCTGCACGCTGATGCCCTCCTTGCGGGCACGGATTGTTACGGGCACACCATGCTCGTCGCTGCCTCCAATGAACAGCACGTCGCGCCCCTTCAGTCGCAGGTAGCGCACATATATGTCTGCCGGCACATACACGCCAGCCAGGTGCCCGATGTGCACGGGACCGTTGGCATAGGGCAGAGCCGAAGTGACGGTAGTTCTCTTGAAATTCTTTTCCATGTCGTGTTTTGTGTGTAAATTATTGCGCTACAAAGGTACTACAATAATTTTATACGGCAAAACTGGGGGGAGAAAATCGCATAAGCAGCCTTCATGGTCGGGGTTTTCCTTAGGTATCGGCAGGGTTCCCTGCTCAAAAACAGGGTTCTTGTGGCAAGTTGGCCTACTTTTGTGCCTGTTGTGACGATAATTTTGATGTAATCGGACAATGGTTCGCTTTTTTTGCTAACTTTGCGATATCTAAAACTAACTATTACAGACACAAACCTTAACTCAACTGCATATGAAAAGATTTATTGGAATGGCACTGGCACTGTTCCTGTCAGTGGGAGTGACCGATGCTTCGGCACAGAGTTTTTTAAAGAAACTGGGGAAAACGGTAAACGATGTGAGCCGTGAGGTCAACAAGCATGTGAACAAGGGTACTAAAAACACATCTGGCACCAGCAAACAGCAACAGAAAAAGTCCCAAACTCAGGAGGCTGCCAGCAGCAATCAGTCTTTTGAAGACCGTAATGAACGTCATCTGAGAATATTGGAAGAAAAGGGCGAGATCATCCGTCCTGTGGTGGTAGAAAATCCGCCCAAGGACCAGGCTCCAGTCACGGGCAAGACTAATGGTCACGAATGGATAGACCTGGGTCTGCCCTCAGGAACACGTTGGGCCACCTGCAACATCGGCGCTACCACCCCATCGGCTCCTGGCGGTCTATATGCATGGGGCGAAACAGTAACCAAGACCTCCTACATGCCTGATAACAGCAAGACCCACGGAAAGGACATGGACGACATCTCCGGAAATGCCACCTACGACGTGGCCACTGCCAAGTGGGGAAAGGGATGGCGAATGCCCACCAAGGAGGAGTTTGATGAGTTGGTGAGATACTGCCCCTTCCCGCAGTATGTGAAAAAGAACGGACGTCTGGGACAGGAATTTACCAACACCAAGAACAAGAGAACACTTTTCCTGCCGGCCACCGGCCACAAGGAATACGGTTCCAAGCATGAAAATGCCACCGTATGCGGCAACTACTGGACCTCTACGCCACATAAGGATTCTTATAAGAACGGTGCCCACGAGTACCATTACGGCGCTGCCTTGGGCGAGATGGGAGTAGGCGAGCGCTCGTCGGGCTTTGCTGTCCGTGCTGTCATTGACAATGATGCCATGATAACCGTTCCCTCGCAAGGCCAGGCCGACGGTCACAAGTGGGTAGACCTGGGCTTGCCCTCTGGCATCAAATGGGCTGCCTGCAACGTGGGCGCCAAATCATCCGAAGAACTTGGATACACCTTCCAATGGGCAAGTATTACACCAAAAATTCCCGATGTTAACCAGCGAACAGAATCGTACGGCAAATGGATGAGCGGCATTGGCGGAAGTGCCCAGTATGATGCCGCGGCATCCATGTGGGGAGGTGCTTGGAAGATGCCTACAAAAGTCGACATTCAGGAACTGATGGACAACTGCACATGGGAATACACCACTCTGGGCAGAGTCACAGGATGCAAGGCCATCAGCAAGATAAACGGAAACTACATCTTCTTCCCGTTCGGCAACAACAATACAATGGCCAGTTACTGGACTTCCATCCCCATGAACAGCAAGTCTGTAGGGAACTATAATGCATACGCTTTGTTTATGTCCAATGATATGATTAAGATAGGTACAGAGGGTCGCAATACCGACCATCCTATCCGTCCGGTAATGAAATAGAAGCATAACAATGACCAGCAGGGGCAACTTGACGGTTGCTCCCCTTTTTGCCTTGCGGTAGAAACGGACTGAGGACTGAGGACACTGAGGACACCCCCCTTTGCAGGTGCATACAATAAATAAAGATGGCATCACATTGCGTGGTGCCATCTTTGTCAGCATTAGCAAGCAGTCCGCTAACCGCTCATCGTTAAACGTTAAACGTTCAGTCTCCCAAGTCGGTTCCGCCCTGGTCGTCTCCGCCGGAGGGAGTGTCATCGTCGGGAGAGGTGGTGGCCAACTGGTTCAGCAGTTCCTTTTCGGCCTTGCGTGCCTCGGCCTGAGCCTTGCGGGTGCCCACGAATTCGAAGGAGGCTTCGTTGATAAGGTCCTTGAACTCGTTGCTGGGTTCCCAGCGCACCTTCACCTGCTTGATGAGGGCGGTGGAGAAGGACTCGGCATTGTCGGCAGCGGAGGAGACAAGGCTGACGGAGAAGGCACCCAAGTCGCCCAACTGCACCTTGTTGCCAAGAAGCAACTGTTCGCGTATGCATGAGGTCAGTTGGGTGGCCACGGCCATAACGTCGCCCTTGTCATACTTGCTGGAGTGGCTGGACATGTGCTTTGCCATGTCCGAGAGGTTCATTACTTTGCGGTACTGTGCCTGGGGATAGGTCTTGTTGCCCCCCTCGGGTTCGCCCGGCTTTACCAGGCGCAGGGTAAGAGAATAAGGTATTGACATAAAGGTTTTAGAGGACCCCTCCCCGTACCCTCCCACAAGGGGAGGGAGTATATAGTACTGGGGAATGGGGATTTTGTTAAAGGGTTAATAGATTAAAGATTAAAGGTTAAAGGTTAGAGGTGAGCGGTGAGCGGGGTGAGCGGTGATGTCATACCCCCTCCGCTTCGCTCGTCCCCCTGTCTCAGGGGGACAGTTTGGAGCGGATGAGAGGTGGGAGGTGGGAGGTAGGGACGCTGCGTGCAGCGTCCGCATAGTTTTCCGTTTTCCGTTTTTTACTTTTCCGTTCGTAGTTGTACTGCCGATGTGGCCGCTTACTCGGCTGTAATCTCCCCCTCCCTCACAGGGAGGGCTGGGGTGGGTCCTTATTTACATGCAACTCGCCGTGCCAAACGTAGTTGCGATTGCCGTGAGGATGGTGATTACGATGTTGATGATTTTACCCCAGGTGGAGTTGTTGTTGAAGGTTCCTATAGTGGTAATTTTGAATTAGGAGTTAGTAATTAGCGAAGAGCAGGTGAGAGGTGAGAGGGTCGGACCCTCCCCCCTTGCCCCTCCCAAGGGCGGGGAGTATAATGTACAGCCGATGTGGCCACTTAGTCGGTAGTAACTACTCCCCTCCCTTGTGGCGAATGGAGTCCTTGGCGGATTGACTGAATGTCAATCTCTGCTCCATGAGGGGAGCAATCCCCATTGCGACGCGAGGACTGGGCTGGGGGTGGGTCTTTTTCTGTTTGCAAATATACTGCACAAATTTTGCGCTTTGCGAGATAGAGCGAGATAGAGCAAGATAATGTGCACCGAGGGCGCATTTTATGTGTTTGTCGTCCTTCTGGCTTATAGTTTTATCGTCTTCGTCCCCAGTTAGCCTTTGCGCCCTCTGTCGCGCGTAGCCGGCGACTACTTCAGCGATAGCGTAGTTTGCATTGGAAGTTCTGCGTCCTTTGCGTCCTTTGCGTGAGATAAAGATAATAGCGTTTTGTATTTCACGCAAAGACCGCAAAGAGCGCAGAGATTTATTCCCTTTCCTATTTCACGCTTGCGCTGGAGTGGTCGCAAACTTCGTTACGACAAGAGTGCGCAGAGAGTTTTATCCACCCCCTCCCCCCTGCGGGGTTACCCCTAGGGGTAGAAAGTGGGTGATGGCGTTACACAGTTGTAACTACTCCCCTCCATACAGGGAGGGGCAGGGGGGAGGGTCCTTGGTTGGGTCCGTACTCTGTTCTCCAAAAAAACCTTTACATCCCTCTCTGCACGGTGCTGGGCGGGGAAATCCTCGTATCGTCAAGGCTCGGTCCTCGCATGAAATCAGCCATGAACATGAATGAGCAGGCGCATGACAATATGTCAGCACCGCCAAGACAAAACGAGGGGCGATGATGGGTGTTCTAAATGTACTGCTACTCCTCCGGTTCTAATTCTATAACACACTGATAATCAACAGTGTGTGTTATGCCTGTCTGTGTCGGTGTTTCTATCGTAACAGTGCAGTGGCATGTGTGCGCGCCTCTGTTTCTTAACTATATTATTAATAAAAAATCTTTACACAGCATGAGGGGGTGTCCTCAGTGTCCTCAGTCCTCAGTCCGAAAATGAAAGACTGCTTTTAGACGTTATAATATATATATATATATATTATAAACTTATTTTCTTAATCAAACGTAGCGTAAACAATGGACTGTGGACTGTGGACACTGAGGACACTATTATTCCCCATGTTATATCCAAGATGTTGAAATTAAGCATTATACACTATCTGGCACTATCTTTGGCCACCTGCCACATCCCCCCAATCCATACTGAAAGGGTTGACTTTCTGCCCCTGGTTTAGTTGACTTTTGACGGGAAAGGTGGACGATGGGGGGTGTTTTCAAATATATTTTGTATCTTTACCAGCGCAAAAGGGTAAAATAACGTAAGAGAAGAATATTTCTTTTGCTCCGAATGGGCATAAACCGCCGCTATAGACGTCCCTGGGAATGTATCTTGGTTCATTATTCGTCATATAAAATATTAGTTTTATGAAATTCAATTTGTTACATCTGATTTTTGTATTTATGTTTGCCTGTTTGCCTTTGGTTTGCAGTGGTCAGAACACAGAAGTTGAGGAATACCGCAAGGCGGCCTTACAGGGCGATGCAGAGGCTCAGTGCAGGTTAGGAGAATGCTATGCTAAAGGTATTGGCGTTTCTGTAGATTTCGCCGAGGCTTTCAAGTGGTATAGCACGTCAGCCGAGCAGGGCTATGCTGAGGCGCAGAACGGTTTAGGTGCTTGCTATATTTCAGGCTGGGGTGTATCTCAAGACTATGCCGAGGCCGTCAAGTGGTTCAGAAAATCTGCAGAACAAGGCTATGCCAAGGGGCAGTGCAACTTGGGAGTGTGCTATATATCAGGCTGGGGTGTATCTCAAGACGCGGCCGAGGCGGTGAAATGGTTCAGGAAATCTGCCGAACAGGGTTATGCTCATGCCCAGAACTATCTGGGTCTGTGCTATATTCAAGGCTGGGGCGTCGCCGTGGATTATGCCGAGGCGGTGAAATGGTTCAGAAAATCTGCAGAACAGGGACATGCAGAAGCGCAGAACAACTTAGGATATAGCTATGACCAGGGGGTAGGCGTTCCTCAGGACTACGCCGAGGCCTCCAAGTGGTATAGTAAATCAGCAGAGCAGGGATATGCCAAGGCTCAGAACGGTTTAGGTGCTTGCTATGCGGATGGTAGTGGCGTTCCCCAGGACTATGCCGAGGCCATCAAGTGGTTCAGGAAATCTGCCGAGCAGGGTGAGGCCAGTGGTCAGTTCAACTTGGGAAAGTGCTATATTTTAGGCCGGGGTGTATCTCAAGACGCGGCCGAGGCGGTGAAATGGTTCAGGAAATCTGCCGAGCAGGGCGATGCACAGGCTCAGAACGGTTTAGGTGCTTGCTATGCGGATGGTAGTGGCGTTCCCCAGGACTATGCCGAGGCCATCAAGTGGTTCAGAAAATCTGCCGAGCAGGGTGAGGCCAGTGGTCAGTTCAACTTGGGAAAATGCTATATTTCAGGCCTGGGTGTATCTCAAGATGCAGCCGAGGCTGTGAAATGGTTCAGGAAATCTGCCGAGCAGGGCGATGCACAGGCTCAGTTTGCTTTAGGAGCTTGCTATGCGGATGGTAGTGGCGTTCCCCAGGACTATGCCGAGGCCGTCAAGTGGTTCAGAAAATCTGCCGAGCAGGGTGAGGCCAGTGGTCAGTTCAACTTGGGAAAGTGCTATATTTCAGGCCGGGGTGTATCTCAAGATGCGGCCGAGGCGGTGAAATGGTTCAGGAAATCTGCCGAACAGGGTTATGCTGATGCCCAGTGCTGTTTAGCGGAATGCTATGCTAAGGGTATTGGCGTTTCTGTAGATTTTGCCGAGACTGTCAAGTGGTATAGGAAATCTGCAGAGCAGGGTGAGGCATTTGCTCAGTTTGCTTTAGGAAGTTGCTATGAATCTGGCAATGGCGTCACGCAGAGCGTTACAGAAGCAATAAAATGGTACACCAAGGCCGCAGAACAAGGTTTTGAAGCTGCTACAGAAAAACTAAAGGCATTATCCAAGGTAAGCGGGCAGTAAATCTAACCTCTTAATATAAGATTTTGTGTCCTTTCATGCTCGCAAAGCACCTAAAACACTACTATGGCAAGATACAAAGAATACGGCTACGACATCCAGGATGGCAAGGCCATCATACCCGAATGGGAGACAGAGATAAAGGAGGCGGCGTTCCTGGTTTGCAAGGAACTCACGAGCGTGGAATTACCTCAGTGGATAAAGAAGATTGGGGACAGGGCTTTCCGGGGTTGCTCCAGCCTCACGGAAATCACTCTGCCCGAATGGGTGGAGGAGATAGGAGGAGGTGCTTTCTCTGGTTGCTCCAGTCTCACGAGCATCACCATCCCCCCATCGGTGACAGAGATTGGGGGCAGTGCTTTCTGGGGTTGCTCCAGCCTCACGAGCATCTCCATCCCCCCATCGGTGACGATGATTGGGGACTATGCTTTCAATCGTTGCTCCGGCCTTACAAGCATCTCCATCCCAGAATCGGTGACGGAGATTGGGAAAAATGTTTTCTCTGGTTGCTCCAGTCTCACTAGTGTCTCCATCCCCCCATCGGTGACGAAGATTGGGAGCTGTGCTTTCTGTAAATGCTCCAGTCTCAAGAGCATCATCATCCCACCATCGGTGACGGAGATTGGGAACAGTGCTTTCCTTTGTTGCTCCAGCCTCACGAGCATCTCCATCTCAGAATCGGTGACGGAGATTGGGGAAGATGCTTTCTCTGGTT
>JAZURY010000043.1:0-36045 GCA_045606445.1 Bacteroidaceae bacterium
CATCTGAGCGAAAGTGTCAACAACCACAGCATGGAATCAAGGATACCGTAAACATCAACAGTATGGATAGAGAAAAGGTGTAAATCTTTTCAGCTAATGAAGCAAAAAAACGTCTACTGAAATCAGGAAAAGACATGGGGCGTGGCATGTCTTTGTCTTTTTCCCCGATGCCTTGTTCGGGTCCTCGGGAGAACTGGCCTCTGTCCTCCCGAGGACGAGTCCTTGTTCTCGGGAGAACACTCCCTTGCCCTCGGGAGAACGGAAACCGGTCTGTGCGAATATCGTTCGCCATGAATATGTACGGAAACTTATTTGTGTGACAATCCGTGTAGTATGCTTTGTTTCCGGTGGCGGTGACTTTCGTCCGTGGACAATATTTGAAGGACCGTGTGACAAGAGCGCATTGGCATGACGTCTGTCCGTGTCCCTCGTCAGGGTACGGTTGAAATACTGTTACATGGCGTTTTGGCCGGCGCATATATACAGAAGAACCCCGAAGCGACAATCTGCCGTCGGGGTTCTTTGTATGGGGGCCGCACTGATGATGTGATGAAACTCCTTATGGTAGGATTTGAGGGCCTGTTTCACCTCTGTAATCCATCTGCCTCGAAGGGATGGCACGCCATTGGTGGACAGAGCTGGTCTCGGTTTCTTGATTTATCTGATGAGTATCCCGATCAAACCAGTGCGGCAGTATCTCTTTTGTCGGTCTGTCAATGTCAGGTTGTATAAGACCTCTGTCTTGTGTTCCTGCATTGCAAAGATAGCAAAATTCTTGTTACTATTCCGTGCGGGACGTGCAGTTTTTTCTGTAAACCGACAAAAATTCTCCTTAAAGTGTCCCTTTGCCAAGCCGGGGTGGCATTTTGGGACATCGGTATGCCTATCTTTTTCTATGAATTCATGGATATGAGGAACTCTTCGTTGTTCTCTGTCCTTTCTATGCGGTCCTTCACTTCCGTCATGGCTTCTATTGCATTCATGTCGGCAAGGAATTTGCGCAGAATCCACATGCGGTCCAGTGTCATCTTGTCCTGTAGCAGGTCGTCGCGTCTGGTACTTGACTGTACGATGTTCACGGCAGGGAAGATGCGCTTGTTGGCAAGCATGCGGTCCAGTTGCAGTTCCATGTTGCCCGTGCCCTTGAACTCCTCGAAGATTACCTCGTCCATCTTGCTTCCTGTGTCGGTGAGGGCGGTGGCGATGATGGTCAGCGAACCTCCTCCTTCTATGTTGCGTGCGGCACCGAAGAACCGCTTGGGCTTGTGCATGGCATTGGCATCCACACCACCGGTGAGCACCTTGCCGCTGGCTGGAGTGACGGTGTTGTAGGCACGGGCCAGACGTGTGATGCTATCCAGGAAGATTACCACGTCGTGTCCGCATTCCACCATGCGCTTTGCCTTCTCCAGCACAATGCCGGCTATGCGCACGTGGCGTTCGGCAGGTTCGTCGAAAGTGGAGGCTATCACCTCGGCCTTTACGGTGCGTGCCATGTCTGTAACCTCCTCGGGGCGCTCGTCTATGAGCAGCATCATCAGGTATGCCTCGGGGTGGTTCTTTGCTATTGCGTTGGCTATCTCTTTCATCAGTATGGTCTTACCCGTCTTGGGCTGTGCCACGATGAGGGCGCGCTGACCCTTGCCGATGGGTGCGAAGAGGTCTACTATACGTACAGACAAGGGGTCCTTTGTGCCGGAGCACAGGTTGAACTTCTCGTCGGGGAAGAGCGGTGTGAGGTTCTCGAAGGGAGAACGGTCGCGTATGACACGTGGGTCGCATCCGTTTATGCTCAGGACCTTGCCCATGGTGTAGTACTTCTCGCCGCGTGATGGCATGTTGATGGTACCGCGCACCACGTCGCCAGTCTTCAGTCCGTAATTCTTTATCTGCTGGTAGGTTATCTGTATGTCATCGGGCGATGGCATGTAGTTGAAGTCGGAGGAGCGCAGGAATCCGTTGGCATTCTCGGTACTTATCTCCAGGACGCCCTCCGCCGTCAGCAGGTCGCCGAAGAAGTACGTCTTCTCCTCTGCCTTGGGTGCAGTTTCCGGTGTCGCGGTTTCGTCTTCCTCTTCCTTAGGACCTTCCGCCTGAAGTTGGGCAAGGATAAGCGAGGTGGGGCGTATGTCGCGTATAATCTTGAAACCCGGTTGCTGTGCGGTGTGTACAGGAATTGCCGGTGCAGTTTCCTGCTTGGCTGGTTGCTGTTCGCTCTCTGCCTCGGCTGTCTCTGCCTTTGGTTTGCGCCCGCGCTTCTTGGGTTCCTTGGACTCTGCCTCGGCTACTGTCTCTGCAGTTGCCTTGGCAACTTCGTTTTCGTTCTCGGCATCCTTCTCCTTCTCTGCCTTTGACTTGCGGCCGCGCTTCTTGGGCTGTGGCGTTTCTTCGGTAGTGTTTGAAGGCGTTTCTGCCTGTGCCTCTGTGATTTCAAGGGGCAGTTCCTGCTGCTTTGCCGCTTCTGCCTCCTTTTCGGCCTTTGACTTGCGTCCGCGTTTCTTGGGTTTTGCTTCTGCCGGAACCTCCATGGAACCGACTTCGCTCTCCTTATCTATAATATTATAAATAAGTGTAATTTGGTCATCGCTCTGCTCTGCGCCTATTTTTGCGGCCAGTGCATGCAATTCGTCCATGCTCATGGACTCCAATTGACTCTTTGTGTGCATAAAAAATGTGTTAGGGGAATACGGAGCAAACAGTTCTCTCCGATTTTCGTAATGCAAAGTTACGATATTTTTGCGTAAAAACGTGCGCATTGCTCATTTTTTTTGAAAGTTATTGTTAATTTTGCACTATGAAAGTGTATCTACAGGCAACAGATTTGACCAGAAGGGTAGGCGACAAGACCCTTTTCCATAACATAAGTTTGGGTATAGGCGAGGGACACCGTGTGGGTCTCATCGCGCAGAACGGAACCGGCAAGACCACATTGCTGAACATTCTGGCCGGGGTGGACGGGCCGGACGAGGGAGAGGTGGTACTGCGTAGCGGCATAAGGGTGGGTTACCTGAGCCAGACACCGGAGTTCCCTTCGGAGATGAGCGTTATGGATGCCTGCTTCTGGCACGCATGCCAGGACCGCAACGACACAGAGGAGGCATTGGACCTGGAGGTGCGCAGCAAGCAGATTCTGGGCAAGTTGAAGATAGGCGACACCACACGCAAGATGGGTGTCCTTTCAGGCGGACAGGTAAAGCGCGTGGCCTTGGCCAATGTGCTCCTGCAGAACCCCGACCTGCTTATTCTGGACGAACCTACCAACCATCTGGATCTGGAGATGATAGAATGGCTCGAAGGTTATCTCGGCCGCCAGTGCATAACGCTGCTCATGGTGACGCATGACCGCTATTTCCTGGACCGCGTGTGCAACGTCATTCTGGAGATGGACGACCAGACGCTCTACACCTATCGCGGCAACTATGCCTATTATCTGGAGAAGCGCCAGGAACGCATAGACAATGCCAGGGCCGAGATTGCGCGTGCCAACAACCTGTACCGCACCGAATTGGAGTGGATGCGCTCCACACCGCAGGCCCGCAGCCACAAGGCCAGATACCGCGAGGAGGCTTTCTACGAACTGGAGAAGAAGGCCAAGCGGCACATTGAGGAGGACAGACTGCGCCTGCAGGTGAACAGCACCTACATTGGAAGCAAGATATTCGAGGCCGAGTACGTGAGCAAGTCATTCCCTGCTGGAGAGGGACGTGAAGAATTGGTCATCCTGAAGGATTTCTACTACAACTTCTCGCGATACGAGAAGATGGGTATTGTGGGTAACAACGGTACGGGCAAGAGCACGTTCCTGAAACTTCTCCTGGGGCTTGTCCAGCCCGACAGCGGACGCTTCGTAATTGGCGAGACGGTAAAGTTCGGTTATTTCAGCCAGGAACCCATGCAGGTGGACGAGAGCATGAAGGTGATAGATGCCGTGCGCCGTGTGGCGGAGTATGTGGACCTAGGCGGGGGCAAGCACCTCACCGCCATGCAGTTCCTCCAGCATTTCATGTTCACTCCCCTGCAACAGCAGAACTACATCTACAAGTTGTCTGGTGGCGAGCGCCGCCGCCTGCAACTCTGCACGGTGCTTATGCAGAACCCCAACTTCCTCATCCTGGACGAACCTACCAACGACATGGACATCGTCACCCTGCAGATTCTGGAGCAATATCTGCAGGACTTCCGCGGGTGCGTCATCATCGTGTCTCACGACCGCTACTTCATGGACAAGGTGGTGGACCATCTTCTCGTCTTCCAGGGCGAAGGCCGTGTGAAGGACTTCCCCGGCAACTACACCCAGTTCCGCGAATCGGAGAAACTCATGCAAAAGGAGGAGGTGGCAAAGGAAAAGCCCGCATCGGCATCCGCCCAGACAACCGTCAACGGCAAACCGCGCCTAACGGAGAAAAAGCGAAAACTCACCTTCAAGGAGCGTCAGGAATTCGAGCAACTGGAAAAGGACATCGAGGCTCTGGAGCAGGAGAAGACCGATATAGAGGGCGCCCTCAGCAGCGGCACCGCCAGCGTTGAAGAGATTACTTCCATGTCCAAGCGCCTGCCCCTTCTGAACGAAGAACTGGACGAGAAGTCCATGCGCTGGCTGGAACTCTCGGAATTTGCATAGGACTTGTGCCGCAGGGGGCGGATGTCTATGTGATTGCAGGAAAGTGAGGGCAGGTCATTTCTCCTCCCTGGTTTTCTTTGGCATTATCCAAAGGAAGAGGTCGGAGAGGCGGTTGAAGTCTTTCTTGAACTGTATGCCGATTCCCTGAGTGTTGAGCGATGACTGTACGAAATAGCGGTCGTTGGCCTGATTGAAGGCCTTCAGCGATATGCTGCCGTTCTTGGTAATGAGATACTCGACGGATACATCGGTGATGAAGTTCCGTTGTGTATAGTATTTTTCACGGTATCCGAAGTTGCCGGTCAGAAGCAGTCTGTTGTTGAAAAGACTTCCGCTCAGCATGCCCTCTACGTCCATGTTCCTCCATCCGTCCTCTCCGGTCTTCAGACTGGTGCCGAAGTTCCAGTTGTTGGAACCTACAGCATGGGTGATGAACTGGTTCAGTTGCGAAGACAATGTGCTGCTGACAAGCGAATTCATGGCGAGGCCTCCCTGATCGTTTCCTTCTGTCTCGAAACGGTAGAAACGCCCCAACCCCAAAAGGTAGATGGCCTGCATGTTGCGTTCTTCCTCTGTGCTGACAATGGAGCGTACCATCTGGCGCTCATCCTCGGTGGCATCGGGCAGATTGAAGTCAAATGTCACTACCGGCTGTTCCGGTCTGCCGGTTAGGTTCATGACGCAATCCACACGTGTTTTGGAGAAACCCAGTGAGGAGGTGGCGAGATCATCAAGCGACACTCCGTTTACTGTATATACGGCTTTCAGGTTCAGGTCGGCCTTCATGGCGTTTCCTCCAAAAGTAATTGTGCCGTCCTGCTGGAATCTGAAGTCTTTTCGGATGATGTCCTGGATGCTGAGGCGGTAACTTCCGTCTTGAATGCGGTAGGTGCCGAAGATATTGAACCGTCCCTTGTTGTGGTATTTTGCCGTTATCCTTCCTCTGCCGGCCAGTTCTATCATGTCTCCGCTCTTCCTGTCCATGAGTAACTTTATCCTGGCGTCGGGTGTCAGTTGAAGGTAGAAGTTGATGAACAGGTCTGAGGCTGTACCGGCAGCATTGTCCGTTTGGAGGTTCTTGTTGTCCGTTTCATGCTCTTTTGCCGGTGTTCCGTCTGTCCTCCTGTCCGCTGTTGTGAGGGGAAGGTTGTCTTGTGCCTTTTCCTCGCGGCTGTTTATGGTTATGAATTTTGCTTCGGTCAGCGCTTCGGGTGTGCTTACATTGTAAACAAAGGTTGTTCCTGCCTCCGGTACTGCATTTATGTCCACATTCAGTCTGCCCGGAATGCCTCTGATGCCAATCTCTCCGGTTGCCAGGCATGTGGCGTAGAAAGAGTCTTCTCCGAAATCCTTGAAATCATATCCAAGGAATTTGTTGGCATAGGCATTGAATTCATATGTCAGATCCTTGAAATGGTTGTGTCTGAGTGTGCCTTCGAGTATGGCAGTATGTGGAGTGGTATTGACGAATCCGAAAGCAGATACCGAGGTCCAGTCTATCTTGGGCATGAATGCGTTTGACGGGGACAGTTCGTCGACAAGCCTTGCCTTGATATTGATTTCTCCGGGGCGCAGATATACGCTGTCACGCTCTATGCGATAGGTGGTTCCCAACATGGGCAGCCTGCATGTTGCATGGTCGAGCATCAGGCTGCCTTCCAGGTCAATACCCTTGAAAGGCCCGAATATACGGCAGTATCCTGAAGCCCTGCCCTGAAAGTCATCGAAAATGCCTTGGGTGAATAGGTTCAGGAAGGCAAGGTTGAATCTTTTTGTGTTTACTTTCAGGTCAAGACCGTCCGGCACAGTCTTGCTGCCGATATTGAAACCGCCGGTGATAGTGGAGAGGTGATTTTCCGCAGTGTCTGCTATGCTGGCATCAAGTGTAAGAAAATCCGGAATGGCACCCCATTGGGCGTGTGCCGTCAGAGTACCTAACGGCGCTTTGTTGAAGCAAAAACCGTCTACTGTAATGTCTGCTTTGGCCTGAGGATTTGAAAAGAGTTTGGAAACGTTGGCTGTTCCGGAGGCCAATCCGCTGAATTCCACAGATTTGAAGTTGACAAGGTCAAGGATATATTCAGTGTTTATATTTTGCAGTTTCAGGTTCAGCGTATCGCTGTCCTTGGCAGATGCCTGTCCGTCGATCTCTATGCCGCGATGCTTGGATTGGTTTATCTTGAAACCGCTGATGTTGAGAACCTGTTCGTTCCAAGTGATGTTTGCCGGATGTATGCGCCAGACAGTGTCTAAGATAACTATATCGGAGGGAGCAATCCATGCCTTGACCTGGTGTTCTTCGTCATGGATATCGGAAAAGGTTGCCGTGACGTCCATTTCTCCGAAAATCCTTGGTTTACGCTTGTTGTCTAAACCTGCGATGATGCGCAATTTGTTGTCGTAGGCATTCGCCTTCAAGGAAAAGTCCACGAAACCGTGTTTCTGTCTTCGTTCCGTGGTGAGGTGTGTGGTCAGTATTTGTGATGTGCCTCTGATTTTCAGCGTGCAGTTTCTCAAATCCTCGTTGTTTACGTGGAGTGACGGTATGTGTGCCTGTACGCCGACGGAGTCATACCCGTATATGGCACCGCTTATGGTTGCCTTTTGGGGAATGTATATCTTCGCC
Organism: Bacteroidaceae bacterium; assembly: GCA_045606445.1. Classification (GTDB taxonomy): domain Bacteria; phylum Bacteroidota; class Bacteroidia; order Bacteroidales; family Bacteroidaceae; genus Physcousia. Next base: position 7,248 of record JAZURY010000043.1, read on the forward strand.
TTGGTAAAACGGTTCAGCAAGACGGTGTCTTGTATTTCTGCGGCAAACGATACGGAATCTGCCTGTGTCCTTATCTTCTTGTAGGGGATAAGGTTCGGAATTTTCTGGTGCAGTATGTTCTGTACAGTTCCGGCCATGGTGCTGAATTTGAAACGACCTTGTGCCGAGACGTTAAGGGGCGTGGAACTGATTTCTATGGTTCTGATGCCCGTGCCGTTGACATTTGTGTTTAGCGCGAGAACATCCAGATGGTCTATTACGGTGTCACCTCCGGATGTTTCGACGGTGTAGTCGCTCAGTTTCAGTTCTCCGGTAATATCGTCAATGTTACTGCCAGATAACATGATGTCCGTGCAGAGGGACATTCGGGCCTGTGGATAGATGTTTTCTAAACCAAGTTTTTCCGTAGGAAAGCCGGAGGCAATGGCTTTGCCGGTGAAATGGAGGGTGGGGGCGAGCACAAGTGAAAATTCTCCGTGCATATCGCCATCGTCTTCGGGGACTGCCGCTTCAATAGAAAGTGTTTTGCCACTTAGTTTACCCAGTATCCTGATATCGTTGTAATTGCAACCTTTTATGCTGAGGCGGGGCAATGTGGCACGTATTTCTATGCCGGTGTTGCCTTTGCTGTCCTTTATTGTTCCGTCAACCTCAATGTCTGCAGAAACCATGTTATGTGCATGCCTGGCATCGTCAGATACAAGTTTGCCCCATAGGATTTCCGGTGACGTTATCGTCCCCTTGAACTCATTCCATTCCTTTGCCGAGGCATTTATGCTGAGATTAACCAAGCGGTTGGCTATGTGCATGGACGCTGATTGGTGGTGTTTTGAAAACTGCATGCGTCCTGACAGGCGGATAGTGTCAAGGCGTGTGATAAGCGGAGACACTTCCCGTGCATTGCCTGAAAGTTCTTCTGTGATGAAATGTTGCAGTTCCGCACTGGTTTGCAGCCTGGTGATGTCGATAGTGCATTGCGGGTTGTCGGGAAGGTTGTTGACGGAAACTTTTGATTGCAGGTCTAAAGAACCTCCGTTCGTTATCCTCAGGTCCGGCACGGTGATTGTCGCATCTTGCCCAGAGGCGCTGAATGACAGGCGTATGTCGGAATGTGCGTGTGCCAGACGTGGCACTATGCTTCTTATGTCGGACGGGGTAAAGGTAATGTCGGCATTCCCTTTCCACGAAGCACGGCAAATCCATTGTCTTATGTCACTCCTGTCAGTATCTCCTAGCCACGATGCCGTAAAGGACGGTACTGAGATGGTGGAGTGGGGCAGTGCAACGAGCAGTTTGTCCACCTTTGCCCGGTTTCTGCCCATAACGGCACTGAACCCGATGTTGTCTATGGCAAACCCTGACTGTTCCTTGAAAGAAAAGCGTTTTAGAGTGAAATTCAGCGAATCATTTTTGAGGGCGCGCAGATGGGCGGTCATTGTTATGTCTGTCAGGCGCAGGTGGTTGGGATCCAGTCTTCCTTGTGTTTCGTGTGGCATCCACTGACGGTCCCAGTGTACGCTTACACGGCGGAGCAATATGTTGCCGACACGGAGGTCAAGCGGTTTGATGGTTGTGTCGTTGCTGCTGAACGTATCTATAAGGAATTGGAAATTAGGCTTGTCATCCGGAGACTTCTGGTACAGGTAGGCGTGTGTTCCGAACATTTGGGCATTGGATATGCTTATCTTGCCTTGGGCCAGTGGCAGGAGTTCCACTTTTGCAGCCAGGCGCGAGGCATGGACCATGAGGCTGTCCTGCTTGTCTTTCAGTTTTATGTCGTCGATGATAACCCTGTTGCCAAGTCCGAACCTGATGCGGCCGATGCTTATGTCCCATCCCCAGATGCTTTGCATTGCCGATGCCACTGCATTTCCTGTCCATTCCTGCACAACAGGTATGTGAATGCATATCTGTAGGCCCAGAAGAAGACCACAGATAATGCCTATTGTCCATTGTATAGTTCTTTTCAGGAGATGCATGTCATTATTTATTAGGCAAAGGTAGTCTTTTTTTTGATTATTTAAACCTTTTGTCAATAAAAAAGCTTACCTTTGTGCGAGATTATATCAACATTTCATTTTATTAACAGTATATGGCAAAAGTAATCAAATTGCGTAAGGGCCTGGACATCAACCTGAAAGGAAAGGCTGCCAAGGAGACTGCTTCTGTGGAATGTCCTGGCGAGTATGCACTCTGTCCGGAGGATTTCACAGGACTGAAGCCCAAGGTGGTTGTCAAGGAAGGTGATGCCGTAAAGGCCGGTGATGCCTTGTTCGTAGACAAGACGCATCCTGAGGTATGTTTTGTCAGTCCCGTCAGCGGTACTGTGTCGTTGGTGGAACGTGGCGATCGTCGCAAGCTGTTGAGTGTACGCGTAAAGTGCGACATGAAGTTTGAGGGCAAGACCTTCAAGACCGACGGCGATGTAAAGGCTTTGCTTATGGAGAGCGGTATTTTCGGTATGATCCGCCAGCGTCCCTACGACACTGTGGCAAATCCCGACGAGACTCCCAAGGCTATCCATGTCAGTGCGTTCAACAGTATGCCTTTGGCTCAGGACTTCGAGTATGTCCTGCAGGGTCAGGAGGCAGAGTTCCAGGCTGGTATTACTGCCCTGTCCAAGATTGCTCCCGTGCGTCTTGGTGTAAGCAGCAAGCAGAGTGCCAAGGCACTGCTTGGCGCGGCCAACTGCGAGGTTTATGTATTTGACGGTCCCGCTCCTGCCGGCAACGTAGGCGTGCAGATCAACCACATCGACCCCATCAACAAGGGCGAGGTTGTCTGGACACTGGGTGCAGAGGAGGTTATCATGCTCGGCCGCCTGATGAAGACCGGCAAGGTGGACTTCACCCGCACCATTGCACTGGCTGGTAGCGAGGTCAAGGCTCCCAAGTACTACAAGGTGAAGGTTGGCCAGAAGTTGTCCACTCTCCTGGCTGGCCAGGTGGCTGAAGGTGATGTTCGTGTCATCAACGGCAATCCCATGACCGGTGTGAAGACCTGCAAGGACGGCTATCTTGCTGCTCATGCTACCGAGGTGACTGCTATTCCCGAGGGTGCAGAGGCCGACGAGATGCTGGGCTGGATCATGCCCCGTTTCTCTATGTTCAGCACACACCGCAGCTATTTCAGCTGGCTCTTCGGAAGCAAGAAGGAGTATGTTCTGGATGCACGTGTCAAGGGTGGCGAGCGCCACATGATCATGAGCGGCGAGTATGACAAGGTATTCCCCATGGACATCTATGCAGGCTATCTCATCAAGGCCATCATCACTGGCGACATCGACCGTCAGGAGGCTCTGGGTATCTACGAGGTTGCTCCCGAGGACTTTGCTCTTGCAGAATTCGTATGCAGCTCTAAACTGGAACTCCAGCGCATTGTCCGCGAAGGCTTGGATATACTTAAGAAGGAGAATGCTTAATAGAATAAGCAGCACTGTCTTTGTTTAGCATCAGCATAGTTTCGTACTGGAAAACGCCACGTGAGGCAAAGCGTCTTGCAACGTGAAGCAAAGGACATCGCATCGTGAGGCGAAAACCATCGGAACGTGAAGCATAAAACCTATCAGGCAATGTTGCAATTCAATACATTATTTATAATAATATGAAAGCTATTAAAAAACTTTTTGACAGTATGCGTCCGCACGTCCAGGAGGGCGGAAAGTTCCATGCTTTCCACTCGCTGTATGACGGCCTCGAGACATTTGCTTTCGTGCCCAATACAACTGGCCGTAAGGGTGGTGTAAACATCCACGACGCTATAGACAGCAAGCGCATCATGAGTTTTGTGGTGCTCGCATTGCTGCCCGCCTTGTTCTTCGGCATGTACAATGTGGGTTATCAGAATGCTTTGGCCGCAGGTGCTGACATGACCGACCACGTTGGCATGTTCCTCTTCGGTTTGGCTGCCGTTCTTCCCAAAATCGTAGTCAGTTACGTTGTGGGTCTGGGCATAGAGTTCGTCGTTGCCCAGTGGAAGAAGGAAGAGATTCAGGAAGGTTTCCTCGTTTCCGGTATCATCATCCCCATGATCGTGCCCGTAAACACTCCTCTGTGGATTCTTGCCCTGGCTGTTGCATTCAGCGTTATCTTCGCTAAGGAAATCTTCGGCGGTACCGGTATGAACATCTTCAACCCTGCCCTGATTACCCGTGCATTCCTGTTCTTCAGCTATCCCAGCGCTCTGACCGGCGACGATACCGTGTGGGTGGCACAGAGTCCTATCTGCGGCCTCGGTCACACTGTACCCGACACCTTCTCTGCCGCTACCCCTCTGGGTGAAGCAGCAGTAGGCAATGCCATTCCTTGCGAGACTATCTGCGATGCTATCGTGGGTCTTATCCCCGGTTCAATCGGTGAGACCAGCGTCATCGCCATTGCCCTGGGTGCCGTGCTGCTCCTGTGGACAGGCGTGGCAAGTTGGAAGACCATGCTGAGCGTATTCGTAGGCGGTGGCCTCATGGGCTGGCTGCTTGAAGGCGTGGGTGGCAACCAGTTGGAATGGTGGCACCACTTCGTTCTTGGTGGCTTTGCTTTCGGTGCTGTCTTCATGGCTACTGACCCCGTAACCAGTGCCCGCACAGAATGTGGCAAGTATGTATACGGTTTCCTTATCGGTGTTGTTGCCGTGATGGTTCGCGTGCTGAACCCCGGTTATCCCGAAGGCATGATGCTTGCTATCTTGTTGATGAACCTGTTCGCTCCGCTGATCGACTATGTCTTCGTACAGAAGAACATCAGCATGCGTGCAAAACGTGCAACTAAAAAATAAATAAGGTATATGGCTACAAAAAAATTCAAGTGCGAGTTGTGTGGTTATATCCACGAAGGTGACAAGGCTCCAGCCACATGCCCCAAGTGCGGTGCCAGTGCTGACGCTTTCACCGAGATTGTTGAGGCAGGTGCCGAGGTTCCTGCCAAGAAGAAGGGTCTGGACACCAGCGGTAACGTCTATACTATAGTATATGCTTCTGTTATGGTCATCGTGGTTGCTTTCCTGTTAGCTTTCATTTCCAGTGTGCTCAAGCCCACTCAGGATGCTAACGTGGAGAACGACACCAAGGGTCAGATTCTCACATCCCTGAATATTGACATCAAGGCTCCCGGCTTCAATGTTGCTGACGAGTTTGAGAACGTTCAGGACATGCTGTGGAACGGTACCGAGTTGACTCCCTATACAGGCAAGTTCCTCTCTTCTTATGGTTCTGCCATCAAGGCCGGCGAACTCCATGTGTTCGTTGCCCAGGCAAATGGGGAGACCAAGTACGTCCTGCCTGTAACAGGCCGTGGTCTTTGGGGTGGCCTTTGGGGTTACATTGCCCTCAATGCCGACAAGAAGACCGTTTATGGTACATATTTCTACCATGAGAGCGAGACCGCCGGCTTGGGCGCACGTATCGGCGAGCGTTGGTTCCAGGAACAGTTCAACGGCAAGCCCGTCTTCGCAGAAGGAAATACCGAGACTGTTGAACTGAAGGTGGTGAAGGCCGGTGCATCAAAGGCAGAAACTGAAGTTGACGGCGTTACCGGTGCTACCCTAACCAGCGTTGGCGTGTCTGACATGGTTCAGGACGGCCTCAGTGTTTACCTAAGTTTCATTAATAACTAATTAATAGAGAACGCAATATGAGTAAATTGTTTTCCGAGGAGAACCGCGCTGCGTTCTCCAAGCCGCTGAACCTCGACAACCCTGTAGTCATTCAAGTGTTGGGTATCTGTTCGGCTTTGGCTGTAACATCACAGCTCAAGCCCGCCATTGTGATGGGCCTTAGCGTTACAGTCATTACTGCATTTGCCAATGTGATTATCTCACTGCTCCGCAAGACAATTCCCAACCGTATACGTATTATCGTTCAGTTGGTGGTGGTTGCCGCTCTGGTTACCATCGTAAGCCAGTTGCTTAAGGCATACGTCTACGATGTCAGCGTGCAGTTGAGCGTTTATGTAGGTTTGATTATTACCAACTGTATCCTGATGGGTCGTCTGGAGGCTTTCGCCATGCAGAACTCTCCCTGGCCCTCATTGCTGGATGGTATCGGCAACGGTCTTGGCTATGCCTGGGTGCTGATTGTGGTAGGCTTCGTTCGCGAGCTCTTCGGCTTCGGCACCCTGCTCGGCTTCCAGATTATCCCTGAGAGCTGGTATGCTGAGAACGGCGGTTGGTATATGAACAACGGTATGATGGTCATGCCCGCCATGTCTCTGATTATCGTAGGTTGTGTAATCTGGGCTCACCGCTCATTAAACAAGGAGGAGAAGTAATATATGGAACACATGATTAGCCTTTTCGTCCGCAGTATCTTTGTGGACAACATGATCTTCGCTTTCTTCCTGGGTATGTGCTCATACTTGGCCGTATCAAAGAACGTGAAGACCGCTCTGGGTCTGGGTGTTGCCGTAACCTTCGTGCTGCTGGTAACCGTTCCTGTCGACTATCTGTTGCAGACTAAGGTTCTCGGTCCCGACTGTCTCGTTGAGGGCGTCGACCTCAGTTTCCTCGCCTTCATCCTGTTCATTGCCGTCATTGCCGGTATCGTGCAGTTGGTAGAGATGATTGTTGAGCGCTTCAGCCCCTCTCTGTATGCCTCTCTGGGTATCTTCCTGCCTCTGATAGCCGTTAACTGCGCCATCATGGGTGCCAGCCTGTTCATGCAGCAGCGCATCGGCATGGAACCCACCAACTCACAGTACATCGGTTCTGTGGGCGATGCAGTGGCATACGCACTGGGTAGCGGTATCGGTTGGCTGCTGGCCATCGTAGGTCTGGCTGCCATCCGCGAGAAGATGGCTTACACCGATGTGCCCAAGCCCCTGCAGGGTCTCGGCATCACATTCATCACCGTAGGTCTGATGGCTCTTGCCTTCATGTGCTTCAGTGGTTTGAACATCTAATACAAAGGAGGATATACAAATGAATACAAATTTGATATTATGCAGCATAGCAGTATTCCTGGTAATCATCCTTGTGTTGGTTATCATTCTGCTTGTTGCCAAGAAGTACTTGTCGCCCAGCGGCAACGTTACTATTACCATCAATGGCAAGGACAAGGTTTCCGTTCCTCAGGGCGGTTCTCTGCTCAGCACCATGTCCGAGCAGGGCATCTTCCTGCCCAGCGCTTGTGGCGGTAAGGGTTCTTGCGGCCAGTGCAAGGTACAGGTACCTGCCGGCGGTGGCGAGATACTGGACAGCGAAAAGGGTCACTTCACCCGTAAGCAGGTGAAGGAGAACTGGCGCCTCGGCTGTCAGTGCAAGGTCAAGAGCGACATGGAAATCAAGGTTGACGACTCTGTAATGGGCGTTAAGGAATGGGAGTGCACCGTTATCGGTAACCGCAACGTGGCCACCTTCATCAAGGAGTACAAGGTTGCCCTGCCTCCCGGCGAGCACATGGACTTCGAGCCCGGTTCTTATGCACAGATCAAGATACCTGCATTCCAGATCGACTACGACAAGGACTTCGACAAGTCCCTCATCGGCGACACTTATCTGCCCGCATGGGAGAAGTTCGGCCTGTTCGGCTTGAAGTGCGTCAACGACACACCCACCATCCGTGCATACTCTATGGCCAACTATCCCGACGAGGGTGACATCATCACCCTGAACGTGCGTATTGCCACTCCTCCCTTCAAACCCAAGGAGCAGGGTCCCGGCTTTATGGACGTCAATCCCGGTATCGCTTCATCTTACATCTTCAGCCTGAAGCCCGGCGACAAGGTTGTCATGAGTGGTCCCTATGGTGAGTTCCGTCCCAACTACGACACCGGTCGTGAGATGATTTGGGTTGGTGGTGGTGCCGGTATGGCTCCCCTGCGTGCTCAGATCATGCACATGCTCAAGACCCGTCAGTGCCGCGACCGCCAGATGCACTATTTCTATGGTGCACGTGCCCTGGAGGAGATCCCCTTCCTGGACGACTTCCTGGCATTGGAGAAGGAGTTCGACAACTTCCACTTCCACCTGGCACTGGACCGTCCCGATCCCAAGGCCGATGCAGCAGGCATCAAGTACACTGCCGGCTTCGTAGCACCCGTTATGGGCGACACCTACCTGAAGCAGCACGAGAGCCCCGAGGATTGCGAGTACTACCTCTGTGGTCCTCCAATGATGGCCAAGACCGTCCTCGACCTTCTGGACAGCCTCGGTGTGGAGAAGGACATGATCCACTTCGACGACTTCGGAGGATAATCACTGCCCTTCAGTTAATAAATAATGCAAATGCGCCATTGCCCTCTTCGGGTATGGCGCATTTGTTATATGACAAAGATTAGAACAAGGAAATATAAAGCTACTTTAGGTCATAGTAGGCTTCCGAAAGATGCAGTCATTTTTTGTAGTAATAGTTAAACCCAAATCGGTTCATTAGACGGTTACGTGCTAACGAAGCCTTCTTTTTGTCACCTGTTTTCTCGCTTCTCGGTTACAATGGAACCCCATTATGCCCTCAAAGTGCCAGAACATCTGCTCAAAAATAAAGACCATTATTATCATCATAACGCTAATGACCGATTTGGGTTAAACCGTTTTTATATTCCATCTTCGCTCATCTCATCCTTCAACTTGCAAAGTGCGTATGTCAGTCATTCAAGCGGACTGGTACCGACAATGCTGTAGTTTTCAAGAAGTGAGTAGAATACGGCATTGTCCATGGACCTTTATTTTTGAACAGATGACAATAGAAGGATTACAGCCTATTGACAGATTCGGGTATAAACCCATATATTGCATAAGAGGATGTGCCCCCGTGTGCGGACACATCCTCTTATCCTGTTTGCTGTTTGCCCCTCCACCAAGGTGTGATGACCGTATGTTAAAGGGCAAAGTCCCTATCTGATGATTTGCTTTTTTCCGTTTACAATATATACACCGGCACTTGGGTTGTGTACGCGCCTTCCGCTCAGGTCATAAATCCTCATTGAAGAATTCTCACTTTCGTGTACTTCCGTAATGGAGGTGGGTACTTCTATACCGCTGTCCATAAATTCCCATGTGCATGCCCCCCAGAAGGGTTTCATAAGTATGTACCCCCATGCGTCGGGATTGGTGTACCAACTGTAGTTGCCACTTCCGTCTATGATGCAGATGCCGGACTTGCCATCAAGTGTGCGCTCTTCCAGAGTCCAGGCATAGTCCTTGCCCAACATTACTTTTGTATCTGATGCATTGGAGGTGAGATAGGCAGCAGCCTGTGCCTTCTTGTTGTAGATAAGTACGGTACCGTCGATGTTCTTCTTTATGCGCCACAGATAAGTGTCGTCAGGGCTCTTTCCGTTGGCAGGGATGATGCTCTTGTCAGAGGTGTTGTATTGGGCATACTTGTCAAACCAGATATTGCGAATGTAGTAGTAGTGCTCTTCGCTCAGCGACTGGCTGATGGAAACCTTGGGCATCTGTATGAACTGGTTATAGACGTTCAGGAACTGGTTGTACACCTCCTCCGAGATGATACCCTCTTCCAATGCCTTCAGGGCAGGAAGGATAATGTTCTGTTCAGCAAAGTCGAGGGCTTCCTGAGTGTAATTGCCCATTTCGCCGGGATTGGCGGTGAGGAGGATGATTTCGCACTTGTTGACAAGACCTTTCAACTGTGCGCTGAAGTCGGTTATCTCTACCAGTGTCCATGTACCGTTGTAGCACAGGGCGGCTTCGTCCTTGGCATAAACATCACCGGAGAGTTCTGCACTGAAACGCTTCACCTTGCCGGTCATAGCGCTGCTATAACCGCTTGTGGCAGAGAGGGTGACCACTCCGGGGATGTATGTGAAGTTCTTTGTATGGATGGTGGCTTTGTCCATGCGGATGGGTGTGCCGCCGCTCTCCACCATTTCCAGTGCTGTGTTGTAACTGCCCATCTTCACGAACTTGCCGGAGCAGAGGTTCTTCAGCATGTAGCCACCATCGGCGGGCACGAACTGCCAAAGTTCCTCGGGTTCTGTCTGGGGGGTGAAATGGAAACGCACTCCGTTGGCTTTTTGGTACATGGTGGAACCCTCGTACTGACGCTTGTAGTAGGTGGATGCAGAGACAATCTGGTAGGTCTTGCCCTCCTGGGGTTGGGTGATGTCTGCTGCCTTGTAGTCGCTGATGGCCTGTGCCAGAGCACTGACATCCTGGCCGTCGGTGCTCTCCAGTGCGCTTTTCAAGGCATCGTACACTTCGGGAGCGGGGTAGCCTACACCTCCACGGACGCTCTTGGCAAGGATTTCCTCCGCTTCCAAGATGGTACTTTCCTGCTCGGTGTACTCCTTGGGTTCAATGAAGTGCTTGGCATACTGATAATCCAGATGGTCGAAGATTTCGTCATGTGTCTGCAGGCGCAGATAGAAGGATGTCCAGTTTTTCTTGTCCGTTGGTAACCATCCAATCTCGGACACTGCCAACATGCGTGGCAGGAGGCAGTATTCCAACTCGTCAATGTCGTTACAAGTCTCTGTCCACATATTACATTGTACGCCCAGGGCGAAATCTTCCTTGCCACTCAGTGCGCTCAGAGGATTGAGGCTATATATCTCGTCCACGGTGTTCACACCCCATCCGCCATGATAGGGTTCGTCCACGAAGAGGTTGCCCTCCTCTCCCTGCATGAAGTCGATATACAGGTACTGGTAGGGCACGATGATGGACTTCAAACCACGGTTGGCTGCCTGGGTACTGAAGTTCATGCCGTTCCATGCCATGATGACAGGTTTGGTCTTGTTGTTGTCGTTCCAGTTATGCAGGAGTTCGTCCCACACGACGATGTCCTTGCCATACTCTTCCTTAAGGAAGATACCCAGTTCCTCCACGAGCCATGACTGCAACTGGTGAACGCCGTCAAGCCCCAGTTCCTTCACACGGTCCAGGCACATCTGGTTGGTTTTCCACTGCTCCGTGGGGCACTCGTCGCCACCGATATGGACGTAGTCATAGGGGAAGACGGTTGCCACATGGCCAAGCACGCACTTGAGGAAGTCGATTACACGGTCGTCGCCCACGTTGAGAACATCTTTTGATATGCCGCCGTCAATGCGTACCTCATACTTCTTGTTGGGGTCGCAACTCAGTTCGGGATATGATGCAACGGCAGCCACCATGTGGCCGGGGAGGTCCACTTCGGGGATGATCTCTATGTTGCGAGCCTTGGCATAGGCAACAATCTCGCTCAGGTCCTCGAGGGTGTAAAACATGCCACGGCCGTACTCGGTGTCGTCAAAGAATTTCTGCCCGTCGCCATTGTTGGCAAACGATCCCTTGCGTATGGCACCCACTTCGGTGAGTTTGGGGTACTCGGGGATGTGTATGCGCCAACCCTGGTCGTCGGTCAGATGCCAGTGGAAACGGTTCATCTTGTAAAGGGCCATGATGTCCAGCACCTTCTTCACCTCGTCCTTGTTGAAGAAGTGGCGGGCAATGTCGAGCATGTAGCCACGATGTCCCAGGTGTGGTCGGTCCTCTATTTCCAGACAGGGCAGGGTCCATGTCTCGGCACCGCTCTGTTTTTCTCCGGCAAAGAAATTGCGGGGCATAAGTTGCTTCAGTGTCTGCAAGCCATAGAACCAACCGCCGAACTCCGAGGCCTTGACGGTGATTCCCTCCTGGCTGACACTCATGGTGTAGGCCTCCTTGGCAAGCGCCTCGTCGGTGCCAAACCATATCTCGCCTTTAGATGGAGCGTCGCCTGCTTCCTTCACCTCCACGCTAATACCGGTGGCAAGGTTCAGTTGCTGGGCAAAAGCCTCTATGTGTTCTTTCATCTCTGCGCCTTTATAGGCAATGGCGGAAAGAGAGGAAAGGGAGAGTTCTCCGTCCTTTGTCTGGAGTTTCGCGGGGTAGGGGATGAGGGCTGTTCTGCCCAACTTCTCCTGTTCTTCGATGAAGGACGAAGCGTCCACGAACTCCACGGCATTGTTCTCGTCGCCCTTGTCCCAAAGGCCCACGCCGCGGTTTTCCTTGGGTCCGCCCCATAGGTTCATTGATATGGCAGTGTTTGTCTTGGGTTGTATTTCATAGCCGCCGGAATAACCGCTTGCTGTGGTTGGGTTGAAAACAAATTTGTTTATGCCGGTAGCAGAGGCTTGGGCACGAACCATCTGGTTCTTGGCCGCAGATTCCACGCAGAGGGTGTAACCGAGTTTGTTGGTAAGTACATACCCGTCGGATTCGGAACCCGTAATCTTCCACAATTGTGCCTTGCTTCCGGTGGCTCCGCTTGTGGTAATGTTGGCATTGTCGGTTGCTGCCGTCAGGGCATTGCCTCCGTTCATGAATTTAATCATGTACCAGGTTGTTTCCTGCTCGGTGCTAACCTTGGGTAGACCTTCTGCTATTGTTTGTGCAGAGGCGAGCAGCATGAATAGCAGAGAAAGGAACAGTTTTTTCATAATGTGTTTGTTCGTTGGTAAAAGTTTGTTTGTTATTTCTTGGCAGGCAACACCATCTTCTTACCGTTGATGATGTACATCCCCTCCCTTGGTGAAGAGTTGATTCTGCGTCCGCTTAGGTCGTAGATGACGTTGCCTGTACCCTGGCTTGTCTCTGGAACATCATAGATGCCGGACGGGATTATGCCAAACACCTTGTACATGAAGGTCTCGTATGCTTTCTGCAGTTCTTCGTAGTCTTCTTTTGTTGCCTCGGAGGGCAGAGGTGTCATGGCTGTCATCAGAGCCTGGGCCTCGGTTTCAGCACCCTTGATGATGTAGTATTTCTGTATGTCGTATATCTGCATTTCGCCGATGTGGAAGAAACCGGCGCTTCCTCCATGAAGACTTCCTGAGGTTTTCTGTTCAAGCAGGCGGATTGACGGATATTCCTTGGGTAGTGTGAATGAGGCTTTGACCGTTTCATATTGGTTGGTGTAGGGCAGTGTCAGGTTTGCCACTAATTCGGTTTCTGCCGAAGTGCCGCTACCGCTTGTTACACCCAATATCTGTGCCTCTATGAGGTGATGACCATCGGTGTCGCTTCTGCGTCCGTAGTGCATGATTACGTCGCCGAAGTTTCCCTCGGGCAGTGCGATTTCCAGATAGTGTACACCATCCTGAACGCTACCAGTACTCCATGCAGAGTGCCAGAAGGTATTCTGTTTGCCATCTAAAAGATTGTTAAGCGAACCTTCTTTAGGTTCGGTGTATGGCGAACTGAACTGGCTGTTCCGAGTAATGAGTTTGTCACCTTGTCCACAGGAATCCAACGCATGCTGTGCCTTGGATTTCAGCAGGGCAAAGGTCTTGGCAAGTTCGCTTTCGTCCTCAGGTAAAGTTGATTCATTTGTGTCGTATTTAGGTGTTATCTCATATATGGCAGGAACTTCGCTACCCTGCCATTCCATGCGGACGGCCATAGCCATGGGATAGGCGGAAAGGTCTATGTCCTGACATGCCTCGCTGAGTGTCCCGACATTGGTCCATTGCTCTCCGTCGGTAGTGACGCTTATGTTTGTATGTACGGAGGAGGGCAGGCTATACAAGGTAATGCCCTGTACGGCGAAATTACGGTTGAAAGAGTAGGTAATGGGACTTGCAGCGGTGGCAGGGATGCCGGTTTGTGCATTGTCGTCGGTCAGTTCGCCCACTTCCTTGTTTTCTGCATCCGTGCATTCGGGCAATACGCTGTTCAGCGCGTGTTGTCTGTTTACCTCTATCTCGTACAGGCGCATCCATTTGCTGGTGTTTGCCGTTGTAAGTTTGAGTCGTATGTAGCGTGCAGTTTTTCCTGCTCCGTTAAAATCACAATACACCATCTCGTCGCTGTATGTCACATTCTGTTCCAAGTCAATGGTCCAATTGTTTGTCTGAGTCCCTTCTACATAGAGACTTGGCCAAATGGATCCGTTGGCAGAATGTTCGATTCTGGCCACATTGGGATAGTCACCATTTACTGTGCCCATGCAGAGTCGGACGTCGTGCAATGTGGTTTCTTCTCCCAAATCTATGGTGTAGAGGTCGCCGTTCTGCTGGTTACGGTTCAGGCAGGTGTATGTGTCGTATTTGCCGTCTACCATGAACGCTGCTGTATGTCCGTCGTAGATGCCTCCTTCGGGCAAGGTTACGCTTTTGGCCTTGGCTTGGCTGGCAATATTGAATGAGAATACATCTTCGGAGAGGGCAAATTCCTTGATCCCCTTGTCGGTATCGTTAAGGAATATGAAGTATGCCACGTGCTCCTGGGGTAAATCGGTAGCGGATGCCATTTTCTTCCACTCCTTGCCGTTGGTGCTGTATCTGGCGTATGGAAGGAGGTCTTCGGCCATGTTGATGTTGTCCAGAAGAATAGGTTCCACAAGTTGCACACCTACGTATTTGTTGATGTCCAGATTGGTTGTCGGTAAGGTAAGGGATATCTTGCTGCCCTTCATGGCAAGCGTTGCGTTGAGCAGTGGAGAGTTGCTGATTGCGGTTGGTGAGTTGATATCGGTCGGGTCACTGAAATATGTGTCAACGGTTCTTTCTTTCAGGTATGAGATGAATGGGTACAGGTAGAGTCTTGATAACTGTGCCTGACGTTGACTGACGCTTATGGCGTTGCCCATACCTTCCAATGCATAGGCGGTGTAGAGGGTGCTGTTCTCCAAAGCGGCAAGACTGTCGCTCGCCTCTTTCACACTCAACCAGTTCTGCTTGTGTCCTCCATCTTGGTTGTCCAGTATGCCAAGCATCTTTTCTATTACGATGGAATATGTGTGCAGAGTCTGTAGCCAGGGGGCAATGTCGGTGTATAGCAGGCGGTCGCCATGTATTTCAGAATCCTTCAGGGTCATCACCTTCTCGCAATCGTTCTTGATTTTCTGCATGGCGGCGATGAGTTCAGAGGAATTGGGAGTACCGCTTTCCAAGGAGTTCTTGTAGTTGTTTATCATTGTCTGCATGCTCTGGGGTTCGTTCCAGCGCAGGTAGTATGTGATGTCGTGATATGCCTGGCGCACCTCCTCGTCCTTGATGATTGTCTTGAAACTTGCCTCCCAACTCTGTTCGTTCTTGAAGCCGGCATTGTTCCATGCATAGTCGGCTATGGAGAATAACGAGGTCTTTGCTACCTGTCCCTGTTGCATGGGGTTGGCTATCAAACCCTGGCAATTGTTCAACCTTGATGGCAGACGTTCTCCATTACCCACTGAAGGCATATCCACGAAGTTGCCGTACATGTCCATGGGATAAATCTGTCCGTCGGCATTGTCGTTACAGGGGTAGTTCCACCACCATGCCATGGCTCTGCCGAATTCGTTCACCACCGTTATCGTGTGGTCGTTGTTGGGAACCGACCATACACCCTGGCCCGTAGAATACACGGTGATGTAGGAAGGAACCTTGCTCAGTGCCGACATGAAGCGTTTTCTTTGGTCAACGCTGCTGGCAAAACTGTTACAATAAATTTGCGGGACGAAGTGTAGGGGACGCACTGTATCTTCAGGTGCTGCACTTTCGGTATTCCACTTGTTCTCTATTTCCTGTTGCAGTTGGGTCAGTCGGTCGGCGTTCTTCTTCATGTCTGCATCGCTGGAAGGGATGCCTACGTCGTCTACGAACACGCCGAATTGGCGTATGCCCAAATCGTGCATCTTCTCAAATTTGCTCATGATGTCGCTGATGACGGTGCTGCTGCCCAGAAACTCGTTGCCCGGGTGGATGGCCCATATGAAGTTCACCTTGGTTTCCTCACTCACCTTGGCAAGGTCGCGCAACATGTCCTGTGTCAACCAACCGTTCTTTTCCTGTTCTGCTGAAATCGCGGTGGGATAGGGTGCTTTCCACATCTGCGAGTGGTATGGGTCGCTCTTTGCACCGAACATATATGTGTTCATCTTGAAACGCATCATGTAGCGCATCAGATCCTTCTTCACGTCCACACTATACGGGTAGCCATAGTAACCTTCCACCAGACCGCGGTTCTGTTGGTCGGCATAGTCATAGATGGTGGTGAAGTCCAAGGCATTGTTGTGCATCTGCTCCAACATCTGCTCCAAGGAGGCCAGGGCGCAGAACACGGCGTTTGTGTGCTCTCCCAGAATGGTGATACCATTGTCGTCAACCTTTATGGCATGGCGGTCAAACCTGTCGGACCTCATTATGCTTTCTTTTTTCAATGCCAGGTGTTCATAAGCGTATGTTTCCACTTCCTCACCGCTGCCGACGGTTCCTAAGCGAACGGTTACGTTTCCTGCATCACCGGTTCCTTCCACAACCTTTATGCCGTGTTGGGCCAGAACGTCTGTCAGTCGCTTTCTGGTCATTGGGTCTACGGTGCTCTCAAGCACCACATTCACTTTGGCGGTAATTGTCAAACTGCCGTTGTTCATTGTTACAGAACGTGGGATGGGGTAGATGACATATTTGTCTGCCATTACCGTCGCATGAGGCATGAGCATAGCCAGTGCCATCATTCCCGCTTTTAGTAAGTTGCTCTTCATTGTTGTTGTATTTGTGTTGCTGTGTTTTGTCTTCATCGCGACAAATTTACAAAAAAAAAGAACTTATGCAACCTTTAGTTATACTTTATTATATATAAGGTATATTTCTATACCAGATAGAAGTGTGCTTGTTGTTATAATTTATAAATTTGTGTCGACACTGCATGTGTCGTGCCTCTAAAAAAGGCATTTTGCACCCGTAGAGAACCATGAAAGAGTACGTCCGCTTAATAATGATATTGCTGATACCGCTACTGCTGGTGTCGGTTTATTCCGTCAGTGGTTACCGACTGTCTTTCAATGGTTGGAGTGTTGCTAAAATCACTTTTTGGGACAGGTTCCTTGATAAGGAAGAGAGTGTTTCGTATGCAAAGTCCATGAGTGCGGAGAGTTCTGGGCATGACGTAACGTGTTGCGAGGACAGTTGCAATGCGGAGCATGCCACATCGCAACCCGAAGCGATGCCCGTCGATACATGTGGCAAGCGTATACTCTTCTTGGGCGATTCTATGGTGGAAGGGTTGTCCATGCGTTTCTCCGACTATGCCCAGGAAAACGGACACCAATTATATACAGTCTGCTGGTATGGTTCTTCCACCACAGGATGGGCGGCCAATCTCGATACGTTGGAAAGTTTCCTCCGATGGGCCTCCCCCGACTATGTGGTGGTGTCTCTGGGTGGCAATGAATTGAGAGTCCGTGATCTGGAACGCAGGGCAAATAATATCAGCAAGATACATAATGCCATGGGAGGAGTGCCAACCGTGTGGATAGCACCGCCAAGTTGGGTTAAGAATCCCACTATTACCGAAGTGATACGGAGTACGGTTGGGGAGAAAAGATATTTTGACAGTACCAAGTTGACCTATACCAGAGGTTCGGACAATATGCATCCCACCTTTGGTTCCTCTGCCCGTTGGATGGACAGTATCGCCGTATGGCTGTCATCTTCACAGACGGCATATCCTATAAAAATGAATCCTCCTGCAAGGAAGTACCCGCGCAAGTGGAAGAAACGGTTCATGTTTCCCGATTAGGCAATGCACGCCAGGATTTAAACAATAATCGACCATGCTATTCAACACAATATCATTTTATGTCGTCTTTGTCGTCTTCTTGACAATATATGCAGTGTTGCAGAGGACAAGCAGAACGCTGAAGATGCTTTATGTGGTACTATTCTCCTTGTCTTATTTCACCTTCATGAATCCGGAAGTTGCCATGCTGCTGCCAGCAACAGCGCTGCTGAGTTGGTCCATGACACGCAGGATGAACGAATGCAAGGGAACATTGCGCCGGAGATGGCTGTGGTTCATAGTGGTTGTGGATCTGATGCCTTTGCTCTACTTCAAATACAATGCATTCGGAATAGATGTGTTGAATGGACTTTTGCGCGAGAACTTTCCTTTGCCTGATATAGTATTGCCTGTGGGGATATCGTTTTACACGTTCCAGGCAATATCTCATACTGTTGATGTATACAAGCGCCGTCTTCGCCTGAAGATGGATTTCCTGGAGTATCTGTTCTACCTTAGTTTCTTCCCGCTGCTACTGGCAGGTCCCATAACCCGTGCCGGTTCTATGCTTGAACAGATGCGTGAAGACAGAGAAGTCAATCCGCGCCTGTTATATACGGGATTGTGGCTCGTCATGATGGGGGTGCTGAAGAAGTGTGTGGTTGCTGACTATATTGCGCAGTTCAACAACTGGGCTTTTGACGAACCTATGCTTTACAATGGTTTCGAACTTCTCATGGCGGTGTTCGGTTTCAGCGTGCAGATATATTGCGACTTTTCAGGCTACAGCGACATGAGCATCGGCATTGCAGCCATGATGGGGTTCCGTTTGCGCGAGAATTTTAACCTGCCGTATCAGTCGTTGAATATTACAGAGTTCTGGCATCGATGGCATATCTCGCTTTCAACGTGGTTCCGGGATTATGTGTACATTCCTTTGGGTGGCAACAGGGTAGGGCGTATGCGTATGTACTTTAACAATTTCCTTACCATGCTTGTTGCCGGCCTATGGCATGGCAGTACGGTGATGTTCCTGTTGTGGGGGGCAATGCATGGGGCGGCATTGGTTTTTCATAAATTCTGCAGACGCGCGTTTTTGCACCGAGTGCCGTCTGGCCGCTGGTGGACGACGGTTCCTTCGTGGTTGATATTCCAGTGTTTCTTGATGGTAACGTGGGTGTTCTTCCGTTCTGCCGATGTCTCCGTTGCTTTTACTATTATAGATAGGATAGCAAGCTATTTTGATATCGGCTGCATACCGGCATTCATATCACAACGTCCCTTGTGGGTCGCCATTGTATTCATGTCTATGCTTGTTCACGGCATTCGCGAACGTTGGTTCTACCTTATTCAGGAGCGGTTTATTGCCCTTCCATGGATAGTGAAGGTTTTGCTGATGTTCGTTGTCCTGCAGTTGGCGATAGAGTTCAGCAACAGCGAGGTCCAACCTTTCCTTTACTACAAGTTCTGATAAAGGAAGGCCTGACCGGTGCAGTCCGTTATGTGGGGAAAAGGGAGGTCTACTGTCTTCTTCTGAACTCGGCACAGGTGATGGCGGCAGCCATGGCAACATTGAGAGATTCGGTGGTGGGCCGGTCCTGCGGGTAGGAGGGGATGAAGAGTTTGTCGGTGACGAGGAGTTCTATCTCGCGACTGATGCCCTTGCCCTCGTTGCCCATGACGATTATACCGTGGGGGGTGAGGGGGCGGTCGTAGATGTTGCGGCCATCCAGAAATGTACCGTATACGGGTATCCCGTGAGTTGTGGCATCGGTTATAAAAGCCTTAAGGTCGGTATAGTGCAGTTTCACTCGCGCTATAGCACCCATGGTGGCTTGTATGGCTTTGGGGTTGAAGATATCTGCTGTCTCGGTGGAGCATATTATATCCTCGATGCCAAACCAGTCGGCCAGTCGGCAGATTGTACCCAGGTTGCCGGGGTCTTGTATTCCGTCGAGACAAATTACAAGCCTGCCGCTCAGTTCTTTGGATGAAGGTGTCTTCCATTCGGGCATACGAAAAAGGGCGAGCACCTGTTGGGGATGTTGTAAAAGCGATGCACTGCGCAGTTCCGCATCGCTAACGATGTCTGTGGTACAGGAGAGTTTTTCCACGCTATGCAAGGTGGGCTCCCATTGTGGGGTGTGGCACAGATATACGGGGCGATGACCTGCTGTAAGGAGTTCGCCAACCAGTTTGTGTCCTTCGGCCACGAAGAGACCTTCCTGTCGCCTGTATTTCTTTTGTTCCAGCGAACGGATTTGTTTTATGCGTGCCTTGCTGAGCATCTATCCGATGGCAATGAGTTTTATTTCAAATATCAAGGTGGAGTTTCCCGGAATGGGACCTGAAGCCTTAGGACCGTAACCTTGACCGGATGGGATGTATACCATCCAATGGTCACCGATGTGCATGTTCACCAACGCAATCTGGAAACCGCTAATAAGTTCGTTTACGCGGAATGCTTCGGGGCAACTGCGCCCGAAGGTGTTGTCAAATACCTTGCCGTTGAATAGCATTCCTTTGTAATGGCATGTGACGATGCTTCGCGGACCAACCGCCCCTCCGCCTGTACCTTCCTCTATGATTTTGTAAAGAATCCCGCCGCGCAGACTTTTCACTCCTTCTTCATGGGCTACGGTCTCCAGAAATCTTTCGTTTTGCAGACGGTATTCTTCCTTGTTGCCTTTGGCCATGCGGTTACTTGGTATTGTTGTTGATGACAAGGGCTGCTATTACCCCGGGGACCCATCCGCACAGGGTAAGAAGAAAGGTAATGAGAACGGAACCGCACCCCTTGTCTAAAACGGCTAAGGGAGGGAACAGGATACAAAGCAGAACACGTATGAGACTCATGATTGTTGCTGTTTGGGTTAGAATGTGACTACTGCAAAGGTAATGCTTTTTTTTTATAATGATGACATTTGGGACAAAAACTCTGCAAAAAGGACCGTATTCCGTTGGAATTCTGCATTGGCGTGGAGTGTGTATATGTTGTCCTACTGTCCGTTTGCTGTCTTTCAAAGGCGGTAATCGCATGTCATGTTTGAGTTTGAGGTTGATAATATCCGGATAGGGTAAAGTTGAGAAGCGTCTGCTTGCGTATGAGGATTTTTTTTTGTAATTTTGTCGCCCGAAAGAATAAATTACAATATATGAGCAGGAAATTTGCTGAACGCACGAAACTGAACCTTAGCGAAGTGAATCGCGAGGTTCTTGGACAATGGGACGCAGAGGATGTGTTCCACAAGAGTATGACCGAGAGAGAGGGCTGTCCCTCGTTCATCTTCTTTGAAGGCCCGCCATCTGCCAACGGACACCCTGGTATCCACCATGTACTGGCACGCTCGCTGAAGGACACCTTCTGCCGATTCAAGACCATGAAGGGCTTCCAGGTGAAGCGTAAGGCAGGATGGGATACCCACGGACTGCCCGTGGAACTCAGCGTTGAGAAGGAACTGGGCATCACCAAGGAAGACATCGGCACGAAGATTTCCATTGAGGACTACAACCGCCGTTGCCGCGAGAACGTGATGATGTACACCTCCGAGTGGACAGACCTTTCCCACAAGATGGGATATTGGGTGGACATGGAGAACCCCTACATCACCTACGACAACAAGTACATTGAGACACTCTGGTGGCTCTTGAAGCAACTCTACAACAAGGACCTGCTCTACAAGGGCTACACCATCCAGCCATATTCTCCCGCCGCAGGTACAGGCCTGAGCAGCCACGAACTGAACCAACCCGGTTGCTATCGCGACGTGAAGGACACCACCGCCGTGGCACAGTTCCGCGTGCTTTCCGTAGACGGATGCCAGGCGGCCTCCGCCCTGCCCAAGGAGAACCTGTACATCCTGGCATGGACAACCACACCCTGGACACTGCCCTCAAACACCGCCCTGTGCGTAGGTCCCAAGATTGACTACGTGGCCGTGAAGGGACAGAACCCCTACACCCAGCAGGAGGCCGTCTACATCGTTGCCGAGAACCTCCTTTCCGCACACTTCAAGGCCGAGGAAGGCCAGGAACTGGAAATCCTCTGGAAAGGCAAGGGTTCTGAACTGGTGGGCATAAAGTACCAGCAACTGATGCCCTGGGTGAAGCCCTGCGCCATAGAGGCAGGCAAGCCCGTGGTGAAGGAGGACGAGGCATTCCGCGTTATCCCCGGCGACTATGTAACCACCGAGGACGGTACCGGTATCGTGCACATCGCACCCACCTTTGGTGCAGACGATGCCAAGGTGGCCAAGGATGCAGGCATACCCAGCCTCTTCATCATAGACAAGGCTGGCGACACACGCCCCATGGTGGACTTCACCGGCAAGTACTTCCTGCCCGAGGACATGAATCCCGAGTTCTACGACCTCTGCGTCAACAAGGAAGCCTATGCCAAGCACCAGGGCCAGTACGTGAAGAACGCCTATGACCCCAAATACAACGTGAACGGCTACGACGAGAAGGCCGCCGCCAAGGACATGGACCTCAACGTGCTGCTTTGCATAGAGATGAAGGAAGAGGGCTCTGCCTTCAAGATAGAGAAGCACGTTCACAACTATCCCCACTGCTGGCGCACGGACAAGCCCGTCCTTTACTATCCCCTGGATTCCTGGTTCATCCGTTCCACCGCCGCCAAGGAGCGCATGATGGAACTGAACAAGACCATCCTGTGGAAACCCGAAAGCACCGGTACAGGCCGCTTCGGCAAGTGGCTGGAGAACCTGAACGACTGGAACCTGTCACGTTCACGCTATTGGGGCACACCTCTGCCCATCTGGCGCAACCGCGACACACGCGAGGAGATATGCATCGGTTCGGTTGAGGAACTCTACAACGAGATAGAAAAGGCCGTAGCCGCAGGTGTGATGGAAAGCAACCCCTTGAAGGACAAGGGTTTTGTGCCTGGCGATATGTCGCAGGAGAATTATGACAAGATAGACCTGCACCGTCCCTATGTTGACCACATCAAGTTGGTAGGCGAGAGCGGTGCGGTGCTCACCCGCGAACTGGACCTCATCGACGTGTGGTTCGACTCTGGTGCCATGCCCTATGCCCAGATTCACTATCCCTTCGAGAACAAGGAGGAACTGGACAACGGCATCTGCTTCCCCGCAGACTTCATTGCCGAGGGTGTTGACCAGACACGCGGATGGTTCTTCACCCTGCATGCCATATCCACAATGGTGTTCGACTCTGTTTCCTACAAGGCGGTAATCTCCAACGGTCTTGTACTGGACAAGAACGGCCTGAAGATGTCCAAGCGCCTGGGCAATGCCATTGACCCCTTCGGAGCCATCGACCAGTACGGTTCGGATGCCGTACGCTGGTACATGATAACCAACTCCCAGCCTTGGGACAACCTCAAGTTCGACGTGGACGGAGTGAAGGAGGTATCGGGCAGTTTCTTCGGCAAGTTGTACCAGAGTTACTCGTTCCTGACCATGTACGCCAATGTAGACGGATGGCATTTTGCCGAGGACGAGGTACCCGTGGCAGAACGCCCCGAAATGGACCGCTGGATACTCAGTTCGCTGAACTCCCTCATCCGCTATGTGGAGCAGTGCTACGAGGACTACGAACCCACACGTGCCGGACGTCTCATCCAGGCCTTCGTGGTGGACAATGTCAGCAACTGGTTCGTACGCCTGTCCAAAAAGCGTTTCTGGGGTGGAGAGATGACACAGGACAAGTTGTCTGCCTATCAGACACTCTACACCTGTCTGGAGACCGTGGCACGCCTCATGGCACCCATAGCACCATACTATGCCGACCGCCTCTATCGCGACCTGCACGAGGGCTGTGGCGAGGAAGGTGTGCGTAGCGTACACCTGGCCAAATTCCCCGTGGCAGATACTTCAATCATTGATGTAGAGCAAGAGGAAAGAATGGCTCTTGCACAGCAGGTTACCAGTATGATTCACTCTCTTCGCAAGAAGGAAGCCATCAGCGTGAAGCAACCCTTGCAGCGCATTGCCATTCCCGCACTCAACGCCGAGCAGCAAGAGCGCATCGAGGCCATGAAGCAACTCATCCTGGACGAGGTAAACGTGAAGGAAATAGAGTTCGTGGAAGGTGCCGGCATGCTGGTGAAGAAGGTGAAGTGCAACTTCCGCACCATGGGCAAGAAGTTCGGCAAGCAGATGAAGGCCGTAGCCTCTGCCGTGGCAGAAATGGGACAGGAGCAGATAACCATGCTGGAGCAGGGCAGCGTTACCCTGTGCGTTGATGGAGCCGACGTGCTTATCGAACTTGAGGACGTGGAAATCTATAGCGAGGACATCCCCGGCTGGAGCGTGGCAAATGCCGGTACGCTCACCGTTGCCCTCGACCTCACCATTACCGATGAACTCCGTCTGGAGGGTATGGCACGCGAAATCATCCGCTCCATCCAGCAGTTGCGCAAGGACAGCGGCTTCGAGATAACGGACCGCATCATCGTTACCCTGCCCGACAACGAGGATACACGTGCATGCCTTGAGGCAAACTACGACTACGTGGCAAGCCAGGTGCTCGCCACAGAGGTACGTTTCGCCGGCGAGGCCATAGCAGTGGAAAAGGTCTAATCACGCACAAGGCATGAGCAGAAGGAAAAATCAGATCATGACGGCCGCCGGCATATCGCTGGCGGCTATTGTCATTGACCAGGCAATAAAGATATGGGTGAAGACCAGCATGTATATGCATGAGATGATAGAGATAACCCCTTGGTTCAAGATACTCTTCACCGAGAACCGCGGCATGGCCTTCGGAATGGAACTGATGGACAAACTCTTCCTCACCTCGTTCCGCATCGTTGCCGTGGCCTTCCTTATATATATAATAGGCAAGCAGATAAAGCAAGGCATAGATTATCTCTTTCTCATCTGCCTGTCCCTTATCCTGGCAGGTGCCACGGGCAACATCATCGATTGCCTGTTCTACGGTATGGTTTTCAACAATCCTCCTGCACCCATTGTCGCCGAGTTCGTACCCTGGGGAACAGGCTACGACACAATTTTCTACGGTAGGGTAGTGGACATGTTCTACTTTCCCCTGGTGGAATGGAACTGGCCCGACTGGCTCCCCTTCTGCGGTGGCGAGCACTTCATCTTCTTCTCGCCCATATTCAACTTTGCCGACGCGTGCATCTCATGTGGCGTCATAGCGGCCCTGTTGTTCTGCAGAAGGCAGATGACGGATTTGTTCAAATAACATTGCAGTATCAGTATATGAAGTATATCTGTTTCCTTTCCCTTGTCACGCTTTTATTGGCATGCAAGCCCCAGAGACCGGCAGGCATTCTGTCAGAGAAGAAGATGGAGGACATCATGGTCGACTATCATCTTGCTCTTGCCATGGCTGAGATCCAGAGTGGTGATCTGCAGGAAAACAGGTATATACTTACACAGGCGGCACTGAAGAAACATGGAGTGACAGAGGCCCAACTCGACACCTCGCTGGTGTATTGGTGCCGCAGTTCGGAAAAGATGGTCAAGATTTGCGACCGCGTGTGTGAACGATTGACCTATATGGCTGAGTCCCAGGGAGTGGAGCGCCAGGAAAAGAATCCGTACAGTTTCCTTGCCACAGAAGGAGACACCGCAAATGTATGGAATCTGAGGAAGAGCGTTGTGCTGATTCCAAATATGGTGGACAACATATACTCTTTCTCCATAGAATCTGATACAACATACCTGCCTGGAGACGACTTTATGTGGACTTTCAAGCCCCAGTTCCTGAGCAGCGACAACTACAGCGAAGCATATGCCCTTTTGTCCGTACATTTTGAAAACGACAGTATCATAGGAACAAGCCGCCGTCTGGGATCAAGCAGACAGGTGGAAATTAAGTTGGAATCTCCACAAAAGTATAGCGATGTCCCCATCCGCAGTGTAAACGGAACGGTATATATGCCCATAAGGGATAATGGATTTGGTGTCTTGGCCCTGAACGATTTTGTCCTTGTTCGCTATCATGAATTGAAAGAGAAGAATACTGTGGTCAAGGATGAACCTGTGAATGCTGTAGATACTACGTCTGTCATGGAATTGGCTGATACCACTCATGTACGCCAGAATCCATATGACATCCGCAACGAGCAGGCAACCGAGCGTAAAATAAATATCGTCAGGGACAAACCTTTGAGGGTAAACCGCCGCAGAAGATGAGCAAATACGGTTATCATAGGATAAGGTTTGTCTCGGGTCAGATTGTGGAGGGACCGTTGGTTGCAGACCTCGACGCCAATTCCAATCTGATGGAGTGGCACATGTTGGACGGAGAGGAACCCATGGTACAATGGGTTGGAGGAACCCTCCAACTGCACGAACCGAAATGATTGACCGATAATGCTATCGCAAACAGGCAATATGTAATCTTCCCGTTATTCTTCCACCACCCAGCGATCGATGTTTCTGGTTTCTGCGCTGAAATTTACACCTATTTTATATATTGTCCGAGAATCCTTCTCGAATGGTATGGCATATCCCTTATCGTTAATCTGCGCCAATGCCTCTTCGGCCGTGCCATTGAGTTTGAATTCCATCACATAGATATAGTCCGGAGTTTGCAGGACGAGGTCTATGCGCCCGTTGCTGGTATGATATTCCACCTGAGTATAGAATCCCAACATTTTAAACACGATGTAGAGTACATTGCTGTAATGCAACTCCTGTAAGCGTATTACCTCGTATGTTGTGTCGCTGAAGAAAGAACGGAGACGTGTGAAGAAACCGTCAATGTCTGCGGAACGAACCTCGCGGATAAAGTTCTGGATGGCAAATACAGACTCTGCCTCATTGGGCATGGAGGTGTAACGTGGAGCAAGGAAACGAATAAAACCTTCTTCCACTTCTTTATTCGGGAACCCCAGTGTATATATTCTGAATTCTGAGTCGTATGATTTTATTGTCAGATAACCGCTCTGATATATAACAGGGATGGGGTCATTTCCATATATATCTATGGCATTAAGAGCGTTATCCGTAGAAAGCGAACCATGCAGTCTGTTCAAATCATAATTGCAACTCTGCAATAGTTCTACCAAGTAAGTCGGTGTGCCTGTTTCAAACCAGTA
This sequence comes from Bacteroidaceae bacterium, assembly GCA_045606445.1. Taxonomy (GTDB): domain Bacteria; phylum Bacteroidota; class Bacteroidia; order Bacteroidales; family Bacteroidaceae; genus Physcousia. The sequence goes on from JAZURY010000043.1 coordinate 33,703, forward strand.
ACTGTCAAAGCGCTTGTTCGCCAGCACATTCAGCAGACTGAACGGATTATACATACCCTCTGTATTAGGAGCGAAATGATAACCGTCATAGTTCTCTCGCAACCGTTCGGAGACTTCCTCGTAGTTAGTGCCATTCATGTCGGCCATCTTCTGGATGTCATCCTTGAAATACTGATGCAGTTCCTTTTCCGAGATACCGCATATTTCGGTATATTGCTCAAGCATTGACAGGTCTCGCAAGTTGTTCAGGTCGCTGAACACGCTTACCTTTCCGAACTTCGTCACACCGGTCAGCAAGGCAAATTTTATGCAACCGTCCATGCTTTTCAATACGCCATACAAAGCTTTCAGCGTAGCACGATAATCATCCTGTAGAACTTTGTTGGATATAGTTTGAAGCAAAGGTTTGTCGTATTCGTCGACTAAAATTACAACACGCTCACCAGTTTTCTCACAGGCTCTACTTATGATTCCAGCAAAACGTAAAGAGAAAGAACGTTCGGAAGGTTCTGCACCATACAACTTTTCCCACTTTACCAAGTTTGATTCCAAGATATTATCCAGACTCTCGGCAATATCATATTTCTCCGAATTCAAATCAAGGTGCAGCACAGGATGCACACGCCATTCCTGTTCCAGTTGCTCCATGGCAAGGCCTTGGAACAATTCCCGTTTACCCTCGAAATATGCCTTCAGAGTGGAGATGAGCAGGCTTTTGCCGAAACGGCGAGGACGGCTCAGGAAATAGTAATTTCCTTCATGCACCATTTTGTGCACCAAAGCAGTTTTGTCTACGTAGACATATCCATCCTTGCGAATCTTCTCAAACGTCTGTATCCCAATCGGGTAGTTTTTCCGTGACATATTCCTTATGCTAATTGTAGTCAGATATCATTTTTCTCAATGCAAATATAAGGCATTTATGGCAATTATACGGATAAACGAGTGAAAATATATCAAGTTCACTTGAATATTTTTCCCGACGAGTGAAAGTATATTCGGAAGTATTCCAAATATACAAAAAAATGAGTGCCAAGCATGAACAATTCTGCTTGGCACTCATTTTATATCCGATTCTTATATATACTTGCTTGTGCTGAAGTCTCTGCGCCAGTACAGGAAATGGACTATCTTGAATATAGGGTTCCATATTGCTTCTGACGGATAACGGAAGACAAATCGTGAACTTCTGCCCACTCTGCGCCAGAAGAGATGCAAAGGACTTGCACTCCTGCCATAACCTACACGGGGATCGTGATGTCCGAAATTGCCAGCCAGCAAGATTTCATCAAGCAAAAAACGTCCCTCCTTTTCGTCTGCATCCACCAGAAGATACTTGTCTTCCATGCCAAATACTGTCTGTAGCACATACATCACGGCGCGGGCAAAGCGTATCATACCCATGGACTTCAGTATCTCCGTCGTTTCTTTACATTCCCCGTCTGTAGTCCCTTGGCACAACACATAATAATAATCCAGCATCTGGCGCAGTCCAATCCCCTCATAGAAGAAATGACGGTATATGTGCACAAGGATGAACACCCTGTTGAAAGCAAGGGTAGGCACTGGTATTTCATTGTATTCAGACATACCGCTACTAACGTTGAACAACGAGCATTCCTTGTCGAAGAAGCGTTGTAGCCGTTTGTTTGTGAAGAAACTGTTCATCCACGAGGGAGTGAAATGAACCTCTATCTCCGTACCCTTCACGGCATCAAACTCTATATGATGATATGTCAGCAGCGAGTCAGGGGAATATTGTCTTACGTATCTGGCTATATCCTTCCTTCTTCCCCCCAACCAGATATCAATATCACCAGGACTACGGTATTCGCCATGTGGATACAGTTTCGCTATCCCCTGTCCTTTCAGTATCACAGATGGGAAACCATCTTTGAGGAAACGGTTGGCTACCCGCAGAGTCTTGGTATCCAAATTCCTGTTTTCATTCTTTATGCGTTCCGTAGCCACATACCATCGCACCAGCAATTCCTTTTTCGGTCGCTGTACTTCCGGCAGGCGTTCCACTGCAAGGAAGCCAATACCTGTCAAAGCCTGTTTATGTGACAGGTCATACAATTCTTCCCACTCCTCATTGGATGGGATGTATGAAAACTCCTCTCTGTTTCCTACTGCTATCTGTAATAGTTCAAAGAATAACATAGACATGAAATGCCGACACTGCATCATCTGCAGTATCGGCCTGTTGTACACCTTATATATATATATTATAGAGTCCTGTTCCCTGTATTCAGCGTCATTTCTTCACCTTGTTGACGAACTTTCGTTCCATCTTCATGCGCAGGTTCTCGCGCTCATGCTCGTCAAACTCCGGAGCGTCAA
>JAZURY010000044.1:0-72112 GCA_045606445.1 Bacteroidaceae bacterium
TGTCCCATCTGAGCGAAAGTGTCAACAACCACAGCATGGAATCAAGGATACCGTAAACATCAACAGTATGGATAGAGAAAAGGTGTAAATCTTTTCAGCTAATGAAGCAAAAAAACGTCTACTGAAATCAGGAAAAGACACACGTTCCAAGGGTTGCATTTTGGTCCTCCCGAGGACAAAGGACGGCCCTCCCGAGGGCAAAGGCCTGACGTCCCGAGGACGGGCGTCTGTCCTCGGGAGGACCAAAATAGAGTGTCAATGGAAATCAGTAGCACATTACATGCTCCAGATTGTATATATATATATAAGGGATGCCGGGATGGCAAGCAGGCTGCTGTCGAAACGGTCCAGGAAACCTCCATGGCCCGGCAGCACATTACCACTGTCCTTGATGCCAAGTTGGCGCTTGATCTGGCTCTCCACCAGGTCGCCCCATGTGCCGAAGACAGCAACAAGGAGGGCAAAGCCCATCCATTGCAGAAGGGAGAGAGAGGGTTCATAGTGTGCGATGATTGCGCCCACACCCACGGCAAGCAGGGTTCCGCCTATGCTGCCTACCCATGACTTGTTGGGAGAGATGCTGGGAAACAGGCGGTAGGGTATCTTCCTGCCCAAGAGAGAACCCACACAATATGCACCTGTGTCGCTGCTCCACAGGAAGAGGAATACTGCCAAAGGATACATGTAGACATAGGCCGTGCCCAACGGTCCCATGGGGTATGGAACGAAGGCTATACAATTGAGCAGGGCGAAAGGCAGTGCCACATACAACTGGGACATCATGGTGTAGGCCCATGAAACAAGGGCGCTCTGCCTGTCAGAATAGAGGTGGCTGACAAGCAGGTACACTATTGTCACCAGATAAGGCAGGAACACCGATGAGGGGATAATGAGCATGGCATTGGCATAACCGCAACTGTACGCAAAGAAAGCGAAGTACAGGAGTATGCTGGAAAGCACGCATATAAACGGATTGGTGTTCACGCCCTCCTGCTTGTTCACAATCCTGCAGAACTCCAGTGTGGAGAGTGCCGAAACGGCGGCAAACAGTGAGCCGAAGGTGAATGGGCTGTAGACAATGGAGCCTACGAGTACTGCCACAAAGGCCGCGCCGGTGATGGTACGTAGGATGAGATTTTTCATTTCAATTGTTTTTAGTGACCTTAAGGACCTTAAGGACTTTAAGGACCTTGGAGACCTTAGGGTCCTTAGGGACGGTAGGGTATTATGGGATTTCGGGGGTTGGTTCGCTTTCCAGGAGTTCTTCGGTGCGGCTGGTCCAGGGGCGCTTGCCAAAGATGGTTTCCACATCCTCGGCAAAGATCACCTCACGTTCCTGCAGGATCTGCGCCAGTTGGGCATGGCCTTCGCTCTTCTCGGCAAGCAGGGCCTTGGCACGGGCATACTGCTCGGCTATCATGCGCTGTACCTCGGCATCTATCTGGCGTGCGGTATCCTCGCTATAGGGGCGCTGGAACTGGTACTCGTCGTTGTTGTAATAGCAGAGGTTGGGCAACTTGTCGCTCATGCCCATGTAGGCTATCATGCCGTATGCCTGCTTGGTGACACGCTCCAGGTCGTTCATGGCACCCGAAGAGATATGGCCGGTGAAGAGTTCCTCGGCGGCACGTCCGCCCAAGGTGGCGCACATCTCGTCGAGCATCTGCTCCTTGGTGGTAATCTGCCGCTCCTCGGGCAGATACCATGCAGCACCCAGGGCACGGCCACGGGGCACGATGGTAACCTTGACAAGAGGATTGGCATACTGCAGATGCCAACTTACGGTGGCATGGCCTGCCTCGTGCAGGGCAATGGTGCGCTTCTCCTCCACGGTCATCACCTTGGTCTTTTTCTCCAGACCGCCGATGATACGGTCCACGGCGGCAAGGAAGTCATCCTTGCCCACGGTGGTATGCCCGTGACGGGCTGCTATGAGGGCAGCCTCGTTGCAGACATTGGCAATGTCGGCACCTGAGAAACCGGGTGTCTGTCGGGAAAGGAAATCAAGGTCGAGGTCGTCCGCCTTCTTGATTGGGCGCAGGTGCACCTCGAAGATGGCACGGCGCTCGTTCACATCGGGCAGGTCCACATGTATCTGGCGGTCGAAACGTCCTGCACGCAACAGGGCCTTGTCCAGAATGTCGGCACGGTTGGTGGCGGCCAGGATGATGACACCGCTGTTGGTGCCGAAACCGTCCATCTCGGTGAGCAACTGGTTCAGCGTGTTCTCGCGCTCGTCGTTGCCACCCGTGCTGATATTGCGGCTACGGGCGCGTCCCACGGCATCTATCTCGTCGATGAAGATGATGCAAGGGCTCTTCTCCTTGGCCTTGCGGAAGAGGTCGCGGACACGGCTGGCACCCACGCCAACGAACATCTCCACGAAATCCGAACCGCTCATGGAGAAGAAGGGCACGTCGGCCTCGCCGGCTACAGCCTTGGCAAGAAGGGTCTTACCGGTTCCAGGAGGACCTACGAGCAGGGCGCCTTTGGGAATCTTGCCGCCCAGTTCTGTGTACTTGGCAGGGTTCTTAAGGAAGTCAACAATCTCCTGCACCTCCTGCTTGGCTCCCTCCTGTCCGGCTACGTCCTTGAACGTCACCTTGGCATCGTCCTTCTCTATCAGGCGTGCACGGCTCTTGCCCACATTGAAGATACCCATGGGGCCACCGCCACCCTCTCCGCCGGAAGAACCGCCACCGCTCATGCGGCGCATGATGAAAATCCAGAAGAATACCAGAAGAAGCATAGGACCTATGTTGATGAGGAAGCCCCACCATGGAGAGTCCACCTCGTGCTCGTAGCGCACGTCACCGCTGAAGTTGCCATTGGCACGCTCGGCCTCTATGAACTCGTCCAGTTTGTCGGAACTGGGATACTGCGTAACCACAGAAGGCTTCTGTCCCTTGAAATCATTGGTGCCGGGGAAGACATCGCGATAGTGCTCGGGGAGCAGTTGCAGGACAGCAGTACCCTTGTCCTTGTTGGCCACAAGTTCCTTGCCGTAACCCTTGCGGACGCAATTCTGGAATTCCGTGTAACTGACCTCCTTGGTAGAAGAGGGTTTGAGCGATTCGCCCTCGCCCGTAATGAACAGATAACCCAAAACCACCAGGATAATCATATACACCCAGGTGAAATTGAATGAGGGTCTCTGCTTCTTGTTGCTGTTATTGTTTGCCATTAGTCCAAATCAGGTATTTCCGTCAGTTCGGCATCTGCCCACAGATGCTCTATATCATAAAAGGCACGTTCTTCGGGCAGGAAGATGTGCACTATCACATCGGCATAGTCCATTGCCACCCAGTTGCTGTTGCGCAGGCCGTCCACCGCCAAAGGGCGTGCCCCGCAAACCTCACGGGCCTTGTCGCCCACGCTCATGGCTAAAGCATGTACCTGCGTGGGGCTTCCGCCTTGTGCTATTACAAAATATGTGCAGATAGTATCCTCAATGCTGCTTAGATCTACAACAACTATATCACGGCCCTTCTTGTCCTGAATGCCGTCGATAATGGTATCAAGTAACTTGTGCTTTCCTGCCTTATACATTATTTATTATATTAATGAGCCTCAAAGGTACGACTTTTAGAGGTCGTGAGCAAAAAAAAGCATCGTATTGGCATCTTTTTTTGCTTTTTTTCACGAAAATGTTTGGTCGTATCAGAAAAACGTCTTACCTTTGCACTCGCAAACAAGGAACAGCGCACACAAACACGCTCTCGCCTTGACAAAGCACTTTGATTGGGCTATGGTGTAATGGTAACACTGCAGATTCTGGTCCTGCCTTTCCTGGTTCGAGTCCGGGTAGCCCAACAAAAACGAAAGGATTCTTCAACAGAAGAGTCCTTTTTCTTTTTGCATCAACCTTTTTTCCATAAAAACGACACAATAACATACATTTGTCCTCCCATTTCTTTGCCATATAAACCATAATGCATATATTTGGATGCAATTTCCAACTCATAACACCTGATAGAGTATGAAAAAGTATTTAGCAGAGATGATCGGTACAATGGTATTGGTACTGATGGGTTGCGGCACTGCCGTAAGTCTTAATTGTGGAGCGGACACCGCTTCTGTTGTCGGCACAGCAACCGCCTTTGGTCTGGCCGTAGTGGCAATGGCCTACACTATTGGTGGCATTAGCGGATGCCACATCAATCCCGCAATCACCCTGGGCTGCCTGCTGACCGGCCGCATCAGTGGCAAGGATGCTGTCATGTACATGATCTTCCAGGTAATCGGCGCTTTCATCGGCTCCGCCCTGCTGTTCGCCTTAGTTTCCGGCCTGACGCCAGGCGGCACGACCACAGGCGCCAACGCCTGCTCCGGCGACGTGACAAACGGACTGATAGCAGAAATCGTATTGACCTTCATCTTCGTGCTGGTGGTGCTGGGCACTACCGACAGCAAGAAAGGCGCAGGCAACTTCGCAGGCCTGGCGATAGGTCTGTCGCTGATCCTTATTCACCTGGTCGGCATACACTACACCGGCACATCAGTAAACCCCGCACGCAGCATTGCTCCTGCAGTATTTGAGGGTGGCAAGGCCCTAAGCCAGTTGTGGGTGTTCATCGTCGGCCCATTCATCGGTGCCGCACTGAGCGCCGCAGTATGGAAGATTATCGGCAAGGAATAATCAGGAAAAGGAAGCATAAGTTGCGGGAGGCAGATTTACTGTCTCCCGTTTTTATTGTCCGAGCACCGAGACCATGCCCATGGTCATGCGCCAGTTTATTTCTATGCAGGGATGCAGGTGGCCGTCCAACGTAATGAGCATGTCCACGCCAACAGGACCGGAATACCACGGGGCAAACCGGGGCAGATGCTCCACATACCACCGGCGTATGCCGTCAAGGGACTCGGGATTGTCCAGTTGCGAAAAGAGCATGTCTTCCTTTTCCTGCTCCGTACCTGTAATGTTTTCCATGAAGTGTCCGTGGGCATCTGTCTTGAAGATATTCAGACCCATATATTCCGCCTTTCCGTCTTTCATCCGGAACTCCATGGCAAAGTCCTGCCGTCTCTGCACCAGCCTTTCCACAATCACACTGCCCTGCTGGCGCAGGATGCGCCTGACCCAACCCTGCCAGTTGGGATTGTCGGTCTGCATCAGTCCCTTGCCGCTGCTGCTCCATGGCGACTTCATGACAATCGCGTCCCATTGCGAGAGGCACGACAATACGTCGCCAAGGCTGTTGCAACACGTTGCACCGATGCCAAGAACACGTTGCACCGCCACCGTGCTTTCACGGCTGGAAAGCCGGCGCAGTTTCTCCAGCCACTCCCTGTCGGGCATGAAATGGCGCGGCACACCGGCCAGTTCCAGTTCATGCACCAGGGCCGGCGACCATCCCCAGGGACAAATCTCGGGGATATCCCCATCATTGCGGAACAGGTGTGCCAGAGTGCTTTCCCCATCCCATACGATGTCCCCGGGAGCCGCCCATTGTTTGGGCAGTTCCCAGTGCCGGCGGCGATAGGCCCGGATATTGGCAGGAGGCGTATATCCCGGCGAACCACTGGCCAGTGCCATATCGTTCTCGGGGTTGAAGATGTGCAGTTTCATGGTGCAAAGATAATAAAAATATCCAAGGACCTTAAGGACTTTGAGGACTTTAGGTACCTTAAGGTCTTTAACCTTAGATAAAATATTAGCGGAAGAGTGTTCATAATCTCCGCAAAAAATGTTATATTTGCACAAAACTACACTGAAATGAAGACACACATAGACTGCTTTATTGCCTGGACCGACGAACAGCAGGGACAAGCAACGGAAAATGCCCTGAGGAGTGACGGCAATGTTGCCGACATATACCACCTTACAGAGAGCATAGGCAGCAGCAAGACGATAAGGTACATTGCCGAAACGGCAACGGCACCATACGTCCTGCTCTACACGAAATACGACACCTTGCAACTGGGTTACCATGCCCTGGACCGCATGCTGACAATAGCACAGGACCATGCCGCCCTGATGCTGTATGCCGACCACTACATAACACTTCCCACGGGAGAGCGTCAGGCAATGCCGCTGATTGACTACCAGACGGGCAGTGTGAGGGACGACTTCCAGATGGGCAGCCTGCTGCTGATAAGCACGGAGGGACTGAGGCGCTATATCACGCAGGAAAACCTGCACCGCTATCAGTTTGCCGCCCTCTACGACCTGCGCCTGTTCCTGTCCAGGGAAAAGTTGCCGGTGCATGTGCAGGAATTCCTCTATACCGAGGTAGAGACAGACACACGCCTGTCCGGACAGAAGCAATTCGACTATGTGGACCCCAGAAACCGTGCCCGCCAGGTGGAACTGGAAAGGGCATGCACCAGACACCTCAGAGCCATAAACGCCTACCTGCACGGCGGGGAGTTCGACACCATAAAGTTTGAGGACAGCGACAAGTTCCAGGTGGAGGCAACCGTGGTGATACCCGTACGCAACCGTGCACGGACCATTGCCGACGCCATAGAGAGCGTGCTGATGCAGAAGGCTTCCTTTGCCTACAACCTGATGGTGGTGGACAACGGCTCCACGGACGGCACCTCGGAGATAATAGAGCGCTACACCCACGACCCGCGTGTGATACACATAGTGCCGGAGCGTGACGACCTGGGCATAGGCGGATGCTGGAACATGGCGGTACACGACGAGAGGGTGGGACGCTTCGTGGTACAACTGGACAGCGACGACCTGTATAGCGGCGAGGACACCCTGCAAAGGATGGTGGACATGTTCCTTGAGGAGAATGCCGCCATGGTGATAGGCAGTTACAGGATGTGCAACTTCCAACTGGAGACCTTGCCCCCCGGACTCATTGACCACAGGGAATGGACTCCGCAGAACGGCAGGAACAATGCCCTGAGGATAAACGGACTGGGAGCGCCGAGAGCCTTCTACACCCCCGTACTGCGCGAACTGCAGATACCGAACACCAGTTATGGCGAGGACTATGCCCTAGGGCTGATGATAAGCCGCAGATACCGCATAGGCCGCATATACGACGAGGTGTACCTGTGCCGCCGTTGGGAGGGCAACAGCGATGCGGCTCTCAGCCAGGAGAAGATAAACCGCAACAACCAGTACAAAGACCAGTTGCGCACCCAGGAGATACAGGCACGATGCCTGCTGAACGCCCTGTGGCAGCACGAGGTGAACGCCGAGGAGGTGGAGGAGTTCTTCCTGAGCGAACTGGAAAACTGGGACTTTGCACGCAAGAGTTACGAAGACCTGGACAAGGTGCAGACGCGCGAACTTACCATCCACAATGCAGAGGAGGAGACGGAAGGCAAGCGAGGTCTGGCCGAGAACATGCTGGCAGTGCAGTGGAACCCGGCACGTATCGTCTCCACTGGAGCGAGCATAGCCGCCAAGGACATACAGGAACGCCCGTGCTTCCTGTGCGACCACAACCGTCCCAAGGAGCAGCACGCCCTGAAGATGGAAAAACACTACCAGATACTGGTAAACCCCTACCCCATCCTGCCACAGCACTTCACCATACCATCAAGACGACACACTCCGCAGTCAATCTGGTCGCACTTCAGCACCATGCGCCACATGGCATGGACCATGCCACGGCAGATAGTGTTCTACAACGGTCCCATGTGCGGAGCATCCTGTCCCGACCACATGCACCTGCAGGCCGGACAGCGTGGCATAGTGCCCATAGAGCGTGACTGGAAGATATACGAAAACTACCTGCGCAAGATATACCCCCTGACCGGAGCACATGCCGTGTCCATGCAGGAAGCAGGCAATACCAGCGACACCTGCGGACTGTTCCTGTTGGAGGGCTACGTATGCCCCGTGTTCGTGATACGCAGCCTGCCCGCCGAAACCGACAGCATCCTGTGCCAGAGGCTGTATCGGGCCCTGCCTATCATCGGGGAGGAGAGCGAACCTAGGATAAACCTCATCGCCTGGCGCCAGGAAGGCGGCATAGGCAGGGAGGACGAGATAGTGACGCTGATATTCCCCAGAAAGAAACACCGCCCGGACTGCTACTATGCCGAAGGAGAAGGGAAACTGGTGGTTTCGCCAGGCGCTCTGGACATGGGCGGCCTGCTGATAACACCACGCGAAGAGGACTTCCGCAAGGTAACTCCTGAATGGTATGCAGAGATACTGAAGGAGGTCACCATGACCGAGGAGGAAATCCTGCCCATAGTGGATGCCCTGACAGACGCCCCTAAGGAAGAGGAGAAGAAACTGGAAGTGGAAAGTGCCCCAAGCGAAGAACTCCTGCCCGGATACGAGATGGCCGAGGAAACGGAAGTTTCCGTTGGCGTGATGAGCGACACGAAGATAAACTTCTGCATCAACGGAGAGTACTCTGCCAAGGGACAGACCGTAAGCGGAGAACAGGAAGTGGTGCTGGAAGACGGTTCTATACGGTGGAACGGGCAACTTTACCGCAACCTGACCTTCCGTCCCGCCACCAACGAAGACATGGGAGAACCCAGTTTCACCCTGCACAACGTGACCATTGGCATACAGTTCCATTGGGAAAGGCAGGAGGCACAGACCTTCCAGGGCACACTGCGCCTGGTGGTGCACGAGGACAAGATAGTGGCCATAAACGTGCTGTCCGTGGAAGACTACCTGACCAGCGTCATATCCAGCGAAATGAATGCCGACTGCCCGACAGAGTTCCTGAAGGCGGCTGCGGTGATAAGCAGAAGTTGGCTGCTGGCACAGATACAGAAGCGCAAGTCATTGGGAGAGAAGCATCAGGCCTTCTTTGCCTTCACCAAGACCGACAAGGAGATAGTGCGATGGCACGACCGCGAGGACCATACCATCTTCGACGTATGTGCCGATGACCATTGCCAGAGATACCAGGGCATAACACGCGCCACCAACGCTCAGGCCAGGGAGGCTGTGGCATCCACCCGTGGCGAGGTGCTGATGTACGAAGGCGAGATATGCGATGCACGCTTCTCCAAGTGTTGCGGCGGCAGGACAGAAGAGTTCCAGTATGCCTGGGAAAACATACACAAACCTTATCTGCAGAGCATAGAGGACCCCTACTGCAATACCGACGACAAGGAACTGCTGGCACGGGTGCTGAACACATACGACCAGGAGACCACAGACTTCTACAACTGGGAGGTGGACCTCAAGCAGGAGGAGATAGGAGAGTTGCTGAAGGAAAGGTTCGGCATCGATTTCGGTCAGGTCCTGGAACTGGTTCCAATAGAACGAGGTCCAGGCGGACACCTGAGCAAACTGAAGATCGTGGGCACGGAGCACACGATGACGATAGGCAAGGAACTGGAGATAAGGCGTGCCCTGAGCGAAACGCACCTGCTGTCCAGTGCCTTTGAGGCAAGTCCATATTATAATGACGGTGGGGAGATACCCGCAGGCTTCACCCTGAACGGCCGCGGTTGGGGCCACGGTGTGGGCATGTGCCAGATAGGAGCCGCCGTGATGGGACAGCAGGGACATCCCTATCAGGACATACTGAAGTTCTATTATCGTGGAGCAGACATAGTGCGTGCGTCAAAGTGATACCCCAAAGAAAGCAAGACAAGAATGAACCAGGACATCATCATAGCCGAGAATCTGGAGCAGAGCCTTACCGATGCCATAGGCAAAGTGGAGCATGACAAACTATTCGTGCTGACAGACACGACAACAAGGGAACTTTGCTGGCCAGTAGTGCAGGACTACTCCGTCATGAAAGAGACCATCATGATAACGATACCTCCCACGGACGAAGCCAAGACGCTGGAAACGCTGGCAAGCGTATGGACCGGTCTGCAGCAAGGAGGCGCGACACGACACTCGCTGATGGTGAACTTAGGAGGAGGCATGGTGACCGACCTGGGCGGTTTTGCGGCAAGTACCTTCAAGAGGGGTATGGCCTACATAAACGTCCCCACCACCCTACTTTCGCAGGTAGACGCTTCGGTGGGGGGCAAGACGGGCATAAACTTCGGAGGACTGAAGAACGAAATAGGTGTGTTCAACTGTGCCCGTAGCGTGATACTGAGCAGCGACTTCCTGCGCACTCTGGACCACGAAAACATGCTGTCCGGCTATGCCGAGATGCTGAAGCACGGGCTGCTGAGCAGCAAGGAGAACTGGGCGGAACTACTGTGTTTCGACATCGCCGCCCCTGACTATGACACCCTGCAGGCACTGGTTGCCAAAAGCGTGGCCATAAAGGAACGGATAGTGAAGGAAGACCCAACCGAAAAGGGCATACGCAAGGCCCTGAACCTCGGGCACACTGCCGGGCACGCCATAGAGAGCCTGGCCCTGAAGGAGGAACGCACCGTACTGCACGGTTATGCCGTGGCATGGGGACTGCTGATGGAACTGTACCTGAGTGCACGCAAATGCGGTTTCCCTGCCAAGGAGATGCACCAGATGGAGGCATACATAAAGGAGCATTACGGCAAGTTCCTGTACGAATGCAAGCACTACGACACACTGTGCGACTTCATGGCTCACGACAAGAAGAACCAGGGAGGCAACATCAACTTTACCCTGCTGGGCGGCATAGGTGACATACGTATCAACCAGACCGCCACCCGTGATGAGATAGAGGAAATGCTGGACTATTACAGGGAAAGTTGAAAATCGCCCTAAAGACCCTAAGGACTCTAAGGACCTTAAAGTCCCGAAACTTCTTAAAGCCCTTAAACCTTTTCCTCGCGCGCGTGTCCTTATTGTATATGCGCACATTTTATTCCCCCCTTATGAACAAAAGACTCGTCTTCCTGCCCATAATGGTACTGCTTATACTGGCATGTCCCATGGAGATTTGGGCACAGAAATTCACCGTCAGCGGCAAAGTAACGGAACAAAGCAGCGAAGAGACATTGCCTGGCGCCACCGTTGCCTTGCTAAGTTCCAAGGACAGCACACATGTAACAGGCACCGCAACAAATACCGGCGGCAACTTCACCCTCTCCGTCAAGCACGCCGGCAGTTATATCCTGCGTATCAGTTACATGGGGTTCAAGACCCAGACAAAGGACCTGGTCCTGCAACGAGGAAAGGAGAACGTCAACCTTGGGACCTTTGCCATGAAAGAGGATGCCAAACTGATGAAGGAAACCAACATAGTTGCCCGACTTGCACAGGTGGAGATGAAGGCAGACACCTTCGTCTACAATGCCGACGCATACCGTATGCCGGAAGGCTCAGTGCTGGAAGAACTGGTGAAAAAACTGCCCGGCGCCGAAGTGGACGAAGACGGAAAGATTACCATAAACGGCAAGGAGGTAAAGAAAATCATGGTGGACGGAAAGGAGTTCTTTGCCAACGACACCAAGATGTCCATGAAGAACATCCCCACCAAGATGGTAAAGAACATCAAGGCCTATGAAAAACAGAGCGACTACAGCCGTGTGACGGGCATTGACGACGGAGAGGAGGAAACAGTCCTGGACCTTACCGTGAAAAAGGGCATGAAGGAAGGTTGGCTCGTAAACATAGAGGGCGGTTACGGCACCAAGGACAGATACACCGTGAAGGGCGATGTGATGCGCATTATGGACAACACGCAGTTTGCCCTGTTTGCCGGCAGCAACAACGTGAACGACCGAAGCATGGGCGGCGGCGGACGATGGAGCAGAGGTGGCAGCGGTATCGTGTCAAGCCAGATGGTTGGCGCCAACCTCGCCTGGGAAAACGGCAAGAGAGACTATGAGGCAGGATTGCTGAAGACAGGCGGCAGCGTGCGATTCCACAGGACATTCAGCGAAAGCATGAGCAGGAGCAACAGCGAAACATTCCTGCAGGACATGTCCAAATGGAGCAACTCGCTGAGCACGGGCGAAAACCTGAACTGGAGCATCAACGCCGACTTCCGACTGGAGTGGATGCCGGACTCCATGACAAATATCATCTTCCGTCCGTCCTACTCGCACTCCGAGGGCCGGTCGGAATCCGCAAGCGCATCTGTATCATTTGACGGTGACCCATATGAGGCAGGCATGGAATATCCACTCGAGGATTTTGCCGACACCATAGCACATCCGTGGTTCAAGGACATTCTGGTAAACAGCAACAGGAACGGCGGCCTGTCACGCAGCAGTTCCGACAATGCCAATGCTTCACTGCAGATAAACCGCAGGCTGGGCAAGCCGGGACGCAACATCACCCTGAACGTGAATGGCGGTTACTCACACTCTGGCAGCCAATCATGGAACATTTCGGACATCCGCTACTACAAGACCAAAGACGTCACATATACAAACCGATACAACGAGCGCCCAAGCACCTCGTACAACGTGCGGACACGTCTGAGTTACACGGAACCTCTGACCAGACACATGAACCTGCAGGGCAGTTACCAGTTCCAGCACCGTTTCTCGGACAGCGACCGCAACATGTACGACCTGCACGCACTGATGGAAGACATAGGCCTGCCAGACTACATGCCCCTGACGGCAGAGCAACTCTACATGGGATACATCCCGGGGGTGGACACGCTTTCCCTCATCCGCAACCGCGAAAACTCGCAGTATGCCACATACAACGAATATAACCACGACGCACAACTGCTGCTGCGATATACGCGCAAGTTCGACAACGGGCAGGAACTGCGCTTCAACTTCGGTGCATCCTTCCAACCACAGACGACACACATGGATTATGAAAAGAACATGCTGGATACCACTGTCATCCGAAACGTATTCAACTGGGCCCCGCGAATCCATGCACGCTGGAAAATAAACCAAGGCAGACAGATGCGCTTCCGCTACAACGGGCGCATGTCACAACCCAGCATGACAAACCTGCTGGAGGTGATGGACAACAGCAATCCGCAGAACGTAAGCATAGGTAATGCCGGTCTGGAGAGCAGTTGGACGAACAGCGTAAATCTGGACTACAATGCCTACCTGCACGAGCGTCAGATGGGTTGGGCGGCAAATGCTTCATATTCCACCACCGACCGCTCCGTTTCCACCGCCACCATCTACGATGCCACGACCGGCAACCGCTACACACGTCCAATGAACATAGACGGCAACTGGAACACATCGGCCTTCCTGATGTTCAACACTGCCCTGGACACAGCCAAGCACTTCTCCATACACATCACCAACTGGATATCATACTCAAACAACGTGGGATACATCTCCTCTGCCATAAACGGCATCCTACCCCCCGAAACGGTAAAAGACATGCAGGCACTGTTCAAGAATGCCTACGACAGAGGCCTGCTGGACAAGTCCACAACAAAGACACTTAGCATAAGTCCGCACCTGCGAGCCACCTACCGCACGGAATGGGGCGAGACTGGTTCCATAGAAGTGGGACTGCACGGCGGCTTCAACTACCAGCACGGCCGGAACAATACCAACAAGAACGGCAACATCGACTCATGGAACTTCAACTACGGAGGCAACCTGACACTGTCCGCACCCTGGGGCACGACACTCAGCACGGAAATCGGTCCGCAGTACCGCCGCGGCTATGCCGACGAGAACATGAACACCACGGAAATCATATGGAACGCACAACTGTCGCATGCTTTCCTGAAGAAGAAGAACCTTATCGTCAGCGCACAATGGTATGACATCCTCGGCGAGCGCAGCAATATCTCGCGCAACATCTCCGCCACCATGCGCTCGGACACGGAGACAAATGCCATCAACTCCTATGTGATGTTCAAGGTGGCATACAAACTGAACCTCCTCGGTGGCAGAAGTGCACAAGGCCCTGGCGGCAGACGCGGTCCCGGAGGTGGCTGGGGTGGTCATGGCGGCGGACGTCCGTTCAGAATGTAGGGCAGAAACTACACAACCCCAAGAACTTTGGACAGAACAGCAACATCCCCACTCTGAAACTACAATGATTCAGAGTGGGGATGCAGTACATATGGCGCAGTACTCTACCGAGAGTACTACAGTACCGTACCGAGAGTACTCCAGTACCGACGCTTCGGTACTGGAGTAATATCGCGACAAGATAGTCTTATTGGAAGAAGGAGAAGTTTACGCTGCCGTATTGCCGGTGCTCAACAAAACGGGGGTGACGGCTGAAGTCATGATCCTTGCCGTGCTCTATAACCAGCAGACCGTCCTCACGAAGAAGGTCACGTTCCAAAATCATGTCGGGTAGTTCGGAAATCTCGGTCAGCACATAGGGAGGGTCGGCAAAAATGAAATCGAACTGTTCCCGGCACTGGCTGAGGAACTTGAACACGTCACCCTTGATGGGTATGGCATTGAGGTCCTGAAGTTTGTCTATGAAGCCCTTGATGAACTTGAAGTGCAGAGGATCCTTTTCCACACTTATCACACGGGAACATCCGCGTGACAGCAGTTCCAACGTTATGCTGCCGGTACCGGCAAACAGGTCCAGGGCCACGGGGCCATCCTCCCAATCCATGTATGAGTTGAGGACATTGAAAAGGTTCTCCTTAGCAAAGTCCGTGGTGGGACGCGCCTTGAACGTGCGGGGAATGTCGAAATGACGGCCCTTGTATTTACCGGTGATTACACGCATAGTCGATAATGTTTTTTACAATATGGTAGGGGCACGGCATGCCGTGTCCGTTTATGTCTATGGTTCTGCGCAAAGCATCCTATCTGCCTCCGGAGTGTGGCGGACACGCCATGCCGTGTCCCTACATTGCTCCTACCCCGCTTTCAGTTTCCTGTTTCCACCTTTCCGGTTTCCGTTCTTAGACGCTCAGTTCCCGCACGTCCACGTGGGCGAGGTACTGGCAGACATCATTGTACAGGTCCTCGTCGGCACCGTACAGAGTACATGAATCATGCCATGCATCCAAGGACAAGGTTTTCCACACATACAGCAGGAAATACAGTTTGTCTGCATTGCCTGCGGCACGGAACACGTTGGCAAAATGCAGGCGGCCCTTCCTTAGTACCGCAATCAGCACACCGCCATCCAACATAATGGCATGGGCGCTGACAAGCAGGGTACTGCCCTGCTGCATCTCCGCCACCTGGGACAACATGGTGCCGTACAGTCCCTGCACCATGGCGCTGGGGTAGTGCTCCTTCAAGGTATCAACCACGGAAGACGGCAACGTGAATATCTCCACCACGTCCAATGACGGCAACACCTGGAAACACATGTCCTCAGGACGAGGCGCCACTCCCGCAAAAGTAAGACGGTAGACTGCCAGCATGTCCTCGCGACGAAACTCGTCCAGGGGAACCCTTGTACTGGGTGATGTGGAATAAAGCACAACCCTTTCATAGTGGCGGCCACCGAGACGGGGCAGTCCCAGGCCTCTGTCCAAGGCTTCAGGCATAGTCTCCCCATCGGCACAACGGAGATTTTCCTGCAACAGCAACTGGCCGGAACCAAGGCTATGTACAAGAAAAGAAAATCCATCCGTACAAAGACGGATGGACAGACTATAGTTTAATAAAGATTTATTCCCAGTTACCGGCATTGTTGTTCCAACCGTTACCAGCCTCACCGATTCTCAGACCTGCATATCTGCCTGTCTCTTCGGATTCGATATTGGTATTCTTAATCATTCTGTCGCCAAGTTTGCCCATACCCTTCAGATAACTTGAGATGGGGGCGTTACATTCCATCACCTGGATGATGGCACCGCTCTTGGTGGTATTGGGACATGCTATGATTTCAAATGTGTCGCCCTCGGCAAAGGGGATATAGCGCAGAGAGTCCACATTGAATGCCTGACCCTTGTACAGGCTGTCGATCAGAGACACCCAAATGGTATCACGACGGAAACCCTCCAACTTATATTCTGCAATAGCCTTGGCATCGCCGCCGTTGATTATAGCCGCAGCCTTGGCCTCGGTCAGACCTTTCTCCATCTGTTCGTCACTCAGGACACCCTCCTTGATAACGACAGGCAGTCTGCCGTTCCTGACGAACTCTGTAAGAACGTCCCAATCCGCACAATACGCACCCTCGTAGTGCTGCTGCTTGTAAGCCTCCTCTGCATCCTTGATCTGAAGGAGTTTGGCCTTAACCAGAGCCTCACGATATGCCACTTCCTTGTCAAAGTTGATGTCGTCCTGAATACTACGCCAGCATAGAACGGCCAGAATCAACGCACATACAGCCAAAACTGCATTAATAGTCTTTTTCATGTTCCTTATTTCGTTATATTTTTGTACATTCGCATCGCAAAGTTAATAAAAAGAATCCAAGTAACGACACTTTCCTTTCTTTTTTTATCAAAGTTTTATGATAAGTGAGGATTTAAAGGGGTTGATAAGAGAAAACTTCGCGCATGTTCCTACGAAAGAGCAGGAATATGTGATGGAACTGTGGTGCGGATTCCTGCTTGGCAGAAGCGACGACAGCATCTTTCTGCTAAAGGGCTATGCCGGTACGGGCAAAACCTCTTTGGTGGGCGCTCTCGTGAAGACGCTAAGGATGCTGAAACAGCGCGTAGTACTGCTGGCGCCCACCGGAAGGGCGGCAAAGGTGATGGGAGGATATGCCGGAACCTATGCCGGCACGATACACCGCCACATATACCGCCAGAAGACCTTCGGAGAGGAAAGATTTACCGCCGCCCCCAACCTGAAGGAAAACACTCTCTACATCGTGGATGAGGCATCGATGATTGCCAACGAGGGTCTGTCGGGAAGCGTGTTTGGCGACGGACGACTGCTGGACGACCTCATACATTTTGTATACTCCTGCCCTGGGTGCCGGCTGATACTGATTGGCGACACCGCACAGTTGCCACCGGTGGGCGAACAATACTCCCCTGCCTTAGAAGTATCGGAACTTGGCGGATACGGAATGGAGGTAATGGAAGCCAGCCTGACACAGGTGGTAAGACAGGTAGACGCGTCCGGAATATTGTGGAATGCCACAAGACTGAGAGAATGCCTTACAGGAGGAGGAGACATCCCCCGGATACGCGTCTCCTTTCCCGATGTATGCGTAGTGCCTGGCGACGAACTCATAGAGAACCTTGAACAAAGTTACTGGCGCACAGGGAAAGAGGGGACAATCGTCATAACCAGAAGCAACAAGCGTGCCAACATCTATAACATGGGCATACGCAACCGCATTCTGGACTATGAATGCGAACTTGGTGGCGGCGACATGGTGATGGTGGCAAAGAACAAATACCTGAACGGCAAGGACCTGATTGCCAACGGTGAAATGGCCATAGTGCAGAGGTTGTACAACGAGCGCGAACTATATGGATTCCGCTTTGCCGACGCTACACTGAAACTGATAGACCGCACTGACTCTGACGGGGAAGGCGGAGGACATGGCATCCCCACCGAACTGGATACGGTTGTCCTTCTGGACACACTGCACTCCGAGGCACCGGCACTGACCAGAGAACAACAGCAGCAACTGTTCCTGCGGGTTTGCGAAGACTACCCGGAACTCCGCAACAAGCGCGACCTGCTCAAGGCAGTAAAGGAGGACAAGCATTATGGGGCCCTGCAAATAAAATACGCATACGCCATCACATGCCACAAGGCACAGGGCGGACAGTGGGAGGACGTATACATAGACCAGGGCTACATAACCGAAGACATGCTCACCGAGGACTACATCAGGTGGCTCTACACGGCCATAACCCGAGCCACGGGACGTGTATGCCTTGTCAACTGGCCCGAAGAACAGACGGAGGAGGCTTAAAAATAATTAAATGCTCACGGCATAACACTCTACCTATTATATTTTTATATATCTTTGTCTTGCAAAGAACAAAACAAAAACACGATATATGGACATCAAACTTCTTGTCTTAGACGTTGACGGCACTCTGCTGAACAGCAACCGCGAAATGAGCGAACGTACCGTCAAAACACTGAAGAAAGTACAACAGAACGGTGTACGCGTTGCCCTGGCCACAGGCCGTCCCACATACGGCGTACTGCCATTCGCCAAGGCCATAGACCTGGACTTCAACGACGGTTTCATTATCAGTTACAACGGAGCCAAGGTGCTGGAGGCCAGCACCGGCAAGGCTATATTTGAAAGAACCATAGACCCCAAGATGGTGCCCTACCTGGAGAAGCAGGCCGAACGTTGCGGTTGTGCCCTTGCCTACTATGAGGGAGACGAGGTAGTGGCCACAGATACCACAAATCCCCGCATCGTGGACGAGGCACAGATGAACAACATGGCACTGCGCCACGTCGACAGCATTTCCGAGGCCATGGCACATCTGGAAGACAACAAGGAAGCCTGGCCCACAGAGGTTATCTTCGTACACGAGGACGAACAGGTCCTGCTTGGCATGGAGGAGCATCTGCAACGCCACCTGAACGGTGTCATGGACACCATCCATTCCAACCCCTACTATCTGGAAATAGTCGGTTATCAGGTGGGAAAGAGCCATGCCATGAGTGCCCTGGTGCAGAAACTGGGCATCAGCATGAAGGAGGTCCTTGCCTTTGGCGACGGACGCGCCGACATCAACATGCTGCAGATGGCCGGCATGGGCATTGCCATGGGCAACGCACCCGAGGAGGTGAAGCGCTGTGCCGACTATACCACCCTTTCAAACGACGAGGACGGTGCGGCACTTGCCATAGAACGTGCCTTCGAGGAAGAGCAGGAGAAACCCGAGGACGACCAGGAAGTTCCCGTTGACGTACTGAACGCCCAGAACAAGAACACCCTGATGGGCGCCCTGGGCATGCAATACACCTTTGCCAGTCCCCACCGCGTGGAAGCCACCATGCCCGTAGACGGACGCACACGCCAGCCCTTCGGCATCCTGGCAGGTGGCGCATCACTGGCCTTGGCCGAAACCCTGGCCGGCCTGGGCAGCATGATAGCATGCAAACCTGGCGACATGGCCGTGGGCATGCAGGTATCCGGCAACCATGTCTCCAGCGCTCACGACGGAGACACCGTGCGCGGTGTTGCCACCCCCGTACACCTGGGGCGCTCCAGTCACGTGTGGAACGTACAGATATTCACCTCCACAGGCAAACTGGTAAGTTCCGTTACGGTGACAAACTCCATAATGAGCAAGAGATAACCGACAACCACTCACATAAACAGCGAGGCGACAGACATGGAAGTCTGCCGCCTCGCGCGTATAATATATATAATGTATATCTTACTCTGCCGTTGCCAGTTCTACAACCTTTTCCACTGCAGAAAGCAGACCTTCGGGGTTCTTGCCGCCGGCAGTGGCGAAATGTGCCTGGCCGCCTCCACCACCCTGGATGAGGCGTCCGGCCTCGCGTACCGCCTTGCCGGCATTGAGGCCTGATGCTACGAGATCATCAGAGAAACTTACAGTCAGAGAGGGTTTGCCCTCGAAGAGACTGCCGATTACCACTATCAGGTTCTCCGGGAACTGACCACGCAACTGGAATACCATATCCTTGGCAACCTGCGGGTCAAGATTTATGACACCGGAAATGACCTTTACACCGGCCACCTCGCGGGCATCGGCAATGAGTTCCTGCTTGTACTGCTGGGCGCGCTGGGCCTTGAAGTCGTCCAACTGCTTGCGCAGGTCGGCATTCTCGTTGATGGCACGCTGGATGGTACCCATCAGGTCGGGCACATTGTTGAACAATGCTCTCAGATCTGCTACCAGGTCCTGCTGCTTGTCCATCATTTCCTCTACGGCACGACCTGTGATGGCCTCAATACGGCGTACGCCGGCAGCAACGCTGCTCTCGCTGACAATGCGCACCATGCCTATGCGGCCTGTGCTCTGGGCATGACAACCGCCACAGAACTCAACGCTGGAACCGAACT
This sequence comes from Bacteroidaceae bacterium, assembly GCA_045606445.1. GTDB lineage: Bacteria > Bacteroidota > Bacteroidia > Bacteroidales > Bacteroidaceae > Physcousia. The sequence continues at coordinate 19,679 of JAZURY010000044.1, forward strand.
GCACAACACGTACCTTGTCGCCATACTTCTCGCCGAAGAGAGCGATAGCACCCAGTTTCTTTGCCTCCTCCAGGGGAGTGTCGCGATACTCCTGCAGGGGCAGGTCCTCACGGATACGCTCGTTTACCAAGTGCTCCACCTCGCGGATCTGCTCGGGGGTAACCTTCTCAAAGTGGGAGAAGTCGAAGCGCAGGTAGTCGGGAGTTACCAAAGAACCCTTCTGCTCCACATGCTCACCCAGAACGGTGCGCAGTGCCTCGTCCAACAGGTGGGTACAGGTGTGGTTGGCCTCGGTGGCACGACGGCGCTCCACATCCACGCAAGCCATGAATTCGGCCTCAGGATTGTTGGGGATGCGCTCCAGCAGGTGAACGGAAACACCGTTCTCCTTCTTGGTGTCGAGAACGCGGATGGTTTCCTCTTCGTTCACGAGCACACCGGTGTCGCCAACCTCACCGCCCATTTCGCCATAGAAAGGAGTCTGGTTCAGTATAGCCTCGTAGACAACGCCCTTCTTCTGCTTCACCTCACGGTACTTCAGTATGCGGCAACTGTACTCTGTGTAGTCGTAACCCACGAAGGTGCTGAGTTCGTCGCCTGTAAGTTCTCCTGCATCGACCACGATGTGCCAGTCGCCGGTTTCCACCTGGGCAGCATTACGTGCACGGGCCTTCTGCTTCTCCATCTCGGCATTGAAACCGGCCTCGTCCACGGTCATGCCATTCTCGCGGCAGATAAGTTCTGTCAGGTCCAAGGGGAAACCGAAAGTGTCGAACAGGGTAAATGCCTTCTCGCCTGCAATCTCTGTCTTGCCGGCGGCACGTGTTTCCTCGACAACGCCGTTGAGCAGACGGATACCGTTCTCCAGGGTGCGCAGGAAACTGTCCTCCTCCTCCTTCATCACCTTCATGATGAAGTCCTTCTGGGCAACGAGTTCGGGGAAAGCACCGCCCATCTCCTGTGCCAGAGTGGGAACGAGGGTGTACATGAAGGCCTGCTTCTGGCCCAGGAAAGTGTAGCCGTAACGCACGGCACGGCGAAGGATACGGCGGATAACGTAACCGGCCTTGGCATTGGACGGCAACTGACCGTCGGCTATGCTGAACGAGATGGCACGAAGGTGGTCGACGATAACACGCATCGCAATGTCGGTCTTCTCGCCCTGGCCGTAAGATATGCCTGTCTTATCGCCCAATGCCTTGATGATGGGTTGGAAGATGTCGGTGTCATAGTTGGACTGCTTGCCCTGGATGGCACGCACCAGACGCTCGAATCCCATACCGGTATCGATAACGTTCATGCCAAGAGGCTCGAGGTGGCCGTCCGCCTTACGCTCGTACTGCATGAACACGATGTTCCATATCTCGATGACCTGTGGATCGTCCTTGTTTACAAGTTCACGTCCGGACACCTTTGCCTTCTCCTCGGCAGAACGGCTGTCCAGATGTATCTCGGAGCAAGGACCGCAAGGACCTGTATCGCCCATTTCCCAGAAGTTGTCGTGCTTGTTGCCGTTGATGATATGGTCGGCAGGCACGTGCTTCAGCCAGAAGTTGGCGGCTTCATCGTCGCGTGAGAGGTTCTCGGCGGCATCGCCCTCGAATACGGTAACGTAGAGGTCGGCAGGGTTCAACTTGAGGACATCTACCAGATATTCCCAAGCCATGTCAATGGCGCCCTCCTTGAAATAATCGCCGAAACTCCAGTTGCCGAGCATCTCGAACATGGTGTGGTGATAAGTGTCGTGACCGACCTCCTCCAGATCGTTATGTTTGCCACTGACGCGCAGACACTTCTGTGTGTCGGCACGGCGGCGGGGTTCGGGGTCGCGGGTACCCAGAATTATATCCTTCCACTGGTTCATGCCGGCATTGGTGAACATCAGCGTTGGGTCGTCCTTCACTACCATCGGAGCGGATGGAACTATAAGGTGGCCCTTGGACTCGAAGTACTTCTTGTACGAGTCGCGGATTTCGTTTGCTGTCATCATATATCTGTGTGTTATGTTTATTATTTGCAAATAATCTTGTCCTACGGACACTTTCTCCAAAAAAACTTTGCAAAGATACTCCGTTTTGCTTAACTTTGCAAAGATTTTTATGAATAAATACCCCACTGGAAACCAAAACATTCACACAGTAGCGATATGAGTCTGAACACCAATCCCGATTTGAAGTTATACTATAGTATATCTGAAGTTGCAGCCCAGTTCGGTGTTGCCGAGTCTCTATTGCGCTTTTGGGAAAAGCAGTTCCCCAATATCCATCCCAAGAAGAGTGGCAACAACGTGCGCCAGTACACCCAGGCAGACATTGAGGAAATACGTGTGGTATACAATCTGGTTAAGGTACGTGGCATGAAGTTGAATGCCGCCAAAGAGGTCCTTTCCAAGAACAAGAAAGGAGCCGGCGACACATCGGCTATAATCAATGAACTGCAAAGTCTGCGCGAAGAACTGGTGGCTCTGCGCAAGGAACTGAACGACTTGGCATAGGGAAACGGAAAACGGAAAGGTGAAAACGGAAAACAAAGTCGCGTCCCTTGCAACTTTGTCCCCCTAAGTTAGGGGAGACGAGCGAAGCGGAGGGGGTATGTCCTAACAGTTTTCCGTTTTCACTTTTCACCTTTCCGTTTGTTTAGTCCGTCCTCACCACCTTTTCTATTTCATTTATCTTCTTCAGGTCACGAATAACACTCTGAAGATCCTGGAGATCATGAACCTCCATTACAATGTCGGCGGAGAAGATGCCGTTGTTGGTCTGCACGCTGAGATTGGAGATGTTAATGTTCATCTGGTGCGACAAGATACCCGTCATCTGGTGAAGCACTCCAATGCGGTCTATACCCTCGACATGCAATACCGCAGGAAAATACAGTACCTTGTGTGTATCCCATACAGCCGCCAGGATATTGTTGCCCTCTACCGCCTTCATACGGCTGGACACAGAACACTGGCGCTTGTGTATGGTGACATAACCGTTCTCATCCTGAAAAGCCAGGACATCATCACCGGGTATGGGATGGCAATGCTCGCAGATAAGGTATTTTGAAATCGTATCCTCGTTTAGAAGCAGAGGTTTCTTCTTGTCCAGGCGTAGCATGGATTTAGCGGAACCGCCAGACGAGATCGGGAAACCGGAAACATCCGTTCTAGACGCATTACCATTTCCTTCCGTATAAGCACTCCCGCTATCTGTATCCTTCAAGAATGGGATAAAACGGCGCCACTTGCGCTTCGACGGTTTCTCGTTGAGATGCCTGATGTCGTCGTCTCCCAAGACAAATGCGTGCGAGCCAATCTGGACACAAAGTTGCTCTTTGCCCTCCACCTGATGAAAACGGCACAGGCGCTCCAGAGTCTCCGTGTCTGCAGTAAGGTCGTGTTTGGAAAGGAACTCTAACAATATTTCCTCTCCCTCCTTATACAACTGTCGCTGCTGCCGGCGCAGTATGGCCTGAATCTTGGTTCTGGCCTTGGCTGTAGTAACATGGTTCAGCCATTCTGCCGTAACCAGCACGTTTCTTCCTGTCAGGATTTCCACCTGATCCCCGCTTTCAAGTTTATGTGACATGGGCACAAGGGTATGGTTCACCTTGGCTCCGATGCAATGCGTGCCTAGAGTAGTGTGGACACTGAAGGCAAAGTCCAGTACGGTACATCCTGCCGGCATGGTCTTGAACTCTCCCTTGGGCGTTACCACGAATATCTCGCTGGCATACAGATTCAATTTGATGGCATCCAGGAAATCCATGGCATTGGGCTGGGGGTCGTCCAGTATTTCCTTGATGGTGGAAAGCCAGCGGTCCAGTTCGTTCTCGCTGTCCTGCTGGGTCTTGCTACCGTCCTTGTATTTCCAGTGTGCCGCAAATCCCTGTTCTGCGATATCGTCCATGCGTCGAGAACGGATCTGCAGTTCTATCCATCTGCCGCTCTTGCTCATCAGGGTTGTCTGCAAAGCCTGGTATCCATTGGCCTTCGGGTGCGAAAGCCAGTCGCGCAAACGCTCGGGATGAGGACGGTAAATGTTGGTGGCTATGGCATATATACGCCAGCAGTCCGTAATTTCGTTCTCCTGCTGGCCGTCTCCCTCGAAAATAATACGTGCGGCAAGGATGTCATATATCTCATCCAGCGTCACCTTCTTGTTCTGCATCTTGTTCCAGATGCTGTAAGGCGATTTGATACGAGCCTTTATCTCGTACTTCATGCCAGTCTGGTCAAGCCTCTCGCGTATGGGAGCAGTGAACTCGTCGAACAGTTCCTGAAGATGCGTGCCAACCTCAGACAACCTTGTCTGTATAAGGGCATATTGCTCCGGTTGCTCATAACGGAATGAGAGGTCCTCCAGTTCTTCCTTTATCTTGTTAAGGCCTAACCTGTTGGCCAAAGGAGCATAGATATACAGGGTTTCGCCAGTTATCTTGTACTGCTTTGCCGGCAACTGGCTGTCCAGCGTGCGCATATTGTGCAGGCGGTCGCTGATTTTTATGAGGATGACACGGATGTCATCACTCATTGTGAGCAGCAGTTTCTTGAACGTCTCCGCCTGGGCAGAAGCCTGGTTGCCGAAAATCCCTCCGCTTATCTTGGTGACACCGTCCACAATCTGTGCAATCTTCGGTCCGAAAATGTTCTGTATATCCTCAACAGTATAATCGGTGTCCTCCACCACATCATGCAGGAGTGCAGAGCAGATGCTTGTACTACCCAAACCTATTTCCCCACAAACTATCTGTGCAACGGAAAGGGGGTGCATGATATAAGGTTCACCGGACAGACGGCGCACTCCGGCATGTGCCTGACAAGCAAATTTGAACGCTTTCTCTATAATACCCACCTTCTTGCGATGAGGAGATGCGAGATATGTGTCGATGAGGCGCTGATAGGCCTCCTGAATCATCTTTGCGTCATCCATAAGAACATGCAGTTATCTTACACGCAGCCTTTGTCCCACTCTGATATTGGTACCTTTCAATCCGTTCAGTCTCTTTATCTTCGCAACCGTAGTCTTGTTGCGGCCGGCAATGCCGCCAAGCGTGTCTCCCTTTCGCACCTTCACATATTTTGCGCCCTTACCACTTTTGCCTGCAACCTTTTCGTTAACCTCCACTACAGAGCGACGCTTGTTCAGTTCGGCCAGTCTGTGGGTATATACCGTGTCGCCGCATTCTATAAACCGGTGAATGTTCTCCAGAGGCATACGCAAATTACAAGGTACGGCATTTCCGGGTATCCTGTTTGTACGGTACTGCGGATTCAGCGCCTTCAGTTCTTCCATGGATATCCCACATATCTCGCTGATCTGCTCCATATAGACATCGCGTGTGACAACTATTGTGTCCGTCCCCATAGGCAGGCGAGTAGCAACCGGGCATATATTATGTTCGCAATAATAGTTCATCACATAGTTTGCCGCTATGAAGGCAGGCACGTACCCCCTTGTCTCGCTGGGCAGATACGGATAGATCTTCCAGTAATCCTTTTCGCCCCCGGCACGTTTTATGGCTTTGCTCACATTTCCCGGACCACAGTTGTACGAAGCAATGACAAGGGTCCAGTCACCGAAAATCTCATACAGGGACTTGAGCATACGCGCCGCCGCATAACTGGCCTTCACCGGGTCGCGCCGGTCGTCTATCAGGCTGGTTATCTCCAGACCGTATCTCTTGCCCGTAGCAGGCATGAACTGCCACAGTCCTCCGGCTCCGGCCCTGCTTGTAGCCCTCGGGTTCAGTGCACTCTCTATGATGGGCAGATACTTCAATTCCAATGGAAGCCCGTACGCTTCCAGCGCGTCCTCAAATATCGGCATATAGAAATTGCTGGCACCAAGGAACATTGCCACGCTGCGACGCAAGCGCCCCGTATATTGGTCTATAAACTTGCGTACCACAGGATTGTATGGCATCTCTATGACGTTAGGCAGGTTCTGCAGGCGCTTCATATACACCTCAGGTTCGTATGACACGTCCTCACCTGTGCTTTCACAGGCTGCACTGTCGTAGGTCAGATATGTACGCGAATACCAGTGGTGCAGCATACTGTCCAACTCATTATCCTGCATTCCCTCCGGCAGTCCTATGGTCTCTTCCCTGCCGGTATTTTCATCGTATACGGTAATCGTCTCTTGCGCTGAAACGGCAATGGACGATAGCGCCAACGATATTGCTATGATACATTTCCTCATGAAAACAGTTCCTTTCAGTAATTCAACTGTATTGATATTCCGGGACTCCCGGCAAGCGGATTCACATTGTGTACCGATGATGACGAAATCATGCCAGGAGCGATTTTCATGGACAGATCACGGCTGATGTCGAAAGTACTCAGTTCGGCATCCACATAAGCATCCACGATACTCAACAGATATACTCCGGCTATACAGAATATACTAAGGTCACGATAACGCCTGTAAAAATCCTTCTTGCGCTTGAAGACCGACTTAAAGTGCTCTTCACGTCCGGTTATGTCATAACCCAGCGGAAGCATCTCCTTATAACTGGTTGTAGTAGGATCGCTGTCCATAATGTCCTGGTAGGCCTGAGAATAGTCCCTGAGCATCTGGGCATTCCAACTTACGGCATAAACACAACCTATCACACCGCCATACACAATAGGCAGTTTCCAATACTTGCGGTTATATATCTGTCCTCCGCCAGGAAACACCATTCCTAACCACATGGCACGTATGGGATCAGGTTTCCATTCGTTGAAACGGTTCAGGTCCAAAGTGTCCCCTGCCACACGTTGCAGGGAGTCCGTCACGACATTCTGCAAGGAATCCGCATACTGGACGGCAGAAGAGTCCCTGTTCTCGCCTTTGCGCTTTGCAAATGAACGTGGCAGTGCCACCGGCAAGGAGTCTGCAGGCATGACGACCTCTGCGGTATCCATTGTCAGAATATGGAGAGCAGCATCAACCGGTTGTGTCGCAGCCACGGCAGCCTGCCACGGCAGCAACATGGCAAAGACAATTACCAGGACCATGGAACAGTATCGTTTTTGCACTATCACTTCAGTCTATCCAGTATTTCTATGATACGCTCCATTTCCCTTTCGTTAGCAAATGGTATCACTATCTTACCCTTTCCCTTTTCGGAGCACGTCAACTGCACCTTGGTCTGGAAAAAATGAGACAGGCTCTCCTTCAATATATTGTATTCCTCGCTTATCCTGGCGCCACGTCCTTTCAGACACCCCTCTCTTGTCTTCACCGAACCGCCTTCAGACAGTTCCTTCACCATCTCTTCCACCTTATGGACGCTAAGCCCCTGAGTAACAATCTCGTTATAGACCTTTATCTGGAGTTTGGGGTCGTCAATGGCCAGAAGAGCGCGGGCATGCCCCATTTCCAGGCGGCGGTCCTTCAGTCCCATCTGTATGGTTGCCGGCAACTTCAGCAAACGCAAGTAATTGGTTATGGTACTGCGGTTCTTACCCACCCTTTCCGACAGGCGCTCCTGTGTCAGGCTGTATTGTTCCAACAGATGCTGGTATGCCAAGGCTATCTCCAGGGCATTGAGGTCTTCACGCTGGATGTTCTCGATTAGAGCCATTTCCATCATGTTCTCGTCATCCACGGTGCGCACATAGGCAGGAACTGATTCAAGTCCCGCCATCTGACTGGCACGCCAGCGCCGTTCGCCTGCTATAATAAGATATGTTCCGTCGCCCTGGTCGCGCAGGGTGATGGGCTGCACGATGCCCAATTCCCTTATACTGTCTGCCAGTTCCTGCAGAGCCACCGGGTCAAACTCCCTACGTGGTTGGTTAGGGTTGGGGAATATCTGCCCTATGGGTATTTCGTTGATGCTACCCGAACCTGCCGTATTTACCTTTTCGGTGCTGATGAGGGCATCCAAACCGCGCCCCAGTGCAGCGTATTTTTTCTTTACCGCCATTTAACGTTGTTTTTTTGAGGACTTATCAGCCCTGTTTCTCGTTCTTCTCAATGATTTCCTGAGCCAAAGCCAGATGATTTCTTGCTCCGGCAGAATCTACGTCATAGTGAAGGACCGGCAATCCATGACTCGGAGCCTCAGAGAGTTTCACATTGCGCTGTATGACAGTACGGAACACCAGTTCGCGGAAGTGCCTCTTGACTTCGTCGTATATCTGATTGGCCAGTCGCAGACGGCTGTCATACATAGTCAGCAGGAAACCCTCAATCTCCAGGTTCGGATTCAGTTTGGCCTTGATAATCTTTATGGTATTCAACAACTTGCTGATACCTTCAAGGGCAAAATACTCACACTGGACAGGTATAATCACACTTGCGGCTGCCGTGAGGGCATTCACCGTTATCAGTCCGAGAGAAGGACTGCAGTCTATCAGTATATAGTCATAGTCGCCTACGACAGGAGACAGCAAGTTCAACATGATACGTTCACGATTCTGCCTGTTGAGCATTTCTATTTCCGCACCTACCAGATCTATATGGCTGGGAATAATATCCAGGTTCTCCACATCGGTACTGTATATGGCCTCACGCACGTCCACTCCGTCAATCAGACAGTTATAGATGGTACAATCCACCTGAGTACTATCCACGCCAAGACCGCTGGATGCGTTGGCCTGCGGATCGGCATCTATGAGCAGCACTTTCTTTTCCAGAGCCGCAAGCGATGCCGCCAGGTTCATACTGGTAGTGGTTTTGCCCACACCGCCTTTCTGATTGGCTAAAGCAATTATCTTACCCATCTGCTTTCTGGTTATAGGTTATAATATTCGCGCACAAAGGTACACAAAAGCACGGAAAAATCAAAGCGAAACTTGTGCTAAAATGCAAAAAGCACTACCTTTGCAAGCGAAAGGAACTACAAAAACATGCCACAGAACACAAGACCCACAATTCTCGTCACAAACGACGACGGTTTCCAGGCACAGGGAATTCAGGCCCTTGCCTCCATCATGAGGAGATTGGGCGACACCATCATAGTCGCCCCAGACAGCGCTCGCAGTGGTGCCGCATGCAGCATCACGCCCACACGCCCCGTCAGTGTCAGGAAAATAGAGGATGGCATTTACGCATGTTCAGGCACTCCCGTGGACTGCGTGAAGATTGCCCTGGAGAAGATCCTGCCATGCAAACCCGACCTTGTTGTAAGCGGAATCAACCACGGCGACAACGCATCCATATCACTGCACTACAGCGGAACGGTCGGCGCCGTGCTTGAAGCGTGCATGAAAGGCATTCCGGCAATAGCATACAGTCTGAGGACATGCAAAAAGCAATGCGACTTCTCCCCCTACACCAAGGTCGTTGAAGAATGGACTGAGAAGGTTCTTCGCGACGGATTGCCCACGGACACCTGCCTGAACATCAACTTCCCCGAGACAGACCATCTTGAAGGAGCGCAGATATGCCGCATGGCACGCGGACTATGGCACACAGAATGGTTGGACACAGGAACCGACCCTGATGGGAAAAACATTTACACTCTCACGGGCACATTCACTAACCTGGAACCAGAGGCAGACGACACCGACTATTGGGCGATAGACCATAATATGGCTGCCATCACGCCCATTTCCCTGGACATGACCGACCATCACACGCTCGCAACACTGAAAGATTCCGAAGACAAGGCGTAACCCGCCAAAGAGAGAGACTCACAACTGCGGCAACGGTACAGGAGACGCTTAACGTTCTGCTGCACCGGCATCACCTGCCGCCCAGAATCACCACCTGAACATCCCCACGGGACAATCTTGCCTTCAGCCAAGCCTCCATACGCTGTTCATCCACAGCCCTCATCCTGCTGTCAACGGTTACGTTAACCACGTACACCACGCTGTCCCGCATGACCGAATCCGCCCGGTAGGAATGCAGTCCACGCCCCGTAGACACAGAACTGACCCCAGGGAAAAGCGACACAAGTTCCGGGAGCAAGGTCCTCGAAAACTCCATCGCCTGCACGTACCTGTTCATGCTGTCGCGCATCTCTTTCATGCGCAGTTCACTCTCCGCCAACTGCCTTTGGGTTGCCAAAGTCTTGTCCTTCTCCAACGATATCATGCCGCGGACGCTCTCCAAATCCACTCCCTTCGCCCCTTGAACGACATCCAGGCGAACGTCATCCAAACCGCTCCGCCGTAGCAGTTCGTACGCACCGGCCAACTGCACGCTGTCCAATTCTTCGCCAAGCATCACCACACGTATCGTGCGGCTGCTGTAGTCAAACTCGTGAGAAACAACCTTAGAATCCACAGCGCCGAACTGGGCCCTGTAAAAATCATGACAGCGATCCACGTACACCGTCTCTTGTACCATCTGTATGGTAATGAATATGCTCGGTATTATGGTAACCACGCTGATGAACGTAACAATATGTTTCACCTTCTTTTCACGAGCCTTATCCACGAAGACTTTTTTCGGGAAACGCATCAACAGCGTCACACCAAGGAACGTGGCCAGGGATATGAATATCGTGTTTATCAGATAGAGGTACAAGGCCCCTATGGCATAAAGCCAACTGCCCGTCCCCAAACCGAAACCTACAGTACAAAGAGGCGGCATCAAGGCCGTAGCTATCGCCACACCTGGTATGACATTACCGCTACGCTGGCTGCGACTGCTTAGCGCCACTATGCCTGCCAGACCTCCACAAAGGGCAATCCCCACATCATATATGGTGGGAGAAGTCCTTGCCAGCAGTTCGGACTGCGCCTCATCCAGAGGCGTGAGCAGGAAATACAACGTTGCCGTAGCCACGCTGAACAATGTAGCCACTATATAATTCTTGGCGGCACGCTTGAATAGCATGAAGTCGTTTATACCTATGCCCAAGCCCATACCTATGATCGGTCCCATCAGAGGAGAAATGAGCATGGCACCTATTATCACAGCAGCGCTGTTGGTGTTCAGTCCGAAAGAGGCCACAAAGACTGCCAAAACAAGGATCCACAACTTCGCCCCACGGAAGTCCACGCTGTACTCTATGGCGGCGATAGTCTCGGACGCCGGTGCCATGTCCTCGCCCAGGCTGAGGATATCCTTCAGCCTGTTTTTCAGTTCCTGCAGTATATTCATAATCCAATCCTCTTTTTGTCTTCTTTCATTATGCGGGCCGCCTTTTCTGGCGCACCCGGTTCACCCAGCAGCAGCATCATAGACTTGTAACCCTGAAGTTGCCTGCTGCGGAAATCCTCATCCATGAGCACATTACGCAGGTTCTTCTCTACGCTCTCCTGTGTCATATCGCCAGCCACCAGTTCCGGAACCACCTCGCTGCCTGTTATCAGATTGACAAGAGAAACATAAGGCACTCTCAGCAGCAGACGCCGCAACAATGACACAAACCTGCCAAAGGCCATGGCATAACACACCACTTGCGGCACACCGAATATGGCGGTTTCCAATGTAGCAGTGCCGCTTGTAACCAAAGCGGCATGGGCATTGGCCAATAACATGAAACTGCTTTTGCTGCCAAGACACGGAGCAAGAACCACTCTACTTCGGAACGCCTCCACGTCATCACCCAACGTAGCGGCTATTATGCTGTCATAATACTGCTTTTCCATATTAGGGGCAGATGCTATCACGTAGCAAAAGTCTCCGCCCACATTACGTGCAGCCTTCAACATAACGGGAAGATTGCGTTCTATTTCCTGGCGGCGGCTTCCAGGCAGCAATGCCACGATGGGAGCCTTGTCCAAGGACAGAGAACTGCGCCACCTCTCAATCTCACACACTTCCATGGAATTACGGAACATGGCAATTTCGTCCAGTGTGGGATTTCCGACATAATCCACATGGCAGCCATGCCGCTTCTCATACCATTGCACCTCAAAAGGCAGTATGCTCAGCATTATGTCCACATACTTCTTTATCTGCACTATGCGCCCTTCCTTCCATGCCCATATCTTGGGCGGAATATAGTATACGACTTTAGGAATCGGTCCGGCACTGCCCTTTACCTTATTTATATATGTATCATGAAACCACGCCGCTATCTTAAGGTTGAAACCCGGATAGTCCACCAAAACCAGACGTTCAGGACAGAATCCGGCAATCTCCTTCTTGCATTCCCTCATGCCACGGAGTATTTCCGGCAGATGCATAAGCACGGAGACAAAACCCATATAGGCCAGATCTGGCCTATACCAATAGCGGATTTCCGCACCGGCATCATTGTTTCGTATGGCATCCATTAGATGCCTGGCATGCAAGTCACCACTGGACTCACCGGCAATAATAAAGTATTTCATCACAACAAAGATACACTTTTTCTCACAACAAGCGTCCAAGTAGCGGAGAATTTAAACATTTTTGGGCATAAACTATCCTATTACTCACATAAAAGGACAAAAGAGCCATCACGAGAACGAAAAATCGGACACTTTTTCATATCTTTGCGTCATGAAGAAAGTTAATTTGAACAATCCAATGCCCAAAGGATTGCATCTGGATTACCAAGACCACCGCCTCGTCCTGATGGACAACGTACATAATGTTTCCCATACACGGGAAACCGTCATCAACGAGTCATTCATCGTAATGATGGTAGAGGAGGGCGAGGCACAGACCACCATAAACAACAGCAAGATCACACTGGCCACAGGGGACATACTTATCTGCTCTCCCGGCATCTTCCTGGAACGTGGCATGGTAGACATCACGTTCCACTGCATAGTCTTCATCATTTCCGCCAATCACATCGGGGAGATTCTCAAAGGCACACACATGAGTCTTTCCCACTATTTGCTGAAAAAGAGATTCGACATCCTGCACCTCACGCCAGAGGAACAGAACATAATACGCAAATACTACCACCTCATCTCCGCTTTGGGCAAACTGGACAGTGGTAAGGCAAGGGAAGAAAGCGTAAATTTGACCATGCGGTCATTTGCCTATGCCTTTGCCGGCCTGTTCATAAGCAGAGGTGCAACGGGAGGCACAGAAAAGCACACGTCTGCAGAAACCCTGTTCCACCATTTCGTGCGCCTGCTCAAGGAGCATCCCGACGGACGTACCGTTCAGTTCTATGCCGACAAACTGAACATCACACCCAAATACTTCAACACCATCTGCAAGCAGGTTTCCGGCAAAACGGCAAGCACGCTCATCAACGAAGAACTGGTGAACACGGCAAAAATGATGTTGAGGGACCCAGACCTGAGCATAAAGCAGGTTTCATCCATGCTCGGATTTGCCAACCAGTCGCACTTCGGTTCGTTCATCCGCAGGTCAACCGGCATTTCACCACAGGCACTACGGAAGAACAGTGATTTATAACCAAACATCCTCACCTTTTACATTAACAGACACTACACACAGACCGACATGAAGAAAACCATTTTCCGCATACTGCTTGCCGCAACCGCCCTATGGACGGCAACGGGCAATTTCAGTTGCACAAACGAGTACGAAGACATGATTACCGGCGAAATGCGCCTTAAGGAAAACGACTACCGCAACGACGACGAGATACGCGACATAGAATACGCCACCGAAGACGGCACCGCCCATATGAGCGCCTTGGAGGTACGTACCATATGGCATGCGGTGATTATCGGCGCAGAAAAGGACCTCGAGTACGACGAGAATCAGGAAAAGCGCATATACGGCAGTCCCGTTGAAGCCGAGGATGCCTTCTACAAGTGTCTGAAGGAAAACATGGCCAATATCGCGGAGAAGTACCCCCACTCCCACGCCGCCATAACCAGCGAACTGAAAAGAGCGGAAGCACACGCATACGTCGGCTATGTCTGGTGCGCATACACCGACGAATACATCAACCTGGAATTCAAGGCCACACCGGAAAGTGCCGAAACTGCGCCTCCTGCAGAGTAATATCGGACCGTTGGAACAAAAAAGACGATAAAAGCACGGTCACCGCTTGCATTATTGGAAGAAAACTCATATTTTTGTTCTGTTTTTCGACATCATTAATATTATAGCACAATATGATTGACGTTAAAGTTACCCTCGCAGAAGCCGAGGAGAAGATGGAAGAGGCCGTAATGTACCTGGACGAGGCATTGGCCCACATCCGTGCCGGCAAGGCAAACGTGAAGATTCTGGACGGCATACGCGTGGACAGTTACGGCAGCATGGTTCCCCTGAACAACGTTGCCAGCATCAATACCCCCGATGCACGTACCATCGCCATCAAGCCATGGGACAAGAGTATGTTCCGTGCCATAGAAAAGGCCATCATGGACAGTGACGTGGGCATCACTCGCGACAACAACGGTGAAATCATCCGCCTGACCATACCGCCACTGACCGAGGAGCGACGCAAGCAACTGGCCAAGCAGTGCGGCAAGGAGTGCGAACAGGCAAAGGTAAGCATCCGCAATGCACGACGCGACACCAACGACAAGCTGAAGAAGGCCATCAAGGACGGACTGTCCGAGGACCTTGAGAAGGATGCGGAAGCAGACCTGCAGAAGATGCACGACAAGTACATCAAGAAGGTGGAAGAACTCCTGGCCAACAAGGAGAAAGAAATCATGACTGTCTGATGCAGGGCATTGTCATCAAGAATACAGGAAGCTGGTACGTTGTCCGCTTGGACGACGGCCAGCTTTTCCAGTGTAAAGTGAAGGGCAACTTCCGCCTCAAGGGCATACGCAGCACAAACCCCGTTGCCGTGGGCGACAACGTCCGCATTGTCCCCACAGAGGCCAATGCCGGACATGTGGGCATGATAACCGAAATACTGGACCGCCGCAACTACATTATCCGCAAGGCATCCAACCTTTCCAAGCAAAGCCACATCATAGCGGCCAACGTGGATCAGGCGGCCTTGGTCGTGACATTGAGGCATCCCGAGACGAGCACAACCTTCATAGACCGTTTCCTGGCAAGTGCCGAGGCATATCGCGTGCCGGTCATATTGATATTCAACAAAGTTGACCTGCTCGACGAGGACGACCGCCACCTGCTGGAACTCTTCTTCCGTCTCTACGAAGGCATAGGATACCCCTGCTATGGCGTCTCCGCCATAGACGACACGAAGGGCCTGTGCGGCATGGACACATTGCGCAAGGCGCTCGGAGGAAAGACTACCCTGTTCTCGGGCAACAGCGGTGTGGGCAAAAGCACACTGCTCAACGCCCTCATTCCGGGACTGGACGTGAAAACGGCAGAAATATCCGATTCGCACGATACCGGCATGCACACAACCACCTTCTCGGAGATGTTTGACCTGCCCGCATCTGCCCACGAGGAAACTGGACATATCATAGATACCCCCGGCATCAAAGGATTCGGCACCTTCGACATGGAGCGTGAAGAGGTGGGACATTACTTCCGCGAAATATTCCAGACGGGCAAGGAATGCCGTTTCGGCAACTGCACCCACACCCACGAACCGGGGTGTGCCGTGCTGGAGGCCCTTAAGGAACAACGCATAGCCCAAAGCCGCTACAACAGTTACCTCTCCATGCTGGAAGACAAGGACGAAGACAAATACCGCACCAAACTCTAACACCCCTAACGACCCTAAGGACCCTAAGGACTTTAAGGACCCTAAAGCCACTAAAAAAAATGAAAACAGTTATCATCGGCAGTGGCCCTGCGGGCTACACTGCAGCCATCTATGCCAGCCGCAGCGGTTTGGAACCTGTCCTCTACGAAGGCAACCAGCCCGGAGGCCAGTTGACACAAACCACAGAAATAGACAACTTCCCCGGTTATCCCCAGGGAACCACCGGCAACGAACTGATGGACGACCTCCGTGCACAGGCAGAACGCCTTGGCGCGGACATACGTATGGGAACCATCACCGCCGTGGACTTCTCCATGGATGGCAGCCGCCCACATATCCTCAGCATTGACGACGGCACCACCATTGAGGCAGACACAGTAATCATCTCCACCGGAGCGTCGGCCAAATACCTTGGGTTGGAGGACGAGAAAAAGTATCAGGGCATGGGCGTGAGTGCCTGCGCAACCTGCGACGGGTTCTTCTACCGCAAGAAGACTGTGGCCGTGGTGGGCGGTGGAGACACCGCATGCGAAGAGGCCCAGTATCTGGCCGGTCTGTGCAAGAAAGTCTACATGATAGTTCGCCGCGACGTCCTGCGTGCCTCCGAAGCCATGCAGAAGAAGGTCAAAGAGACAGAGAATATAGAAATTCTGTGGAACACCCAGGTACGTGGCCTGTACGGTGCCGAGGGAGTGGAGGGCGCTCACCTGTCCACAGGCGAGGACCTGCCCATCGACGGACTCTTCCTGGCCATAGGCCACCATCCCAACAGCGATGTCTTCCGTCCGGCACTGGAATGTGATGCAGAGGGTTATATCATCGTAAAGCATCCCACAACCGAGACCAACATCCCCGGTGTCTTTGCATGTGGCGACGTTGCCGATCCCATCTACCGCCAGGCCATCTCCGCTGCCGGCAGCGGATGCCATGCCGCCATGGACGCGAGGAAATACCTATCGGAGAAATAAAAACGTACCGGTACCTTTGTAATTCCCTCCCAGTACCCTAACGAGAGTACTCCGGTCCTCCCACTGAAAGACTCCGGTCCTCCCACTGGAGGACTGGTTAAAGACAACACAGAACCATCATGCTGGAATCATTCTTCAAGGCAGACTGCATCGAGGCAGGATGCGACGAGGCAGGACGCGGATGCCTGGCAGGACCGGTCTTTGCCGCCGCCGTGATACTGCCACAGGACATCTGCGAGCGCAATACGGAACTGGCACAGGGGTTGAACGACTCCAAGCAACTGACCGAGCGCCGCCGCACCGCCTTGCGCTCCATCATAGAACGAGAGGCACTGGCCTGGGCTGTGGTAGCCGTGGACAACAAGGAAATAGACCAACTTAACATCCTGCGCTCCAGCATCACGGCCATGCACCGCGCACTGGACCGTCTGGACCTGAGGCCACAGCACATCATCGTGGACGGCAACCGTTTCTATCCCTATGCCGGCATACCGCACACCACCGTAATAAAGGGCGACGGCAAATACATGAGCATTGCGGCGGCATCCATTCTGGCAAAGACACACCGCGACGAGTACATGCTGCATCTGCATCAGGAGCATCCGCAATACGCATGGGACCGCAACAAGGGTTATCCATCGGCCGCACACCGTGCCGCCATACGCATGTACGGTCCCACGCCATACCACCGCATGACATTCAACCTTACTGGAGACAGCGCGCAACTGGAATTCGAATTCTGACCCCACTCCGCCATAAACAAGGACACACGGGACACCCTGCACATGTGCAAAGGTGTCCCGTGTTTGAAATATGCTCTCAGCAGGCTGGTGCGAGACTATCTTGTTCTCTGGCCCTTGGTGTTGTACTTCACTCCGTTCCTGATGATTACCAACTGCTCATCCTCGATGAATTTGCCATCCCTCATCCGCATGGCAGCATCTGCAGAGTTGATACCGGTTTCACCCTCTTCGTACTGGTGCAGGGTCCAAAGCGAACACTTGTTGTTCTGGCCTATGGGGTTGTGAGTGGCAAGTCGCAAATTGTCAGCACCACCCTGATGGTTGTTGAGATACTTGTTGCCACCAACAGTGAAGTACACATAGGCATCGCTCTTGCTGAGTTGGCCAAGGGTCCACGCTGACTTTGCCTCGGCATCAAAACTGATGTCGGTCTGTCCAACGTTGGCATTGATGTACTTGCCTGAAACAGTACTCTTGATGTAATAACCGCCGCCTATTGCCTCCTCGAAACGAAACTTGGTGCCCTTTGCCGTCTGGCCGTTCACGCTGCCGTCGTTGTCGGAGATGAAGCGTGTGGTGTGTCCGTCGTTGGGCTGGCATTCTATGGTGTAGAGTTTGTCTGTCTTCACCTCAGTCACTACCACAGACTCATCGGGTATCTCGGGCAGCGTGACACCGAACATGCCGCTTTCGGTATGCTGCTCGTGAATAATCTCTATCATCTGGCGTACAATCTTGGGATTCTGTGCCGCCACGTCGGTATCCTCGTGCAGGTCCTTGGACAGATCATATAAATAAGGTGTACCCGCCTTTACTACCAGTTTCCAGTCGCCCATGCGCACTGCCATCATGTTGGTCTCATGGAACTCCCAGTACAGGAACTCATGCTTCTCCTGAGCGTCATCGTTGCCAACGAGGGTTTCCTTGAAGGAAATGCCGTCATAGCGATGCTCCTCGGTGCTTGCCTTCATGCTGTACTGGCTTCCGTCCAGGCCTGCATAGTCCAGCAATGTGGGCATCACGTCGTAGAATGCCAGTTGGTGGTCGTTTACCGTGCCGGCAGGAACACCGGGACCCTTGGCTATAAAGGGAACGCGGATACCACCCTCGTGTGTCGAACGCTTTGTACCGCGCAACTGACCGTCGTGGTTGAACCATGCCGGATCCGCACCGCCCTCCTCATGAGGACCGTTGTCCGAGGTGAAGATAACCAGCGTGTTCTCGTCAAAGCCCTTCTCCTTCAGTTTGTCAAATATCTCGCCCACCTGCGCATCCAGACGGCTCACCATGGCTGCAAACTGTGCACGCCGGCCATAGTTGCGGTAGTACCATGAACCGAAGTTGCCACCGAAACTGCTGTCCTCACCCTGGAACTTTTCCGTGTACTTCTGCACCAGACTGTCGTTGGGCTGCCACAGTTCGGCGTGAGGCAGGGTGTAGGTGAAGATGCCCATGAAGGGCTGTTCGCCTGTCTGGCGGTCTATCCAATCCAGAGCATACTGGTGTATGAGGTCGCTGGTGTACTGCTCGCGGTTCTCATAGTCCTTGCCGCCCGAAGCCACATCCTTGTGCAGGATATTCTGCTTCAGGGTGTCCACCACCACATGCTTGTCGCCATACTTCACGGGATCATAACGGTTCAGGAAGTTGGGATAGTACGTATGTGCCTGGAACTGACAGATGTAGCCGTAGTAGCAATCCACGCCTCGTTTGTTGGGCAATGAGGCACTGCTGCTCTGAGCGCTCTTGGAAGTGTCGGAGTTGCCGTTGGCATCCAGAAGATAGGTATCGGGGTACTGCATGTTGTAATAACCGCCTGCCCACTTGCCGAACATGCCTGTAGTATAACCGGCCTCCTTCATCACCTCGGGAATGATCCTGTGGGTCATCAGATAGGGTTCCTGACCTATGAGGGTAAAGTCTGAATTATTGCCGAAAGCATTCGGTTTCAATGAACTCCTCCAATATTCGCGATTACCGCGAACATGTGTATGTCCGGCATGCTGGCCGGTCATGAAGGATGCACGCGACGGCGCACTGACAGGACTTCCGGCGTATGCCTGAGTAAAGCGCATACCCTCCTGGGCCATACGGTCCAGGTTTGGAGTTTCAATACGGCGTTGCCCATAGCAGCCAAGGTCGGCATAACCCATATCATCGCACATGATGAAGATGATGTTGGGGCGCCGCTGCTGCTGTTCATCGTTCCCATCCGTTGCAGGAGAGGCCGCATTGGCGGCAACAGGAAGCAAGCCCAATGTTGCCATGATGATTTCTCTTACTCTTGTCATAAAGGTATCGTTTGTTGGTTAATTGTCATTAGGAAGCGTTAATTTTCCGCTTTCCCTTTATATGTAACTTCTTTGCCCGCGCAAATATATCATTATTTCAACAATAATACAAGAATATGCCACCCAAAAATCATATCCAACCCAACGTGGGGGCTGCCATTGGACAGGAACACTGATATCAGGACCTCAGCATATCAGGCAACAGCACCGGCAAAACAAGCAGGTCACCGGATGCATACCGCAACCCGATGACCTGCCGAGAGTTTCTTTTCAGATAAAGTATATCAGTCCCACTCCAGAACCACCTTGCCGCACTGGCCGGACTCCATAATGTCGAATCCCTTCTGGAAGTCGGCAATGGGGAAACGGTGTGTGATAACGGGGCTCAGGTCCAAACCGGAGATGAGCATCTGCTCCATCTTGTACCAGGTCTCCCACATCTCGCGGCCGTAGATACCCTTGATGGTGAGGGCCTTGAAGATAATCTCACTCCAGTCAACGGTGGTAGAGGGAGGCAGGATACCCAACTGGGCAATCTTGGAACCGTTGTACATGTTGGCAACCATATCGCGGAAAGCGATGGGAGAACCGGACATTTCCAGACCCACGTCGAAACCGCGGATACCGAGTTTCTCCATAGCCTGTGCCACGGTCTCGCCCTTGGCGGCGTTAACGGTGCATGTGGCACCCATCTTCTTGGCAATGTCCAGACGGTAGTCGCTCAGGTCGGTAACCACGATGTTCTTGGCACCTGCAAACTTGGCTATAGCGGTGGCCATAGTACCGATAAGACCTGCACCTGTGATGAGGACGTCCTCACCCAGCAGGGGGAATGACAGGGCGGTATGTGTGGCGTTGCCGAAGGGGTCCATGATGGAAGCCATATCGTCGGAGATACGGTCGTCCAACTTAACCACGTTGCTCTCGGGGATAGAGAGATACTCGGCAAAAGCACCGTCGCGGTTAACGCCTACACCGATGCTGTTCTCGCAGATGTGCTGCAAGCCACGGCGGCAGTTACGGCAATGTCCGCAAGCGATGTGGCCTTCACCGGTAACACGGTCGCCTACCTTGATGTTGCGCACACCGGGACCAACCTGCTCCACTACACCTACATACTCATGACCGATGGTCATAGGGGTCTTGATGGTCTTCTGGCTCCACTCGTCCCACTTGTAGATATGCAGGTCTGTACCGCAGATGGCAGTCTTCTTGATTTTGATAAGAACGTCGTTCACGCCAACCTCCGGCATGGGCACTTCTTCCATCCAAATGCCCTTTTCGGGCAGTTTCTTTACTAATGCTTTCATCGTGTTATTTCTTATGGATTAGTTAAACTGATTTCCGATAGCAAATTTACGCTTTTTTCGTTTCTCTTCAAAAGGATTTCCGATATTTTTATCCACTGTCCCCTTGCAATATTGCCGAGGTCTATAGCCACTCTATGGTCAGGTACTCGTCTTCGCCGTTCCATACACATCCGTCGTGGTCTTCATATCCCTCAATGTTGTATTCAGCATGATAAGGTTCTCCCTTTTTCAGATGTACGTACTGAGGGGGGCATTCACAACTCAGGCATATCTCCGTATCTGACAGTTCCTTTACGATGAATGTATAACGCTTGGGGAAAGCCTTGTTTACGACGAGTTCCTCGCCCACCTGTGTAACCTCACTGTCCAAAACGTAGGAAGTGGTATCGCTCTTACCACCGATATCCCACTCCGAAACGTTCAATTTGATGTAAATGTGTGCCATATATGTATTTTTTATGATGGTTCTACCCTCTTCTCTCCGCCCAGTCGCTTCGGTCAAGGTTTCTGTATCCTATGGCCTCGGCAACATGGTGGCTCTGTATGCTTTCCGAGCCTTCCAGGTCGGCAATGGTACGCGCCACCTTCAGGATGCGGCTGTAGGCTCGGGCAGAGAGTTGCAGGCGTTCCATGGCCATGCGCAGGAGTTCGCTGCTCTCAGTGTCCAGAATGCAGTATTCGCGCAAGTGCTTTTCCGACATCTGTGCATTGCAATGCACTCCCTGGATAGAGGAGAAGCGCCGGGCCTGGATGTTTCGGGCACGCAGTACACGCTCGCGGATGACGGAACTGGGTTCGCCAGGTGCTGCCGTAGAGATTTCCTGAAAGGAGAGAGGCAGTATCTCGCACTGTATGTCTATGCGGTCAAGCAACGGGCCGCTGATTTTATTAAGGTAGCGTGAAATCTGCCCAGGGGTACAGACACAGGCCTTGGTGGGATGATTGTAGTATCCGCATGGACAAGGGTTCATGGATGCCACGAACATGAAATTGCAGGGATAGTCCACCGTGCCCTGTATGCGGCTGACGGTGATATGGCGGTCCTCCAAGGGCTGGCGCAAGACCTCCAATGCCTGGCGCTGGAACTCGGGCAGTTCGTCAGCAAAGAGCACACCGTTATGTGCCAGAGAGATCTCGCCCGGTTGCGGATTGGAACCGCCACCTACAAGGGCCGTCTGGCTGATGGTGTGGTGAGGGCTGCGGAAAGGCCGTGTGGCGATGAGAGAGCAATGGCGCACTCCGTCGGCACCGACAGGCGGAACCTGAAGTTTGCCTGCCACGCTATGTATCTGTGTGGTCTCCAGACTCTCCTGTAAGGTGAGAGGGGGCAGAATGCTGGGCAAACGCTTTGCCATCATGCTTTTGCCGCTGCCCGGAGGGCCAATCATTATGAGATTGTGTCCTCCTGCCGCCGCCACCTCTATGGCACGCTTCACGCTCTCCTGCCCTTTAACGTCGGCAAAGTCGAGGTCGAAATGTGACTGGCGGTCATAAAAATCCTTGCGTGTGTCTATCTGTACCGGGTCAAGGCGATGCGTGCCGTTCAGGAAACCCACCACCTCGGAAAGGTTGCTGACGCCATAGACCTGAAGTTTGTCCACCACGGCAGCCTCCTGGATGTTCTGCATGGGCACGAACAGGGATTCGTAGCCAAGGGCACGCGCCTTGATGGCAATGGGCAGGGCGCCGCAGATGGGTTGCAGGGAACCGTCAAGACTCAGTTCGCCCACCATCATTATCTTGTCCAAACGGCTGCTGTCCACCTTTTCTGCCGTGGCCAGTATGCCAATGGCAATGGGCAGGTCATAGCCGCTGCCCACCTTGCGCACGTTGGCAGGAGCAAGGTTAACGGTAATCTGCTTGCACGGGAAGGGGAAACCGCTGTTCTCCAAGGCTGCCGTTATGCGCTCGTGGCTTTCCTTGACGGCATTGTCGGGCAAGCCCACCAACACAAAGCGGATACCCCGGGCACTGTTCACCTCGATGGTAACCTGCTGGGCTTCCAGCCCCTGGACAGATGCACTGTATACCTTGGCAAGCATGACGATATGGTTGGGTTGTTCTTATTTGAGCAGTTCGCCTATGCGCTCGTCATAGTCGAGACTGTCGTCCACGAAGAACTTCAGTTCGGGGATGATACGCAGTTGCAGGCGCACGCGGTTGCCCAGTTCGTAGCGAACAGACTTCACGTTGGCATTGATGTTGCCTACGATTTCCTCCGCCTTGTCGCTGGGGAACACGCTCAGGTATGCACGGCATACGCTCATGTCGGGACTGATGCGGCAGGCGCTGACGCTTACCAGCACGCCACGCATGCCGGCCGTCTGCTTCTGGAACATGTCGCTCAGTTCCTTCTGTATCAGTCGTGCTATCTTCTGTTGTCTTGTTGTCTCCATAATATATAT
The DNA here is from genome assembly GCA_045606445.1 of Bacteroidaceae bacterium. Classification (GTDB taxonomy): domain Bacteria; phylum Bacteroidota; class Bacteroidia; order Bacteroidales; family Bacteroidaceae; genus Physcousia. The sequence continues at coordinate 42,834 of JAZURY010000044.1, forward strand.
AAGACGCTTCACATAGAGGGGGGGGATTTGCCCGAAGGGCTGAGGAGGGGCTATTTATTTAGTTACTTTCTTGCCGTTCATAATATATATACCCTTCTCCATCTTCTTTACGCGACGGCCGGCAAGGTCATAAATTACAACTTCATTGTTTAGGAACGAGCATGGAGCATTCTGAATACCGATTGTTCCTTCGTCGAAGTTCTTTATGCGGATAACGCCGGCCTCCTCGTCAATGCTGACGTCTATTGTCTCTCCTTCAGTTGAAGTTATAGCCTCGGTTATAATCTCCGTCTTGTCAGGTACGGCGATGAAACCGCCATTGTACAGGGTTGCGCTACCCGTGTAGTCATTTGCACTATAGGTGACAGATTCTATACCGGTGAGTTCAAGGGTATAGATATTGTATCCATAGAGGGGTTCTAACATCCAACGCGATGCTTCCGTCCATGGCCCCCATGTGGAGACACCGGCATTGTTGCCGTTGCATTTCAGACAACGCTGCACATCGGTGAAACCTGTCTTGCCAGGCGTGTATTCTACCTGCTCAAGGCAATAGATACCTTCCGGATAACTGTACTCCGCACTCTTCAGGACATATGCCACTGGAGACTCATTGAAGCGGTATATGTCGTTTGTTGAAGACAAATTGCTTCGATCCTGTATGTAGCGTCCGTTGTTGGCCTTCAGGTAATAGGTTCCGGTCTTCTCGTCCGCCTTCTCGAAATGGAAGATGCCAGTTACGGCGTCAGTCCCGTTCGTTCCGGCATACAGCATGTCGCCATTCTGGTACATGTAGTGCGAGGTGTGGCCACTGGCAGCACTGCGTATGCGGTAGTATGGAGGCATCTCCGTTGCCACCGGTGTGACGGTAATCGTCTTTTCTGCCTGGTCAATGCTTACAGAGATTCTTTCTCCTGTAATGGGAAGGATGTCCTCGGTTGCTATTTCCGTATCAGCAGGTACGGCGATGAATCCGCCATTATGCAGGGTAGTGCTGCCTGTGTAGCCGTCAGCACTATAGGTGACAGACTCCACGCCTATTAGCACGAGGGTATAGGTGTCGTGTCCTGCCAGAGGTTCCATCACCCAATGTGCCTGGGCAGTACCCGGGCCCCATGTAGATACGCCGGCATTATCGCCGTTGCACATCAGGCAGCGCTGTGCGTCGGTGAAGTCGTAGTTGGCGGGAACAATGTCATATTGCTCAAAGTAGTGCTGTCCCTCATATTCCTGTTGCTGTTTTATGCTATATAGTACAGGTCTCTTGGCGAAGCGGTAGGTGTCGGATTTCCCCAAACCGCTGCGGTCCTGTATGTAGTGTCCGTCGTTGCCCTTCAGATAGTAGGTATTATCCTCATTGCCAGCCTTCTCCAAGCAGATGATGCCAGCGACAGTGCCGTTGCCCTTCGTACCTGCATACAGCAGGTCGCCATTCTGGTACATGTAGTGTGTGGTGTGTCCGCCGACTCCTCCGCGTATGCGATAGTAAGCCTTTTCGCCCTGTGCCACATAATCCTCGGGAGTCTTGGCGGCATCCGTTACGTTCTCCACGATCTTCTGCACGTTGCTGCTGATTGCATACGATGCGTATGTGGCCAGCGAGCGGGGGTCGTCGTAATTTTCCGTGTCGTTGCCCATATCCCAATAGAAGATACCGGCACAGCCGTTTTGGTTCATCAGTTCGCTGCGTAGCCACACCTGCTCCATACCGGTGAAGTATCGTGTCAGTCCCTCGCCGACGTCATAACTGTTTTGGTCGTATGCGAATGTCTTATAGGGCATGGAGCGCCATCCTGTGGGATAGTATTCCTTGTGACTGCTTGCCGGACGACCGCCATTGCTGTAGAGGGCGCCACTGGTGGTGGTAGCATAGGAGAGCATGATCTTCTCCACCGGATAGCCATGGTTCTTAGCCTTGGTGAAGAAGTTTTTGTAGTTGTCAAAATTGAATATGGCTTTGTTGCCGGGACCATAGTCTTGGAAGTTGAAGTAGTCCACATACTGCATCTTGTTCGTGGGGAAGTTGTAGTAGAGTTCGTGTGGCGATACGGCCTGTATCTTACCTGGTTTCAACTGGGCACGCACCAACTGGCACAAGGTGCCAATACCGCTCCAGTTGTTGTTCCACTCAAAGTCGTAGTCCACACCATCCAGGAAGGGTTCGTTACCTATCGCCGCGATAGATGCTGCCAGTTTTTGCCGGTAGTTGGCATCGTTGTTGATTTTGCTAAAGAAATCGTCGGACCACTTGTCGAGGCTTATAGTGACATATGCCCCTTCGTAGCCCTCAAAGGTTGCCTTGATCATACGGAACCATTCGGGAGTAGAGTAACTGTCGCGTCCCAGGTCTTCTGGCACATCATATTTCCAATGTCCGTCAACGCTGCGCGAGTAGGCACCGAGAATCTTCTTGCCTATGCCCGGTTCTATCGGTTCGCTGCTCTGTGCGGTGATATTGGCTGCATCGAAGTTCTGTGTCCAGGTGATGGTTTCATCGAGTTTGCCGTCGATGCCAGCACCAATGAGGCAGTCGGTCGAGCGCAAACCTTTGAGCGTGGTGGCAACAGCCGCCGTATGAGTGTATGCAGGTGTCACAACAGCCCCGTCGAACACCAAGACAAACTCTTTGCCGGGCGTAGCATCAGCAGTAGAGAAACCGATGTGATGCCATGCCTCTAAAGAGAACGCTGTACTGTAACTGAACTCCACGCCATTGCATCGTAATACAAAGATTCCCTCCGCAGGACCCAGGCGGAGCGAGATACCGTTATCCTCCGCACTCTCCTTCTGCAGCAAAAAGGCACCGGGGGTCCACGCATCAAGCGAGAACCATGTCATGAAGGTATAGGCAGATGCCGCATCCTTGAATGCGTTGTTGTCATAGGCGATGAGCGACTCCTTGCCCGTGTTCATTTGCGCCCCTTCGCCGGCGAGGTCAAGCACACCTGCGCGACCCTTGTATTCAGCAAGATATTCGCCTTTGGAGATAATACCCCTGTTGTCGGGCTGCTTGTATTTGATTGTGCCGTCGGCTTGTGCCGTACCGCCGATCATGCTTATCACGTTGCTCTTGAGGTATTGTCCATGCTGCACGCCACGGTCAAAGAATCGGCTGCAGTCTGCATAGGCCAGATTGCGGCGATACACGAATCTGCCGTTGTCTGTTACGGCAACACGTTCCACGCCATTGGTGCTGAACGTGCCGTTGTGTCCATTGCCGCTGTAGTCATACACGTTGGTGGCGAGGCGCGACTGGTCGAACTTCCAGTAGCCCAAGATATTTTTCCACGAGGGACATAGGTGGTCGATGGTGTTGTTCCAGAAGCGGTTGTAGTCGTCAGCAAGGATGCCGTCCCACACGCGTACCTCGTCGATGCGTCCCACAAAACCTCCACCGAGCAACAATGCCTCATCGGCAGGGGCAGTAAACGGAGTAGCCAGCGCAGCGCTTTGCTCACCGGTATTGTTCACCAATAGGCGAACCTCCTCGTTATCAAGATACAGCGTGACATGAGCCCAGGTGCCTGCCTTCATACTTGCATTGGCAAACGCAATGCTCTTGCTGCCACATGTAACCACCAATTCGCCCGCATGGCCCAGTTGCACTCCAAGGTTATCTCCCCAAGTCAGCACATGGGCGCCGACAGACCACTTTTGCGGATTCATCCAAAACTGTACCGTCGTGCCATCTGAGGTACCATCAGGCAAGGTACCCAGAGATACACGACCGTTGCTTTCAAACCTCAAAGCATGATTGGTAACCTGCGCCATACAGCACAATGATGTCAAGAATAGCGCTATAACGAGTAAAGTAAGTTTTCTCATGTCGCTTATTGTTTATTGATTAGTGCCATAGGCCTTGGCAAGCGCGATGGCATGGTTGGGTTGTTCTTATTTGAGCAGTTCGCCTATGCGCTCGTCATAGTCGAGACTGTCGTCCACAAAGAACTTCAGTTCGGGGATGATACGCAGTTGCAGGCGCACGCGGTTGCCCAGTTCGTAGCGAACGGACTTCACGTTGGCATTGATGTTGCCCACGATTTCCTCCGCCCTGTCGCTGGGGAACACGCTCAGGTATGCACGGCATACGCTCATGTCGGGACTGATGCGGCAGGCGCTGACGCTTACCAGCACGCCACGCATGCCGGCTGTCTGCTTCTGGAACATGTCGCTCAGTTCCTTCTGTATCAGTCGTGCTATCTTCTGTTGTCTTGTTGTCTCCATATATATAATATATAATGTATCTATTTCTTCCTGATAATGGTCAAGCCGTCCCTGAGGGGCAGTATGACCTTCTCCACTCTGTTGTCTGCCGCCACAAGGTCGTTGAACCTCTGCAATCCCAAGGTCTGGAGGTCGCTTTCGCGTGCCTGTTCCGTGATGCGCCCATACCAAAGGGTATTGTCTGCCAGGATGTAGCCGCCACTGCGCAAACGGGGCAGGATCATCTCGTAATACTCAATGTACTCCCTCTTGTCGGCATCTATGAATGCCATGTCCCACTCCACGTCCATCTGCGGCACGAGTTCCTTGGCATCGCCGATGTGTATGTGCACGAAGCGCCCGTAGGGGCTGCCCTCTATCCATGGCCGGGCAAAGTCCTCCATCTCGTCAAAGACCTCAAAGGTATGCAGTTCCGCACCGTCTTCCAGTCCCTCCGCCATGCTCAGGGCCGAATAGCCGCTGAACATGCCCAGTTCCAGAACGCGCCGCGGACGTATCATCTGCACAAGCATTTTCAGAAGACGCCCCTGCAAATGTCCGCTGGCCATCTGGCCGTAGGACAGTTTCAACTGGGTGTCGCGCCAAAGTCTGTGCAGGTACTCCCCCTCTGCATCTATGTGGGAGAGGATGTAAGAATCAAGGTCGTCCAACTGTTTCCTTTTTCAAGTACGTGTCACTTCATGTGAAGCAAAGCCTCTATGGCCAAGCGGTAACTGTCCAGGCCAAAACCGCATATCACTCCCTTGCAGGCAGGGCTGATGACGCTATGGCGACGGAACTCCTCGCGCTGGTGCACATTGCTGATATGCACCTCCACCACAGGGGTGTTCACGCTCTTGATGGCATCCATCAGGGCCAGGCTGTAATGTGTATATGCACCGGCGTTCAGTACTATGCCGTCCAGATCAAAGCCCACCTCGTGTATCTTGTTTATCAGTTCTCCCTCCACATTGCTCTGGAAGTAGTCTATGCGGATATTGGGGAATGCATTGCGCAACACATGCAGATACTCTTCAAAACCTTTTTTGCCGTAGATTTCCGGCTCCCTGATGCCCAACAGGTTCAGATTGGGTCCGTTGATAATTTGAATTCTCATAATAAAGACGTATATTTGCGTGCTCAAAGGTACAAAAAAAAAAACTAACGCCAAGTATTTCTTCAAGCGATACGGCAAAAACGCCACATTGTCACCCTCCCGACATTTGCATGGCAAAATTCGCATGGCAAAACAGAAGTCGAGCAAGATGCCCCATATATGCAATACAGGAAACGTGCCGCAGGATATAATAAAGAGGTACATACAATACCTGCGCCTCGAACGCTCGTACAGCACGCACACGCTGGACGCATATTGCCGGGACCTTCAGAAACTTTTCAATTTCTATTCGGACAACGGCATAGACTTCCGCGGCGTCACCCTGAACGATCTGGACCTTTTTGCCGGAAGCCTCAGGGACAGAGGCATAGCGGCACGCAGTATTGCCAGGATACTCAGCGGCGTGCGCTCCTTTTACCGCTTCCTGTTCCTGGAAAAGGAAATAGAGCAGGACCCCACGGAATTGCTCGAGTCGCCCAAGATAGGGAAGCATCTGCCACAAGTGCTTACGGTAGAGGAAATAGACCGGATACTTGACGCCATAGACCTGAGCAAGCCCGAGGGAACCCGAGACCATTGCATTATAGAAGTGCTGTACAGTTGCGGCCTCCGTATCAGCGAACTCACCGATCTGCGCCTGTCCAACCTCTTTCTTGACGAGGGATTCATACGCATACAGGGAAAAGGCAAAAAGGAGAGGTTGGTCCCCATCTCACCAAGGGCCATCAGGGAATTGCACAACTGGTTCGAGGTCCGCAAGCACATAAACATAAGGCGTGGCTACGAAGACCACGTCTTTATTTCGCGCACCAGAGGCAAGGCCCTGTCGCGCATATCGCTCTTTGTTTTCATCCGGAACTATGCCGCCGAAGCCGGAATAACCAAAGAGATTTCGCCACATACGTTCCGTCACAGTTTTGCCACCCACCTCCTTCAGGGGGGCGCCAACCTGCGTGCGATACAGGACATGCTCGGGCACGAGAACCTGGGCACTACGGAAATCTACATGCACCTGGACACCACACATCTTCGCGAGCAAATCCTCGCATACCATCCGAGGAGCAAGAAGAAAAGACCTTGAATGCTTGAACCCAAATCGCACGACAGGCTGTTGCGCGCTGATGGAATAGTCTTTGTGCCACCATTTCCGTCTCCTCCCGGTCGCATCCCCCCCCTTGCGTCCTCAAGGCTCCGGAACCCCGTTCAAAGACAAAGGCCGTTGTCGTCACAGCGCCAACGGCCTATTTGGGTTAAAAAAGAATAAAAAACGGTGTCATCGGACCAAGTGCGCCAAATCAGCATAAATTTGTTCGCTTTTTTTTCGTACCTTTGCACGCAAGTCAAATGGGCGTCATGCGGACGCCGGTTCCAAGGCTACAATAAATTCATCACATACACAAAAGACATGAGAAAGAGTATCCTTATTGCATCAGCCATCGGCTGTGCGGCAATCATGAGTTCATGCAGCAAATTGGGCGAACTCAGTTCGGACAATTTCAAGGTAAACCCCACTCCGCTGGAGGCTGTGGGCGGTGAAGTCTCTGCCACCATCAACGGCGTATTCCCCGAGAAATACATGAAGAAAAAGGCTGTCGTTACCGTTACTCCGGTATTGAAATACGAAGGAGGAGAGGCTGTCGGCCAAAGCGCCACCTTCCAGGGAGAGAAGGTTGAAGGCAACGGCACGGAAATCAGTTACAAGGTTGGCGGAACATATACCATGAAGACAAACTTCAAGTATGTGCCTGCCATGATGAAGAGCGACCTGTATGCCCGCTTTGAGGCAACTCTGGGCAAGAAGACAGTATCCGTTCCCGAAGTGAAAATAGGTTATGGCGTTCTCTCCACCAGCGAATTGCTGAACCTCTGCACCATCACCGCCAGCACTGCCCCCGATGCCTTCCAGCGCGTAATCGAGCAGAAGCAGGAGGCAAACATCAAGTTCCTCATCGGCCAGGCCAACCTGCGCACCAGCGAACTGTCAAGCGTGAGCATCCAGGATCTGGTGAAGATACTGAAGGAAATCAACGACATGCAGGAAGAGCGTGCCTTGCAGAACATCGAGGTAAGCGCCTATGCCAGTCCCGACGGCAGTTTCGAACTGAACGAGAAACTTGCAGAGAAGCGTCAGGACGTTTCATCAAACTACCTGCAGAAGCAACTCAAGACCATCCAGATGGATGCCGACATCGACACCAAGTTCACCGCTGAGGACTGGGAAGGTTTCCAGGAACTTGTCAACGCCAGCAACCTGCAGGACAAGGATGTTATCCTGCGCGTCCTCTCCATGTACCAGGACCCCGAGGAGCGCGAGCAGCAGATCCGCAACATGAGCAGCGTGTTCACCGAAATAGCAGACGGCATTCTGCCCGAATTGCGTCGTGCACGACTGATCGTCAACTATGAGGTAATCGGCCGCAGCGACGAACAGATCATCGAACAGTTCGCCCAGGACGCAAGCAAGTTGAGCGTAGAGGAACTCCTCTATGGCGGAAACATGCTTGTCGAGGATGCCGCGACCCGCAAGCAGTGGTACGAGAAGACTGCTGCAATTTACCCCAACGACTACCGTGCATACAACAACCTGGCACAACTCGCCATCATGGAGGGCAACCTCACTACCGCACAGAACTGGCTGCAGAAGGCACAGGGCATAAACGCCAAAGCACCTGAGGTGAATGCCAACCAGGCAATCATAGCCATCAAGAACGGCGACAACGCAAAGGCAGAGACTTCCATGGGACAGGCCAGCGGCAGCGACACATTCAACGAGGTGCTCGGCAACCTGAACATCGCCAAGGGCAACTTTGCACAGGCACAGCAGAACCTGGCACAGACACAGACCAACAGTGCCGCCCTGTCACAGATCCTGAACAAGGACTATGCCGCAGCGCAGAAGACCCTTGCCGCCATCAAGACTCCCGATGCAGTTACCAGTTACCTGAAGGCAATACTGGCAGCACGCACAAGCGACACCGGCGCGCTGAAGAGCAACCTGAAGGCTGCCATTGCAAGTGACCCGTCACTGAAGGAGCGTGCCGCCAACGACCTGGAGTTCGCAAAATACCAGAACACCATTGCCGACTTGGTAAAGTAATCCTGCAAGAACCATGCATCATGCTTTAGGCATAAGAAACTGCCTATTTGTCATCATCACCCTTTTTGCCCTCGCCTCGTGCGGAGGCAAAAAGGGTGAACTGCGTATAAAGGGAGAGTTCAAGGGGCTGAACAATGCAGACCTTACCGTCTTCAGCCGCGACGGAGTGTTCTCGGGCATAGACACCCTGCATATCCGTAACGGCAAGATAGACTGGTCCTGCAAACTTGACAAGGGACAGGGCAGTCTGACCATAGTGTACCCCACATACTCCACACTCACCGTATTCGGCGGCAGCGGTGATGTCATCACGATAGAGGGCGATGCCAAACAACTAAGCGCGACCAAGGTGGGCGGAACCCCTGACAATGAAGCATACACACTGCTGCGCAAGCAGATGGAGAATGCTACGGCAGAGGAAAAGTCCCTGCTTGTCAAGACCTTCATCCGGGACAATCCGGAATCGGCGGTAACGAGGTTCCTGCAATTGGAAGAACTCTCCAGACAAAAACCGGGCTCACTGAAAAAGGGAGAGGCGCTTCCACCGTTTTCCCTCGTAACACGCAAGGGGGACACCATCACAGCCGACTCCCTTAAAGGCAGATACACGCTAATGGCCTTCTGGGCCAACTGGCGTGGCGGAACAGGCACCATGAACTCCAGAATCAGGAGACTGCGACGGCAGACCGCAAATAAGTTGGAGTGCATTTCATATAACCTGGACGTGGGAGACAACGTCCTGAACTACATAGAGCGCACCGACACTGTCACATGGCACAGTTATTGCGACCAGAAAGCCTTCCAGTCGGACCTCGTCTCCCGTTTGGGCATCCGCGATATTCCGTATTATATCCTTACCGATACAACCGCCCGTATAATCACGGCAGGCAAAGACTGGCAAAAGGACATAGAGCCTGCATTGGCGGAGATAATAAAAGACACGGACACCGAGGACTGACATCACGCCACAAACAAACCATGAGATACGAACTCCTGATATCACGCCGCTATCTTTTCTCCAAGAAAAGTCACAACGCCATCAACATCGTTTCGTTGATTGCCGTTGTGGGGGTTGCTGTGGCAACTATGGCAATGGTGATTGTCATGAGCGTGTTCAACGGATTCCAGGGACTGGTTGCCGCGCTTTTCACCGGATTTGACCCCGAATTGCGCATAACTCCGGTGCAGGGAAGCGCGATAGGACTGGACGATGACAGAATTGCGGCATTGGCAGAATCGGACCACGTAGCCGTCTTCACCCCTGTTGTGGAAGGACAGGCACTCGCTGTTGCCGGCAAGATCCAGAAGGTTGTCATGCTCAAGGGGGTGGCAGACAACTTCCTCCGGCAGTCCAACATGTCAGATGCGCTTTATGGAGAAGCGCTCCCCATCCTTCATGCCGATGTTCTCGAGTACTGCATCCCCGGCATCCGTCTGTGCAACCAACTGGAACTTCCGCTCAATTTCACGGAACCGTTGCAGATTTATGCTCCCAAGCGCGGTGAACGCGTAAACCTGGGAAACCCGAGGGCCAGTTTCAACCAGGACGAACTCATGTCCTCCGGCCTCGTGTTCGATGTCCGGCAGGCCAAATACGACTCCGAATACATCCTGTGCTCCATAGGATTTGCGCAAAGGATATTCGGGAAGCAGGGGCAGGCCACGGCAATAGAGATAAGACTCGCACCGGACGGCAGCAGGAAAGCCATAGAGGCCCTGCTCGGGGATTCCTTCCGCGTACAGGACCGTTATGAACAGCAAAGGGACGTCTTCCGCATCATGGAAATAGAGAAACTCCTTTCGTATGCCTTCCTCTGCTTTATCCTGTTTGTGGCATGTCTGAACATCATGGGCAGCCTGAGTATGCTCATGATAGAAAAGAAGGATGACCTGCGTACGCTCTCCGCCCTCGGTTCCACCGACGGCCAGATTCAAAGGATTTTTGTCTTCGAGGGCATGCTGATTATCATGGGCGGTGCGCTTGTGGGCATGCTCCTTGCGGTAGTCCTGTGCGCCGCACAACAGCAGTTCGGTCTTATCAGGCTTGGCCAAAGCGAAGGCAGTTTCATTGTTGATGCCTATCCCGTGGTACTGGAAGCCGCGGATTTGCTTGCAATCCTGCTTACAATCCTGTTTATCGGGGGCATAAGTGTCGCATGGGCGACAAGGAGGAAGTGAACCTTCATGGGGTTTGTTCCCCCGGCAGGACAAGAAAATTACGGCAAACCTGCGTTTATGTCAATTTATTCTGTATCTTTGTACACATGTAACGCTAATTTAAGATAATTACAATACAAACCAACCTTTACTATGAAGAAACTATTCACTACACTCCTATCGTGCCTGGCCATCCTCGGCGCCGGTGCCCAGACAGTGACCATTTCCCCCCTGCCACAGCAGATCAGTTGGGGCGGACCAGCCTTTGCCAATGCAGAGAAGTTCTATCTCGTTGGCGCCAACCGGGCCGATGCCGATGCCGTGGAGTTCCTTTCTTCCAAGGTGAACGTAATCGGTGTCAGTGAGAAGGTTGATGCCAAGAAGTTCCCGCAGGCCACCCCCATCATCATCGGCGAGGCAAACGACAAGGCAGTAAAGAAGTTCAGGAAACTCATCCCGGCACAGGCCGAAGGCTACTACCTGAAGGTCAGCGCCGAGCAGGTCATCGTTGCAGGCCGCGACAATAGCGGTACCTTCTATGGCGTGCAGACCCTGACACAGGTCATGAGCCAGCCTCAGGTGATGGAGTGCGAGGTTACCGACTATCCCAGTGTAACGGACCGCGGTGTCATCGAGGGCTTCTATGGCAACCCCTGGAGCCACAAGGACCGTCTGCGCCAGTTCGACTTCTATGGCCAGTACAAGATGAACACCTATGTGTTCGGTCCTAAGGACGACCCCTATCACCGTGCACGCTGGCGCGAGCCATACCCTGCCGACGAGGCCGCCAAACTGAAGGAACTGGTAGACGCTGCCCACAAGAACAAGGTGAAGTTCGTATGGGCCATCCATCCTGCCGGCGACATCAAGTGGTGCCTGGAGGATTCCGTCAACGTGGCCAAGAAACTGGAACTGATGTACGGCCTGGGCATACGCTCCTTCGCCGTATTCTTCGACGACGTATGGGGCGAAGGCGCCCGTGGCGACAAGCAGGCAGGCCTCTTGAACTACCTGACCGACAATTTCGTGCGCAAGCACAAGGACGTTGAACCCCTGATTATGTGCCCCTCCCAGTACAACAAGGGATGGACCAGCGGTGACTACCTCAACACCCTCGGCACCAAGATGTATCCCGAGGTACGCATCATGTGGACCGGCAACTCTGTGGTGGACATGATAGAGAAGAACGACATGCAGTGGATCAACGACCAGATAAAGCGCAAGGCATACATCTGGCTCAACTACCCCGTAAACGACTACTGCCAGAGCCGCATTCTTATGGGCAAGACCTATGGCAACGGATTGAACATCAACGATATGGTGAGCGGTTTCTGCTCTAACCCCATGGAGTATGCCGAGGCTTCAAAGGTGAGCCTGTACAGCATTGCCGACTACACATGGAACATGCCTGCCTACGATTCCGTAAGGTCATGGGAGCGTGCTATGGGCGCCCTGATGCCCACCTGTGCCGATGCCTTCCGCGTGTTCTGCGAGAACAATGTTGACTTGGGCCGCACCGGTCACGGCCTGCGCCGCGAGGGCGAGAGCCCTGCTTTCATGGCAAGTTCCGAAACCATAGGTGGCTTGGCAGAAAGTTTCCAGCAACTCGTGTGGGCTGCCGACAATCTGCTGGCAGACGAGGTCAACAACCCCGAAATGCTCGCCGAGATAAAGCCTTGGGTGGAGAGCATGCGCCTGTTGGGCCAGCGTGGCCAGCAGTACGTAAGCATGGTTTGCGACCTTGCCAACAAGGACAGCGTTGCCTTCATCGGCCACTACCGCGCACAGTTGCAGTTGGAGCAGAAGCAGAAGGCCATCATCAGCCGCGACTACGAGGGGTCCATCGTCAAGGCAAAGCCCCTGGTAAGCGGTGATGTCATCACTCCCTGGCTGAACGAGAACCTGGCCGAACTCATCAAGGTGTACAAGAAGCAGTACACCTACGGACAGGAATACTTCCCCGTTCAGGCCATAGAGGACGGCGAGTACTTCATCAAGGTGAACGGCGAGTATCTGACCAACGCGCAGGCTGGTGCCGACCGCGTGGGCGACTTCCCCGTGTTCCAGGCCGAGCGCGACGTCATCAACCCCCAGCGCCAGCAGTGGGTTATCGAGCAGAACAGCAAGACCGGACGCTACAAGATCTACAACAAGCAGGACGGACGTTACATCAACGAAACCGGCGCCTTCTGGTTCAACAAGGAGCGCAACCCGTTCGACGCACAGTGGCACACCTATCTGCTTGTGAAGCAGGAAGGCAAGTGGAGCATCCAGAATGCAGGTGCCGCAGGCAACGGCTACTGGCAGCGTGAAGGCAATCGTCTGGGCAGCAAAGGCACCGGCCAGTTCATCTTCGAAATCGAAAAGGTAAACTAACTCCCCCCGACCCTAAAGACCCTAAAGACCCTAAGGACCCTAAACTCAAATGAAGAAAATACTTTCCCTCCTTGCTGCCGGCGCCATCGCGCTGGCAGCATCCGGCCAGCAGAACCTCACTCCCGAGGTGCTTTCCGCCCTGAAGCAGAGTTATGCCGGCAATTCGGCCGACCGCGCGCGCCAGAGCGTGGTGAGCAACGGCAGTTTCCGTAAACTGGCCATGCGCCCCGTAGTGAATACCACAGGCGCCAACACACATTTCTCCATAGACATCCGCAATACCGGCATCTCCGACCAGCAGAGCAGCGGACGATGCTGGATGTTCACCGGTCTGAACGTCCTCCGCAACAAGGCCATGAAGAAGATGGGCGTGAGCGGTTTCCAGTTCAGCCACATCTACCTGTTCTTCTACGACCAGTTGGAGAAATCAAACCTGTTCCTGCAGGGCATCATAGACACACGCAACGAGAGCATTGACCACCAGAAGGTGCAGTGGCTCATGCAGAATCCCCTGTCCGACGGCGGCACATACACCGGCGTGGCTGACCTCGTAAGCAAGTACGGCCTTGTTCCTGCCGAAGTGCAGGCCGAGACATGGGCCAGCAACAACACCAGCGAAATAGACGGCCACCTGAAGCGCAAGTTGCGCGAAATTGCCATCAACCTGCGCGAACAGGCCGAGGCAGGCAAGACGGAGGCAGAACTCCAGGCCTACAAGGTGGAGCAACTGAAGACCATCTACCAGATGCTTGTCCTGGCCTACGGCGAACCTGTTCAGGAGTTCCTTTGGGCACCCCGTGGCAACGACGGCAAACTGCTCTCCGAACTGAAGAAATACACACCCATGGAGTTCTACAGGGAGTACTGCGCCGAGGCAGGCGACCTGCAGAACGACTACGTCATGCTCATGAACGATCCCTCGCGTCCATATAATAAGGTATATGAGATAGACATGGACCGCCACATGCACGATGGGCACAACTGGCTGTACTTGAACCTTGATATCAAGGACCTGGCCCCCATTGCCATTGCTTCACTTCAGGACAGCACGCAGATGTACTTCTCTTGCGACGTGGGCAAGTTCCTGGACACAAAGAGCGGTATCCTGGACATCCAGGCATGGGACTACAACTCCCTGCTCGGCACCACCTTCGGCATGAACAAGAAGCAGCGCATACAGACACGTGACTCCGGTTCTTCACACGCCATGACCCTCATGGCCGTGGATCTGGACGAGAAGGGCAACCCCATCAAGTGGAAGGTGGAGAACTCCTGGGGCGCAGCCAGCGGTCACAACGGTTATCTGATCATGACCAACGAGTGGTTCAACGAATACATGTTCCGTGTGGTGGTCAACAAGAAGTACATGCCCAAGAAACTCCTTAAACTCATGGAGCAGAAACCCACTCTGCTTCCTGCATGGGACCCCATGTTCATGGAGGAACAGTAAGGGAAATGCCTGCTCAAGAACTAATATAAAAAAGTCTCCTGTCAAGGGGACTTTTTTTGTATGTCCGGCAAGGCGGAAAAATGCCCTCCCGAGGACGGACGCCTGTCCTCCCGAGGACCGAGGCGAGAGTTCCCGGTACTTTCGGTTCGGTCCTCGGGAGGGCATTTTTTAGCCCCTCGGGAAAGCATGTGCTCGATGGCGGCTTCGTTTTTGTGCATCTTATCTTTTGCTGTTTCGGATAAATTCCTTACCTTTGTGCCGAATAAGGTAACATTTTGATTTGAGATGCAGACTAATAGCATGCTTTTTGTCAAGGACGCTTTCATGAGACAGAGAAGTCTTGTGTGTGCTTTTATGTCTGATAATCAATCAGTTACCCCCCCATATCTTGTAGATTAAGGTGTAGTAGCACCCCTTTCGTGTTGCTCCCTTTCCGTGGTGTGCCGGTAAAATGCTGGTATGCCCTGTGTGTCGTGTCCATGATTTCGGTGTCATGGACCCATTGCTATTGGTGAATTAATATAAACTATATAATATAAAACAAGTTGATTATGAAGAAGATTTTACTATCTTTCGTCCTGCTCCTCGCTTGTGTTGGGGGATGGGCGCAAACGGTTGTTACCGAGGTAAAGCCTGGCAAGATGTACACTATGGAGTGCCAGCCTAACGACGGGCATACAACCAGATTCATTTCGGATAATGGTACAGTAATCAATGGTCGTTCTGCAGAGGGAACCTACCTTGTGTTAGAGGAGTCTGGAGAAAACATGTACTACATCAAGAGTCTTGTTTCAGGCAAGTATATTTATTTTACTGCAGATAACAAGATCGCCGTATCATTGGAAAAACCTGCAAACGCATGGACTTTTGGTACGGGCAGTAGTGGTCAGGGTGCCTATGTAACATTCAGCAATGGTGGAACACTCTTTTTTAATAACAATGGCAATGTTACCACTGGAGGTACAGAAAACCTGCAGTTGGCAAACCATAGTAATAAACCCGGTGGCAAACCAGACGGTACAAACTACTGCTCTCAATGGAGGTTGCATGAGTATGACTATGTTGGTCCTATCTCCGGCGCTGAAATCCCCTCTGGTTTCTACCGTTTCAAAGTCAGTGGTGAGGAACAGTATTTCGCTGCTCCCACAACATTACCTACAAGCAACACGTCTGGTGCTAATTATAAAGCGACGTTCGTAACCACAAAAGACAATACCGATGCCCGTCGCGATGTCTGGTACATTGAAAATTTAGGTAAAGTAGATGGTGCTGACGACGGAAAAGACAAGATCATATATAAGATATGGTGTTTCCAGGGCGGTTACGGATTGTCAACCAACCCATCGCCAGATGTTTATGGCAGTTACGCCAATGACTATTGCCCACGCCTATACAGCATCGTCAAGACGGGAGTAGAGGGAGAAGACGACTTATACTATTTGGGAGGCCATCCCTATGACAACGATAATGTCGGCAACAATAAGAATTGCCTTGGATTAGCCACCGATAAAGGTGCAATAGGCAATACAGGTAACTTAAAAGACAACAACTCAAATTACACATCAACCCATAGAAGTACCGGAACAGTCATAAAGTGGGAGATACACGCTGTAGACAAGAAGGAACTTACCAAGTCTGTCACAATCAACGAAATCGGCGTCGGAACTTTTGCCTTTACCTCTGATGTGAAGATTCCAGAGGGTGTGGAGGCATATGTGGCAACAACAAATAACGATGATTACATCGCTCTTACCCGGTTGGAAGAGACAATCCCTGCGCGCATGGGTGTGGTGCTGAGGAAGACCGAAGAAAGCAAGACGGAATTCGATTTTGAGGCTGTGCATGGTCTGGGCATCGGCATGAGTGCTGTAAATACAGATGATGGTACATTGACTCCAGTTGACGACAAGGATAACCTGCTTGTAGGCACATTGGCAGAAACACAACTTGCCGTAGGCGATTACATCCTTACCAAAAAGAAGGTGGATGGTGTGGCTACAGACGAAGTGGTCTTTGGCAAGATATCTACACAATCAAATATTGCTGCCAACAAGGCGTATCTGCCTGCCGAGGCAGTGTCCCAGACACGTGGCTTCTATACCCTGATGTGGGATGATGTAGAAACAGGCATAGAAGAAATCGGTGGTGCTACCATGCAGAAGGACGGTATCTTTGTGGAGGGCCAGCAGATTGTAATCGTGAAAAATGGACTAAAGTACAATGCCAAGGGCCAGAGAGTGAAGTAATAATACACAATTTAACAGACAGCAAATTATGAAGAAAGCATATACAATCCCCGAAACCCTTGTGGTGGAGATGGAGAATGACACCAACCTGATGAGCGCATCATTCAACACAAATGGCGGCACTGTCGGCAAGGACGACGACGGCGGATATAGCGGCGGAGACGCTCTCTCCCGTGAAGAGGGCAATGGCAATCCCAACCTGTGGGAACAGGGATGGTAGGATGAAGCATGCATGACAATCATCAAATATAAATAATAGTAAAAGTTTTCAGTTCACCTACGTGAACAAATAATCGTTTGGAACCACTGCGACGTGATGTCGCGGTGGTTCTGTCGTCTCGCACGACATCACAATAAGCCCAAACCGGTCATTGGCGCATAACAGGCACACGAGCGGTTTGGGACAATACAACAACAAAGGGAGACCGCCCCTATCCGGGCAGTCTCCCTTGTGTCAGTTACTTCTGTCCTTACAGAAGACCGGGATGCATTACTTACGCAGACCCAGAGCCTTAACGATGGCACGGTAGCGGGTAATGTCGCGCTTCTTCAGGTAGTTCAGGAGAGCACGGCGCTTACCTACCAGGCCGGTCAGAGCGCGCTCGGTGCTGTGGTCCTTGCGGTTCTGCTTCATGTGCTCGGTGAGGTTCTTGATGCGGAAAGTGAACAATGCGATCTGGCTCTCTGCGCTACCTGTGTCGGCAGCACCCTTGCCATAGGTGGTGAAGAGTTCGGTCTTCTTCTCTGAATTCAAATACATAGTGTTTTGATAGTTTGAATTGTGTAACTTGTTTGCCGTGCAGCATCCATACGTTCGGGCACTGCCTCCGGTCAAATGCGGGTGCAAAGGTATGAAAAACTGCTGAATAAGACGCATCTGTGCCCGAGTTTTTTCCGTTAAGTGCCTTATTTTGTACATTTGGCAGCCTTGAGGGCGGTCATGTGGCCATTTTTCTGTATCTTTGTGCGCGTTTGGGTAATAAGATTGAAACAGATAAAAATAGAGACATGCAGAATATCCGTAACATAGCGATAATAGCACACGTAGACCATGGCAAGACCACTCTGGTGGACAAGATGCTTTTGGCAGGAAACCTGTTCCGCGATAACCAGCAGTCGGGCGAACTGATGCTGGACAACAACGAGTTGGAGCGCGAGCGTGGCATAACCATCCTGTCCAAGAACGTGTCCATCATGTACCGCGACACGAAGATAAACATAATCGACACCCCAGGGCACTCCGACTTCGGAGGCGAGGTGGAACGTGTGCTGAACATGGCAGACGGTTGCATCCTTCTGGTGGATGCCTTCGAGGGTCCCATGCCACAGACACGTTTCGTGTTGCAGAAGGCTCTGGAAATAGGTTTGAAACCCCTTGTTGTGGTGAACAAGGTGGACAAGCCCAACTGCCGTCCCGAGGAGGTGTATGAAATGGTCTTCGACCTGATGTGCGACCTCAATGCCACGGAGGAGCAGTTGGACTTCCCCGTCATCTACGGTTCTGCCAAGAACAACTGGATGGGCGAGGACTGGAGCGCTCCCACCACGGATATCACATACCTCTTGGACCAGATCCTGGAGCATGTGCCTGCCCCCAAGCAGTTGGAGGGCACACCGCAGATGCTCATAACCAGCCTGGACTATTCCAACTATACCGGCCGCATTGCCGTAGGCCGTGTGCATCGCGGTACCCTGCGAGAGGGCATGAACATCACCATCGTGCACCGCGACGGCAGCAAGGAGCGCACCAAGATCAAGGAGGTGCACACCTTCACCGGCATGGGACGCAAGAAGACTGCCGAGGCAGGAAGTGGCGACATCTGTGCCCTGGTGGGACTGGAGCGCTTCGAGATAGGCGACACCATTTGCGACTACGAGAATCCCGAGGCTCTGCCAAGCATCAGCATAGACGAACCCACGATGTCCATGCTCTTCACCATAAACGACTCTCCTTTCTTCGGCAAGGAAGGCAAGTTCTGCACCAGCCGCCACATACAGGAACGTCTGGACAAGGAACTGGAGAAGAACCTGGCCCTGCGTGTCTCTACCATAGAGGGTTACACCGACCGTTGGATTGTGAGCGGACGTGGTGTGCTGCATCTCTCCGTACTGGTGGAGACCATGCGCCGCGAGGGTTATGAGTTGCAGGTGGGCCAGCCCCAGGTTATCTACAAGGAGATTGACGGCGTGAAGTGCGAACCCATCGAGGAACTGACCATAAACGTGCCCGAGGAGTTCAGCAGCAAGATGATAGACATGGTTACGCGCCGCAAGGGCGAAATGACCAGCATGGACAGTCAGGGCGACCGTGTGAACATAGAGTTCAACATCCCCTCGCGCGGCATCATCGGCCTGCGAACCAATGTGCTCACCGCCTCTCAGGGCGAGGCCATCATGGCGCACCGCTTCAAGGAGTACCAACCCTTCAAGGGCGAGATAAACCGCCGTACCAACGGTTCGCTGATTGCCCTGGAGAGCGGCAATGCCTATGCATACGCCATAGACCATCTGCAGGACAGGGGCAAGTTCTTTATAGAACCTCAGGACCAGGTGTATGCCGGCCAGGTTATAGGAGAGCATGTTCACGACATAGACCTTGTCATCAACGTATGCAAGGCAAAGCAACTGACCAACGTCCGTGCCAGCGGTACCGACGAGAAGGCCCGCATCATCCCTGCCACCATCTTCTCCCTGGAGGAGGCCTTGGAGTATATCAAGGCTGACGAATATGTCGAGGTTACCCCCCATTCCATGCGCATGCGCAAGGTGATACTGGACCACCTGGAGAGAAAGCGCGCAGGAAGGTAAGGAGAACGGAAAACGGGAAACGGAAAACGGAAAGCGGAAAACGGAAAGGTAACATACCCCATCCACTTTCTCCCCCTAGGGGGAGTCCCGAAGGGGAGGGGGTATGAAAAACGGAAAACGGAAAACGGAGAACGGAAAGCGGAAAACGGAAAACGGAAAACGAGAATGACATGCTGACACAGAGCATCCCTGCGTAAGGATGATAACGATTGGCGTTGAACGAATTTATAATATGATGAAAGACTATAAGAGATATTTGATTGAAGCAGGCGTGGTGGCATTGTTTGCCATCATCAGTGTGGCATACTTCTGGGAACCCGTCATGGACGGCAAGGTGCTGTCCGGGCACGACCATACCGGAGGCGTAGGTGCAGGTGTGGAGATGAACGAGTACCGCGAGAAGCACAACGGCGAACGTACCCGTTGGACAAATACGCTCTTCTCCGGCATGCCCACATACCAGATGGCACCGTCCTACGACAGTACCGACTCGCTGGCAGAACTGAAGCAGTGGTACAGTCTGTTCCTGCCCACCGTGGCATCCTATGTGTTCATCATGCTGCTGGGCTTCTATATCATGCTCCGCTGCTTCGACTTCAAGGTGTGGATGGCTGCTCTGGGTGCCATACTGTGGGCATTCTCCAGTTACTACTTCATCATCATAGCGGCAGGACATATATGGAAACTCTACACCCTGGCTTTCATCCCTCCCACCATAGGTGGCATGGCACTCTGCTATAGGGGCAAGTTCGGTTGGGGCATAGCGGTCAGCGGACTGTTCATGGCATTGCAGATTGTGTCCAACCATGTGCAGATGACCTATTACTTCTTGGTGCCCACCTTTGCCCTGTCGATAGGATGGATGCTCTCCGACCTGAGCCGCGAGGGCATGATGCGCTGGCTGAAGGGCAGTTTCGCCTTTGCCGCCGGTTGCCTGCTGGGCGTGGCCATAAACCTGTCCAATCTTTACCACACATGGGAATACAGCAAGGAGACCATGCGTGGAAAGACAGAACTGACACACAAGACCAAGGACGCTGCCGACCAGACGTCAAGCGGCCTGGAGCGCAGTTACATTACGGCCTGGAGTTATGGTATCGGTGAGACATGGACCCTGCTCGTGCCCAACACCAAGGGCGGTGCAAGCATGCCCTTGTCGCAGAGCGAGACGGCCATGTCCAAGGCCGACAGCCAGTACCGTCCCCTGTACCAGCAGTTGGGACAATACTGGGGCGAGCAGCCCGGCACAAGCGGTCCGGTATATGTGGGCGCCTTCGTGTGCATGCTGTTCGTACTGTGCCTGCTCATCGTCCGCGGTCCCGTATGCTGGGCCTTGCTTTTGGCCACCATGCTTTCCATAGCATTGTCGTGGGGCAAGAACTTCATGGGACTGACCGACTTCTTCCTGGACTACGTGCCCATGTACGACAAGTTCCGCACCGTGGCATCCATCCTGGTGATAGCGGAGTTCACCATCCCCCTCATGGCCATGATGGCACTGAAGAGGTTTGTGGAGGAACCCTCGTGCGTGCACGTGCGCGTGCCTATTATAAATAAGGAGATAAATGCCCTTTGGCTCAGTTTTGTCATAACGGGCGGTATATGCTTCCTGTTCTGGCTCATGCCGGATGCCTTCTTCGGCAATTATGTGTCCACGAGCGAGTACAGCGGCATACAGGGACTGGTAAGTGCCGGTTATGTCGACCAGCAGTTTGTGGACGGTTTGCTGGACAACCTCAACGAGATGCGCCGCCATGTGTTCACCGCGGATGCCATGCGTTCCTTCTGGATTATCGCTGCCGGCACAGTCCTGATGGTGCTGCACTACTATGGCAAACTGAAGGCTGTGCCCATGACCGTGCTCATCACAATCCTGTGCCTGGCAGACATGTGGTCGGTGAACAAGCGCTACCTGAATGACGGAATGTTTGTGTACCCACGTCCTGTGGAGCAGAACTTCCAGCGCACCCATGCCGATGACATTATTCTTCTGGATCCGGACCTTTACTACCGCACTCTGGATATGACCGAGAGCACCTTCAACAGCAACGATGCATCATACTGGCACAAGAGCATAGGCGGTTACCATGCAGCCAAGTTGCGCCGCTATCAGGAGGTGATAGAGGCACACATCGGTCCCGAGATGGCACGCCTGCAGAGAGCGGTGATGGACAATGGCGGAGACCTGGCAAGGGTGAATGGCGACAGTCTCTTCCCCGTGCTGGACATGCTCAATATGAAGTACGTCATCATGAAGACCAACGACGGCAACAAGGTGCCCGTGTTCAACCCTCATGCCATGGGCAATGCCTGGCCGGTGTCTTCCATACATTGGGTGGACAATGCCGATGACGAACTTGCCGCCATAGGAAAGGATGACCTGCACCGTGTGGCCGTTGTGGACAGGAAGTTCCAGAATGTGCTGGGCAGTGTGCCTGCCGGTGCCGACTCGTGCCGCATCAGCGTGAAGTTGACGGAATACGAGGCCAACCGCCTTGCCTACGAGATAGACTCAGAGAAGGGTGGCGTGCTGGTATTCTCCGACATATACTATCCCGGATGGACGGCAACAGTGTCGGGTGAGGAAGTCCCCGTGGCACGTGCCAACTACATATTGCGTGCCATCCGTGTGCCTGCCGGCAAGCACGAACTTGTAATGACATTTGACCCCCAGACCGTGCACACCACCGAGGCCATAGCCTATGGGGCACTGGCCTTGCTGGGACTGATAATCGCCGGACATACAATAACACTTATAATAAAGAAAAGAAAATGCCAGAAGTAGACCCTGCTTCGCCTGTGCCTCCGTCGAGCACGAAGACACAGAGCAACACTTTGGATGAGCCTTACCAACCAAAGTTTACCGTAATAACAGTAACGTACAATGCCGAACAGACTCTGGAACGCACGTTGCAGAGCGTAGCATCCCAGACCTATCCGCACATCGAGCATCTGATAGTCGACGGGCTGAGTAGCGACGGCACGCTATCCCTGATTCAGGAGTATGCCGAGGACAACTCGGTGTGTGCCCATCCGCACGACATCCAGTTTATACGCGAACCGGACAACGGTCTGTACGATGCCATGAACAAGGCCATAGACAATGCCAACGGAGACTACCTGGTCTTCCTGAACGCAGGAGACAGGTTCCATTCGGACGACACGCTGGAAAGGATTGTGGAAGGTGTGACCTCAGTGCACGGCAATGAGTTTGACGAGGAGACATGGCCGGCTGTTCTCTATGGCGAGACCGACATTGTCGACAACAAGGGAGAGTTTCTGCGCCACCGTCGTTTGCAGGCGCCTGAAGTCCTTTCATGGCGCAGTTTCCTAAGCGGCATGCTGGTGTGCCACCAGAGTTTCTATGTGCGTACGGATATGGCGCGAAAGTTCCACTACAACCTGCGTTACCGTTTCAGCGGCGACCTCGACTGGTGCATACGCATCATGAAGGATGCACAGCAGCAGGACATGCCCCTGTTCAACACACGCCTGATACTGACGGACTACCTGGCCGAGGGCATGACAACAAAGAACCATCGCAAGTCACTCTTTGAACGCCTCCGCATCATGTGCCGCCACTACGGCTTCATGGCGGCAATTCGCCAGCACTTGTGGTTTGTGCTGAGGCTGGTGGTGAAACGATAAAGCTTTAAGGTTTTAGGGTCCCTAAGGTCCTTAGAGTCTTTAGAGTCCTTAAGGTCTTTTGCTGGTGAGGAGGTGGTAGGCGAGTAATAGGGCAAGGGCACACAGTGCCCCAAAACTATTGGCATACACATCCAGCCAGTCACCGTGGCGGCTTGTGGTGAGATAGGCCTGTCCCAATTCCATGAGACCACCGAAAACGGAGGCTATGATAGCGATAAAGAGGAACTGCCAGATGGCAGTTCCTTTGCTTTTATGTGCTTGCTCGTGGAGGACTGAAGTGGAGGCTTTTTTCCTGAGGTACTCGTCTCTGAGCACACATTCTATGCCCATCACCAGAGTGAGGAAACCGTACATTACCCAATGCGCCCATTTGTCGGCAAACTGGATGTCCGTTTGCGGGAACTCCTGTGCCGGCATCAGGCTCAGTGCTGCTATTAGCACGAGGGATAGGAGACTGAAGATGTGGCGTCTAATGTGTTTCATAGGCTTTTGCGTATTCTTTGGCTACGCGGTCTTCTCTGTAATCGTGTGCGGCACTGTGTCGGGCGGCTTCTCTCCATTCGGGGTGGAGCAGGATGCACTCTATGCCTCGTGCCAGATCTTCGCTATCGCAGTATCGTGCTATGTAGCCGTTCTTCATGTGAGAAATCATTTCCGGTATGCCACCTGTGTCGAATCCTACGCATGGTGTGCCGCAGGACATTGCCTCAGCTATGGTGTTGGGAAGATTGTCCTGCAGGGATGGGGTCACAAAGCAATCCACCGCCGAGTACAGGCGTGCCATCTCCTTTTCCCCGTTTACGTATGGTATGAAGTGCAGGTTGTCCTTTCCTATACCAAGGTTGGAGTTCAGTATGTCTTCCGTATTGCCTCCCACCACCACTAAATGAGGTTTGGGTTCGTTCAGATGTTTCAGTGCCTCGAGCAGATATGCCATGCCCTTGCGCTTGTCCGTAACCTTCTGGCAGGTGAAGAGTATCAGTTTCCGGTCTTGTGGCAGAGAGAATGCCTCCCTTGCCTCCCTTGAACCTTGTGGATAGAAGATATTGTGTGGAATGCAGTTGTTGATGTGGCGTACGTTGGCATGCGGCATTACCTGCTGTGCCATGTCGGAAATCCACTGGCTGCATCCCACGAACCTTATATTGCCCAGGCCGTATATCTCCTGTTTGGTCTTGAACAACCTCTCCTCCAGGGCCGAGATTCTCTTGTCTTCCGTGGCATTTCCCTCTTCCGTGTAGTGCTTTATGCCACGGAATGTCCATTCGTCGTGCATTGTCCAGACGATGCGTTTACCCGAGAGCAGCATCTGCTTCAGTTGTTTAAGCGATAGCATGCCCTGGTTTACCCAATGCAGGTGAATGACATCGGCCTCCTGGTATTCCGGTGTTGAAAGGATATCTATTCCGTCCGATGCCAGATCATATTGCCATGTCTGCCGGAAAGGTTTCCGAAGCAGGCACATGAGGCGCAGGCGTTCCAACGCCTTGGGGATGGTGTTCCCATAGGCTGCCACGTTGACATCGTCTGTCTGTTTGTCGCGCACCAGCATCTTGGCCTTGATGCCGTTTTTGTTCAGTGCCGTCAGCAGGCGTCTGGCTGCTATGGCGCCACCTCCGGTACGCTCTGTAGTGGATATTATTAGGACCTTCATTGTCAGTTGTACTCCTTTCTGCCCATCCATTTCTTCACTCTGTTCCTGATGGCTTGCCCTATATATGAGAAGTTGCCATAGCGTATGTTCAGGAACAATTCCTCAAAACTCCGTGCCACTTTGATGCCGGGATTCATCCATCCCATTATGCGGTAGACGCGATGGCGGTATGGTACATGCTCGATGATGTGCTTTGGGTGCACCAAGGGCGAGGTTGCCTTGTCCACTGGCATGTATGCATCCATTTCGTAGCGCTTCATGGTGAATATGCGGCGGTAGCCTCGTGGCAATGTCTCCAGCGTGCCGCCGAAGTGTGTGCTGTCGGCCGTGGCTCCGAGATTGTTGATGAGGTTTCTTTTGGGTACTATGCTGAGGCCGTTGGCCAAGAGCATGTGTGACCATAGTATGGTTTCATAGAAAGCCTTGCCCTGACTGCGGTGCTTGCGGCACATGGGCAGGAAGTCATCGCGGTAGCCACGCTCGCGAACGATCTGTTCCAGTTGTGCCACCGTCTGTTCATCATCCAGCCAGGTGTAGTGCTCGTCCCACTGGTCTATGACCCTTCGCCACGAAGCCCATCCCCAGATGCTGAGGTTGGTAGAGAAGAAATAGTCCTCCTGCACGTCCTTTGTCTCCTCCTCCACATTGAAACCGGCAATCATGGTTATGCGTGTGTCATGCTCGTAGCGGTCCAGCATCTCCTTGCAGAAGTGGAAGAAACTCTGGCTCGGTATGTCGTCATCCTCCAGTACAATGCATTTGTCGCTCATGGAGAAAGCCCACTTCTGCGATATGTATTCCGAAGGGTCGCAACCGTAGTTCTTCTCCTGGTACATGGTGTGCACCTCGCACTCCCAGTCTATGTCGCTTACCACCTCGCGGCATGCAAGTATGCCGGGCATGTCCTTCTCGCTTCGGGGACCGTCCTGATAAAGGAACAGTCGTGCCGGACGTGCTTTCTTTACCTGTTCGAAGACTTGCCCCAACTGGTTGGGGCGGTTGAAGAACAGAATGAGTACGGAAACGTCTACTAAGGCTTCTTTCATGGTTTATTCGTGCTTAAGGCGTATCAAAGATACGATTTAGCGAGAGAAATGCCAAATTTATTTTGCTTTTTCGCTCGCTTAATCGTAACTTTGACTCCCGTCTTAGTTACTCACGCTCGGAAAAATCAAAAATACTTTTGCTTTTTCCCTCGCTTAATCGTAACTTTGACCACACTAACAGAGAAATGACAGGTATCTACCCAAGAATAGGACATTAAAGACATGTTTGACATCAGACTCTTTATCGAGAAGTTGAAACTCTCCTTTCAGAAGCGTACGGGAGTAGTGCAGGCCAAAAAGAGTTATGCCACCTGGCTGGCAAAGGGCTATGTAAAGGAACCATTGGTAAGTATAGTGCTGCAATCGCACAACAAGAGTTTGCAGATAAGGCACATTCTGCCCAAACTGCGTGCTTGGGGTGATAGCCTGGAGATTGTCATCATTGATGACGGTTCGGACATCAGCCATACGCAGGCCCTGGCCGAGTCTCTGACCGGAGCAAACGAATTTCTCGTGCGTGCCAACGACCTTTACGAGAATGTTACTTATGATAAGGCAATACGCTTTTCCAACGGCAAGTATATCGCCTTGTTGCAGGACGATGACGACTTTGATGACACCTCATGGATAGACAATGCCCTGAGACATTTTGATGCTCACCCACACCTGGCCATTTTGGGAGGCAAGGATGGGTTGGATATGGAATTTGAACACGACAGACAGACTGCCCATGGTGGCAAGAAGGCAGACGGCGACAGGGAATTCCAGTTTGTGGTGAGCGTGAACCGTGCCCCAATGTGGCTTAACAAGGAGTTGTTCTGCCGTCATCTTCATCACATCGATTTCAGTTTCGCACCCTTCCAGTTTGACGACTACGAACTGTGTGCCCGCGCATGGTTGCAGGACTTGCAGGTAGGATGGTACGATGCCAAGTTCAAGTCGCTCAGCGTGGGAGGCATGCGTCTGTGGAATGGGGCATTTACCACGGAGCAGACTCAACGCAATGGCAAAAGGCTTTATGCCATGTATGTCGACAAGATAGAGGAGATACGCAAAAAGGTAGAAGCATGCAATGCCGTGGAAAGATGAACGCAAGTGTGCTTAAACTATATGGCCTTATCCAAAGAATAATCGTTTAGAAGACATGAATATAGCCATACTGTTGGCCGGAGGTAGCGGAAGCCGTTTCGGTGCTGACCGCCCCAAGCAGTTTCTGGAAGTAGACGGGTGTACGGTGCTTGAACACAGCATCAGGGCATTCCACCACTCTCCATTGGTGCACGAGATTGTAATCATCACCCGCCAGGACTTTGTGGACGAGGTGAGGCAGATAGCCTCTGCCTATCCCAAGGTGAAGTACGTCCGCCCCGGTGGCAAGGAACGCTACCACAGCACCCTGTCGGCTTTGGAGGTCTGCACGGATGGCGAGGACCTGCTTCTTATCCACGATGCCGTGCGCCCCTTGGTGAGCGAGGCAATCATTTCCAGATGCGTGGAGGCTCTTGCCAGATATGATGCCGTAGGGGTTGCGGTACCCAGTACGGACACCATTGTCCGCGTGGATGAGAACGAATGTATTGTGGAGACCTTGCCGCGTGCCGTACTCAGAAACATGCAGACCCCCCAAGGCTTCCGCCAGAAGGTTCTCCGCCATGCTTTCGACCTCGGCCTGCAGGACCCGCATTTTGCCCCCACCGACGATTGCGGCGTGGTGAGAAGGTACCTGCCCGATGTGCCCATACGCATAGTGGAGGGCGAGGTTACGAACATAAAGATAACCTACCCCAAGGACTTGGAGATGATTCGTGCCGGTAAGGCATAATTTTGTCCTCCCGACAACACGCGCGTGTCCTCAATGACGGCAAATCTGTGCCGGTAATGGGGTCAGAATTTCTTGTGCAGGAGATAACCCATTGTTTCGCGCATTATCCTGGCACCGCTAATCCACATGATGCCGGCATAGAGCAGTGCAGCCATGGCTATGCGGGAGAGCATGAGCGCCCAAAGGTTCTCTATGGGCAGTGTGATCCACCAGGTGAAGGCAAGTACTGCGATGGTGAAACCAAGGAAAGGCATGGTGTCCATAGCCACCCAACGCCATTTCATGCCGATGAGCCTTTTTGCCCACCATTGCCAGATACCGAGCCAAAGGACGTTCAGTGTAATGAAGTATATCACCATGTGCAACATGCCGTATCCGTTTGTGTACAAAAGGATGAGACCTGCCCATACTGCCAGGCACTGACCTATGGTGCAGGCCATGTTCACGCCGCTATGTCCGCGGCTTATGGTCAGGTTGCTGTATAGGGTGGTGATGGGGAAGAAGGCGCCGTGGATGCACAGAAGGGTAAGTATCCTGCCGCTCTCTATCCACTTTTCTCCGCCTGCCAGCAGGATGAACTCCTCGGCTATCATGCCCAGGCCCAGCAGGGCGGGGAAGGAGACGAATGCAACGAAGCGCAGCATCTTGCGGAATATCTGCACATAGCGCCCCGTGTCGTCCGCCACCTGTGCCAGAGTGGGTTGTGCCACGGCCGCAACCATACCGTTTATGGTGCCGGCGGCCATGTCGTCCCACTTGCGTGCCGTGCCGTAGATACCTGCCTGGCGGTTGCCGAAGTATTTGCCCAAGAGCACGCTGAAGGCATGGTTGTTGAGAATATTGAAGATATTGGTAATTAGCAGTTTGCTGCTGAAGTTGAACATCTGCCATGCAGGTCGCAGGTCGATGCGCAGGGACGGGCGCCAACTTGAGTAGTACCAGTTCATCAGTTGCACCACGAACACGAACGTCACACTCTGTGCCACTATGCCCCAATGGGCAAATCCGTTCCATGCCATGGTCACGCCCACGGCTCCCGATACAAGCATGGCCGTGATGCCGCAGATGCTTGTCTCCCTCACCATCAGGTGTCCGAAGAGATAAGCCCTCTGCACTGTACCAAGGCCCGAAAGCAGGAAACCGAGGAAGAGGAAACGCGCCAGGGGGATAAGGTCGGGGTCGTTATAGAATCCGGCTATCAGCGGAGCCAGAAACCACAGGATGATGTACAGGCTTCCGCTCACTATCAGGTTGAACCAGAAAACGGCGTTGTACTCCCGGTCGGTCGGTTCCTTCTTGTTGCACAGGGCGGCAATGAAACCGCTCTCCTGCAGGGTGCTTGCCAGAGCGGCAAAGATGTTGAGCATATACACCTTGCCCCAGTCGGCAGGAGTGAGCAGTCGCATCAGCGCCAAACCAAACAAAGCCCCGAGCAATTGCATGATGCCATTGCTCATACCGCCCCAAATGAGGCCGCGTGCCGTGCGTTCTTTCAGAGATTTCTCGCTCATAACAGCACCAAAGTTACGATTAAGCGAGCGAAAAAGCAAAAGAATTTTGATTTTTCCGAGCGTGAGTAACTAAGACGGGAGTCAAAGTTACGATTAAGCGAGCGAAAAAGCAAAAGAATTTTGATTTTTCCGAGCGTGAGTAAC
>JAZURY010000045.1:0-12790 GCA_045606445.1 Bacteroidaceae bacterium
CGGATAAGTGCTGAAAGCATCTAAGCACGAAGCCGGCCACAAGATTAGATTTCCCTTGAGGGTCGTCACAGACGATGACGTTGATAGGAGGCAGGTGTAAAGACGGTGACGTCAAAGCCGAGCCTTACTAATTGCCCGAACGGCTTTCGTTTGGCGAAAGGTTGTTTATACTGTCAGCATTGCTCTGCTTTGAAAACGGAAAAGTGAAAACGGAAAACGGAAAACTAAGAGCATGCCGCTCATCGTTAAACGTTAAACTTTCAACATTCACCTAAACTAAGTGTCCGAATATGTCACCATTATTCAGGTGGTTATAGTGTCGGGGTTCCACCTCTTCCCATTCCGAACAGAGAAGTTAAGCCCGTCCGCGCCGATGGTACTGCACACCCGTGGGAGAGTAGGTAGCCGCCGTTTTTCAGAAAGAGGAGTCCTTTGGAGAATGTTCCGAAGGACTCCTTTGCGTTTAACGTGGAACGTGGAATGTGGAACGTTTAACGTTGACTTGCGTAGCTTGATGAACTTGCGAATAACGTTTAACGGTGAGCGGTGAGAGTTGAGCGGTGAGAGTTGAATGTTGAGCAATGACTGGTAGGGACACGGCGCCGTGTCCGAAAGCCAAAGCACGCCCGCACCTGCCCCCATCCGCTTTTACATCCTCCCCGTCGCTTCGCGCCACCTCTTCAAGGTCCGACGTCAGACAGGGCAGCTTACGGCTCATGAGGCATTGTCTGACATTTTGCCTTTCCCGTTGGAGTTCATTCTATTGTCGGATCAGTAGTTATTTCGGCTCCCAAGTCTTGCCTGTGTAGAGAATTATCTTTATATTTGCAACGGTTATATTACCGGTTGATAGAAGTCATGAACAGAAACAGGGCGTTTTATTCTGGTGTGTCGGCATTGCTGATACACCCTTTGCTGTATGTACTTGTGTGAACATAGGGAAAAGAACAACAATATATTTATTCAATTAAAAGAAGTTGCGCACGACACGGAGCAGTGCTATTTGAGAGATGAAGAAACATTTATTCCAACCCTTTGCACGAGCCGGTCTTATGGCAGTGCTCCTGCTTTCCTGTGTCCTTGGCGCCAGGGCAGAGGAGGGCGTCCTCCTGAGCCTGAAAGACGGCACTGAGGTAGCCTTTGCCTTTTCCTCCAAGCCGCGTCTTGCCATGGGCGGGGAATTGACAATCACCGTCCCCGACGGTACGAATGTCGTTTATGCTTATGCCGATGTCAAGAATGTCCGCTTCGGCGAGTTTGTCACTACAGACATAGACTCAGCCTCTGGCACTGAGAATACGCCCGATGTTACTTTCCGCATCAGTGGCGGTCAGCTGCATGTCTTTGGTCTGCCTCAGGGCGAGAGCGTCAGTGTCTACGACCTTGCCGGCCGCCGTGTGGCAATGCAGAAGCAGACCACTGATGGCTGCACCCTCAGCATTCCCCTGACCGCCACAGGCGTCCTTGTGGTACGCACCACCACAGGCATCAGTTATAGAATGGTAAATCCCTAAAACAATAACCCGATAAAACAATACAGCGATGAAGAAGATATTTACCCTTATTGCTTTTCTTGCCGTGAGTCTATGCTCTATGGCACAATCACAGTACTTTTACGAGTGGAAGGACGGAAAGTACATCCAGCGTTCAGTGTCCGAGGTGGATTCCATCACATTCTCACTTCCCGAGTCTCCTGAAAAGGAGTATAAATATGTTGACCTCGGTCTTCCCAGCGGAACCTTGTGGGCAGACCGCAACGTAGGGGCTGACTCTCCCGAGTACTACGGTGATTATTTTGCCTGGGGCGAGACAGCTCCAAAGAGCTATTACGAATGGAGTACCTACAAATGGTGCTGTGGCTCTGATGACATCATGACCAAGTACTGCACAGATAGTAATTACGGCATCGTGGACAACAAGACCGTCCTTGACCTTGAGGACGATGCCGCCTACGTCAATATGGGTCCCGAATGGCGCATGCCCACCGCTGATGAGCAAAGTGAATTACGAAACGAATGCACATGGATAAGGACCACCCAAAACGGCACGAATGGTTGGAAGGTAACCGGTCCTAACGGCAATTCCATCTTCCTTCCCGCGTCCGGGAATCGCCTCGGTAGCAATATCTACGATGTTGGCTCCGGTAGCAGCTACTGGTCGTCTTCGCTCTGCGGTCCGGGCTTCGCGTGGACTCTCGACTTCGATACGGTCGATCGCTACGAGGGCTACGTCCGCCGCTACGTCGGGTTCACTGTGCGTGCTGTGGCGCGTTGAGAATTTGTGCATCCAAGTACCAAGAACAAAGAACAATAACAATATTCAGTAGTAACTAAAGTCAGTGATTGTTGTCTAGTTGTGGGAACGCTCTGTCCCACCAGGGCAGAGCAGCACAGTTCCCACGACGAGACAACAATCACAGACGGAAAATAATGTAATCATGGCTACATTAAATGAGATACTCGAAATAGAGCATCAACGTGAAACTGATTCCGACTGGTGTAGGATATCTAACAAGCCAGTTGTTCAGCAATGTGTACCTGAACAGGTTGGACCAGTATGTCAAGCGCAAATTGACATTCAAACATTATGGCAGATATGTGGATGATTGCTATATTGTGAGTACAGACAAGGTGCGCCTTATTCTCGTTTATCCAAACATCACTTCAGCATTCGGCAGTGTTTCGTCCAACAGTTCTATGTATCTCTATGTTAAATAATGCGCCATGTATCCGCTATTTTTATGGCATCATGACCATTTGTTAATTTTAATTCGTATCTTTGTGCGCGAAAAAGGAATGAATATGAAAAGAATATATTGGTTTTTACTTGCTGCCTTTGTGGTTCTGCTTCAGTACTCTTGTGGCAGTGAAGAGGATACCTATAGAGAACAGAAGGAGCATGAGCGCGATGTGGTGAATGCATTCGTCAACAGGAATGTGGTGGTGAAGTTGGGGGATGAAGTTCTTTTTGACATGGGCAAGGTGAAGGTCCTCACAGAGGAGGAGTTTGAGAAGCAGGACCGCACCACCAATGTCGGGGAGAACGAATTCGTGCTCTTTGCCAATACCGGTATATACATGCAGATTGTGCGTGAGGGAGCGGGCGGACGTATTGAGAGCGGTGAAAGCCGTCAACTGATGTGCCGTTTCTGGGAATATAACATCATGGGCGACAGCCTGCAACTGACCAACATGGTGCCTTCCTATGCGGCAAGACCCGAGTACATGAATATTTCCAACAATTCGGGTTATATAAGCGGAAGTTTTGACTATACTGTCTCTACAGGTAGTTTGATGTATTCAACGTATGGTGACGCCAACGTGCCGGAAGGATGGCTCAAACCCTTGGAATATGTGCGTGTGGGTAGGCAGGTGGACGGGGAAAACCGTGTCGCCAAGGTAAGGCTGATAGTGCCGCATAGTTCCGGCCATTCGCATGCTATGGCAAGCGTGTATCCCTGTTTCTATGAACTGACGTTCCAGGAGGTCGGAAATTAAGTGTACCCCCGGTTGTATTCCATGAACTCCACGTTCCGAGTACTATGATATATATCCACATACCATTCTGTAAGTCGCGGTGTCTCTACTGCGACTTTTTTTCTACCACATCCTCGGATCTGAAGGACGACTTCGTGAAGGCCCTGCTGAAGGAGATAGAGGGTAGGGCAGAGGAGTTGCGCTTCGCGCGCGCAAATACCATATATATAGGTGGCGGTACGCCAAGCCAACTGGACGCCAAGTACCTGACGGACATCTTTGATGCCTTGCAACGGGTGGCGCCTTTGCAGGATGGGGCCGAAGTTACGATAGAATGTAATCCCGATGACATTACTCCGAAGTTTGTTGATGCCCTGAAGGCGACGCCCGTGAACCGAGTGAGCATGGGCGTGCAGACATTCGATGACAATCTGCTTCGCCTCCTGAGAAGACGGCACACCTCGGCACAGGCACACAGGGCGGTGTCCCTGTTGCGTGAGGCGGGATATGGCAACCTCAGCCTTGATTTGATGTACGGCCTTCCGGGGCAGACAATGGAAATGTGGCGTAAGGACGTGGACGAAATCCTCTCCATGCACGTGCCGCACCTGAGCGCCTATTCCCTGCAATGGGAGGAGGGAACCCCGTTGTACCGCATGCTTGAGCGCGGTGAAGTGGCCGAGGCTTCTGACGAAGTATCCCGAGGCATGTATGAATATATTGTCAAGGCCACGGCAATGTATTCCATGGAGCATTACGAAGTGAGCAACTTTGCCATGCCCGGCATGAGGGCACGGCACAATAGCGGATACTGGCGCGATGAACCGTACGTGGGGCTTGGTCCCGGTGCACATAGTTATGACGGTGCTAATGTCCGTAGCAGCAATCCCTCCGACTTGAAAGCCTACATCATGTCCGACGGCATGCCGGAGCGTGAAGTGGAGGTGCTGGACGAGGATTGCCTGTATGAGGAGAAGGTGCTGAAAGGTTTGCGCACCATCGACGGTTTGGACCTCTCCACTCTTAAACCGAAGTACAGGGAGTATGCCATGAAGATGGCCGAACCGCATATAAAAAGCGGCAGGATGGTGCAATGCGGGGACGTGTTGAGGCTTACCGAGGACGGTATCTTCGTGTCCAACGACATTATGTCCGACATGATGTTGTAAAACATAGAAAGCCCCCGTCCGTATTTCGTCAAAAAAGCGTATTTTTACGTCCGATTTCGGCATTTTACATGGCCTTGAAGCCAGTGTTTATGCCAAATAAAGCCTAAAACAAACCAATACTAATACACGATGAAAACTTATAAGACACAGGAAATCAAGAACATTGCCTTGCTGGGCAATGACGGTAGTGGTAAGACAACCCTGACAGAAAGCCTGCTCTATGAGGCAGGAGTAATCAGCCGCAGAGGACGAATTACACAGCACAATACTGTCAGCGATTACTTCCCCGTTGAGCAGGAGTACGGATACAGCGTATTCAGCACCGTTTACCATGTGGAGTGGAATGGTAAGAAGTTGAACATAATTGACTGCCCCGGTAGCGACGACTTCGTTGGCGCAGCCATGACAGCCCTCAATGTAACAGATACCGCTATCCTTCTGCTGAAGGGTGCCAACGGTGTGGAAGTGGGCACACAGAACCATTTCCGTTACACCGAGAAGTTGGGCAAGCCCGTCATCTTCCTGGTGAACCAGTTGGACGACGAGAATACCGACTTCGACAACATCTTGTCTCAGTTGACCGACGTGTACGGCTCAAAGGTTGTGCCCGTTCAGTACCCCTTGCAGACAGGTCCCAACTTCAACTCTCTGATTGACGTGCTTCTCATGAAGAAGTATTCATGGGGTCCCGAGGGTGGTGCTCCCACTATCGAGGAGGTTCCCGCAGAGGAGATGGACAAGGCCATGGAGATGCACAAGGCACTGGTAGAGGCTGCTGCCGAGCACGACGAGAGCCTGATGGAGAAGTTCTTCGAGAGCGAGAGCCTTACAGAGGACGAGATGCGCGAGGGTATCCGCAAGGGTCTGGCCGCACGTGGCATGTTCCCCGTATTCTGTGTTTGCGCCGGCAAGTGCATGGGCGTACGCCGTCTGATGGAGTTCCTTGGCAATGTCGTTCCTTTCGTTGACCAGATGCCCAAGGTTCACAACACACGCGGCGAGGAGGTTGCTCCCGTTGTTGACGCTCCCACCAGCCTTTATTTCTTCAAGACTGCCGTAGAGCCCCATATCGGTGAAGTACAGTACTTCAAGGTTATGCAGGGTAAGGTGCACGAGGGCGACGACTTCACCAATGCCGACCGTGGCAGCAAGGAGCGCATGGCACAGTTGTTCTGTTGCGCAGGTGCCACCCGCATCAAGGTGGAGGAACTCGTGGCCGGTGATATAGGTTGTACCGTCAAGTTGAAGGACGTGAAGACCGGCAACACCCTTAATGCCAAGGGTGCCGAGCACCGCTTCAATTTCATCAAGTATCCCAACCCCAAGTATTCACGTGCCATCCGTGCCGTAAACGAGAGCGAGACCGAGAAGATGATGAACGCCCTGCAGAGAATGCGCGAGGAGGATCCCACATGGAAGATTGAGCAGAGCAAGGAATTGAAGCAGATTCTGGTTCATGGTCAGGGAGAGTTCCACCTGCGTACCCTGAAGTGGCGCATGGAGAACAACGAGAAGATACAGATCGTATTCGACGAACCCAAGATTCCATATCGCGAGACCATCACCAAGGCAGCCCGTGCCGACTATCGCCATAAGAAGCAGTCAGGTGGTGCCGGCCAGTTCGGCGAGGTGCACATGATTGTAGAGCCTTACTACGAGGGCATGCCCGCTCCCGAGGTTTACAAGTTCGGCAACCAGGAGTACCGCATCAACGTGAAGAGCACCGAGACCGTGGAACTCGAATGGGGCGGCAAACTGGTGTTCATCAACAGTATCGTGGGCGGTTCCATCGATGCACGTTTCATGCCCGCCATCCTGAAGGGTGTGATGCAGCGCATGGAGCAGGGTCCTCTGACCGGATGCTATGCCCGTGACGTACGCGTTATAGTATATGATGGCAAGATGCACCCCGTGGACAGCAACGAACTGTCCTTCATGCTTGCCGGCCGCAATGCCTTCAGCGCAGCCTTCCGCGAGGCAGGTCCCAAGATTCTGGAGCCTATCTACGACGTGGAGGTATTCGTTCCCAGCGACAAGATGGGCGACGTGATGAGCGACCTGCAGGGCCGTCGTGCCATGATTACCGGCATGCAGAGCGAGAACGGTTATGAGAAACTGACCTGCAAGGCTCCCTTGAAGGAAATGTCCAGTTACTCAACCGCCCTGTCAAGCCTGACCGGTGGCCGTGCCAGCTTCATCACCAAGTTTGCAAGTTATGAACTCGTTCCCGGCGACGTTCAGCAGAAACTCGTTGCCGAGTACAAGGGAACTGACGAGGAATAAAGACAGATGCATGGTTGCGTATTTGTTAACTAACGGGCAACCGATATCTAAATAAAAGCAAAAAAGAGAGCGAATGACGCTCTCTTTTTTGTTATATATACATGTGATAGTTATCTTTGCATCATGAAACGATGGATGATTTGGACAATCTGCCTGATAATGGGAATATGCTTCCTTGTGTTGCTGTATCTGCAACTCAGGTATGCAAGGACCATGATTACGGTAAGGCGCGAGCAGTTTAACGAGGGTGTGCTGAGAAGCCTTGATGCAGCCTCCCGGAACATGGAGCGCAACGAGACGATGGTTTACCTGCAGGATGTGGTCAGCCTGTATGGCGACTCCTTGGACATGTATTCGTCTTCCTATGGCATGGACATTTCCATGAACGGCATGCACGCCTTCCAGCGGAGGATACGCAATGCGTACATATACGAAAGGGAGGTCCTGGACGAAGTTATCCTCAGGGTGCTTTATGCCTCGAGCGAGCAGGCGTTTGAGAAGCGCGTCGACAAGGACTTCCTGGTGCAGAGCATCCGCCGTTCTTTGAGGAACAACGGCATCAATCTGGTATTCCACTACCGTGTTTTCGATAGCGAGGGCAGGGAGGTCTACCGATGTCCCGATTATGACCCGACTGGCGAGGAGTATAGTTACACTCAGACCCTCTTCCGTAATGACCCGACCGGAAAGATGGGTCTGGTCAGCATCCATTTCCCAAAACTGAACAGGTATGTGCTGGAGGTTGCCAATACCATTTTCCTTGCGTTGCTCTTTACCCTCATTCTGTTCGTCACCTTCCTCATAACCGTGTATCTTGTGGTAAGGCAGAAGAAACTTACGGAGTTGAAGAACGACTTTATCAGCAACATGACTCACGAGTTCAAGACTC
Organism: Bacteroidaceae bacterium; assembly: GCA_045606445.1. Classification (GTDB taxonomy): domain Bacteria; phylum Bacteroidota; class Bacteroidia; order Bacteroidales; family Bacteroidaceae; genus Physcousia. The sequence goes on from JAZURY010000045.1 coordinate 7,818, forward strand.
CTATATCTACAATAAGCATTGCGGCGCAGATGCTCTCCGACACTAATCTGCACAAGTCGGAGGAGACCTATGAACGTCTCAGCGGAGTCATCTACGGCGAGACCAAGCGGTTGCGCTATCAGGTGGAGAAGGTCTTGCAGATGTCGCTTTATGATGGTGGCAACGTAGCCTTGAAGTTCCAGCCTCTGGATGCCAATGAGTTGATAGACAGTGTTGTCCAGACGTTCAATATAAAGGTGGCGCAGAACGGCGGTAGTATAGAGACAAGGCTGGATGCTGAAAATTCCGTGGTGAAGGTTGACGAGATGCATTTCACCAACATCATCTTCAACCTGATGGATAATGCCGTCAAGTACAAGCGCGATGATGTGGGGCTGCATTTGGAAGTCTCCACATGGAACGAGTCCGGTCACCTGTACATCCAGGTAAGTGACAACGGCATAGGCATACAGAAGGACAACCTGAAGCGTATATTTGACAAGTTCTACAGGGTGCATACCGGCAACACCCACAATGTCAAGGGTTCCGGCCTTGGCCTGGCCTATGTGCACAAGATGGTGGGCCTGCATCGTGGAACAATCAAGGCTACGAGTGAGTTCGGCAAGGGGACAAAGTTCTTGATTACCCTGCCATTGTTCAAGAGATAATTCAGTAAACACCCCGGATACCCCTCTCGCGGCATCAAGAACCAGGGTGGGGGAACGGGAAAACAAACATCAAGTTATGGAAACCAAGCAGAGAATTTTGTTATGCGAGGACGAAGAGAGTCTTGGCATGCTTTTGAGAGAGTATCTTCAGGCAAAAGGTTATGACGCAGAGTTGTATCTTGACGGCGAGGCCGGTTACCGTGCGTTCATGAAGGGGCATTTCGATATGTGCCTGTTCGATGTCATGATGCCCAAGATGGACGGTTTCACGCTGGCCAAGGAAATCCGTCTCGTCAACCAGGAGGTCCCCATCATTTTCCTCACTGCAAAGAATCTGAAGGACGACATTCTGGATGGATTTAAGGTTGGCGCCGATGATTACCTGACCAAGCCTTTCAGTATGGATGAACTTGTGTTCAGGATGGAGGCCATCTTGCGCCGCGTCAAGGGAAAGTCACAGAAGGTGCAGACTCAGTACCAGTTGGGCCTGTACACGTTCGACACCCAGCGTCAGTTGCTGACAATGGGCGATACAAACACGAAACTCACCACCAAGGAGAGCGAACTGCTTGCACTCCTTTGCGCCCATTCCAATCAGGTGTTGGAGCGCGAGTTGGCGCTGAAGACCATCTGGATAGACGACAACTATTTCAATGCCCGTTCAATGGATGTCTATATCACCAAGTTGCGCAAGCATCTGAAGGGAGATGACCGCATCGAGATAAACAACGTCCATGGCAAGGGCTATCGCCTGATAGTGCCGGAGGCATAGTCTTCCCTTTGGCGGAGATTGTGCACGTACACACAAAAAGGGAGGAGACGCGTCTCCTCCCTTTTTGTGTGTGATTGTCTGTGTGGATATTATGCTTTTGAAGACTTGCCGACTACATGTATGTGAGTAGGCACTCCTGCAATGATAAGCAGAAGGGCAATGCCCTGAATCCAGTTCTGGTCAACAGCTCCGCTGTTAAGGAATCTGTCTGTTGTATAACTGAGCACTATGATCAGTGCTCCAATCACAATCATAATGATACCTGTGTACTTCATTTTGAATATATATAATTTGTTCGGTAAGCGTTTGGGCGCAGGAAAGGGACCTTCCTGCCATATTTGCTATGCAAAATAAGGAAATAAATCTGACATCTCCTAATATGTGCCCTGAAAAATGAGGCAATCCGGCAAAAAATGACGTAAATAGTTGCGTACCTCGTATAAAAGCACTACCTTTGCACCGCATTTATGCACTATTATCAACTTAATTAACCAATTTAAACGTATTATGAACCAATACGAAACCGTTTTCATTTTGACTCCCGTTTTGTCTGATGAACAGATGAAGGAAGCGGTAGAGAAGTTCAAGGGCGTTCTTGCCAAGTGTGGCGCTGAGATTATCAGCGAAGAGAACTGGGGCCTGAAGAAACTTGCTTACCCCATTGAGAAGAAGAGCACCGGTTTTTATGAACTCATCGAGTTCAAGGCTGCTCCCGAGACTATCAAGACTCTGGAGATCGCTTACCGTCGTGACGAGAGAGTGCTGCGCTATCTGACCGTAAAGATGGAGAAGTATGCAGCAGAGTATGCTGAAAAGCGTCGTAACAATAAAAAGGAGGCATAAACATGGCACAGTCTGAAATTCGTTATCTGAACGCTCCTGCAATTGATATCAAGAAGAAGAAGTACTGCCGTTTCAAGAAGAGCGGTATCAAGTATATCGATTACAAGGATCCCGAGTTCCTGAAGAAGTTCCTGAACGAGCAGGGCAAGATTCTCCCCCGTCGTATCACCGGCACATCTTTGAAGTATCAGCGTCGTGTGGCTCAGGCCGTTAAGCGTGCCCGTCACCTGGCTCTGCTGCCCTTCGTAACCGATTTGATGAAGTAAACTAAGGAGGAAGTAGATATGGAAATTATTCTGAAAGAAGACATCATTGGCTTGGGTTTCAAGAATGAAATCGTAAACGTGAAGGCTGGTTATGGCCGTAACTACCTGATTCCTTACGGTAAGGCAGTAATTGCCAGCGAGAGCGCCAAGAAGCAGTTGGCCGAGGACCTGAAGCAGAAGGCAGTTAAGTTGGCCAAGATCAAGGCAGAAGCCGAGGCTATGGCCGAGAAGTTGAATGCCGTTAATCTGACCATCAGCACCAAGGTTAGCGCTACCGGCCAGATTTATGGCAGCGTGAACAATCTGCACATTGCAGAGGAACTCGCCAAACTCGGTCTTGAGGTTAACCGCAAGATCATCGTCGTGAAGGACGTTAAGGAGGTAGGTTCTTATGTTGCTCTTGTTAAGTTGCACAAGGACGTTACCGCAAACGTTGCATTTGACGTAGTGGCAGAGGGTGCTGCCGCCGAGGCTGCATCAGAGGAGGCTTAATCCCATTTCGTACGGTATAACACTGTAAAACCATACCAGCCTTTGCGCTGGAAGAAATCCCCGGAACAGAGATGTTTCGGGGATTTTTGTTGGTACGCTTATGTGTGTTTACCGTACATTGGCGGTTTCGCGTTACATTGGCGATGGTCTGCCACTGTCTTGTCTGTCCCGGCCCCCGTGTCCTTATTTTTGATGCCATTGCCCGGGTTTTGTAGGGGTCGCCAGGCGACGACAGGGCCAATTCCATGAGAATGCCGTCGTGCTGTCCCGACGACAGGACTTTGTCCTCCCGAGGGCAAGGTCGCGTCCTCGCTAAGGACGGGGTCGTGTCCTCGGTAAGGCCAAGGTGCTGTTCTTCGGAAAACACGTTCCGGATGATTTTATGGAAATAAGCGCCTGTAAATAAGGCTGTTCGGTTTTCTTGTTGTTGGGTTATCCCTGCAAGCGGTCGGTAGGTTTGCTTTTGCCGCTTATGCAAAAGAGTGGAAAAACGGGTGTCCGCTTTTTTCTCTTTTGACAATGTCCATAGGGAGAGTGTGGTGGCAGGTGTTGCCGTAAAAAAAATAGAGAACCGTCTCCGGTCCTCTATTCTTTTGGTATCGTCTGTTGCTAATTACTCAGCTACTACGCTATCGCAAGCAACGCTGTCGCAGCATACGCTGTCGCAAGCAACGCTGTCGCAAGCAACGCTGTCACAGCAAACTGCGCTATCGCAAGCAGTGCTGTCTGCACACTCGGTACCAGTGGTCTTGTTGCCGCAAGAAGCGAAAGAAACAGCTACGATAGCTGCAAATACAAATGCTAACTTCTTCATTTTTTTTACTTTTTAATACTGTAAAACAATCATTATTTCCTTTTTGCGGTGCAAAGGTACGACAATTTTTGTTATCGCGTATACAAATCTTCAATTATTTTCAGTCTTTTTTGCTTTTTTTTGTGACAATCTTTTTGCAACCCTTTGATTGTCAGTGGGTATTTTCGTTAAGGCCGTGTCAAGTAATAACGTTTAATATGCTTGGGGATATGTTGTATATCATATATTTGTTCCTAATAAGTTTCTGTTTTATTCGGGTCGTATTGGTCTTTGTGTCGGAGGGATTGTCATTATTTGCCTTCAGTTTATGATAGTTTAACCTTTGGTCTAAGTTACTCATGCTCGGATTTGCTCAAATAAATTTGGCAAATCGCTCGCTTAATCGTAACTTTGACCAATGCTCTTAGGTACTGACGTTCGGAAATGTTCAAATATATTTGACATTTCGCTCACTTAATCGTACCTCTGACCTTCGGTCTAAGTTACTCACGCTCGGATTTGCTCAAATAAATTTGGCAAATCGCTCGCTTAATCGTAACTTTGCAACATGAATATGTTTGAGGACAAGAAAGCGGTGTATTACACCTTGGGCTGTAAATTGAATTTCGCGGAGACGAGTACCGTGGGTGCAGAACTGAAGGCTCGTGGTGTGCGTACCGCTCGCAAGGGTGAGATTGCGGATATATGTGTGGTAAATACATGTAGCGTTACAGAGGTGGCGGACAGCAAGTGCCGCCAGGCCATACATCGTCTGGTCAGGAACCATCCCGGTGCCATTGTTGTGGTGACGGGGTGCTATGCCCAGTTGAAACCCGAGCAGGTTTCGGCCATGGAGGGCGTAGACCTGGTTCTGGGCAGTAACGAGAAAGGGCAGATAGTGGATGCCATATTGGAACGCATGCAGATGATGCCCGAGGAACGCAAACTGGCGGCACACGAGCACCGCACTGTGCGTACGGCTGATATACGCAACTTCATGATCATGCTCCTGCGGAGACAGGACGCGCTATTTCCTGAAGGTTCAGGACGGTTGCGATTATTATTGCACCTACTGCACCATACCCTTTGCACGTGGACGCTCGCGCAACGGCAGTATAGAGTTGCTGGTTTCCCAAGCCCGCGAGGCTGCCATGGCAGGT
>JAZURY010000046.1:0-2931 GCA_045606445.1 Bacteroidaceae bacterium
TGTTGGCACCCTTGCTCTGCACTTCCTTCTTCCACTCACGCTCGCGCCGGAGGTTGTCCATGTCCCTCTGGCGGATGTCCGCCATTATGCGGTTTATGGGTTCCGAGATGCAGTTCTTGCCCGCACCAGTGCCCGCCATCAGCACGTTCATCAGGGTTGCCTCGTGCTCCACGTTGTCTATGTAGCGGAAGCGTGTCTGCCACAGGTGGGCGGCCAGGGCGGGGAACACGGCATGCGCCACGGCGGGCTTGTAGATGTCGGGAGTGCGGCTCACCAAGAGCCTGATGAGCGGAGGCAGTATGCGGGGCATCTGCGGTGGCAGGTCGGGGTTCTCCTCTGCCTCGCGCTCCTCCCGTTCACGCTCCTTGCAGATGGCGAGCACACGTTGCATCAGGCGTGGCAGGCGAGGCGACTGGTTGCGGTTGCAGGCGCTTCGTATGGTAGTCATCCACTTTTCTCGGTTCTCTCCATAGGTGGGGAGAACCTGCGCTATCCACTCGGGGTCATCGTTGCACACATACCTGAGGTGGCATGCCATGGTGAAGATGAAGTTGTTGCGCGAACCGTGGGTGGGGATACCGCCGAGTTGGTCTTCTAAAACTTGAACTAAAGACCCCCTCTGCCCTTCGGGCATCTCCCCCTCTATGGGGAGAAGGGCTGGCGCGGTGCTGGCGGTTGTAACCGCTCCCTCCCATAGAGGGGAGGGCTGGGGAGGGGTCTGCTCTCTCCCTTGTGGAGGGGTTGGGGGAGGGTCCGCTGGGGTCTTTGGGGTCTTGTGGTCCGTCCATATCTTGTCGCTCATATACAACACATTCTCCTCCGGCACCATGTATATGCATCGTGCCACATCCTTCAGTGCGGGGTCGGCTTGGAAGCCCACGTCGGCAGAGAACCTCTGCTGTGCCTCCTGCGGTGTCATGCCCTGGGGCAGGGTGATGAGCACGTGCGTGCCCCGCCTTACGCTCTCCTCCACCAGCAGGATGTCCCATTTGCCCGCCTCCATCAGTTGCATGGCCTTGGCAAGGATTTCCTTGGAGTGCCCCTTCTGGTCAAAGTCCAGCATCAGTCGCGGCAAGGGTTTCAAGGCATCCTTTACGGCACGGTGGTTGCCACGGAACTCGGCACACGAGGGTGTCCATATGGGTAAGCGCGACTTCAGCGCTTCGTCGCCGTTCTCTATGCGCTGGCACATCTGTTTGAGCCAGGGTTCTCTTCTCATTGCCTCCCACTGCTCGCGGCTGGCAGGCACGGCAGGGGCGCCGTGCCCCCTGCCTATGCATGTGAAATATTGTGATTGCATAATTCTGTCTTTTTTGATATTATTGTTTACGGAAATCGGAAAGGTTAAAGGTGAGCGGGTGAGTGGTGAACGGTTATGTCATACCCCCTCCGCTTCGCTCGTCCCCCTGTCTCAGGGGGACAGTTTAGAGCGGTGAGCGGTAGGGACGCTCAGCGTCCGCAGTTTTACGTTTTGACTTTGTCGAATCTGCTTCCGCTCGGCAATTCAAACATGTTTGATTGCTCTCGCTTACTCGCAGATTTCCGTTTTCACCTTTCCGTTCGTAAGGTCACCACTTCGTCTCCTCCCTCCTGCTCTTGTAGAAAGCATCCAGTTTCTGGTTCTCCCACTGCCTGGCCTCACGAATCTCGGCACTTGTCATCTTGTTCGAGAAGCGCCACTTCTCTATCACCGTGCCCCCGTTGGTGCGTAGTACGGTGCAGTGCTCCGTCTCGAAGAGCACCTTGTATCGGCTGCCCGTGCCTTGACGGTAGGGGCGGAACACCATCGCTGCACCAGGCTCTATGGTGGTGCACCCTTTCAGTTTCACGGTGCCGTCGGGAGCCACTTCGTCCGCCACATCGCACGCCCAAGGGCATGCATTCACCAGTATCTGGTTGTCGCTGTACATGGTCACTGTGTCCAGATGCACAGGGCCGTTGATTACTATTCTGTTGTTGCTTTTGTTCATGTAGTAGGTTGTGTTATGCCAGTTTCAGTATGGTTATAATGTTCTCAAATCTGCGGTTGCCGTTCTTGTCGGTGAAGGAGCGCTGACGTATTTGTCCCTGCATGCAGTGCAGTGCCTCGGCATCCAGAGGCTGTGCATCGCGTGCGGCATCGCCCGTCAGTTCAGCATAGAACTCGTCCAGACCTGTGGCAAAGACGTACCCCTTCGAGTGGAACACCTTCTTCGTGCCGTCCTGTGCCGTGTACTCGCGGGTAACGAGCGGTCGCTCTTCTATCAGTTTCAGAAATCTCTTTTCCATGTCTGTGTAATGAATGAATCTAAATGGTTAAACTTGCTTTGTCTGCGGAGAGTGGCCACCCCTCGTTTTTGTTTCGCTGGTGCAATGATACGGTTAAGCGAGTGGAGACCAAAAATGTGTTTTGAGTATCCCGAGCGTGAGTATCATCGCGTTTTCAAACGCAAAGGTACGACACAAAAAAGCCGAATGGAAGTGAATTCCACTCGGCGTAAAGTTCTCGTCGTGTATTTGTCGCGTTTTGCTTTTTTCACTCTGTCCCCGTCGTATTTTCGTCAAAAATGCGTCGTGTTTTCGTCGTGTTTTTCTTACGTTATTCCAAAATAAGGGGTACCATGAATTTCCAAGCAAAAAAAATGCCCCATTCCGGGGCAAATTTCAGGGGTGTTTGATAATGAGGGAGATAGGATTAGTAGCGGACGATCTGGACATTGGGGCAGCCATCGAAGGCATACTTGCCTACCTTGCACGCTCTAGGTATGGAGATGCTCGTGAGGCTGGAGCATTCACAGAAAGCACACCTCCCAATCTTCGTCACCGATGGGGGAATGGAGACACTAGTGAGACTGGAGCAACCAGAGAAAGCATCTTCCCCAATCTCCGTCACCGATTCTGAGATGGAGATGCTCGTGAGGCTGGAGCAACAAAGGAAAGCACTGTTCCCAA
>JAZURY010000047.1:0-7210 GCA_045606445.1 Bacteroidaceae bacterium
AGGACATGCACGGAGCCTGTACTACAATTTCTGTCTATGAAAATCTGTCAAAGAACTCTTTCTTCTTAGCGCAGGAAAACATCCTCCATGATGACTCGTAGGAGGTGTTCCCGTTTTGCGAGTGCAAAGGTAAGACTTTTCCGCAAACCGGCAAAGGAATGTGAAAGATTTTTTAAGAAAATAACGAAAAAAGCGCAGGAAGGGCAACGAAAAGGGGGAAAGAGGAAGGATATACCTTATTTATTATATATAGGGGAGGGGAGAACGTTGGACGAGGAAACTGGAAACGGGAAACGGAAAACTAACATACCCCCTCCGTCGCTTCGCTCCTCGTCCCCCTGTCTCAGGGGGACAAAGGAAAATGGGGAGCGGGGGAGCGGATGAGCGAATTAGTTTTCCGTTTTCACTTTTCCGTTTTCACCTTTTATCATACCCCCTCCGGAACTTCGTTCCTCTGTCCAGCGTCGCACTGGGGAGTGCTCCCCTCAGAGGGTACAGAAGCACATTCAGTGCTTCTTCTAAAGACCCTCTTCGCCCCCTGTCTCAGGGGGGACAAAGTTGGTGTAAGGGGAAAGGAAAAAGGACAAGGAACATGGAACAAGGAAAACATGGGCAGAAATACGGACAGAGGCAGAGGGTGGACGGAGAGGACAGGAGACAGGTTGGGGAGGGTTGCAATCGGTCCTCCATGATGCCTCGGACGGGTTCTCGGGATGTCAGGGCCGTGCCCTCCCGAGGACACGGCCATGCCGTCGGGAGGCCATGCCCTTGTCCTCGGGAGGGCATGGCCTTGACATCAGGGAGGACAAACAGGGAGGTTTGCAAATACTTTCAGGCGACAATATGTCGAAGCGGTTTCCTACTGGTTATGAAACCTATACAAGCAAATAAGGGAGACTATGCCTTAAAGGGTATGCCGCATCCCCGGCATTTCATGGTATCTGCATTACATATACCTGAAACGGCAAAACAAACGGCACTACGACGATACCGGAAAAATACGGACAACACATATAACCCAAACAGACCCTTGTTTTTTGCTCAAACGACAAAAGACGGTTTCATTAGCAAATGACAGTATTTTGGTTTCTGGCATCATAAAGCCAAAGACCGACCTGGGGTTGGCAGACAACACAGATATGTACAGCAAATACGACCTGATACAGGCAGAAAGGTTCTCCATAAGCGTATACAACCCCTATTTTGAGGTGCCGCAGGGACCTACAAGGGTAAAATTAAGGGAACGCCTTTGATTTCTTAAATAAAAACACTATCTTTGTTCACCTAAACACACCATTTGACAACAAATACCCCATGGAAGGAGAACTCATACGCACGAACCCTTGGCTGGCGCCGCTTGCCTGGATATACGGGTGCCTGACGTCCATAAGGAACCTCCTCTTTGACTGGGGTATCCTGGAAAGCAGGAAATACGACATACCCATTATCTCCGTAGGCAACATCACCGTAGGAGGCACCGGCAAGACACCCCACATTGAATATCTGATACGCCTGCTGTCTCCAAGATACAAGGTGGCCGTACTGAGCAGAGGGTACAAGCGCAAGAGCAAGGGCTACATTCTGGCAACAGAAGACACACCAATGGAAATGATTGGCGACGAACCATGGCAGATGGCGCAGAAGTTTCCCCACGCATACATTGCGGTGGATGCCGACAGGCGCAACGGCATAGAAAGGCTGATGAACGACCCCGAAACCAAGGACGTGCAGGTAATCCTGCTGGACGACGCCTTCCAGCACAGATACGTGTCGCCCGGCAGGAACATCCTGCTTACGGACTATCACAGACTCATCACACACGACATGCTCCTGCCTGCAGGCAGGCTCCGCGAATCGGCACAGGGCAAGGAGCGTGCCAACATGGTCATCGTGACAAAGTGCCCAGAAAACATACCGCCAATGCAATACCGCATCATAGCGGAAGCATTGAAACTCCGTCCCTACCAACACTTGTTCTTCACCGCCATAAGATACGGCAGAATGGTGAACATGCTGACGCATGAGATGCGCGGCATTACAGAAATGAAGGACAACAACGTGCTGCTGATCAGCGGCATAGGGTGTCCCAAACAGATGCACATGGACATAGAGGAACGGTTTGCCTCCGTAAAAAGCATCAACTTCCGCGACCACCACTACTACACACAGGCAGACATACAGTCCATTTCCGGGGAACTGGACAGTCTTCCAGAACCCAAAATCATCATCACCACAGAAAAGGACACCACCAGACTCATGACCATGGCCAACCTGCCCGAGGACATCATGAGACACATCTGGGTACTGCCAATAGGCATACACCTCATGCAAGACAAAGAAAGATTGTTCAACGATAAAATCACAGGTTATGTACAAAAGAATCTTAGAGACAGCAGAATGGCTTAAGGCCAAGATGACAACAAAGCCTGAAACCGCCATCATCCTGGGCACCGGTCTGGGCGAACTGGCAAAAGAAATCGAGAAGGAAATTACCATACCCTATGCCGAAATCCCCAACTTCCCCATCAGCACCGTTGAGGGCCATGCCGGAGCACTGATATTCGGCAAACTGGGCGGTAAGGACATACTGGCCATGGAAGGCCGTTTCCACTACTATGAAGGCTACGACATGAAGGAGGTCACCTTCCCCATCCGCGTGATGTACGAACTGGGCATAAAGACCCTCTTCGTCAGCAACGCCGCCGGAGGCACCAACCCCAGTTTCCGTGTGGGCGACCTGATGATCATCACCGACCAGATAAACTTCATGCCCGAAAATCCCCTGCGCGGGGAGAACATACCCCAGGGCCCCCGTTTCCCCGACATGGGACACGCCTACGACCCCGACCTCATCGACATGGCCGACGCCATAGCGCACGAGAAGGCCATAAAGGTGCGCCACGGCGTTTACCTGGCCACACAGGGTCCCACCTACGAGACTCCCTCCGAGTACCGCATGTTCGCACACTGGGGAGCCGATGCCGTGGGCATGAGCACCGTGCCCGAGGTGATAGTGGCACGCCATTGCGGCATACGCTGCTTCGGCATCAGCATCATAACCGACCTGGGCGGCCACGCACAGGTGATGAAGGTTACACACGAGGACGTGCAGAAGGCAGCCGCCGAGGCACAGCCACGCATGGCAGCCATCATGCGCGAGATGATAGCACGTTCCTGAAACGACAAACACACAGACAGAACTTTGGAAATAGCAGAATTGGGTGAGTTCGGCCTCATAAAGCATCTCACCAAGGAAACCGAGACCATAAACGAGTCCACCCTGAAAGGTGTGGGCGACGATTGTGCCGTACTCTCTCCCGAAGCCGGCACACAGACATTGGTAACCACCGACATGCTCATGGAGGGAGTGCACTTCGACCTCACCTACATGCCCTTGCGCCACTTGGGCTACAAGGCAGTGATGGTGAACCTGAGCGACATATATGCCATGAACGGCACGCCACGGCAGATTACCGTCAGCCTGGCCATCAGCAAGAGGTTCATGGTGGAGGACATCGAGGAACTCTACAGCGGCATGCGCATGGCGTGCAAGCGCCACAACGTGGACATCGTTGGCGGAGACACCACCAGCAGCATGACCGGCCTGGCCATCAGTATCACCGCCATAGGCACGGCCAGGGCAGAGGACATAGCCTACCGCAGCGGGGCCAAGGAAACGGACCTCATCTGTGTCTCCGGCAATTTAGGAGCAGCCTACATGGGCCTGCAGGTTCTGGAACGCGAGAAAGCCGTCTACAACCAGCAGGTGGCGGAAGCCACACAGCAGGCCAGGAAGAACGGCAGCAACGTGGAAGAAGCCATAGCACAGATACCGCAGCCCGACTTTGCCGGCAAGGAGTACCTGCTGGAAAGGCAGATGAAGCCCGAGGCACGCAAGGACATCATAGAGAAGTTGCGCCAGGCCAACGTGAAGACAACCTCCATGATAGACATCTCCGACGGCCTGAGCAGCGAACTGATGCACATCTGCGAGCAGAGCCGGTGCGGATGCCGTATCTATGAGGAGCGCATCCCTCTGGACTACCAGACCGCCGTGGCTGCCGAGGAGTTCAACATGAACGTCAGCACCTGCGCCCTGAACGGAGGCGAGGACTACGAACTGCTGTTCACCGTACCCCTGACCGCCAACGATGTGGTCAGCGCCATAGAGGACGTGAAAGTAATAGGCTACATTACCAAGGAAAGCCTGGGCAAGGCCCTGATAAGCCGTGACGGCAGCGAGTTCGAGTTGAAGGCACAGGGGTGGAATCCTCTGAAAGACTGACGTAAGCAAAGACCTTACATACAAGAAGCATCACAACCGTTGTCCCATAGCAAGGAGACAACGGTTTGATTTTTTTATACCAAATCGGTTCATTAGAGTGTTATCGCTAATAAAAAACCATTTTGTCATCATAACGCTAATGGCCAATATATACCAACACATCCCCACTGGCTTCAAGGTGCTCGTGGGGATGTGTTGGCATGGCAGTGTCGTGTCGTATGGGATGGTAAATCTTTGTTGCACCGACAACACTGCTGTGTTTTAGCGTCAACAGTCGAGTGTTGTCGGTGCAACACTTTACTGACATTTGGGATTATATATACGAGCGCATATATACGGAAGAATCAGTCGAAGGAAAGGTAGGGAGAGAGGCGGAGGATGTCGTCCTCGGTGAAATGGGGCAAGGACCTGAGTACGTCAATACTGTGGATGGGACCGTGCACACGACGGTAAGCGTCAATCTCCGAAGCACGGTAATAACCCATATAGGGATGCTTCATGAGTTTGCGGACGCTGAGGCGGTTTATCTGTAACTTCTGCACATGGCACGTGTCGGCCACCTCCATCCATGCAAGGGCATCGGCAGGGAAGTCCTCTATCTGCAGAAGTTGGTCGGCAGAGGTGTAACCGCCAAGACGCTTCCTGTACTGGAGGATACGGCGTGCAAAGTAGGGGCCTATGCCAGGGACACGGCATAGCAGGGTACTGTCGGCAAGGTTGAGGTCTATGGTTTCATCGCCGGAAAGTTTCTGCGGATAAACATTCCTGACTCTTGGAGAAGCAGAGGGATCGGCAGAGGGTACGGGACGGCCCGTCAGGGAATCCGTGGCGGAAGAAGGAGGGCGCGAGGAGACCAGACGCTTGTCCGTCTGAGTCAGGACAGGCACCAGTTGGTACTTGGGTGCAATGCGTATGAGAGGGGAAAGGCGCTCCCACTGCTCGTTGGTAAGACGGTAGACACGGCGGAAATCGTCCTTCGTGCTGAAACGTCCACCCTTGGCACGATAACGGTAGATACTCCTGACCTGAAACGGAGCCAGGCCAAGACGGAGCAAAAGGGTGCTGTCGGCCTCGTTGGGGTCGAACAGGAAAGAGTCTGGTTGTTCCTGTGGCACGGCATAGTAACGGGATGGGGACGGCGCCGCAGAGTCCGAGACTACGGAAACGAGAGCCTCTCCCACCCCATCGCCCCTGCCGCCGCGGTATTCGGAAAGGAGGGCGGCCCCCAATATCACAAGACTGACATTGAGGACGGCCAACAGGAAGAAGGCCTGCGTACGCGTGAACCACCTCCGCCGTTTCATGCGCCGCTAAAGCATCTCCATCACCCCCTTGACAAACATGGACATGATGGCAATGGGGGCAACCCAACGAATCAGGAACATGAGCACGCCGAAAAAGCGTCCGGACAGAGTGCCGTTGTTCGTCAACTCCATATACACCAGTTTGCGGTCCAGATACCAGCCCACGAACAGGGCAATGAGGACACCGCCTATGGGCAGCATAATCTTGGAGGATACGGAATCGAACAGGTCAAAGATGTTCATTCCGAATACCGTCCAACCACTCAACACGCCGAAACTGAGGCTGCATACAACACCAAGGGACATGGTGCTGACGGAGACCAAGGCGGCGGCCTTCTTGCGGGACATGTGCCAGTTCTCGTGCACATAAGCGGTGACAGACTCGTGCAGGGATATGGCACTGGTGAGGGCGGCAAGGAAGAGCAGTATGTAGAACATGCTGCTGAAGAGATAGCCCAACCATGGCACACTGTCGAAAGCCATATTGAAAACGTACGGCAGAGTCTGGAATACCAGGCCGGGACCCGCATTGGCCTCGACGCCAGGCACAGAGAAGACGGCCGGGAAGACGATGAAACCGCTGAGTACGGCCACGAAGGTGTCTATGGTGGCCACACTGGCGGCAGAAGACATCAGGCGTGTCTTGGGACCGAAGTAACTGGCATAGGTGCACAGACATCCCATGGCCAGGGACAACGAATAGAATGCCTGACCCATGGCGCTGAGCACGGCAGATACGGTAAGTTTGGAGAAATCGGGCTTCAGCAGGAACCTCAGACCCTCGTCAATGCCCGGCATACTGAAAGCACACAGGACCAACAGGCCGATGATGAGCAGGAGCATGGGCATGAGCACCTTGGAACACTTCTCTATACCGCCCTGCACTCCGCGCGCTATGACGGTATGCGTCAGGAACATGAAGATGACGGCAAAGAGGACGCTGAGCCAGGGATCGGCGACGAAGTTGCCGAAGTATGCGCCATAGTCCGTGTCCTTGTCCATGAGCATGCCGCTGAAACTGCTATAGGTGTAGTAAAGCGTCCAGCCGCTTACCACAATATAGTAACTGAGGATGATAAAGGCCACGAAGATGCCGAGTATGCCGATGAAACGCCACCACCTGCCGGGAGCAAGTTTGCGGAAGGCCTCTATCATGTTGCTCTGCGTGTGACGGCCTATTACAAACTCGCTGACCATGATGGGAAGGCCCATCAACAGGATGCACAAAAGATATACCAGGATGAAGGCGGCACCTCCATTGTTGCCCACCTCCATGGGGAAACGCCACACATTGCCCAGACCGATAGCACAACCGGCTGTCATAAAAATAAACCCCAGACGGGTCGCAAAATGTTCTCTTTTTTCACTCATTGTTTTTCCCCATTGTAAAAGTAAATATTCAGCGTATAAAATAGCACATCCGACAACTTTTGTCAATATCATCTTGCATTTTTCGCCGGAATGATGTATCTTAAAATAAAGTTTTACGGATATTGAAATTTTACGGAGAATTTTTTCATGGATTTTTCAGAACTTGCCCCTTCACGGCGAACTATCCGCCGTTTCAAACAGATCACGGTTCCCGACAGTGAATTGCGGCATATCGTGGATATGGCACGGC
>JAZURY010000048.1:0-20284 GCA_045606445.1 Bacteroidaceae bacterium
TTTGGACATTCCTGAGGAATAATAGTCACGAAGAATTAATAAGCGTTCTTCTTCACTGTAACGTTCGCCTTTCTTTCTCATAATGTTTACACATTTTATTAATTGTTATCAAATGTGTCTACCTATATCAGTATAAGACAGGATAACAAAGGCAGGAAGCCTTCACCGTATGTTGTGTGTGGAGACTTCCTGCCTTTGTTGAAATGGGGTCTTTTCTGACAGTCTTACTTCACAAAAATCTGTCCGTTGGTGATGTAGACACCCTTGTCTGCCTGGCGTACCTGACGTCCTGACAGGTCATAGCAGTTTTCCGTTTTCCGTTTTCCGTTTTCCGTTTCCTCTATGTCGCCGATGCCTGTTGCGGTGTCTGTTATGTCTATGCGGAAGAGGTTGCTGTAGTTGTTGCTCCAGCCGATGCTGTTGCCCCATCCGTCGAATACGCCCGATGCCATGACGATGAGTGAACCGTCGGTGGTGCCGTTTGAGCGCTTGCTTACCAGGTAGTAGGTGCCTTCCTTGGTGGCTGAGGCATCGTTTATGCTCCAGTCGCAATAGGTGGCGTTGTAGGTGTCGAGGGTTCCCTTGTTGCTGTTGTGGCCGCCACTGGAAGCAGCACGCCATATCATGTACTGTTTGGTGTCCTCGTTGTAGAAACTATACTTTCCGCTTGCCTCCTTCTTGCAGGTGAACTCAGCCTTGGCTCCCTGCTCTTCTGCTGTGGTGGTGGCCAGGGAGAGGGTGCTGCCTTCATTGATGTACAGGGCGTATTCCGTACCATTCTGCTGGACGTTGGTAAAGGTGAGGGTCTTGCCGTCCCATGGATCGGCAGGAGCCTCGCTGTTGAGCAGGGCATAGATGTTGTCCACCTCCTGAGTGGTGGGCTGCTGGCTCAGGGACTCTATGGCGTTGGCCAGTTCTGCCTTTGTGCCCTCGGAGAGTTCGGCATCTGCCACTACGGCAGAGAAGTATGCCTGCAGGAAGGCACGGCGGTCCACATTGGCCTTATAGGAGTATGCTCCCTCGGTGATGTACTCCACCTCCAGAGGCAGGTAGATGTTGTCGAAACCGTCGAAGTTGTGCTGTCCGGCACCTGTGGGGAAACTGGTGGATACGGGGTTGTCGCGTTTGCCGAAACCGGTCAGTGTCTCCTCGTAGATGAAACCCACTCGTCCGTCTGCCTGCAGATCCATGGAACTGTATGCCGAGGATGTGGTGCTTACCTGGCGGAAACCGTTCCAGTCCTTGCAGAAGTTGGCCACGCTGTTCATGTCGGCCATGTCGGTCAGTTCCTTGTAGAAGATGCCCACGTTGGTACGTCCGCTGCCTGTAGGCAGGGATTGCAGGGCCAGGTACATGTCCTTCTGGTCGTTGTTGCGAACCACGGGGATGATGAGTATTTCGCCGTTCGTGCTGTTGCCGCCGGGGGTGAGACCGGAACCTGCAAAGGTGCTCTTGGCATCGGTGCTCCAGGAACCAGTGCCCTCCAGTGTGTTCTCGTAGGTGTAGATGTTGTATATACGTCCGCCACCCACACGGCTTGACAGGATTACGCGTCCGTCGGGCATCTCCTCGCACTTGGGCTCGTCGCCACCGGGAGCGGGCAGGGCATAGGCACCGCCCAGGGACTTCCATGTGCGGCCGAAGTCGTCGGAGTAGATGACACGGTTGCCGTTGGGACGTGCGCACATGGCGGCATAGAGACGGTAGTACTTGTCCTTCTTGACGATGCGGCTCTGGAACACCTTGCCACCGCCCACGAAGGCAGCCTGAATGGGGTTGCCCTGGTCGAAGAGGCTGTATATCTGTTCCGTGGCGTTCACGGGTTCCTGCCATGTCTCGCCGTTGTCTGCGCTATGTATCGTGGCAATGAGGTTGGGGTTCTGTCTGGTGGTGTTGCTGTTTCCGTAAACGGTACATCCGGCCACGGCAATCACCAGAACTTCATTGCTGGTGCGGTCTGCTACCACGGCAGGGTCGCCGAAGGCAGTCTCGAAGTAGTTCTCCGTTGCCGAGGTCTTGCCGTTGCCCACGGCCACATCCTTCATCTCCGTCCATGTGTCGCCGTTGTCGTCGCTGGTACGGCACACCACGTCCACCTGTCCGTAGCCGGGGTCGGTGCCGCACACCAGACGTGCCGCCACGGTGATGAGGCGTCCGTTGCTGGCTGTGCTGATGCCGGGGATGCGGTAGGGCGGGATGACGCCGTCACCCTTGCTGGTGTTGTAGAGGTCCTGGCGCTTGGGTTCCTCCATGGTCTGCAGGCCTGTCACCTTGATAGTGTTGCCCTCCACGGTGATTGTGCTGGCCTTCAGCACGTTGTCCAGTATGCCTGCCGTAAGGCTCTCCTTAGCGATTTCCTTGTCAGAGATGAAGAAACCTCCGTTGAAGGCGGTTTCCTCCTTGCCGTCGTGGGTGTAGGTGACGTATGCATCGGCATTGTCTGCGATGTCCACGTTATATACATACTTGCCCTCGGTGTCTACGGGTTCGAATCTCCACAGGAGGTCGTCGGCGGTGCTTGCGCCTGCTGCCCATGTGGTGATGAAGTCAGTGCCGCCCACCTTGAAGTTGGCGCCGCCGTTGGTACAGTTTACCGCCTCGGCAAAGTAGTAGTAGCGGTACTCGCCCACATCGCTGGTCTCCTTGATGGTCAGTTCGTTGAATGTGCCTGCTACGGAACCGCCCCAACTGACACCTGCCACCATGGGTTGTCCGTCGCCGTTCTTCACGCCCAGTTTGCCGGCACCCTTGTCTGTGATGTGCCAGATGCCGTTGTTTGTCTCCACCTTGGAGTTGGACTGAAGGGTGAACTTCATGCTGTTGCCCGTGTGCAGGGCGTTGTTGAAGAGGTGTTCGGTGCGTGCCGTAGCCTTGCTGATGATGCGGTAGTAGCCGGTGCTTACGTCTTCGGGCAGGGTTACCTCCACCTCAAGGCCGTTCAGGAAGTTCTCCAGGTCGTTCACCTTGGGAGCGCAATCCACACCTGCCACGCTGCTGCTCTGGAAACGCTGCAGGAGGATGTCCAGAATGGCCATCTTCTCGGGGTTGTCCTTGTACTCCTCCTTCAGAATCATCACCTTCTCGTACTGGTGTATGCCCTCGATGAGGCGCTCGAAGCGTACGCTGGAGCGGTTGCCGGGATAGTAGCAATAGGTGTCGCCCGAACCGAACTTGCGGAAGCGGCTGTCCGTCAGCGGATGCTCGTCCCAGTTGATCCACGACCAGTGCAGGTAGCCGTTCAGATCGTTGGCGGCGGCATACAGGGGCAGGTATGTTGCCTCGGCTGGCAGCGAGTTGGAGTAGATGTTGGGCTCAGCCTCGGCGCAACTGGTGTAGACGGTGGTGATGCGGTTCTTGGCCTTGCGGTCGGCACGCTGTTCGGCGGTGAAGCGCTTGTCCTGTCCCAGTGCCACGCAGAAGTCCTGCAACTTGTCGCTCAGGGATGAGTGGTAGTTGCCTGCCAGGGCCATGTTGAACCCCAGGGCGCTGGCTATGTTGTAGGCGTTGAGCATGTCGGCCTCGGCACGCTCGTCCATGGCGATGTTTGTCTTCTCGAACCAACCCTTCTCCTGCAGGTGAGCCTTGAAGGCGGTCAGGAAGGCTGTCCACAGTTCGCGGTACTCCTCTGTGCCGGTGGTTGTCTGCAGGAACTTGTATGAAGAGGAAGCCTCGTCCCAGTAGCGGAACTTCATGTCCCAGGGCACCATGCTGAAGCAGTTGATCTGTCGGTTGATGCCGTACTCGTTGCACAGTTCCACGTACTTGTCGAAGATGGTATAGTCGTATGCCCATGTGCCGTCGGCCTTCTTGGTGGTCTGCACCATGGGGTCGAAGAGGTCGTGTGTCTGTTCGCCCCAAGGTTCGTAGAACATGATGGCGGAAACGGTGCTCTGTCCGGCGCGTCCGAGGGCCTTCAGGTAGGGGCGCAGGGCCTCGATGTGGCCGTCGCTCCAACGCTCCACGTCGTAGTAGCGGCTCACGGAGTAGGGCTGTTGCCAGAGGTCCAGGTGGAACTTTTGGTCCTTCACCTCAGGAAGCGAGCGTGTATTAACGTTTACGGTCAGTGCCAGGGTCTTCAGCACCTCTCCGCCCTCGTTCATCACTTCCAGAGCGGTTTGGTATTCCCCTGCCTCGGCATCGCGTGGTATTTCCAGCGTGCACCATACGGGGCGTGTTTCCATGGCGGGAACGGCATGAGGCTTGTCCTGGTCAATCACGTCGGGCACCAGCCATGTCTCCAAACCGCTGGGGTGGTTGCCGCAAGCCTTGAAGTCGTCGGTGATGACGTAGTTCACGAAGCGTGCCTCGCCGGCCTTTATGCCGGTCTTTTCGCCACCCTTTGTCCATTCAGTCATGCGTACTGAGAGCATGCCCTGGTCCTCCTTGCTGAAGAGCACTGCCTGTATGTTGGCACGCTCGCCCTTCCAGGCATGGATGGTGGCGGCATCCTTCTGCTCCAACAGGGGCACATCGTGCAGGGAGTAGTGCTCGTCGCGTGAAGCCCATGAAGCCTGCAAACCCTCGGCAACGGCACTCCATGCCGCCACGTCGGGAGTAGTGCCCACGCGAGGTTCGGCATAGTCGTTGATGGGATATTTGGTGACGTTCTCCGCCACGCCGTTTATCTTCAGCGTTACGTCGATGATGGAACCGCCGTCGCTGATGAACTTGTCGCCGGCACCGCTGGGGTCGATACTGTTCCATTGCACCTTGTAGCGCATGCGGTAGGTGCTGCCGTCGGGCAGGTCCTTGGGAACGCGGAATGAACCCGGTGCAAGCGTGTTGTCGCCTGCCTGTACTCCGTCGCTGTTCCATCCGGGTGTGGCGTTTTCGCCGGTATGGTTGTAGAACGACCAGCACATCAGTTCGTTGCCCTCGCCCTGGGTGTAGGGGCCTTCGCCCTCCAGATTCACGTCGAATGCCTTGTTGATGTTCCAATCCACATAGACATAGCCGTGCATCCACTGGCCGTTAATCACTATCTCTGGTGTGACGATGTCCCCGGCCTTCACCTCGAAGACGGTCTCCGTCTTGTCGAAGTAGGCAGGACACTTTATGGCCGATGCAATGCCCGTCAGTTCCTGTCTTTCACTCTGTGTACCCACGATGCTCACGCTCTTGGGGTAGTGCGTGCCGTGATTGATGTTCACGTCCGCTCCGTGCGCCACGTAGTAGTCGCCCTGAGCCTTCAGACCCGACCCGAAGCCGAGTGCCATCAGGGCAAGCAGTAGTGTTGCTTTCTTCTTCATGTGTGTTAGGTTATGTATTGTTTATGTGTAGTTTCGTGCACAAATATACAATATTTATTGTAAAGTGCAATGCGGTATCCTGCCAAATGGCATACTCCCGGCGTTTTTGCGATGTTGCTACACCCGTGCCCGTTGCCGGGGGACGCAAAAGATGTGGAATGTTATGGTCGTTTGAGAATAAATCACTAAATTTGCGCACGGAAATAATGAAAAGAAAAAGACAGAGTGATATCAATTGACCAACTTTCGGTGGAGTTCAGTGCCCGTCCGCTCTTCACGGACATCACCTATGTGGTGAACGACAGGGACCGCATAGCCCTGGTGGGTAAGAACGGAGCAGGCAAGAGCACCATGCTGAAGATAATAGCAGGAGTGGAGCATCCCACCTCGGGAACCGTATCCCTGCCCAAGGGTACCACCGTGGGGTATCTGCCTCAGGTGATGGTGTTGTCCGATTCGTGTACCGTGCGCCAGGAGGCCGAGAAGGCCTTTGCCCATCTGCATGAGATAGAGGCGGACATCCTGCGCATGCAGAAGGAGATGGCCGAGCGCGACGACTATGAAAGCGAGGGCTACATGCAGTTGTGCGAGCGTTTCACCCACGAGAGCGAGCGCTTGGAGATGATGGGAGGAAGCGAGTACATGGGGCGCCTGGAGCGTACCCTGCAGGGACTTGGCTTCCGTCAGGCCGACCTTGACCGCCCCACCAGCGAGTTCTCGGGAGGTTGGCGCATGCGCATAGAACTGGCAAAGATATTGTTGCAGCACCCCGATGTGTTGTTGCTCGACGAGCCCACCAACCATCTGGACATCGAGTCCATACAATGGCTGGAGCAGTTCCTGGCCACCTACTCGGGTGCCGTGATGCTAGTGAGCCACGACCGCGCCTTCATAAACAACGTGACGAACCGCACCATAGAGATAAGTTGCGGACGCATATATGACTATCGGGTGAAGTACGACGAGTACGTCAGCCTCCGTGCCGAACGCCGCGAGCAGCAACTCCGTGCCTTCGAGAACCAGCAGAAGGAGATTGCTGACACGCAGGCCTTCATCGACCGCTTCCGCTATCAGGCAACCAAGGCCATACAGGTTCAGCAACGCATACGCCAACTGGAGAAGATGATACCCGTGGAGGTGGACGAAGTGGACAACTCGGCCCTGCACCTCAAGTTCACCTGCTCGCAGAGGAGCGGCGACTATCCCGTTATCTGCAACGAGGCACGCAAGGAGTACGACCACGTTGTCTTCGACCATGTGAACCTCACCATCCGCCGAGGCGAGAAAGTGGCCTTCGTGGGCAAGAACGGCGAGGGAAAGTCCACTATGGTGAAGTGCATCATGAACGAGATACCCTTCCAGGGCGAAGTGAAGGTTGGCCACAATGTGCAGATAGGCTACTTTGCGCAGAACCAGGCACAGATGCTGGACGGCGAACTTACCGTCTTCGATACCATCGACCGTGTGGCCAGGGGCGACATCCGCCTGAAGATACGCGACATACTGGGCGCCTTCATGTTCGGAGGCGAGGCCTCGGAGAAGAAGGTGAAGTTCCTCTCCGGAGGCGAACGTACCCGTCTGGCCATGATAAAACTCCTGCTGGAACCCGTAAACCTGCTCATCCTTGACGAGCCCACCAACCATCTCGACCTCAAATCCAAGGACGTGCTAAAGGAGGCCATACGCGACTTCGACGGCACGGTGATAGTGGTGAGCCACGACCGTGACTTCCTGGACGGCCTTGTGGAGCGCGTCTACGAGTTCGGCGGTGGCAAAGTGCGCGAACATCTGGGAGGCATATATGACTGGATAAGGAGTCATGTAGAAGCAGGAGGACCCCTCTCCAACCCTCCCACAAGGGTAGGGAGTAGTTACGCCAAACTACCAACAGAACATAATAATCCCCTCCCTTGCGGAGGGGCTGGGGGAGGGTCTTCCTCTCGCGGCGCTCTCTCCTACGAAGAGCAGAAAGCCCAAGCCCGTGCCCAGAAGAAGCGTGAAAAGGAACTTGCCGATGCCGAGGCTGCCGTCCTCCAACTGGAAAGTGCCATAGCCATACTGGAGGAGCAGATGACCACCGAAGCAGGTTCGCAAGACATGAGCCTATACGAGAAACATACCAAACTGAAACAACAACTAAACCAAGCCGAAGAGCGATGGATGGAACTTGTGGAAACGGAAAGGTGAAAACGGAAAACGGAAATCGGAAAACTCAGGACTCAGAGGACTCAGAGGACTCAGAGGACTCCGAATACTCCGAATACTCTGATTACTCTGAATACTCCGAATACTCCGAATACTCCGCTCACCGCCCACCCGCTCACCCGCTCCCTGCTTCCCTTTAACCTTTCCGTTTTCCGTTTTCCGTTTAAACTATGCCACTAACACTACCCGACAAACTGCCCGCCATAGAGTACCTGAAGGAAGAGAACATCTTTGTACTCGGCGATGAGAGGGCCAGGCATCAGGACATACGCCCCTTGCGTATTGCCATACTGAACCTCATGCCCCTGAAGATAACCACAGAGACGGACTTGCTCCGCCTCCTGTCCAACACACCCCTGCAGATGGAGATACATCTGATGAAGGTGAAGGCACACACGTCCAAGAACACGCCCATAGAGCACATGCAGGCTTTCTACCGCGACTTCGAACTGATGAAGCACGAGAAGTTCGACGGCATGATAATAACCGGTGCACCCGTGGAGCATCTCGAGTACGAGGACGTGACCTACTGGCAGGAGATGGAGGAAATCTTCGACTGGTGCCGCCACAACGTCACCTCCACCATGTACATCTGCTGGGCGGCACAGGCGGCACTGAGCCACTATTATGGCGTACCCAAGTATCCCCTGCCCGAGAAGATGTTCGGCATCTTCCCGCAGACACCCCTGAATCCCCGTCTGCCCATCTTCCGTGGTTTCGACGACGTCTTCAACATGCCCCATAGCCGCCATACCGAGGTGCGCCGCGAGGACATAGAACGTGTGCCGGAACTGCAGATCATAGCGGAAAGTCCCATGAGCGGCGTTTCCATGGTGATGGCACGCGGAGGCAGGGAGATATTCGTGACGGGACACAGCGAGTACTCGCCCCTGACACTGGACACCGAGTACCGGCGCGACCTGGGCAAGGGTCTGCCCATACAGATGCCCTACAACTACTATACCGACAACGAAATGGAAAAGGGCGTGCACGTGACTTGGCGAGGACACGGCAACCTCTTGTTCACCAACTGGCTCAACTACTACGTCTACCAGGAAACACCATACGACATCAATGCCATCGGATAAGATACAGATAGAACTCCTCGCACCGGCACGCGACAAGGAGTGTGCCTTTGCCGCCATCGACCATGGTGCGGATGCCGTCTACATAGGTGCCGCACGCTTCGGGGCACGTGCTGCGGCTGGCAACTCGGACGAGGACATTGCCCGGGTGGTGCAATATGCGCGTCCCTTCGGTGTGAAGGTGTACGTTACGCTGAACACCCTGCTCCAGGGCGAGGAGGAACTCCGTGAGGCTCGCGACCTGGCATGGCGCATGTACCGCATAGGGGTGGATGCCCTCATTGTCCAGGACGAGAGGATAAGGCTCTTGCCCGACATGCCCCCGATACCCCTGCATGCCTCCACACAGATGGACAACCGCACGGCAGAGAAGGTGCAGAGGCTCCATGGCGAGGGTTATGAGCAGGTGGTGCTTGCACGCGAACTCACCATAGAGGAGATAGCCGACATACACCGTCAGGTGCCCCAGGTGCCGTTGGAGGTTTTCATACACGGTGCCATCTGTGTCAGTTACAACGGCCGATGCTATGCCTCGGAGGTGTGCTACGGACGTAGCGCCAACCGTGGCGAGTGTGCCCAGTTCTGCCGTATGCCCTACGACCTGGAAACCGCCGATGGGGAGAAACTCCTGCAGGGCCGTTATCTCCTGTCCATGCGCGACATGAACCGCACGGCACATCTGGAGGCTCTGCTCGATGCCGGTGCACGTTCGCTGAAGATAGAGGGCAGATTGAAGGATGCCGCCTATGTGAAGAACGTAACGGCATGGTACCGCCAGCACTTGGATGCCATCTTCAAGAGACGGCGTGAGTATTGTGCCGCCTCACAGGGTAGGGTGGAGTTGTCCTTTACCCCCAACCCCGAGCGTAGTTTCAACCGTGGCTTTACCGACTACTTCATGCACGGACGCACCTCCGACCTCTGCAATACCGTCACCCCAAAGAGCACGGGCGAGCGCGTGGGCTTCGTCAAGGAGATACGCCGCGACCACATTGTGGTGGCTGGTACGGCTTCCTTTGCCAACGGCGACGGACTTTGCTACGTCTCTGGTCCCAAGGGACAGGAGCAACTGGTGGGCTTCCGCATAAACCGTGCCGAGGGCAACCACCTCTATCCCCATCGCATGCCGCAGGGATTGAAGGACGGCACCACAATATACCGCAATCAGGATCAGGCAATGGAGAGCGTGCTGAGCGGAAAGACTTCGCGCCGCGTATTGCCCTTGGAGTGGAGGCTGGAAGAAACGCCCCAGGGTTTCCGCCTGACGGCAAAGCAGGGCAGCAGGTGTGCAAGCAAGGAATACGAGTGCGAACAACAACTGGCCAGAACCGACCAGACTGCATTCATCACAGATGTGCTCAGCAAGGTGGGCGACACCATCTACGAGGTTACCCGCACGGAGATATCCTTCTCTCAACCATGGTTCATCCCCCGTAGCCGTTTGGCAGAATGGAGGAGAGAAGTGCTGGCGGTGATGGAAGGAGAGGAACAGAGGCCCCTCCCCCTAAAACAGACCCTCCCCCTTACCCCTCCACAAGGGAGGGGAGTGGTTACAACCGACTTGTGCCCACATCAGCAGAACATCATACTCCCTCCCCTTGCGGGAGGGATGGGGAGGGGTCCGGTTTCCCCCCCCCTAATGACCTGCCGCTATTGCATACGCTATCAGTTGGGGCAATGCCTCAAGCGCAATCCCCAGGCGGTGCGAGGTCCCCTGTATCTCCGTGGTGCTGACGGCCGCAGGTTCCTCTTGCGCTTTGATTGCAAGGCGTGCCAGATGACGGTGGAGGTGAGCGATTAACGGTGAGCGGTGAGCGAAATCAGATTACTCCGATTACTCCGATTACTCCGATATAAATTATACAAGCATGGCAAAGCAGAAGACCGTATACGTGTGCGACTATTGTGGCCAGGAATCTGTCCGTTGGGTGGGCAAGTGCCCCGCTTGCGGCAGGTGGAACACCATGAAGGAGATGCACATCCAGGCAGAGAAACCCCAGTCGGCCATTACGCGCATGGCATTGCAGGCGGCCGGCGAGCAGGAGGGGGCAAACCGACGCAAGCCTATGCCCCTGTCCGATATCAATGCCACGCAAGAACCTCGCATGGACCTCTTGGACGGCGAACTGAACCGCGTGCTTGGCGGAGGCCTGGTGCCGGGCAGTCTTGTCCTGCTGGGCGGAGAACCCGGCATAGGCAAGAGCACCCTGGTGTTGCAGACGGTTCTTGCCCTGAAGGACAAGCGCATCCTGTACGTCTCCGGCGAGGAGAGTGCCCGGCAGATAAAGTTGAGGGCCGAGCGCCTTGCACCCGAGGCCGGTGGGGAGGAGCGCGACTCCCTGCTTGTCTTCACCGAGACATCCCTGGAACAGATATACCTGCAGATACAGGAGACACGTCCCGACCTCGTGGTCATCGACTCCATACAGACAATCTCCACCGAGGGAGTGGAGTCAAGTCCGGGTTCGCTCTCCCAGATAAGAGAATGTGCCGCCTCCCTGTTGCGCTATGCCAAGTCGGGAGGTGTCAGCATCCTGCTCATCGGCCACATCACCAAGGAGGGCTCCCTGGCAGGTCCCAAGGTGCTGGAGCACATCGTGGACACCGTGCTTCAGTTCGAGGGCGACCAGCACTATATGTACCGCATCCTCAGAAGCATAAAGAACCGTTTCGGCAGCACCTCCGAGTTGGGCATCTACGAGATGAGGCACGACGGTCTCCGCCAGGTGACCAACCCCTCCGAACTGCTCCTTTCCGACAATCGCGAAGGCCTCTCCGGTGTGGCCATAGCCTCCGCCATAGAGGGTGTGCGTCCCTTCCTCATAGAGACCCAGGCACTCGTCTCCACCGCCGCCTACGGCACGGCACAACGTAGTACCATAGGTTTCGACGGCAAGCGCCTGAACATGCTCCTTGCCATTCTGGAGAAGCGTGTGGGATTCAAGTTGGCACAGAAGGACGTCTTCCTGAACATAGCCGGAGGTCTGCGCGTCACCGACCCAGCCCTCGACCTCAGTGTCATAGCCGCCGTGCTTTCCAGCAATGTGGACACCCCCATAGACACCGGTGTCTGCATGGCAGGCGAGGTGGGATTGAGTGGCGAGATACGTCCCGTCAGCCGTATAGAGCAGCGCATCAGCGAGGCGCAACGCCTTGGCTTCACCCGCATACTCATACCTTATAATAATATGTCCTCACTGGACAAGAAGAACTACACCATAGAAATAGTACCCGTGCGCCGTGTGGCAGAAGCGGTAAGGGAATTATTTGGGTAAGAAGAAAGGTGAAAACGGAAAACGGAAATCGGAAAACTCAGAACTCTGAGAATTCCGAATACTCCGAATGCTCCGAATACTCCGAATACTCCGAATATTCCGCTCCCCCGCTCCCCCGCTCCCCGCTCAGCATTAACCTTTAACCTTTCCGTTTTCCGTTTTCCGTTTAATATGATACACGAATTCCAACTCCGCATCTCCCCCCGCGAGGCATACGACGAACGCGGGATCCTTTCTTACCTGCAACGCGAGAAGGGCATCAGGGCCGATGCCGTGCAGGTGCTCAAACGCAGTATTGATGCACGCCAGCGTACCATCTTCGTGAACCTCACGGTGCGTGCCTTCGTGGGCGAGAAGCCTCAGGACAGGCTTTTCGACCCCATATATTATCCCGACGTCAGCGAGGCCGAGGCGGTCATCGTGGTGGGTGCAGGTCCCGGTGGATTGTTTGCCGCCCTGCGCCTCATAGAACTTGGCCTTCGCCCCATAGTGGTGGAGAGGGGCAAGGACGTGCGCGAGCGCAAGAAGGACATTGCACGCATACGCTCCGAACAACGCGTTGATGCCGAGAGCAACTACTCCTTCGGCGAGGGAGGTGCCGGGGCATATAGCGACGGCAAACTATACACCCGAAGCAAGAAGCGCGGCGATTGCGACAAGATCCTGCGTGTCTTCGTACAGCATGGCGCCAACCCCAACATCCTTGTTGATGCACATCCGCACATCGGTACGGATTGCCTGCCCCGTGTCATCGAGAACATGCGCAAGACCATCCTTTCGCGTGGCGGCGAGGTGCACTTCCAGACGAAGATGACTTCCCTGATTGTGGAGAACGGCCAAGTGCGTGGCATACGTTGCGGCGAGCGCGAGTTCCTCGCTTCCTCCGTGATACTTGCCACGGGACATTCCGCACGCGACGTCTACCGCTACCTGCACTCCGAGCACATAGAGATGGAGGCCAAGGGGCTTGCCATCGGTGTGCGTCTGGAGCACCCCTCGCACCTCATCGACCAGATACAGTATCATTCTAAGGAAGGCCGTGGCAAGTGGCTCCCTGCCGCCGAATACAGCATGGTGCGCCAGGCAGAGGGACGTGGCGTGTATAGTTTCTGCATGTGCCCCGGCGGTGTGGTGGTTCCTGCCGCCAGCGGTCCCGAGCAGATAGTGGTCAACGGCATGAGCCCCTCCAACCGTGGCGGCCGTTGGAGCAACTCCGGCATGGTCGTGGAGATACGTCCCGAGGACATCATGCCGGCATCCCTGCTCACCCCGTCCGAGGCCAGGCGCACGGACATCATAGCGCTGGAAACCTCCGACCTGAACCTCTCTCCCTCCGACATGCAGGACGACATCCTGCGCCCCCTCCTCCTCCAGGAGCAGTTGGAGAGGATGTGCTGGCTCCAGGGCAACCGCCGGCAGACGGCACCCTCCCAGCGCATGGCCGACTTCGTCAACAACCGCCTCAGTGCCGACCTGGGCGAAAGCACCTATGCCCCCGGCCTCATAGCCAGCCCCCTGCACTTCTGGATGCCCAAGTTCATAACCACACGCCTGCAGGAGGGATTCAAGGCCTTCGGCCGTGCCTACCACGGTTTCCTCACCAACGAGGCCAACATGATAGCCATTGAAACCCGCACCTCCGCCCCCGTGCGCATCCTGCGCCAGAGGGAGACTCTCCAGCACGTCCGCATCCATGGACTCTTCCCCTGCGGTGAGGGAGCCGGATATGCCGGCGGTATCGTCTCGGCAGGTGTGGACGGCGAACGTTGTGCCGAAATGGCGGCTGAGAAGACGGGTAGCGAGTAGCGAGTAGAGAGAGAAGCACCGTCCGTTAACTGACGGGACGCTGCTGCGACAGATTTCACAGATATAACACCAAGGCACAGGAACCTGTTTCACTCAGGTCCTGTGCCTTGGTAACGGAAAACGGAAAGGTTAAAGGTTAAGGATGAGCGGGTGAGAGGATGAGTGGTGAGCGGTAGGGACGCTGCGCGCAGCGTCCGCAGTTTCCGTTTTGACTTTGTCGAATCTGCTTCCGCTCGGCAATTCAAACATGTTTGATTGCTCTCGCTTACTCGCAGATTTCCGTTTTCACATTTCCGTTTTCCGTTTTTCCGTTTTCCGTTCGTCAGTCTCCCAGGTCGGTTCCGCCCTCGTCGTCTCCGCCAGAGGGAGTGTCATCGTCGGGAGGGGTGGTGGCCAACTTGTTCAGCAGTTCCTTTTCTGCCTTGCGGGCCTCGGCCTGAGCCTTGCGCGTGCCCACGTACTCGAAGGAGGCTTCGTTCAGCAGGTCCTTGAACTCGCTGGAGGGTTCCCAGCGCACCTTCACCCTCTTGATGAGTGCGGTGCTGAAGGACTCGGCATTGTCTGCAGCGGAGGAGACAAGGCTGACGGAGAAGGCACCCAGGTCGCCCAACTGCACCTTGTTGCCAAGGAGCAACTGTTCGCGTATGCATGAGGTCAGTTGTGTGGCCACGGCCATCACGTCGCCCTTGTCATACTTGCTGGAGTGGCCGGACATGTGCTTTGCCATGTCCGAGAGGTTCATTACTTCGCGGAATTGCGCTACTGGATAGGTTTTGTTTCCCTGTTCGGGTTCGCCCGGCTTTACCAGGCGCAGGGTAAGAGAATAAGGTATTGACATAGTAGTGATAGGACCCCTCCCCCTGCCCTCCCACAAGGGGCGAACAAGGTCTTTAGAAGATGGACTGAATGTCCATCTGTGCCTTGTGAGGGGAGCACACTCCTGTGCGACGCGCGGACGGAGTATATAGTACTGGGGGAATGAGGATTTTGTTAAAGGGTTAATGGATTAAGGTTAAGGGTTAGAGGATGGACACAGACCCCTTCTGCCCTGCGGGCATCTCCCCCTCTATGGGGAGAAGGCTGGCGCGGTGCTTGCGGTTGTAACTTACTCTACCCCTAAGGTAGGGGTAGTACCCCGCAGGGGGGAGGGGGTATGTAATTCTCCCCATAGAGGGGGAGATGCCCAAAGGGCAGAGGGGGTCTTTTACATGCACGACGTTACACCGAAGGTGGTGGCGATTGCCGTGAGTACGGTGATGAGGATGTTGAGGATTTTTCCCCAGGTGGAGTTGTTGTTGAAGGTTCCCATAGTGTTGAATTGGAATTAGGAGTTAGTAATTAGTAATTAGGAGTTAGTAATTATCGAAGAGCGGGTGAGCGGATGAGCGGGTTGGACCCTCCCCCTTGCCCCTCCCTATAGGGCGGGGAGTATAATGTCCTGCCGATGTGGCCACTTAGTCGGTTGTAACTACTCCCTCCCTTGGGAGGGTGAGGGGAGGGTCTGTTCCGTCTTTTTCCGTTAGTGCAAAGATACGGCACAAAAATGGCGGAAAGTGACTTATTGTGACTTGGAGCGACTTATGGTGATTTGGAGTGAAATAAAACGAAGAATATGCTTTGCCCTCGGATTACCTCCGCTGCCCCAACCCAAGGACCCTCCCCCAACCCAAGGACCCCTCCCCAACCCTCCCACAAGGGGAGGGAGTAGTTACAACTGACTAATGCCCACATCAAACAGTAGATTATACTCCCCTCCCTTG
Source organism: Bacteroidaceae bacterium (assembly GCA_045606445.1). Taxonomy (GTDB): domain Bacteria; phylum Bacteroidota; class Bacteroidia; order Bacteroidales; family Bacteroidaceae; genus Physcousia. The sequence goes on from JAZURY010000048.1 coordinate 15,381, forward strand.
TGGAGGGGCTGGGGGGAGGGTCCTTGGGTTGGTCCGTACTCCATACTCTAAAAAAACTTTACATCTCTGTTTGTGCGGTGCAGGGCGGAAAATCCTCGTATCGTCAAGGCTCGGTCCTCGCATGGAATCAGCCGTGAACATGAATGAACAGGCGCATGACAATATGTCAGCATCTCACGGGCGATGTGAGAACGGAAAAGTGAACGAAAAATATAAGGGGACAAGGGGGTGGTGTATCAAAATAACATCCTGAATATCAAAATGATGTATTCTCGCAGTTTTGCACATTTGTTCAGCAAAACAGTGCGGCTGTCGTTAAATGCCAATCTTTTGATAAGGCTGAAATATCTTTACATCATCAAGAAGAACACTATATGCAGTTATGCAGTTATACAGTTATGCAGTTTTTTTTTGAGGGGTGTGAAAAGGGATGAAAGAAATTTTATTATATAATTAATTATATAATAACTATATATTTAGTAAGAAAGTAATCAAGATTGGCAAGTGGGCAAAAAATAACTGCATAACTGCATAACTGTATATACCATGTCAAAAATCGTTGATAATAAGAAATATAGTGCGAACGCACGAAATGAGACTCCCTCCTCTTACAAGACTTTCTATACTGAAAGGGTTGACTTCCAGTCCAGGTTTCGTTTACTTTTTACGGGAAAGGTGGACTCTGGGGGGGATTTTTCAAAATAATTTTGTATCTTTGCGAGGTAATGAAATAGACCAAAGATGAGCGAAAAGAATACTGTCTCTACAACAGAGATGCATAGTGCCTTCGTGGGTGAGGTCTGCGCCATTGTAGAAGAAGGGCGCCAGAAGGCCTGCAGTGCCGTAAATAGCGCAATGATAGAAACCTATTGGAGGGTGGGTCAGCGCATCGTAGAGGAAGAGCAGAGAGGCAAGGAAAGGGCTGAATATGGCGAACAACTTATCAACCACTTGTCGGCAAGACTGACCCACGAATATGGTGCAGGTTTTTCGGCACGCTATCTAAGGGCTTTCCGAAAGTTCTACATCCTCATGCCAGATATAGAGATATGGAAATCGCGGTTTCCAAATCTGACATGGACACACATATTCCGCTCTCTCAGGGTTGGAGACGATACCGCCATACGATGGTATCTGCAAATGGCTTCGCAGGAGATGTGGAGCGTACGGACATTGGATCGCAACATCAGCACGCAATACTTTGAACGTCATTTCAAGCAACCGCAATTGCCCGTAAAAGAGGAACTGCCAGACAAACTGGAACTGCTCAAGAACCCCATCGTGGCAGAGTTCCTGGGATTCAAACAGGATAACAGTTTCTCGGAACTGGAACTGGAAACGGCCATCATCGACCATCTTCAGGAATTCATCATGGAATTGGGGCGTGGCTTTGCCTTTGTGAAGCGCCAGCAGTTGATTCGCACCGATGCCAAGGACTATTTCATAGACCTGGTCTTCTATAATGTCATACTGAAATGCTATGTTTTGATAGACTTGAAAATTGGCGCCATAACCCATCAGGATGTTGGCCAGATGGACATGTACAGACGCATGTATGACGATTTGAAGCGAACAGAGGGGGACAACCCCACAATTGGCATAGTCCTGTGTTCGGACACGGATGCCGATATTGCCAAATACTCCATTCTGAACGGAAACGAGCAGTTATTTGCGGCCAAATACCTGCCTCTGCTTCCGACCAAAGAAGAACTCAGGCGAGAGATAGAGCGCCAAAAGACTATATTTGCTCTCCAGCAAGAAAAGTGACCAAAATAAAGCCAACCACCCGAAACCACTACTATGGCAAAATACAAAGAATACGGCTACGACATCCAGAACGGCAAGGCCATCATACCCGAGTGGGAGACAGAGATAAAGGAGGAGGCGTTCTGGTGGGAATAATATAGTCACAGCAATAGAAATGGCTAAATAAAAACATATTTGGTAATTTATTGGAGATGTAATTTTATAGAATATAATTTTGATATATACCACATTTATGCAAAGTCTCAAATACATAAAAATCATATCATTGTCATGTGTTTTTATATTCACACTGTTATGTATGGTATGGATGCTGTCTTCATCAACCAGATATGTTGTCAAGAGCAAGATCTTTGATTGGCAACTTGTGAAAGACTCTGCCCAAGGATTTAGTTTTTATATGGAGATTGCAGAGCTTGGGAATTCTGAAGCGCAACTTTTCATCGGAAGGTGCTACGCTAATGGCCACGGAGTTCCACAAGACTATGCCGAAGCGTTTAAATGGGTTCGTAAATCTGCAGAACAGGGAAATGATTTTGCACAAAATGAATTAGGCTTATGCTACGCTAATGGCTACGGTGTTTCACAAGACTATGCCGAGGCCGTAAAATGGTTTCGTAAATCTGCGGAACAGGGAAATGCATCTGCACAATATAGTTTAGGCTTATGCTACTATAATGGCTACGGTGTTTCACAAGACTATGCCGAGGCGGTAAAATGGTGGAGTAAGTCTGCAGAACAGGGAGCTGCCGGTGCACAAAATAGTTTAGGCGTATGCTACTATAATAGCTACGGTGTTTCACAAGACTATGCCGAAGCCGTAAAATGGTTTCATAAATCTGCGGAACAGGGAGATGCACATGCACAAGATAACTTAGCTTCATGCTACTATAATGGCCACGGTGTTTCACAAGACTATACCGAGGCGGTTAAGTGGTACAGTAAATCTGCGGAACAGGGAGATGCATCTGCACAATATAGTTTAGGCGTATGCTACTATAATGGCTACGGTGTTTCACAAGACTATACCGAGGCGGTTAAGTGGTACCGTAAATCTGCAGAACAGGGAAATGCAGATGCACAAAGGGCCTTAGGCGTCTGCTACGTTAATGGCTACGGTGTTTCACAAGACTATGCTGAGGCCGTAAAATGGTATCGTAAGTCTGCGGAACAGGGAAATGCATCTGCACAAGGTAACTTAGGCTTATGCTACGCTAATGGCCACGGCGTTTCACAAGACTATGCTGAGGCCGAAAAATGGTACCGTAAATCTGCAGAACAGGGAAATGATTTTGCACAATATAACTTAGGCTATTGCTACGTTAATGGCCACGGTGTTTCACAAGACTATGCTGAGGCCGTAAAATGGTTTCGTAAATCTGCGGAACAGGGAAATGCATCTGCACAATATAGTTTAGGCGCATGCTACTATAATGGCTACGGTGTTTCACAAGACTATGCCGAGGTCGTAAAATGGTGGAGTAAATCTGCGGAACAGGGAAATGCATCTGCACAATATAGTTTAGGCGCATGCTACTATAATGGCAACGGTGTTTCACTAGACTATGCCGAGGCCGTAAAATGGTGGCGTAAATCTGCGGAACAAGGACATGCATCTGCACAATATGCCTTGGGCAAATGCTATCATTTTGGCGATGGTGTTCCACAAGACAGAGTAGAATCCATGAAATGGTTTAGGATGGCGGCAAGACAAGGACATAGTGAGGCACTAAGACGAGTAAATGATTTTTAATATTATAACATCATAGCGTGTCAATACCAAATAGTATCCCCATTATCTTCGCTACTGATCCTATCTCCCTCATTATCAAACACCCCTGAAATTTGCCCCGGATGGGGCATATCAAAGAGAATATTTCTTTTGTAAATATAGAAAGATGGAAGAGAATATAGTAAAATTTGGCAACCTCTATACGCAGATAGCAGAACTGATACAATCGGCACGCAAGCAGGTGGTGACGCAGGTCAATACCACATTGCTCCTCACGTACTGGAATGTGGGGCGCCTGATAGTGGAGGACGAGCAGAATAGCGCTCGTCGTGCGGAATATGGCAAGCAGGTCCTGCAGGAACTCTCCAAGCGTCTGACAAAGGATTTCGGAAAGGGGTTCTCGCGTTCTAATCTTCATTGGATGAGAGAGTTGTACATCAAATACCCAAATTGTCAGACACTGTCTAACAAATTGACATGGAGCCATTATTGCGAACTTCTCACCATCTCGGATGATGCAAAGCGTTCGTTCTACGAGCACGAGTGTGTCAATGCCCATTGGTCATTTCGTGAATTGAAGAGACAGATAGAGAGTTCATTGTTTGAACGTCTGCTTCTTTCGGACGGACAGGCCAACAAGGAAAAAGGGAGCACTTGATAGCCGAGGTGGAACGAATGATTGCACGCTCGGAGGGGAAAATATGCAATTGAGATGCACGCAAAAGATAACAGAAAACACAATAAGCAAGAACCACTACTATGGCAAAATTCAAAGAATACGGCTACGACATCCAGGATGGCAAGGCCATCATACCCGAATGGGAGACAGAGATAAAGGAGGGGGCGTTCCTGGTTTGCAAGGAACTCACGAGCGTGGAATTACCTCAGTGGATAAAGAAGATTGGGGACAGGGCTTTCTGGGGTTGCTCCAGCCTCACGGAAATCACTCTGCCCGAATGGGTGGAGGAGATTGGATATGGTGCTTTCTCTGGTTGCTCCAGTCTCACGAGTATCACCATCCCCCCATCGGTGACAGAGATTGGGGGCAGTGCTTTCTGGGGTTGCTCCAGCCTCACGAGCATCTCCATCCCCCCATCGGTGACGATGATTGGGGACTATGCTTTCAATCGTTGCTCCAGCCTCACGAGCATCTCCATCTCAGAATCGGTGACGGAGATTGGGGAAAATGTTTTCTCTGGTTGCTCCAGTCTCACTAGTGTCTCCATCCCCCCATCGGTGACGAAGATTGGGAGTTGTGCTTTCTGTGAATGCTCCAGTCTCAAGAGCATCATCATCCCACCATCGGTGACGGAGATTGGGAACAGTGCTTTCCTTTGTTGCTCCAGCCTCACGAGCATCTCCATCTCAGAATCGGTGACGGAGATTGGGGAAGATGCTTTCTCTGGTT
>JAZURY010000049.1:0-66773 GCA_045606445.1 Bacteroidaceae bacterium
GGGGGGTAAAACGCTATAGTACAGCGAATTAGACCACACACCAAAACATAATGGTCCGGAATGCAGTTTAAAGTCCCTGTTATCAAAACAATGATGATACATTTATGACAATTAGCGTTTATTTAGGAATTCGCGTGCAAAGTTAACGTTTTTTTGCTTAATACAAAAATAAATCAACAGATATTGAAAGTGCGTGACTCAATTATTGACATAAGTCAAGGGTGCGTAAAACATGAGGACTGCTATTGGACAAAACGTGTCCATGCAAGAAGAACCGACCGACCGGTTCATGACCTGAGGATGTGTCAGGAGAAAACCTCATGAAGCGGTCCCCGGAGCAACAGTGGAAAGGAAATGTTCGGCCTCGGACAGGGAGGCGAGTTTACCCACGTCAATGATACACATGTTTTCCTGTTCGTAACCTTTTATCACCACATCTTTGCACATGCCGAGATAGAAATCTATGATACCGAATCTGGAGGGCCAGGATTGCATCCTGCATATAAGTTCAGTTGAAATATAATGTATGCCGGCAAAGGCACGCAGATGATAACCGCCGACATCCAGCAAATCCGGTTCGCGTTCTGACAGTGCATCCCGAACTTCATCAAAAGGACTCTTTACTTCTCCCGTCTGGATATTCGTCCACCCTACAAGACGCATATCGTCGTCAAATACCAGATATCTGGCTGTCTTGCGTTTAGACACCAGCAGGATGGCGGAAGCAGACGAGTCTGAACAAGAGCAGAACTGCCGGAGATCCACGTTTGACAGGATATCCACATTGTGGACAAGCACCTTCGAGTCCGGATTGGCACATGCCAGCAAGGGAAGGGCATTGGAAATGCCGCCACCCGTATCAAGCAGTTCCTTGCGTTCGTCGGAAAAGGTTATCCTTAAGCCAGCATTCTCGTAAAGCCCGTTATTTACAATACCCTCACCCCATTTCTCCAACATGTCGGCATAATGATGGACATTTACGACAATATCGTTGAAACCGCAAGAAACCAACCTTTCAAGGACATGTTCGATGAGAGGTTTTCCGCACACCTCTACAAGTGCTTTCGGACGGCTGTCGGTCAGGGGTTTCAGTCTTGTCCCCAGTCCTGCAGCGAATATCATGGCTTTCCTTCTTGCCGGCAAAATGGAAGTTATTCCCTGTTCACGATGATTTACCTCAACCTCTATCCCATACTTTGAATGTATGTGTTCGGCAAGATGCTGGGCTCCATACACACTACGGTGTTGGCCTCCGGTGCATCCGAAAGAAAACATCAACGAAGTAAATCCACGCTTCATGTATCGTTCCACATGACTGTCTGCCATGTTATAGATATTCTGGAGGAAAACCGCCATTTCACCGCCATTTTCCAGGAAGTCAGCCACAGGTTTGTCCAGACCTGTCAGATGCTTGTATGGTTCGTATCTGCCAGGGTTATGTATCATCCTGCAATCAAAAACATACCCGCCCCCATTGCCGGAAACGTCCTCCGGTATACCTTTCTTATATGAAAAACTATAGACACGCACCTTCAGCATACCCTTGGTCCGTCCGGTGGCGGAAACTGACTTCGGAGCAGAGGATCCGTCACATGCGAACTCCGGCAGGGAGACAAGCCTTTCCAGGATTCCGTACAGATACGGATAGGGACATGCACCCGGAGCCTTCAGTATGCCGGCAAGGTTCCTTATTGCCGCAGGGATGCTGTCCAGGAAGTACTTCTTCCGTTCATACCTGCCCCTCAGTCCGTAAGCGCCCAGAACCTGAAGTATACGGAAAAGGACCCAACGGGGAATACTGTTCCTGAATGAAGTCTCGTCTATGTCAGCATAATTCTTCAATGATTCTATATATACGTCTGTAAGATGGCTTCTGGTATCCTCATCAAAGTGCGAGGATGCCTGCCACAGGAATGAAACGAGGTCGTATTGCAATGGTCCGCGCCTGCCTCCCTGGTAATCTATGAAAGACAGTGTCCCGTCGGTTCCGAGCATTACATTCCTTGCCTGGAAGTCACGATACATGAAGAAATGCGAGGAAGCCCCTCCGAGTTCACGCGCCATATCCCTGAAGTCCTGCTCCAATTTCTGTTCGTTGAAGTCGATTGAAGTTGTCTTGAGGAAGCAGTACTTGAAATAGTTAAGGTCGAACATTACATTCTGTTCGTCCATTGCCTCCTGCGGATAGCATTTCGCGAAGTCAAGTCCTTTTGCGCCTGCCACCTGTATTTTAGGCAGCAATGCAACTGCCTTCTCCAGCAGTCTTATGTCACCGGCACTGTATCCGCACGGATTTTCACGACCGGTTTTCAATGCCTCGTAAAGAGTTGTGTTGCCAAGGTCGCTTTGCAGGTATGCCAGTCCGTCCCCACTCACGGCAAAGATTTCCGGTACGGGCAACCCCTTTTCCCTAAAGTGTCGTGTTAAATATATAAAGGTATTGTTTTCCTCAATGGAAGTACCCACAGAACCTACCAGCGTATGCCCTGTATCCTCTGTTATTCGGTAGTATTCCCTACTACTGCCTCCTCCGGCTATCCTTTCGCATTGGGAGGGTTTCCTGCCTGCGTATGCGGTATACAGATCTGTTATAGTATTCATTTGACTTGACAGGTGGGTTGTATAAACCGGTTAATCATTCTGCCACGGACTGTGCCAACTGCATCAGATGCACAGCCACCAAAGCCGCCGTTTCCGTCCTGAGCCTGCTGCTTCCCAGGGAAACGCCCTTAAATCCATATTCTTCTGCCTCTCTTACCTCGTCCTTCGAGAAATCACCTTCCGGCCCAATCATCACTATACAGTCATGGCCCGGATGCAACAGATCCTTAAGATGAGGTTTCATGCCCTCGTTGCAATGGCAGATAAACCGTTGTATCCCATCATCCGCCATCCCTTCGGCAAGTCCCCATTGCCTGACAAACTCCCTGAAAGACTGCATTTCACCTACAGAGGGTATCCAGGCCTTGCGCGACTGCTTTGTGGCAGAGACGGCTATCTTCTCCATGCGTTCCGACTTTATGTTTCTGCGCTCGGAAAATTGGCAGTTAAGGAAAGACACCCTATCCCACCCTATCTCCGTGGCTTTTTCCACAAGCCACTCCATCCGTTCGTTGAGTTTGGTGGGTGCCACGGCCAGATGGATGTTACCCTTCCATGCTCTCGCCTGCTTCTCCTCCTCCAATATTCTGTATAAACAGCGGTGGTTGGATGCCGTGGATATTTCCGCACGGTAAAACGTGCCACGCCCGTCCATGAGGCATATCTCATCTCCCTCCTTCATGCGCAACACACGGACAGCATGCTTGGCTTCATCCTCCGGAAGCGAACCCGACAGAACGGGGTCGTAGAAAAAGCGGACCTCCTTCATGCCTTATCGGATTTGACCGGTCTTTTCCGGGGTATGTCTGTAGCGGAACATGAGGGCAAACACTACGGCAACTGCAAAAGCATAGACTGCGAACACCGTCCAGGCCTCCTGCCAACCGCCGGTACCGGGTTTGTCCACCATCAGCCCGTCCATGTTCTCCGTGTACATGTTCATCACCCATCCTGCCACAATCATTCCCAGTGATGCGCCGAAACCGTTGGTCATCATCATGAACAGTCCCTGTGCCGAATTCCTTATACTTATGTCGGTTTCCTTGTCCACGAAGAGCGAACCGCTGATGTTGAAGAAATCAAAGGCAATACCATAGACAATCATGCTGAGAACCAGCAGCCATACTCCGTCGCCCGGATTTCCTATGGCAAAGAACCCGAATCTCATTGCCCATGCAAGCATAGACATAAGCATCACCTTCTTTATGCCGAAACGGCTGAGACAGAACGGTATCAGCAGAATACACAATGTTTCGCTCATCTGTGACAGGGATATCAGTATATTGGAGTGTTCTACACCGAACGTACCGCGGTATGCCTCGTCGCTACCGAAAGACTGCAGGAAAGGACCGGCATAACCGTTTGTTATCTGCAGGCAGCACCCCAACAGCATGGAGAAGATGAAGAAAAGCGCCATCCTGTAATTCCGGAACAGGCTGAATGCCTCCAGGCCGAGCGCCTGCACTATGTTCTTGGATTCCCTGTTGGTGCTTGTCACACACTTTGGCATAGTCAGCGAGTATGCGGCAAGGAGGACCGACAACATACCGCTCCACATGAACTGCATGGGTGTGGTCTGCCATCCGCTCAAATCCACTATCCACATGGACACTATGAAACCTACGGTTCCAAAGACACGGATTGGCGGAAAGGTCTTGACTGCATCCAAACCGGCCTTGTCCAAGGCATTGTATGAGACAGAATTGGCAAGGGCTATGGTTGGCATGAAGAATGCCACACTCGTCGTGTAGAGGCCGAACAAGACGGAAAATTCAACCTTGTCCGAAACCTGCATGCCATACACAGATGCCGCTATCATCATGAGTCCGGCCAGCAGATGGCAAATGCTCAGGACCTTTTGTGCCTGAACCCATCTGTCTGCCACTATACCCATCAGCGCAGGCATAATCAGTGAGACAAAACCCTGTACGGAATAGAAGTATCCGATAAACTCCCCCAATCCCACACCGGCAAGGTAACCGCCCATGCTGGTCAGATAAGCGCCCCATACGGCAAACTCAAGAAAATTGAGTACTGTAAGTCTGATTTTTATATTCATAGCATTATAGAAGTACTTTATAAGTTTCTACCATGTTTGCCCCGTCAGCATCATTCGATGTACACCACCAGTCCCTTGAGGTATTCTCCCTCGGGATGGTATATGTTAATGGGGTGATCTGCCGGCTGGTGCAATTGGTGCAGTATCCTTATCTGCCTGCCCGTCTGCATGGCGGCGGAGAATACGGCAGTGCGGAACTGTTCCTTACTGACCGCCTGCGAGCAGGAGAAGGTGAAGAGTATGCTTCCTTTAGGCATTTTCTCCATAGCCTTTGCATTCAACTTGGTGTATCCCCTTAATGCCTGCTTCAGTGCATCCCTGTGCTTGGCAAATGCAGGCGGGTCCAGTATCACGAGGTCGTAGTTTGCCGCCATTTCATCAAGATACTTGAATGCATCGGCCACGAAAGCCTCGTGCCTTGTATCTGAGGGGAAATTGAGGAGGATATTCTTGTTGACAAGTTCTATAGCCTTTGCACTGCTGTCCACGCTATGTACCAGTTCCGCTCCTCCGCGCATGCCATAGACGCTGAACCCGCCGGTATAGCAGAACATATTCAAGACTTTCCTGCCCTTGGAGTATTGCTCCAACAGACTTCTGTTATCTCGCTGATCTACAAAGAAACCTGTCTTTTGCCCTTTCAGCCAGTCTATATGGAACTTCAGTCCGTTCTCCACGGCTACGTCGTTGTTGGAGTGCCCTATGAGGAAACCGTTCTCCTGTCCCAGGTCTGCCTTGAACGGCAGTGTGGTCTCACTCTTGTAGTACACTGTCCTTACCGTATCTCCCATCACCTTCTGCAGAGAGCGGGCAACAAGCATCCGGTCGGCATGCATGCCCACACTGTGCGCCTGCATGACTGCCGTATCGCCATACACATCGATTACAAGTCCCGGCAGATTGTCGCCCTCCCCATGCACCAGGCGGTAGGTCGTGTTCCTCGAACGTGCATCCGGGCCATCCTCATTACGCAGCAATCCCATGCACTTTCTTGCATCCAATGCCACGGAGAGTCTGTTTTCATAGAATTCACCGTCGATCGCCACATCTTCAAAAGACAGCACCCTTACTGCAATGCTGCCTATCTGCCAATGCCCTACAGCAATGAACTCACCGCTGGAGGCCAGCACCCGCACAACGTCGCCTTCCTGTATGCCGCCCTCGGTATGATGTATCGCACCGGAAAATATCCAGGGGTGTCTCCTCCGGAGGCTTTCCTCCTTTCCTTTCTTAAGGACTATAGTCTTGTTATCTGCCATCGTCGATCTGTATTATTTAATCCGTCATTCCATTGACCTCATCTTCTCCTTGTCTTTCCTTTCCTTGTCCAGTCTTCTGCTTATCTTTTCCTTGGACCTGTTCCTGCGGCGCCTCTCCTGCTCCTTTTTCCTTTTCTTCTCCTTCTTGTCCGGATTTTGTCCTTGCGTCTGACCGGAGGGGGACGGCTGTTCCGGAACCGGCACCATTTCCAGCATATAGCCGTTTTCTTCAAGCCTGAGTATGTCCCTGTATATCTGTATGCATGCCCAAGCATCCGTGGCGGCATAACGTTTCTGCGCTTCCGTAAGGACATCCGCCTCCCAGTTTGTCAGTTGCTGGGACTTGCTTATTCTCCTGGCGAAGAAATTGGCATACAGTTTCTGCAACGACTGGTCTTCTATGCCCATTTTCCTGACCATCGCCTGCAGTTCTTCGTGTCTGCCCGGCGTGAATGGCTTTCGCCTGGCCAGTTGCATGAAGTCGTCCTTGAGCGACAGCCCTACCTTAAGCACCCTGTCGTCACTCATGAGACGGACAAGTTCGTCGGTATAGCCTATATGGTTCAAACGGAAAAGGAAACACGTATCGTCTGTGGAAACCTGTAGCAATGCGACCGGGTTCATCCCGCACCCTTTCCTGAAAACCGGCTTGGTCTCCGTGTCTATGCCGAGGATCTCCTGTCCAAGCAGGAAATCCACCGCCCTGGCAGCCTCCTCCTTGCCCTGTATTACAACAATCCGACCTTGAAACAGTACTTTTGGCAACTGGGGAATCAATTTCTTGTCGTATCTGCTTACAAGCGTCTTCATTTATAATATATAGGTAGGTTCCATTACCAACGCCTTCAACCGGCATTTCTTCTATTCGAGTACAAAATTAAGAAAAAAAACTTCATTTACTCCCCTTTTCCGTTTTTTTCCCTTAAATTTGCAGAAGAAAATCCATTTGACCCTTATGGCACGCAATAAAACTGACAAAAAGCCTATTAAGAAAGGCGGCATCAACACCGAAACGGATTCCGGGAACGGCATTTTCGGCAAAACAAAAAGTTTCTGGAAAGACATGAGCGGAGACGACACCCAGGCAACGACGGACGACGGCATGTCCAAGGCAGAAATCACACGATTCTGCATAGGTGCCGTTATTTTTGTAATCAGTTGCTTCATCCTGCTCAGCATAACATCACACCTGTTCACCGCAGCCGAAGACTCCACATGGACCGAGGGCGAACGTGCCAAGAACTGGATGGGCACACTGGGACTTGCCACGGCAGATTTTTTCATCGACGACTGCTGGGGAGTCTCCTCCTTCTTCATTCCGCTGTTCTTCCTTGTGGCTTCGCTCAGAATCATGCGGGTGTACAAGGTGAGACTGTGGAAATGGTTCCTGAACTGCTCCATACTGATGGTATGGTCGTCGGCCTTCGCACACTTCATGTTCCAGCCCATACTGAACGGATTCCACAGCCCCATCAACCTTGGCGGTGGCATTGGAGAGACGGAAGTGGAGTTCCTAAAAGCAAAGACGGGCAGCATAGGCACCTTCCTCATCCTCATAACCATAGCAATAGGATACCTGATATACCTGTCCGACGAAACCATCAGGATCATCAGGAAAGTCCTGGCCCCCGCAAGTTACATCAAATCCGCCAGGAAGGACAGGGCAACGGAAGACGACACCGAACAGGAAACGGAAGGCACAGAGGAGGTTTACACAGGGCTGACGTCTGAAGAAACCGCCACAACCATTGAATTCAACGACATCACGCCGGAAACTCCAGATGCAGCCGCATGGACTCCGGACAACATCCCCGACCTGGACATTGTGCAGGGACAGGACATAATCCCAGCATCATCGGACGATGAAAGCGGGGAAAACAGCAACATGACCATACACAAGGGCATTGAGGAAGAGGAAGCGCATCTCGACGACACACGCCAACTGGAACCCTACGACCCGAAACTGGACCTGGAGAACTACAGATACCCCACCCTGGACCTCCTGAAGCACTACGACATCGACACCTCCATAGACATGGAGGAGCAGCAGCAGAACAAGAACCGCATCATACAGGTACTGTCCGACTTCGGCGTCAAGATATCAAGCATAAAGGCAACCGTAGGCCCCACCATCACCCTGTATGAGATTACGCCTGCACCCGGAGTGCGCATTTCCAAGATCCGCAACCTCGAGGACGACATAGCCCTGTCGCTCTCCGCACTGGGAATACGCATCATTGCACCCATACCCGGCAAGGGCACCATAGGCATAGAAGTGCCCAACGCAAAGCCCCAGATAGTGTCCATGGAGAGCATCATCAACAGCCGCAAGTTCCAGGAAACGCAGTTCGAACTGCCTATGGCCTTGGGAAAGACCATCACCAACGAACTCTACATGGTGGATCTGGCAAAGATGCCGCACCTGCTCGTCGCCGGTGCCACGGGACAGGGCAAGTCCGTAGGTCTCAATGCCATAATCACATCCCTGCTATACAAGAAGCACCCGGCAGAACTGAAACTGGTGATGGTAGACCCCAAAAAGGTGGAGTTCAGCGTATATTCCCCCATCATCAACCATTTCCTGGCACAGGTAGAGGGGACGGAAGGAGACGAACCCATCATCACCGACGTCCAGAAAGTCGTGCAGACGCTAAAGTCCCTCTGTGTGGAGATGGACAACCGCTACGACCTGCTGAAAAAAGCCGGTGCACGCAATCTGCGCGAATACAACGACAAGTTCAAGTCGCGCAACCTCAATCCCGAGAACGGACACCGCTTCATGCCGTACATAGTGGTTATCATCGACGAGTTCGGAGACCTTATCATGACTGCAGGCAAGGAAATAGAACTGCCCATCTGCCGCATAGCACAGTTGGCACGCGCCGTGGGAATACACATGATCATTGCCACCCAGCGACCGACCACCAACATAATCACCGGCACCATCAAGGCCAACTTCCCCGGACGCATGGCATTCAAGGTAAGCGCCATGGTGGACAGCCGCACCATCCTGGACAGGGCAGGCGCGCAGCAACTTGTGGGCAAGGGCGACATGCTTGTCCTTGGCGGAGGCAGCGAACCGGTCCGCGTGCAGTGCGCCTTTGTGGATACTCCGGAAGTGGAGGCCATCACCAAGTACATAGCATGCCAGCAGAGTTACCTCGGCCCATGCCCGCTGCCTCCCGTAGCAATGGAGGGGGAAGACGGGGACGGACCGGACGTGGACATGCACAACCTGGACCCCATGTTCGAGGAGGTGGCACGCCTGGTCATACAGACACAGCAAGGTTCCACCAGCATGATACAGCGCAAGTTCTCCATAGGATACAACCGTGCCGGCCGACTGATGGACCAGTTGGAGGTGGCAGGCATCGTAGGACCTGCACACGGCAGCAAACCCCGAGAAGTACTGTGCATGAGCGAGGAAGACCTGCAGTTCCGCCTAAGCAACATGCGTTAAACATTATAAAGACACAGCGACATGAAGAAACTCCTCATCATACTTTTCACCGCCTTTGCCGGAAACCTGTACTCGCCGGCACAGAAGGACATGAGCCCACGAGAGATACTTGACCGCACGGCAGAGCACCTGACAAAATCCGGCGGCATGACAGCAAACTTCTCCACAACAGCATTCAAAGGCACTACGCCACAGGATTCCATATCAGGTTCCATAGACCTCCTGGGACAAAAATACGTCATGAAGACCACTGCCATCTGCACATGGTTCGACGGACAGAACCAATGGAACATGATGGCCGGCAACGAAGAGGTGACACTGGTCTCACCCACTAACGAAGAACTGCAGGCAACATCCCCCCTTGCCTTCATGAACATTTACAAGCAGGGATTCAACCTTTCTTCCAAAAAGTCCGAACTACGCGGAATAAAGACATGGGACGTAACGCTGAAACCAAAGAAAAAGGGACAGGAACCAAGCGTGATAACGGTAAGCATAGACCGGCAAACTTTCACGCCACTCTGCATACGCGTACGCAACCAGGGAAATTGGATGCGCATCAGCATAAAGGACTTCAAGAAGGGCATACATTTCGGCAACGAGCACTTCAAATTCCCTGCGGCAAAATATCCCGGACATGAAATCATAGACATGAGATAGCCCTCCCGACAGCGCCTCCCGGTCCTCGGGAGAACGGGGCAGTGCCCTCGGGAGAACAGGGGCGCGCCCTCGGGAGAACAGTGGCACGCCCTCGGGAGAACAGCATTTTCCGGATGCCATTTGATGATGTTGCCCGGTCAGGTTCTACATGCACACAAAAAAAAGGCATCCACCAAAAGGCGGATGCCGAAAAAACCTCCCTCGGGACCAGTCCTCAGGAGAGCCGTGCAAAGAGGGTAAAACTGATAGCACGGAGTCCCGGGGACTGTTCTTTTATCTTCATTACTGGTGCTGCTCGCGCAACAGGTCGTTGACGGTCTTTACGGGGTTGAACGTGGAGAGAGGCACCTCCACCATCAGAGTGTTCCAGTTGCTCATGGCACCGTTCCACAGACCGGGAAGTTCAAGGGCCTTGAGTTCGCGTCCGGACTTGCTCTTGAAGGAGATGAAACCTGTAGCGGGGTCTACATACTTGGGCAGGTCGAACTTGTTGCCCTTGTAGTCGCGTATGCCGCAAACGAGATCCACGGGATTGAAGTGCGTGCCCTCGGTGAACATGCGCATGTACTCGGGATTGTTGGTGTCTATCTGGCTGCTTTCCAGAATCTGCATGGACACGCTTCCGTCGGGGTTGTATGCCAGGAACGGACCACCGCCGGGTTCGCCCACGTTCTTCACCACGCCGCATACACGGATGGGACGGTTGAGTTTCTCGCGCAGATAGCATACGAGTTCGGCATCCTCCATCTCCTTGATGTCGGCACGGTCGGTGCACAGGGTGTGGCGCAGGAAGCGGATCATGTTCTCTATGTCGTCGTGGTTGTAGTCACCGCTGTCCAGAAGACGCAGGTAAGCAAAGGTCTGTATCTGTGCATCGATGAGGATGCCTGCCAGGACCTGCTTCCACTGGGTGGTGTCTTCCTTGAGGCGGTCGGGGACGACGTTGTCAATGTTCTTCACGAAAACGACATCGCTCTCCAGATCGTTGAGGTTCTGGATAAGAGCGCCATGACCGCCTGGACGGAACAGTAAGGTGCCATCATCGTTGCGGAAGGGGGTGTTGTCCATATTGGCGGCAACGGTGTCGGTGCTGGGCTTCTGCTCGCTGAAACTTACATTGAAATGGACGCCATACTGTTTCTCGTACTCTGCCACCTTCTCCTGAACCAGTGCCTCGAAGAGTTCGCGGTGCTCGGTGCTTACGGTGAAGTGTACGTCTGCCTCGCCCTGACTGCTGGCATAGAGGGCTGCCTCCACAAGGTGCTCCTCAAGGGGAGTGCGGGCACAGTCCTCGTAGGAATGGAACTGAAGCAGACCCTTGGGCAACTGTCCGTAGTTGAGACCGTCGGCATCAAGCATGGCTGCGGCAACGGCCTTGTAGTTGCCTTCCTCCATCAGAGCCTTGATGCCCTTGCCTTCAATAACGTTGCAGGCATCGTCCAGTGCCTGGTAGAACGCAAACTTCTCTATATCCTGGAAGAACTTCTTCTCAAAGTCGGTGGTGGGTACATCGTAGTCAGCATCGACAAATTCAAACATAGCCTTGAACATACGGCTGGCGGCACCGGATGCAGGGACGAACTTGGTGATACGGTGTCCCTCCTGCTTGTATCTGTTCCATGTGTTTACGTATGCCTCCTGCTCATCTTCCGTGGGAGCGATGATGCCGTTGCTTGTACTTGCGGCAGCCTGAAGGCGGAGGAAAGGGAAACCCTTCTCGAAACTCTTCAACTGCGCCTGAAGTTGTTCCTCACTGATGCCCTTTTGGGCAATTTGCTGTAATTCCTGCTCTGTTAACATAATATCGGATTTAATGGTTTTCATCGCAAATATACACATTATTTATTATATATGGAGGTCTTTTCCCCCTTTTTTTGTACATTTGTATTCGAAATTGAAAAGCCTATGTTGCATTTATGTGAAGTCTTTGGTTTGGACCCCGTACAAATAGCCGACCAGACATCTGAAATACTGAAAGAAGAAACCGGAGAAACGGAGAACATCTACGAACTCCTGTCGGACGAGAACAGCAGTTTCGTGTCCGCAGTGCAGAAGGTGGAGGGTCTGAAGGAAAAGTCGGCCAATGTGGAGGATGAAAACCTGCGTGCCCTCATCATGTCCGAGATTGCGGACATGAAGGTGGTGATGATGTTCATCGCCTTCCACGTGACACTGATGCGCAACATCAAGGACGTGGAGAATGGCGAACTGAAACAGAAGGAAAGCCGCGAGGCCGGTGTCCTTTGGGCACAGATAGCACACCAGTTGGGCCTGTACAAACTGAAATCCGAATTGGAGGACCTATCGCTGAAATACCTGGAGCACGAAGCCTACTACCACATAAAGGAGAAACTGAACGAGACAAAGAAGTCCAGGGACCAGTACGTGGCACGCTTCATAGGGCCTATAGAAAAGAAACTGACAGAGGCTGGCCTGAAGTTCCACATGAAAGGCAGGACCAAGAGCATACACAGCATCTGGCAGAAGATGAAGAAGCAGCATGTGGGCGTGGACGGCGTGTACGACCTGTTTGCCATCCGTATCATCCTGGACTCTCCCCGGAACAAGGAGAAGCAGGACTGCTGGCAGGTCTTCTCCATAATCACCGACATGTACCAGTCCAATCCCAAGAGGATGCGCGACTGGCTTTCCGTGCCCAAGGACAACGGATACGAATCCCTGCACATCACGGTCCTGGGACCAGAAGAAAAGTGGGTGGAAGTGCAGATACGCACCGAGCGAATGGACGACATTGCCGAGCACGGACTGGCAGCCCACTGGAGATACAAGGGAGTGAAGGAGGCCAAGGAGGACGGTATCTTCGTGTTCACCCCGAAAGGAGATCTGTTCAAACTGCAGGCAGGCTCCACCGTGCTGGACTTTGCATACCACATACACTCAGGTCTGGGCAACCGCTGCACCGGAGCACGCATAGCCGGCAAACAGGTGCCCATCAAGCAGGTTCTGCACAGTGGCGACCAGGTGGAGATAATGACCAACAACAACCAGACCCCAAAACAGGACTGGCTGAACATTGCCACATCCACCAGAGCCAAGGCCAAGATACGCCAAAGCCTGAAGGAAATGCAGTTCCGACAGGCGCTGATGGCCAAGGAGGTCCTGGAGCGCAAGATGAAGAACCGCAAACTGGAATTCGACGAGGCCACGCTGATGCACACCATCACGGGCTTCGGCTACAAGATGGTGACGGACTTCTATGCCGCCCTGGCAGAAGAGGAACTGGACATAAACGACGTTCTGGAAGACTATGCCGGCCGTCTGAACCCCTCGGAAAACAAGACCTCCACAGAGCACACCAGCGCCAAGGAGTTTGTCTTGGCAGAACCTGCCGGCACAGACACAGAGAAGAGCAGGGAGGACGTACTCATCATAGACCGCAGTCTGAAAGGCATTGACTTCCAGATGGCAAAATGCTGCCAGCCTGTCTATGGCGACGAGGTGTTCGGTTTCGTTACCAGCGGTGGCGGCATCAAGATACACCGCACGGACTGTCCCAATGCCAAGCAGATGCGCGAGCGATTCGGCTACCGTATAGTAAAGGCCGAATGGGCCGGAAAGGGCGGACAGCAGTATCCCATCACTCTAAGGGTTGTGGGTAATGACGACATCGGTATAGTGAACAACATTACCAGCATCATCAGCAAGGAGGAAAGAATCCTGCTCAGGAGCATAAGCATAGATTCCAACGACGGCATCTTCTTCGGCAACCTTACCGTAATGGTGGACGACACCAGCCGCCTGCAACAACTTATCAAGAAACTGAAAACTGTAAAGGGAGTAAAAGACGTGACAAGACAGTAGGGGAAACGGAAGGGGAAGAAGACCCTCCCCCACCCCCTCCACAAGGGAGGGGAGTAGTTACAACCGGGAAACAGGAAACAGGAAACAGGAAACCGGAAACGGAAAACGGAAAACTCCCAAAGGACCCTAAAGACCTTAAAGACCCTAAAAACCCTAAAGACCCTAAGGACCTTAAAGACCCTAAGGACCCTAAAATTACATCATACAATGAAGAACTTACAATTCCTGGCAATGCTCTTGGCCATCGGCACAACGGCATTTGCACAAAAGGACACCATCCGCGTGGAAAGCGTGAAGGTAGCAGGACCCTTCGTCCAGCACAATGTACTGACCACAACGGAAAAGGACGCCAACGACAAGGTTTATAACCAGGACGACCTGCAATGGGACATGCCCATGGACATGAACGCTTGGAAAAAGTCTGCCACCGAGGGAACACACGAACTTTCGGCAACAGACAGCACAAGCTTCATCATCAACGGCAAAGGCATCTACCAGTTAGGCTTTACCGTGGACAACAACCAGTACCAGAAGGTCTGTTTCATCGTCAAGGCGAAGAGCAAGAACGCTTTATTCGTCGACGGCAAGCAGCAGAACGGTGAAGTTGCCCTCATAGCCGGTCGACACGATTGCATGCTGAAACTGCAGCAGAAAGAGGACAATCCCGACACCGTGGAGATAAAAGTTGTCGTAGGCAAGGATACCCTGTGGACTTCTCACTTTGCCGGAGTGAAGATCAATGCCGGAGAGAAACGCAACTACACGCTGAATGACCACATGACCGGCCAGCGCCTGTCAAGCACCAGCATTTCCGCCGACGGACGCTTCGTGATGGAAAACAGTTACATCACACGCGCCGACGGCAAGAACGAATGGACAAAGTACATCATTGACCTGCAGACAGGCAACCGCTACCAACCCTACAACTTCGTGCAGTGGGCGGCAAAGGGCGGCAGGTACATCAGCCGCACCGTGGACCAGAACCACAAGAGCATCTACGGGTACAGGGATGTAATCAGCGGAAAGACGGAACACCTCTATACACACCCCAGCCAGGAGGGCATCTCATTCGTGGCCGGGGACACAAAGATTATCGTACGCCAGAGCACTGAGGGCAAGAAGGAACTGCACAACCAGGTGCGCCAGATTCTGGAACCCAACGACAGGCTTCCCGGTTGGAGAAACCGTTCCTACTTCTCCGTCATAGACGTGAAGACCGGTGTGCGCAGCCAGATTACCACAGGTCTGCGCAGCACAGGCGGTACCATGAGCAATGACGGAAAACTGCTCTACATCAGCGTGTCCGACGATGTTGCCAACGAACGTCCCTACTACTTCACCATGGGCATGCTCATGAATTTGGAGACGGGCAAGGTGGACACTCTCTTCCACAGAGACGGCTTTGTGCGCGGAGCACAGTTCTCGCCCGACGGCAAGAAACTGCTGTTCACTGGTACTCCCGAGGCTTTCGGCGGCATAGGCAATGTATGCCCCGAGGGCATGACTCCCAACAACTATGAGTACGAACTGTTCCTGATGGATCTGGACACCAAGAAGGTGGAGCCTCTTACCAAGGACTTTGACCCCAACATCAAGAGCGTACAGTGGTCCGTCTACGACAACCATCTCTATGCCCTGTGCGAGAACAAGGACCAGGCAAGCGTGTTCCGCCTGGACATGACAGAGAAGAAGGGACAGAGAAACGGCAAATGGGAAATGCTCCAACTGAACGAGCCTTACATCAGCGGAAGCATCAGCCTGGCCAAGGAAAAGCCCATGATGGTATATACCGGCCTGAGCGGAGAAACCACCGACCACAGTTGGGTTCTGGACCTGAAGAAGAACAAGCACACATCGCTTACCGACCTCAACCCCACCCGACTGGCCGGCATAGCCATGGGCACATGCAAGGACTGGACATACAAGACAGAGCGTGGCGACAGCATCACAGGCTGCTACTATCTGCCACCATACTTTGACGAGACCAAGCAGTATCCCATGCTTGTCTACTACTATGGCGGTGTAACCCCCGTGGGACGCCTGCTGGAAAGTCCCTATAACTACCAGGCATGGGCTGCCATGGGGTATGTGGTGTATGTGCTGCAACCCAGCGGTTGCACAGGCTTCGGACAGGAGTTTGCCGCACGCCACTCCAACGCATGGGGTGACTATACTGCCGACGACATCATCAACGGTACCAAGCAGTTCATAAAGGAACATCCCTTCGTTAACCCCAAGAAGATAGGCTGCATGGGTGCTTCATACGGTGGCTTCATGACACAGTACCTGCAGACACGCACCGACATCTTTGCCGCCGCCATGTCGCATGCCGGCATTTCAAGCATAGCCAGTTACTGGGGCGAGGGCAACTGGGGCTACACCTACAGTGCTGCGGCATCTCCCAACTCCTACCCCTGGAACAACAGCAAACTCTACACCGAGCACGCCCCATTGTTCAATGCTCACAAGGTGAACACCCCCATCCTGTTCATGCACGGTACCGTGGACAACAACGTGCCCATGGGCGAGTCAATACAGATGTTCAACGCCCTGAAGATTCTGGGCAAGGAGACCGCTTTCATCATGGTGGACGGAGAGAACCACTATATAGCAGACCACCACAAGCGCATACGTTGGCACGACAGCATCATGGCATGGTTCCAGAAGTGGCTGCAGGACGACCCGACGTGGTGGAATGACATGTATCCTGAAAAGAACTTATGATTTACCCCGAGAATTACGAAAGCAAGATTGGGTTCAACGACATAAAGGCTCTGCTATCAGGCTTCTGCCAAAGCGAACTTGGCAGAGAGCGAGTGGGAGAACTGCAGATGCTGACCGAGGTTGGCGCCATACGTCAGAAACTGCAGGAGAGCCAGGAACTCGAGACCATACTGGAAGAGACCGTGGAACTGCCGGAGATGGCATTCTACGATCTCCGTCCGTCAATACAGCGCATCCGCCTGGAGGGCGCACACATAGAGGAAGACGATCTGGGCAGGCTGAAGAAGTCCCTGGACACGCTGCACTCATGGCTCAAGATTATCAGAGCCACCGCAGACAATGCCGAGGAATACACCTACCCTGCCCTGAACCAACTGTCCATGGGGGTCTTCACCTTCATTGCCGTAGCCGGTGCCATAGACAAGACTCTGGACAAGTACGGCAAGATAAAGGACGAGGCAAGTCCCGAACTGGCACGCATCAGACACGAACTGAGAGCATCGGAGGGCAGTGTGAACCGCACCCTGCACGGCATACTGAGGACTGTAAAAGATGAAGGGCTGGTGGCACAGGATGTGACGCCAACGTTCCGCGAAGGCCGTCTTGTAATCCCCGTGAGCCCTACGCTGAAAAAACGCCTGCGCGGCATTGTGCACGACGAGAGCGCCACGGGCAAGACCGTGTTCATAGAACCGCAGGAGGTGGTGGAGGCCAACAACCGCATCCGTGAACTGGAAGCAGAGGAGAAGCGCGAGATAATACAAATTCTCAAGCACATAACCATGCTCATACGTCCCAACACCAAGGAACTGCTCAGGGCTTTCTCCTTCCTGGCCGACCTGGAGTTCGTGAGGGCACGAGTATCCTTTGCCAAGCATATCGGAGGCATATATCCCGGCGTTGCCCCCTACCCCATCATAGACTGGACGCTGGCACAGCATCCCCTGCTGAAACTCTCCCTGGAGAAGCAGGGCAAGAAGGTGGTGCCTCTGGAAATCAAACTTGACAGAAAGCAGCACATACTCATCATCTCCGGACCAAATGCCGGCGGCAAGAGCGTGTGCCTGAAGACCGTAGGCCTGATACAGTACATGCTACAGTGCGGCCTGCCTATTCCCGTGGGAGAAAGCAGCAAGATGGGAATCTTCAACAAACTGGCCATAGACATCGGAGACGAACAGAGCATAGAGGACGACCTGTCCACCTATTCCAGCCATCTGCTCAACATGAAGAACATGATGAAGATGGCAGACTCCTCCACCCTGCTGCTCATAGACGAATTCGGCGGAGGCACGGAACCCACAATAGGCGGAGCCATGGCCGAGGCCATACTGATGCGTTATACACAGAAGTCAGCATTTGCCGTCATCACCACCCACTACCAGAACCTGAAGCACTTTGCCGATGCTCACGATGGTGTGGTAAACGGTGCCATGCTCTACGACAGGCACCAGATGCAGGCCCTGTTCCAGTTGCAGATAGGCAATCCTGGCAGTTCCTTTGCCATAGAGATAGCACGTAAGATAGGAATCCCCGAGGAGGTCATCACAGATGCCACCAACCTTGTGGGCAAGGACTACGTGAATGCCGACAAGTACCTGCTGGACATCGTGCGCGACAAACGGTATTGGGAGGGCAAGCGCCAGACCATACACTCGCAGGAGAAGCAGATGGAGCAGACCATACAGAGGTATGAGCGAGAAATTGAGGAACTGAAGCACAAGCGCAAGGAAATCATCCAAGGTGCACGCCAGCAGGCAGAAGAGATAATCCAAAACTCGAATGCCGTGGTGGAGAACACCATCCGAGAGATACGCGAGGCTCAGGCAGAGAAAGAGCGTACACGCGAGATACGCAGCGAACTGAACGAGTTCCGCGAACAACTGGACCAGGCCACACGTAGCGAGCACGACGAGATGATAGAGCGCAAGATGCGTCAGATCCAGGAACGCAAGAAGCGACAGGAGGACCGCCGGCGCGAAAAAGCCGAGAAGGCCGCCCAAGAAGCACAGCGTCCAGCCCTCGGCACACTGCTCAGCGCCCTCGGTGCCAAACCCAAGAACGAAAGCGGACTTGCCGTGGGCATGCCCGTAAAGATAACCGGCACCACGGCCATAGGCACGGTGGAAAAGATTGACGGCAAGAGAATAACAGTGCAGTTCGGCATGGTACGAAGCGTGATGGATGCCAAGAAACTGGTCCCTGCCAAACCGGAGAAAAAGCAGGAACAGCAGTCTTTCCAGGTGGCAACGTATGTGAGCCGCGACACTCAGGACAAAATTCGCGAAACTCACCTCAACTTCCATCCCGAAATAGACATACGCGGCATGCGGGGTGATGAAGCGCTCGACACCATAACACACTACATGGACGATGCCATTCTGGTGGGAGCGTCACGCATACGCATCCTGCACGGTACGGGCAACGGTATCCTGCGCCAACTCATACGCCAGTATCTGCAAACCGTACCGCAGGTAAGGTCTGCACGCGATGAAGACGTACGTTTCGGTGGAGCCGGCATAACGGTGGTGGAAATAAAGTAGAACAGCAATTATCCGGTCACATAGATATAAGTATGCATGAATACAAAAAAATGATACCGGAAAAACAAGAAAACGGGGCATTTCCACGTTATAACAGTATGAAACGAATACTACTCTACCTGCTCGCCATCATAACAACGGCAACCGCCTATGCTGCAGATACGACAAAAGTTCATCTGAAAGGACGGGTTACAGATGAAAACAACACACCGGTAAGTCTATGCCTCATCAAGGTGGAGGGACAGAATGCCGGTACTACAGCAGATATGGACGGCAAATACAACCTCTCGTTCAATTCTGCCGACTCCGTTGTCATTACCTACAGGATGATAGGCTACCGCACCCGAAGGAAGGTACTGCAGAAACCGCAAGGCTCGCTGACCCTGAACATTATCATGTATGACAGCCACATGAGCATCGGCGAGGTAGAAATAAAGGAATTGCGCCGACAGATGGGACAGACACAGGAACTGAACACCAAAGAACTGAAACGCATGCCCAGCACAACGGGAAATGCAGTCGAGGATCTTGTGGCAACACAGGCCGGAGTGTCGCAACACAACGAACTCTCCTCCCAATACAACGTGCGTGGAGGTTCGTTCGACGAAAACTGCGTCTACATAAACGGAGGAGAAGTGTATCGTCCACTACTGATAAGAAGCGGAGAACAGGAAGGACTCTCCGTAATAAACCCATACATGGTAGACAAGGTACGCTTCAGCACCGGTGGATTTGATGCTAAATACGCAGACAAGATGTCCTCTGTACTTGACATAGAATACCGCAAGCCGGCAAAATGGGAAGGAGACCTATCTGCATCCTTGCTGGGGGCATCGGCATATATGGGATGGGGAAACAAGAATGTTTCCATTTCGCACAGTCTCAGGTATAAGACAAATTCATACATGCTGGGAGCCCTGGAGACCGATGCAGAATACTCTCCGAACTTTATAGACTATCAGGCATACATATCATGGACACCGGCAAAGGACTGGACCGTGGATGTGATCGGCTACATATCACACAACAAATACAAGTTCACGCCCAAGACACGAGAAACGAGTTTCGGCACCATGGAAAACATACATAACTTCAAGGTGTACTTTGACGGTTGGGAAGAAGATCTCTTTCAGACATTTTATGGAACAGCACGAATAAAGCGGAAAATCAAGGATAAACATACGATAACGCTGAACTACACCACATTCAGCACACGCGAAAGGGAAACCTACGACATACAAGGACAATATTGGCTTTCCAACACAAGCACCGCCACCGAACTGGCAGTAGGAACATACATGGAGCATGCAAGGAACATGCTTAACAGCAGCCAGCATAGCCTGAAACTGGCATACGAATACCGGAACAGGAAACATCACATAGAAACAGGACTTGGATACAGACATGAAAAAGTAGATGAACGTTCAAGAGAATGGGAATACCGCGACAGTTCCGGATACTCCATGCCCCACAATCCCGAGGCTCTGGAAGTAATCTACAATCTACGCAGCAAGAACAAAACCTCCGGCAATCATCTGGAACTATATGCACAGGACACATGGAGGCATGAAACAAGCAAGAGCATATTCAGTCTCAACTACGGACTTCGCATGTCCTATTGGTCATGGAACAAAGAATGGCTCTTCTCTCCCCGCGCCAGTCTTACCTACGTCCCCAAAAGACATGACAACATGACCTTCCGCCTGGCTACCGGTCTGTACTACCAGCGCCCGTTCTATAAGGAACTACGCGATACAACCAACGTGGGGGCAACCACGATAGTACAACTGAACAAGAACATACAGTCGCAACGCTCTTTCCAAATCATTGCAGGATACGAATACCGGTTCAAACTGGGCAGACGTCCGTTCCTCTTCTCTACCGAACTGTACTATAAGGCACAGGACAGACTTAACCCGTACACCGTGGACAATACCAAAATAGTCTATTACGGTCGCAACTGTGCCACCGGAAATGTAATGGGAGCAGACTTCAAACTATACGGAGAGTTCGTGCCAGGGACCGATTCCTGGATTACCTTTTCTCTGATGCGTGCCCGAATGAAACTTAACGGAAAAGACATTCCGCAACCCACGGACCAGACATGGTCGCTGAATATGTTCTTTACGGACTATTTCCCAAATACCACACGTTGGAAACTGAACCTGAAAGCATGTTTCGCCGGAGGCCTGCCCATAGGCGCTCCACATACCGGCCTGGAAGAACATGTCTATAGGTCTACGGCATACAAACGTGTGGACGTGGGCATGAATTTCCGCGCCCTGAACAACGAGGACCGGCATTTAAGGAAAAATCCTATACGCAACATCTGGCTCGGACTGGACTGCCTCAACGTATTCGGATTTGATAATGTAAGCGGATACTACTGGGTAACAGACGTAAAGGGAGACCAATATGCCGTACCTAACTATCTGACCGGACGCATGGTTAACTTCCGTGTAAACGTTGAATTCTGACGCCATCACTTCACACCTACATTTTCCGCTCCGGACATGCACCAGGGAATTGGACCTATCGTCGAATATCCGATAACGCCTTGTCCAATGCCTGCAGGTCTTCTTCCGTGGTGGCCCAACTGGTGACGAAGCGGCACAGGATGTTGCCGTCGGTGAGAGGCGACCACACTTCGAAGGCGATGGACTCCATGAGTTGAGCCTTTTCCTGTGAGGTGAGGATGACAAACTGCTGGTTGGTGGGGGAATCCACTCCCATTTGTATGCCATGACTGATGAAAATGTCGCGAAGACGTTCCGCCATTTCATTGGCATGACGGGCAACGCGAAGATAGAGGTTGTCCGTGAAAAGCGTGTCAAACTGGATGCCCAGCATACGGCCTTTTGCCAGAAGGGCACCATGGCGCTTGACGGTGGTGAAGAAGGCTCTTGGTGCCTTGATGTTGCTGAAGACTACCGCTTCGCCGAACATGGCACCCACCTTGGTGCCACCGATATAGAAGGCGTCCACATGTTGTGCCAGCCAGGGCAGGGTTATGTCGGATTGGGATGAGGTAAGACCGTATCCAAGACGTGCTCCGTCGGCATACAGCAGCAGGTCGTAGCGTCTGCACACTTCCTGTATGTCCTCTATTTCCTGCTTAGTGTAGAGCATGCCCAGTTCCGTAGGCATGGTGATGTAGACCATGCGTGGCAATACCATGTGGGGATATGTCTCGTCGGCCAGGAAGGCAGACATGTACTGGTCTATGCCTTTGGCTGTGAGTTTGCTTCCTTCGGAGGGAATTACCAGAACCTTATGCCCGTAGGCCTCAATGGCACCAGACTCGTGCACGTTGATATGTGCCGATTCTGCGGCAATGACACCTTCGCATCCCAGCAGGAGGGCATCGATGACGGTCTGGTTTGTCTGCGTTCCGCCTATCAGGAAGAAGATGTCGGCCTCGGGGCAACCTATGGCCTGTCGTATCTTCTCCTTGGCACTTGCCGTGTATGGGTCGGAACCATAGCCGGAGGTTTTGTTGTCGTTTTCCGCTATCAGGCGTGAAAGTATTTCGGGCAGGGTCCCGTTGTTGTAATCGCTTTCGAAGGAAACTCTTTTCATGAATGTAGTATGTTTGCCTGCCATAGGGCGGCTCTGTTCTATTTTGTGCTCTTTTCGTGCTGGGCGCGTACACGTGACAGTGTCTCGGGGGTCATCTGCAGAAAGGATGCAACATATATCATGGGGGCACGGAGGATGATTTCCGGTTTCTCGCGCAGAAGTCTTTCATAGCGCTCCTGTGCATTCTCAAAGCGTTGCGAGTCAGCATGATGCTGGGAACTGATAAGCGCATGTTCCGTAATCTTGCGGTACAGAATGCCCAGTTCGGGGCATGTGTCTATGACTTCCAGCAGTTTCTTGCGTGGCAGGGCATAGAGATGGGTTGTTTCCAAGGCCTCGATGATAATCTGGCTGGGGACGTGCTTCAGCAACGACTCTATGCACATGACTATGCGGCCTTCGAACGAGAAATGTTCGGTTACGTCCTTGCCGTTCTTGTAGTAGTACTGGCGTACCATGCCTCGTTCCACATAGTACATGCATGTACATTCTTCGCCTTCGCGCAGTACAATCTCACCCCTTAGGAACTTCATCGGGATTAGTAAATCTGCCAATACCTCTATGCTGTGAGGCTCCAGACGGCAGTATCTGCGTGCAATCTCTCTTGCAACGTCTCTTCTGTGATCCATGGTGTTTGTGTTTTTGCTTTATTGGATGGTATGTGTGGGGCAGTGTGTCTGTCCTGCCCCGCTTTTTATTTTGCACTTAGTCTAATTTCAGCACGGCCAGGAATGCTTTCTGCGGAACCTGGACATTGCCTATCTGCTTCATGCGCTTCTTGCCCTTCTTCTGCTTCTCGAGAAGTTTGCGCTTACGGCTCACGTCACCGCCATAACACTTTGCCAATACGTCCTTGCGCAACTGCTTGACGGTTTCGCGTGCAATGATCTTGGCACCTATGGCCGCCTGTATGGCAATGTCGTATTGCTGGCGCGGAAGCAGTTCCTTCAGTTTCTCGCACATACGACGGCCGAAGGTCTCGGCATTGTCAAAGTGTGTCAGTGTGCTGAGGGCATCCACGGGTTCGCCATTGAGGAGGATGTCAAGTTTCACAAGTTTGGAGGGGCGGAAACCAGACTGATGGTAGTCGAAGGAAGCATAACCCTTGGATATGGACTTCAGTTTGTCGTAGAAGTCAATCACTATCTCACCGAGGGGCATGGCATATTGAAGTTCCACACGGTTGCCGGAGATGTAGTCCTGCTTCAGCAACTCGCCACGCTTGCCCAGGCAAAGTGTCATGATGTTGCCGATGTAGTCCGTGCGTGTGATTACCGTGGCATGGATATAGGGTTCCTCAATGCGTTCTATCAGTGTGCTTTCGGGCATGCCGGCGGGATTGTGCACCTCGCGCACTTCGCCGTGCTTGTCGTAAACCTGATAACTTACGTTGGGAACGGTGGTGATGACGTCCATGTTGAACTCGCGGTCCAGACGTTCCTGTACAATCTCCATGTGGAGCAGGCCGAGGAAACCGCAACGGAATCCGAATCCCAGTGCAACGGAACTCTCCGGGGTGAAGGTAAGCGAGGCGTCGTTGAGTTGGAGTTTCTCCAAGGATGCACGCAGGTTCTCGAAGTCTTCCGTCTCTATCGGGTACAGGCCTGCGAACACCATGGGCTTTACCTCCTCAAAACCGGCAATGGCCTCCTTGGCTGGTGTCACAACCTTGGTGATAGTATCGCCCACCTTTACCTCGGTGGCGGTCTTGATTCCTGAAACAATATAGCCTACGTCGCCGCAATGCAGTTCCGTGCGTGGTGCCATGTCCATCTTCAGTACGCCTATTTCATCCGCCTTGTATTCGCGGTCGGTGTTCATGAACTTTACTGCATCCCCGGTCTTTATGCTTCCGTTCACTATCTTGAAGTATGCGATGATACCGCGGAAGGAGTTGAAGACGCTGTCGAAGATGAGCGCCTGCAAGGGTGCGTCCTCATCGCCTTCTGGGTGTGGGACACGCTCCACCACGGCGCGGAGGATTTCGGGTACGCCCTCACCTGTCTTGCCGCTGGCACGAAGTATCTCTTCGCGCTTGCATCCGATAAGTTCTATGATTTCGTCCTCCACCTCATCGGGCATGGCATTGGGCATGTCGCACTTGTTGATGACGGGGATGATTTCCAGGTCCTGCTCAATGGCCATGTAGAGGTTGCTGATGGTCTGGGCCTGAACTCCCTGTGTGGCATCCACTACAAGCAAGGCACCTTCGCATGCCGCTATGGAACGGGAAACCTCGTAACTGAAGTCCACGTGTCCAGGAGTGTCGATAAGGTTCAGTATATAGCGTCCGTCTTCGATATCATCGCTGACAGGCAGGGGACAGACACCGGCATCGCGCCTGTAGTCGTATTCCATCTGTATGGCATGGCTTTTGATGGTGATGCCACGCTCCTGTTCCAGGTCCATGTCGTCCAGCATCTGCCCGTGTGTGGCCTTGATGGTTTCGGTTATTTCCAGAAGTCTGTCGGCCAGGGTGCTCTTGCCGTGGTCGATGTGTGCTATGATGCAAAAATTGCGTATTCTTTTCATTAAATAAGTGTATGTACTGTTCTGCTTTTATCGTCTTCTTTTGGCAGGGTCTTATTTACCCACTTTACCCTGCCGGCGAGATTATACTCATCGGCAGGGTGTTGTAATTCCGCTAATCGGTGCTACGAGTACAGGAATCGTTTGATTGAGCGTTTGGGCGTCTTCTCAAATTCTTCATCTCGCAGTATAATGCCGGCAAGTTGTTCGTATGCCGGTAATTGTGTGTTGAGGAACTTTCTGTTCTCCTCCATCTTGTCGGCCAGTTCCTTACGGGAGATATCCTTTTTCTTGACAAGTTCCGGGTCGGGATATACAAGTCCGTAAAGTTTGCCTTCCCGTTGGACAACGACACATTCCTGTACAAAAGGCAGGTTGTTGAGTTTGTCCTCAATCTCCTCGGGGTAGATGTTCTGTCCGTTGCCGGAAAGGAGCATGTTCTTTATCCTGCCCTTAATGAAGATGTTGCCATGGCGGTCTATGATGCCAAGGTCTCCGGTGTGATACCATCCGTTGCGGAGCGTCTCGGCCGTAGCCTCGGGATTCTTGTAGTAACCGAGCATCACGTTCTGTCCCCTTACAAGGATCTCGCCTGGGATGTCGTATGGGTTGCGGCTGTCTATCTTCACTTCCATCCGCTTTACCGTCTTGCCGCAACTGCCCAAGACAAAGTCCTTCCAGTCTTCGCATGATATGAGTGGCGCACATTCCGTGGCTCCATACCCGACGGTGAAGTTAAAGCCGATGTCGTGCAATAGCGCTTCCACCTCCTGGTTCATTGCCGCACCTCCGATAACCACCTCGTAGAAGTTGCCTCCGAAGGCATTGCGTATGCCCTGGAATATCTTGTCCTTTATCCTGCGTCCGATTATCGGGGTCTTCAGAAGCAGTTTTATCTTCGGGTCGCTGATTTTCTGCATTACGGCCTTGCGCACAACCTTCTCTATAATAAGAGGTACGCACACGAGGGCTATGGGACGTATGTCGGCCAATGCCTTGAGCAGGATGCTCGGAGTCAGTTTGCTTGTGAGGAAGTGTACGTGTATGCCCCAGACGAATTCAAAGAGGAATTCAAACGACATTCCCAGTGTGTGTGCCAGGGGCAACATGGACAGGAGCGTGTCGCCTGCCTTTGCGTTGTTGCCGATGAGTTCGCCTGCGCACATCATGTTGCCCACGATGGCACGGTATGGAATCATCACGCCCTTGGAGTTGGAAGTCGTGCCGGAGGTGTAGTTTATTATTGCCAGTTCCTCCGGTTCGTCGGCATGGTAGGCAAGGTCCTTCTGGCCGAAGCTGGCGGGATACTTCTCGCCAAAGCATCTGTTGAGATTCTCTACGGTATCCTTCAGTTTCTTGTTCTTGGCGGAAAGCAATGTCCAGTCGTTCAACTGCACAATGCCTTCAAGGCCAGGCATCTCCTTGGCGTCGAGTTTCTTCCATACGAGGTCGCCGACGAAGAGGATGCGTGATTCGCTATGGTTTACGATATGGTGTACCTGCTCGGGGTGGAACTCGTGCAGTATGGGAACTGCTACGGCACCATAGGTGAGGGTGGCCAGAAACGCTACTCCCCAACGGCTCATGTTGCGGCTGCAGATGGCTATCTTGTCACCCTTCCTGATGCCGGTATTGGCAAAGAGGATGTGCAGTTTGGCTATTTCCTCTGCAATGTCGCTGTATTGGAAAGTCTGCTTGCCGTAGTCGGACATAGAGGGAAGGCTCCAATGTTTTCGGATGCTTTCCTCTATGTTCTTGTTAAACGAAGGATATATAGTCATTTGTCTTGCCTGATGCTATGTGTTTTGTTTACACCTCAGCGTCCTTGTACAGGAAGCGCTTGATGGAACGCTTGGGAGTCTTCTCGAACTCCTGCTCCATGATGCGTATGCCGCAAATCTGCTCGTATGCAGGTATCTGCACGTTGAGGTCCTTGCGGTTCTGCTCCATGATGCTCTTCAGTTCCTCCTCGCCGAGTTTGAGTGCCTTGGCCTGTTCCATGTCGGGATATACGAGGGCATAGAGTTTCTCGCCCTTCTGTATAACCACACATTCCTGTACCATGGGCAGGCTGTTGAGTTTGTCCTCAATCTCCTCGGGGTAGATGTTCTGTCCGCTTGCACCGAGAAGCATGTTCTTGCTGCGTCCCTTGATGAAGACGTTGCCTTCGGCGTCAATGATACCGAGGTCGCCGGTGTGGTACCAGCCGTCTATCAGGGTCTCGGCGGTTGCCTCCTCGTTCTTGTAGTAACCGAGCATCACGTTGTCGCCCTTGGCCAGGATTTCGCCGGGGATGTTCTGTGGGTCGGGACTGTCTATCTTCAGAGTCATTCGGGGTGCGGCCTTACCGCATGAACCCTTCTTGAACTCCTTCCAGTCTTCGTAGGAAAGGATGGGGGCACACTCTGTGGCACCGTAGCCTACGGTATAGTTGAATCCTATGTCCTTCAGGAGTCCCTCTATCTCTGCGTTGATGGCGGCGCCGCCGATGATGGCCTCATAGAAATTGCCGCCCAATGCCTCCTGCATGCCCACGCAGATGCGCTTCTTTATCTGGTCGCCCACGATGGGGATATTCATCAGCAGTCGGATCTTCGGGTCCTTGATCTTGGGAAGGACTGCCTTGCGGACAATCTTCTCCAGAATAAGGGGGACGCAGATGATGATGCGTGGCTTGATGTCGGCCAGGGCCTTAAGCAGGATAGCCGGTGTGGGCATCTTGGTGAGGAAGTTGATGTGCACGCCACGGGTGAATTCGTAGATGAACTCAAATGCCATGCCATACATGTGTGCCATGGGCAGCATGGAGAGGACCTGGTCGCCGGGGCGCAGTTCATCGCCCAACTTCTCGTAACCGAACTCCGTGTTGCTCCAAATGGCGCGATAGGGAATCATTACGCCCTTGGAGTTGCTTGTCGTACCTGAAGTATAGTTGATGAGTGCCAGTTCCTCGCGCTCGTCTATGTGATATGAGACGTGCTCGGGGCGGAAACTGTCGGGGTACTTCTCGCCGAAGAGTTTGTTGATGTTGTCGCGCGTTTCGTCAAGTTTCTTGTCGCGTGAGAAAACAACCTGGTAGTCTTGGTTGCAGAGGACACCTATAAGGTTGGGCATCTCCTCGGGGTTGAGTTTCTTCCAAACCTGGTCTCCCACAAACAACAGGCGGGCCTCCGAGTGGTTTGTTATCTGATGTACCTGCTCGGGGTGGAAGTCGTGCAGAATGGGCACGGCTACGGCACCGTACGTCATCGTGGCAAGAAAGGCGATACCCCAGCGTGACTGGTTTCGTCCGCAAAGGGCAATCTTATCTCCCTTCTGGATGCCTACTTTCTCAAAGATGATATGCAGTTTCTCGATTATACGGGCAACATCCTTGTACTGGAAGGTTATGTCACCATAATCGCTCATTGAGTTGCGATTCCAGTTGGTCTTCACGCTCTGGGCTAATGCCTCATTGAAACTTTCAGGTAAATGCATGGTCGTTTTTATGTTATTGTTCTTAAATCCGCGTGCAAAGATACGGATTTTCTGCACATCTTACAAATATTTGTGCAAGAAAGCGTGCTTCAGAACACGTTTTCCCATCTTCAGTACGTTCTTTGGCCGAAAATGAGGCTACCTATGCGTACAATATTGCTGCCTTCCTCTATTGCAATGGGGTAATCGTCGCTCATTCCCCAGGAGCGGAACTGCATGCTTTCGCCCAACTCGGGGAATTCCCTGCAACATTGTTGGAAGAACTCGTTTGCCGTGCTGAAGTCCCGTCTTATGCGTTGCTCGTCGTCGGTGTTGGTGGCCATGCACATGATGCCGGAGATGACCACCCCCTGGAGGTTGCGGAACTCTCCGACCCGCAGGTATTCCATGCACTCCTCGGGGGTGAAACCGAACTTGGTCTCCTCTTCGGCAACGTGGAGTTGCAGCAGGCAGCGAATCTGTCTGCCGTTGCGCAATGCCTGTTTGTTTATCTCGTTAAGCAGGCGCGGGCTATCCACGGCATGAATCAGGCTTATGTAGGGGGCGATGTACTTTACCTTGTTTGTCTGCAGGTGCCCTATGAAGTGCCATTCTATGTCGTCGGGCAGTATGGCGTGTTTCTGCTGGAGTTCCTGGACATGACTTTCCCCGAATATCCTTTGGCCGGCATCGTAGGCTTCCTGTATCATCTCCGCAGGATGGTACTTGCTCACGGCACAAAGCCTGACACCTTCCGGCAGACTGCCTGTGACCTCCTTTATGCGTTCGGCAACCATTACTCTTCTACTTTATGACGGAAAACGTCAATGAGCGGTGTTTCCGTTACACTGATAATCTTGTAGTCGCCCAGTGTGCCCTGCATGCCCTTTTCCAGGGTCTCTATGGCATTCTTCAGGTCGGTGGCCTGTACCAGGTCTGTCTGTGTGATGACCTTCTCCTTCTCGCTCTTTTCGTCGAAGGAGATGAAGCCCACCTTCACGCGATACCAGCGGTCGGCATTCAGGTCTTCGTTCTCGAAGAGTTCTGCTATGCGTGCACGCTTGATGTCGCTTACCACGAACTCTCCGCTCATAAAGGGTTCCATCTCCTTGGTTATGGTTTCCTCTGCTTCCGTGAAACTGAGGGCGTCCACCAGATATGCTTCCTTTGTTGACTTGATAAGACCGTTTTCCTGTGTCTTGTCGTATTGTACTTTACATTCAAACCATTCCATAGTAGTGTATATATTATATTAATAAGGTGTGTTTGTGTTCTTCCGAGACGGCCTTACCCGGCGGACCCCTCCCCAGACCAGTCCGCGCGTCGCAATGGGGATTGCTCCCCTCAAAGGACACGAAAGTATATTCAATACTTTCTCTAAAGGACCTTTTCGCCCCTGTATGGGAGGGAGTAGTTACATCATACAAGTTGCCCCCTAATTTAGAGGGACAGTTGGCTGCGCGGTGTTGTTTTGTCGTGCTATTAGTTTTCCGTTTTGACTTTTCCGTTTTCCGTTTCTATGTCCTCCTGAGACAGGGGGACGAGGAGCGGAGCGACGGAGGGGGTATGATGTAACTTCGTTTTCCGCTTGCTTTTGTTCTTCGGACGCTGCACGCAGCGTCCCTACTGTTGGGTGTTACGTTTTCCCGTTTTTGGTTTTCCGTTTTCTGTTTTCGGTTTTTCACCTTTCCGTTTTCTTTCGAAAAAGAAGGATTTCTGCCGTTTCTTCTCCTCCGGGTCGTGTTCGCAGAAGACCTGCTCCATGGTGTAAGGATGGTAGCCTGTGGCGAATATTGTGGTTGCCACGGTGAGCGGTGTTGGGGTGAAGTCCTGCACCTGGTCGGTCTCCAGTCCCAGGCTCCTCGTCTCCCTCGACAGGTTTTCCATGTCGCGGATGGTGCATCCCGGGTGTGAGGAGATGAAGTAGGGTATTATCTGCTGCTTCAGTCCCGCCTCTCTGTTTGTCCTGTCAAAGATGCTCTTGAACTGGTGGAACAGGGCAAAGGAGGGCTTGCGCATGATGTACAGCACATGGTCCTCGGTGTGCTCGGGAGCCACCTTCAGCCTGCCCGATACATGACGGGTAATCAGTTCGCGGGTGTACTCGCGTGCCGCCCGGTTCAGGTTCTCGTCCTTCCAGTTGTGCAGAAGCATGTCATACCTCACACCGCTGCCTATGTAACTACGCTTTATGCCGGGCATGGCGTCTACGGCACGGTAAATGTCCAGAAGCGGACGGTGGTCGCCGTTCAGGTTGGGGCATATCTGCGGATGTATGCACGAGGGGCGGCAGCACTTCTGGCAGGCCTTCAGGTTCTTGCCCTGCATCATGTACATGTTTGCGCTGGGACCTCCCAGGTCGCTCAGGTTTCCGCGGAAGTCCGGCATCTTCGTTATCTTCTCCACCTCGCGCAGGATGCTCTCTTTGGAGCGGCTCATGATGAACTTGCCCTGGTGCGCCGATATGGTACAGAAGGCACAGCCTCCGAAGCACCCCCGGTGCATGTTCACCGAGAACTTTATCATGTCGTATGCCGGTATGCGCTTCCCCTTGTATTTGGGGTGCGGCATCCGTGTGTAGGGCAGGTCGAAACTATGGTCCAGTTCCTCGGTGGTGAGAGGTGGGTAGGGAGGGTTCACCACAACGTATTTGCCTCGTGTCTTCTGTATCAGGCGCGAGGCGTCCATCTTGTTGCTTTCCTCCTCCACGTGGCGGAAGTTCTCGGCATGGAACCTGGGGTTCTTCAGACATTCTTCGTAGGAGTGCAGGACAATGTCCCCCGGCTCTGCGCTTACCTTGTCGGCCAGGACAACGGTCTGCGGCAACGGCTCGCCTTCTATCACGGCACGGCGGAAAGCCAGGCGTGTCATCAGGGTTTCGCCCGTCAGGCTGTCATACTCAAGACTCTCGTCGTACGTCTCCATGAAGGCTTCCAGACGGTTCACCAGTTCCAGGTTCACCTTGTCCCCCATGCCGTAGGTAATCATGTCGGCACCGGAGTCCGCCAGTATGGAGGGGCGTATGCTCTCCTGCCAATAGTCGTAGTGTGCCACGCGCCTTAGCGAAGCCTCTATTCCCCCGAGCACCACGGGCACGTCGGGGTACAGTTGTCTCAGGCATTGCGTGTAGACTATGGTAGGGTATTCGGGGCGCATGTCGTGCCTGCCGTCGGGCGAGTATGCGTCCTCGCTCCTCAGGCGGCGTGCCGCCGTGTACTTGTTCACCATGGAGTCCATGCACCCGGGACTGATGCCGAAGAACAGGCGCGGACGTCCCAGGCGCTTGAAGTCGCGCAGGTCGCCGTGCCAGTCGGGTTGCGGCACTATGCACACGCGCAGGCCTGCCGCCTCCAGCAGTCTGCCCACCACGGCCACGCCAAACGAGGGGTGGTCCACATAGGCATCGCCCGAGAATAGTATCACGTCGGCGCGGTCCCATCCGCGGAGGTCCATCTCCTTGCGCGTTGTGGGCAACCAGTCACTCAGTTGGTACATTTGCGGCTATCTTATCCTTTTGCCAATCCAGGTACAGAAGAATCAGTTGGTGCAGGGCCAGAGCCTTCATGTTCTCGTGGAAGACAACGTCCTTGGCCAGATTGACGAGTTCCGCCTCACCTCCGGTGCGCTCCAGCAGGGCGCGCAGGTTCAGTTGCAGTTTCTCCAGAATCATCTCGTCCACAATGCCGTTGCTATCCAGCAGGTTGCTGAAGAGATAGTATTTGTCTATCGTCTCCAGATGCTCATCGGTGATAGCCATTGTGCGGCTGCCTTTCATATTGCAAATTATTCTGTACATAAGAATCGTTCCTTTACTATTTTTTAGCATACAAAGGTATAGAAAAATAATAGAAAATGCAAGAGATTGGGGGAGGAACTTTGATGGGCGGTGGATGATTAACGGTTAGCGGTGAGCGATTAGCGATGAACATTTCTTTTCTCTTGCCTCGGTGTCCTCTGCGCTCTTTGCATGAGTTATTTTAGAGCGCTTAATGTGATTTGTTTTGCACGCAGAGAGCGCAGAGAGCGCCGAGTTTTATTTCATTTTCGTGTTTCACGCTGGCGCTGGAGTATCGCAAACTTCGTTACGACGAGAGGGCGCAGAGGTGTGCGGTTAGCGGTGAACGTGGAGCGGAAGAGCAAATCTTCATGTTTATGTTTGTTGTCTCGGGAATTTGTATTATCTTTGCCATGAATTCCGTTGCCACAGCGGTGGTGTGAGGAAGTATCTTACCGAAAAGGTGTTATTGAGATTATCTTCATGGATAACAAGGCAGATATTGTTCCCACACCTTTATTTTATTCTCATTTGAAGGCCGAACGGAGGGGACAGGGAGGCGGAAGAACCAATTAGCAAATGAAGATTTTCAGATTGTTTACAATGCTGATGTTAGGTGTCATGCTGAATGTGAACCTTACATCGTGCAGCAAGGAGGACATTGTTCCAGACACGGAGCAAGGTGAAAACAACGATGGTGGCGAGGAAGGTAGTGAGGAAGGTAGCGAGGATGAGGATGAGGTTGTGCATCCCAATGGTATCCCCAACGACATTCCCAACAAAATCATCTATTACATCACCAGTGATAACGACATTGTGCGTTTTCAGAACGAGGAAGTTTTCGGTGGTGCAAAGATTGTGTCGAATACATATTCCTCAACCAAGGGGTATGGAACAATAGAGTTCGCATCCGAGGTTACTGCTTTAGAACGTGAGGCGTTCATAAATAAGACCACTTTGACTTATATAGTGTGGCCAAATAGTGTTACGAGCATAGGGTCTTTTGCTTTCTCTGATTGCTCTGGTTTGACCTCTGTGACTATCGGTAATAGTGTGACTAGCATAGGGGTTGGTGCTTTCTATCAATGCTCTGGTTTGACCTCGGTTACTATCGGCAATAGTGTAACAAGCATAGGGACGTATGCTTTCGCTTATTGCTATGGTTTGACCTCGGTTACTATCCCCAATAGTGTTACTAGCATAGGGAATGGTGCTTTTATTTGCTCAGGTTTGACCTCGGTTACTATCCCCAATAGTGTGACGAGTATAGGGGAGTATGCTTTCGAAGATTGCCATGATTTGACTTCGGTGACTATCCCAAATAGTGTGACTAGCATAGGGAATAGTACTTTCGCTTTTTGCAAAGGATTGACCTCGGTTACTATCCCCAATAGTGTGAAGAGCATAGAGGATGGTGCTTTCTATGGTTGCTCTAATCTGCAAGATGTTTATTGTTATGCAGAGAAGGTGCCTTCTACAAAGAGCGAAGTATTTAGTTATTCGCCCATATCCTCCGCCACCCTTCATGTTCCGGCTGCTTCCATTGATAGTTATAAGGCAAGTTATCCTTGGAGAAGTTTTGGCAGAATTGTGGCCCTTACCAAATGATGAATATTTCCCTCACGATGTAAATCGTTATAAAATACACAATCCGCAGGCACCCCAGTGATGGCAAGTGTCTGCGGATTTCTTGTCTTGTGGCGATGTGAGGAAGAGGTTGTGTCGTCGTGGTGGAAAGGCGATGCTGTCGTATTGGTTAGAGTTTGTCGTCACTGACCGTAAACTTTTTTGCCCCAGGGCAACAGTATCCTGTTGATGGTGCAACAAAAAGTTACCGCTACCGAGGGCGTGGGCGGGGAGAGGGTTTCTTTAGGGTCTTTAGGGTCGTTAAGGTCGTTAAAGATGCTCACCGCTAATCGTTAAACTCTCACCTTTCACCCTCTCCCCGCTCACCCTCTCTTCCCCCTACAGGGGGACTGAGGGGGTCCTACTTCTCCCCGCACAGGAACTGGTATGAGGCGTTGATTATTGCCCTTCTTGTATCCTTGTTGTCAATCATTTCCAGGGGGAAACCGTAGGTTATGCACTTGTAGTCCTTGCCCTGGTAGGCCACGGCTCCCGATGTCTGCCTGATGGTTGTCTGCGGAATCTGCGTCACTATCTCGATGCCGTCCTCCCCGACGGACGT
Organism: Bacteroidaceae bacterium; assembly: GCA_045606445.1. GTDB lineage: Bacteria > Bacteroidota > Bacteroidia > Bacteroidales > Bacteroidaceae > Physcousia. The sequence continues at coordinate 34,656 of JAZURY010000049.1, forward strand.
TTCGGTACGGTATGTGGTCTGCATTTCGTTCAGTAGCAAGGTGGCAAAGGCAGTGCCGGTGGGCTGTATGGCATTCACGCGCGCTGTGGTGTAGACGTGCGGATTGGGCTGGGAGGTCAAGGCGAACTCCGTGCCCATGCCTGTTACCTTCATGCTGTCTGTGGGCACACGGTCGGCATGGAGGTATTTCAGCACGTTGAAGGCGAAATCCCTTTGCTCTGCCGTCCGCAGGTCTTCTCCCACGTAGGCTCCGCTTGTCAGCACGCTTCCGCCACGGGCGGTGTATGCCGTCAGTGCCTGCTGGAGGTACTCGGGGAAGGTCTGGTACTGGCGGTGCGAGTATCCGTCGAAGCGCTGGGCGCCGAGGATGAGGTCCACCATGCGGTACTTGCTGATGTCCAGTTGGGGTATGGCGGAGACCATGCACGAGGATATGACCAGGTCGCGCTTTGCCCTGTATTCCCCGTCCAGAAGGAGCAGGTCCCCGGCATGCAGGGCAGGGTAGTCGAAGGTGTTGCCGGCCACGGGCATGCCGTTGAGGTCGTATATGCCGGTGTTCCTGATGTAGGCCACGCCGGGGTCCTGCTTCATGTCGAAACCGCGCAGGGTGTCGGTGTCCACGGCCTGTGCGGCGGCAAGGCGCTCGAATCCGTTTACTATCATCACCTGTGCGGCACCCTTGTCATAGGGGATGCGGGCGCACACCTCCTCGCTCTTCAGGCTGCTTCCGCCATCGTTCAGTGCGGCTATGCGGAAGCGGTAGAGCACGCCTGGGGTGGCGTTTATGTTCACCTTGTTGGCATTCACCACGGTGCCGTTGTCCCAGCCACGGTCGTTCTGCTTTATATAGATTATGTAGGACGTGGGCATGGCCGATGGTTCCAGAGGGTCGGTCTGCGGGTTCCAGGACAAGGTGATGACCTTCTCCCTGGTGTCGGCCACGGCAGAGAGGTCGCGCACGGGCAGAGGCTGCACCACGGGTGCCGTCTTCCTCTGGTGCACAGAGGCGTTGTACCTGAGTATGGACTTGTAGATGGCGCGGGCGATGATGAACTTGCAGTAGGGGTCGTGCGCCACGAGCATGTCGGCATAGTTCTGGTGCGACAGTACCTCCAGTATCATGGAGGGCACCTGCGGCTCGCGGCTTTCGGAGTAGTTGCGGTCAAAGAGGGAGCGTCGGGTCCAGTTGCCCAGGTGCAGGGTCAGGTCCTTGTGTATCTGCGCAAGCATGCCGTCGGCAAAGTCGCGGCTGGCCAGGCGGGACATGCCCGTGGCCAGTTGCTTGTCGTAGTATTGCGTGGTGTAGACTCCGAGGGTGCCTATGATGTCCATGTTGTTCCTGAGTCCGGCATCCGTGTGCACGCCGATGGCCAGTTCCAGCGGCACGCCCAGGCCGGGCATGGTGTCGTTGGGCACGAAGGCGGAACCCCGGGCCATGTGGTTCATGCCGTGTCCGCGGGCATTGATGTCGTCGGCATAGTCGTTTTCTCCGTCCTTGGTGCTGTAGATGTTGTATGGCGCTCCCGCCCAATGCATGTAGTACCTGGCACCCTCCAGATAGCGCGGCAGACCGCTTATCTTCTGGTACTCCTCGCCGGCTTCTCCACGCTCTATGTTGCCCATGCCGCCGCCAAACCGGACGGCATCGGCCGTGACGTGCCCGCGGTGGCTGCTATGGTTGGTCAGGCTCACGGAGCCGTCCAGGCTCTGCCCCTTGCTGAACTCGTATGTGCCCAGGTAGACCCACGTTCCGCCACCCATGCGCTGGTTTACGCGCACCTGTGTCTGCACCCCCTTGTGCCTGATGTTGTAGACGGCATCGGGCACGCTGGTGGGCAGGGTCTTGTAGGACACGTACACGGCATACTCCCCGTCCTCGGGTATGTCCGGGATCCAGGTGACGGTGGAGAGCCTTGAACTTTCGCTCTGTGCGTCGGCCACACGGGCCGTACCCTCCTCAAAGGGGTTCTGCTTGTCGCGGTAGAACTCGCGCCAGTGCGCAAATCCGGTTCCGCAATCCACCCATGCCCTGGGACCGTTGTCCTCGCGGTATGTGCCGCGGATGGTGGGACGGTCGTTGTCCACGATGACCTCGTTTGTCTGCGTGTCGCGTTCCCTGGGCGAAAAGACCACCGCACCGGCATTTTCCAGCATCGGCATCAGGAAGGGCACCACGATGGTCTGTGTCAGAATGTCCTCGCATGTGCCGAAGAGTCCCGGGCGCTGCCACCTCCACTGGTCGGTACGGAAGTCGTAGTACCTGCCGTGGCTTGCCCATACGGCCATGTGCCTGTCCTGCAATCCGTTGGGGATGGAGTAAGGGCGGCTGAGCGGTGTGGTCCATGCGTTTTCCGGGTGGTTCACGCCTCCCCAGTATCTTGAGGAATCGGTCCGTTCCATGGTGCTGGCCGGCACAAGGTGCTCTATGGGGTAGCCGTTCACGGTGATGACAATCTTCCACTTGTTGTAGGGGTGGGGTATGTACTCCCTGATGTCCTGGTATATGGTGGCCACCAGTTCGTTGGTGAACGGCTGGCCGAGGAATATCTCGCTGACGGCAATCTCCACTTCCTTGCTCTGCGAGCGGAACAGGAGTTTCTCCACCTTGGCCTTGTCCCTGCAGGTGTAGGCCGGGTTTTCGTAGTTGGCAAAGTAAGTGCCCAACCGCTTCTTCACTGTTCTTGTGGGTTGGGCATATGCAAGTGTTGCCATCATGGCAACGAGTATGTATGTCAGTAGTCTCTGCATCAGATCTTGAATTTCTCGGGGTGACGGCCGGTAAACTCCTTGAAGTAGGCCTTTATCTCAGCCATGTCATTCTCCACATTTCCAGTGGGTAAGAATGTGCGTGTGCATTTCACCAGTTTGCGCTCATAGTCCAGTCCGTAGAGCAGGATGGGCAGGTTTGCCTTCAGGGCAATGTAGTAGAAGCCCCTTTTCCACTCGGTGGTGGGCTTGCGCGTGCCCTCCGGGGTGATGCACAGGCGGAAGGTGTCCATTTCCAGGGCCTTCTGTGCGGCTATGTCCGTCATGCCCTGCTTCTTGTTGCGGTACACGGGAATGCCTCCCAATTTGCGCATCAGTATGCCCAGGGGCCAGAAGAACCATTCCTTCTTCATCAGGAAGTTGCACGTAAAGCCCTTGGCATGGCAATAGAGCATGCCTATGATGAAGTCCATGTTGCTGGTATGCGGTGCCAGTGCAATGATGTACTTCTTGGGGAAGGGTTCGGTGACCTCCTCCCTGTATCCCATCCATCCGAACAGTATTTTATGGTAGATGTTCATGAGTGTAAACGGAAAACGGAAAACGGAAAGGTGAAAACGGGAAGCGGAAAGGTATTCGGAGTATTCGGATTATTCGGATTACTCGGATTATTCAGATTACTCGGACTTCTCGGATTACTCAGACTTCTCGGATTACTCGGAGTCCTCGGATTACTCAGAGTCCTCAGCCTCCCCTGCCACCCAGAGTTTTCCGTTTTCCTTTTTGACTTTGTCGAGCCTGCTCCCGCTCGGCATTGAAGTAAACTTCATTGCTCTCGCTTACTCGCAGCCTTCACATTTCCGTTCGCCTAAGCCAGCGCCTGTATGTCGTCTATAATGGCATCCGTGCGGTCCAGCAGGTCCTGGCGCAGTTTCTTGAAGAACTTCTTGCCGGCACCGGGCTGTACGTGTGATATGCGGCACACTATGTCGGCCTGCATCATCAGTATGCTCTCCATCACGTTTGTCACGGCATCCTTGTCAACGTTCTCGTAGTGGTTCAGTGCTATGCACTCGGCAAAGAGTTCGCCACAAAGGTTGTTCACGCATTTCTTGAGTTCACGTCTTTTCATAATGTAAAAGTGGTGTATGGTTTGTGTTACGTTATTTTGTTTCCAGTTGCTAAGGTACACAATTATTTGTATATTGCCAAGTGTGCTCTGTCTTTTTTACGGATTTTTCCTGTGTTTTTAGTCTTTTATTGCCACAGGTTTACTGTTATTCAAGAAATGTTTGTACCTTTGACAAGCAAATATTGTATAACAACATTTATAAATTCTAAGACAAATGGAAAAAAGTGCATTGCAGATTGCAAGAGCAGCTTACCAGCCTAAGCTGCCCAAGGCACTCCAGGGTGCTGTGAAGGCCCAGGAAGGTGCCGCTACCCAGAGTGTAGGCAACCAGGAGGAAATCAAGGCCCTCTTCCCCAACACCTATGGCATGCCCGTGGTGGAGTTCGTTTCTACCGAGAGCGAGAACAACACCGCCATCAACGTGGGTATCATCCTGTCCGGTGGCCAGGCTCCCGGCGGTCACAACGTGATCAGCGGTCTCTACGACGGCGTGAAGTCTCTGAACAAGGACAGCAAACTCTACGGTTTCCTCATGGGTCCCGGCGGTCTGGTAGACCACAAGTATGTTGAGTTCACCGACGAACTCATCGACGAGTACCGCAACACCGGCGGCTTCGACATCATCGGTTCCGGCCGTACCAAGTTGGAGAAGGAGAGCCAGTTCGAGGCAGGTTACGAAATCCTGAAGGAACTGGGCATCAAGGCTCTGGTTATCATCGGTGGTGACGACTCAAACACCAACGCCTGCGTTCTGGCCGAGTACTATGCCGCCAAGCAGTATGGCGTACAGGTTATCGGTTGCCCCAAGACCATCGACGGCGACCTGAAGAACGAGCAGATCGAGACCTCCTTCGGTTTCGACACCGCTTGCAAGACCTACTCCGAACTGATCGGCAACATCCAGCGCGACTGCAACAGTGCCCGCAAGTACTGGCACTTCATCAAGTTGATGGGCCGCAGCGCTTCTCACATCGCTCTGGAGTGCGCCCTGGAGACACAGCCCAACGCATGTCTCATCTCTGAGGAAATCGAGCAGAAGGAAATGTCTCTGGACGACGTGGTTACATACATCGCCAAGATCGTGGCCGACCGCGCCGCCGATGGCAACAACTTCGGTACCGTCCTCATCCCCGAGGGCCTCATCGAGTTCATCCCCGCCATCAAGAAACTCATCCAGCAGTTGAACGAGGTTCTCACTGACCCCGCAACAGGCGAGTCTCGCGAGTTTGCAGGTGCTGAGGAGCAGATTGCATTCGTCAAGGGTAACATCGCTCCCGAGAACCTGGCCATCCTCGAGTCTCTTCCCGCCGACGTGGCACGCCAGCTCTGCCTGGACCGCGACCCCCACGGCAACGTGCAGGTTTCTCTCATCGAGACCGAGAAGTTGCTCAGCCGCATGGTTGAGGGCAAACTCGCCGCATGGAAGAAGGAAGGCAAGTACACTGGCAAGTTCAGCGCACAGCACCACTTCTTCGGCTACGAAGGCCGTTGCGCCGCTCCCTCCAACTACGATGCCGACTACTGCTACAGCCTCGGCTTCAACGCCAGCCGCCTGATTGCCAACGGCAAAACCGGTTACATGAGCGTCATCAAGAACACAACCGCTCCTGCCGCCGAATGGATTGCAGGTGGTGTGCCCATCACCATGATGATGAACATCGAGCGTCGCAACGGTGCCAACAAGCCCGTTATCCGCAAGGCTCTCGTTGAACTGGACGGCGCTCCCTTCAAGTTCTTCGCCGCCAACCGCGAGCAGTGGGCAAAGCAGACCCTCTACGTTTATCCCGGTCCCATCCAGTACTGGGGTCCCACAGAGGTTTGCGACCAGTGCACAAAGACCCTTGCTTTGGAGCAGGCTAAGTAATTCTTGATGCCTCAACAAAGGAAGACAAATACATCCACCCGCCGGACTTCTCCCCGCAAGAAAGGGAAGAAGACCGGTGGGTTTTTCCTGCTCAGATGGTTGCGCAGCATACCGCTCTGGGGCTTCGTCTTGGGCGGTGTGGGTGTGGTGGCCCTATATTGCTTCGTGCTCTTCCACTTCTTCGTGGACCCGTACAGTTTCCAATGGAAGGCCATATACGGCGAGACCACATACCCGTCGGAATACACTGTGCGAGGCATAGACGTGAGCCACTATCAGGAGAAGATAGATTGGACACGGCTCAGAAATGCCAACATGGGCAACGACCCCGTCACCTTCGTCATCATCAAGGCCACGGAGGGAGTTTCGTTGATGGACGACTACTTTAACGACAACTTTTACCAAGCACGCAAAAACGGCTTGATTAGAGGCGCTTACCACTTCCTTACACCCGGTGTTCCGGCCAAGAAACAGGCGCAGTTCTTCCTTCGTCAGGCACATCTCGAGGAAGGCGACCTCCCCCCTGTGCTCGACATAGAGGACGAGCGCAAATGGCTTGCTTCAGGCAAGAACAAGAAGCAGATCCAGCGCATGGCCCTTGACTGGCTTGATGTGGTGGAAAAGCATTATGGCGTGAAGCCCATCATCTATAGCAGTTACCGTTTCCGCCGCGACATACTCAGCGACAAACGCTTTGCCGAATACCCCTTCTGGATGGCGCACTACTACGTTTCCGAGCCAGCCAAGGACATCAAGTGGACCTTCTGGCAACACACCGATTGCGGCAAACTCTCCGGCATCAGGGGTCCCGTGGATTGCAACGTATTCCAAGGTTCGCGCGAGGCTTTGGACAGCTTGCTGATAAAAGAGATACCTGTCAACTGACCATCCGTAATGTAAGGCACGTCACTTCACCACCTCATATTCCATACCGAACCAGTCGTTCAGCGTGGATTCCACCTTGGCGCTGATTTCGGGAGTGATGTTTTTCTTCACCTTCTTGTACACGTATAGCACGGCCACTCCGTCGTCCACTATACCCAGCAGTTTGTATACTGCACTGGGGATGAGGTCCATGGGCATGATGGTGTATGCTATGGCGGCATAGATGAGGGCACGGTCCAGAGTGGAGGTCTTCTCGTCGGCCAGCACATAGTAGAATTGCAGGATGGGTCGCGAAGCCCTTCTGCCGGCTTTCAAGGCCCAAGGCTGTATCCTCCTTATGAGAGCGTTTATCTTTTCGTGCCAGTTCACGTCCTTCAGTCTTGCCAGAAGGTGTTTCACCTCCTTGCCCTTGGTGAAGTATATCATTATCAGGATGCATATTCCCAGTGTTGTCATGTCTTTATCTCCTATTGTTTTGCTTATACATTATATTATATAGAGTCTCTGCACAGGCGGAATCTGTCACCGTCACATCCTCTTACCATAGGACACTATGCCGTCCTCTTCGTTTAATCCCTTTTCAGATTCCTGTTCTACGTTTTCCTTTCCGTTTTCCGTTTTCACATTTCCGTTTTCCAAGGCGTACATAGGTGACCAGTACCAACCGCTATTGGGGTAATAGTAACAGTAGTCCATATAGACCGTCCAGTCGTAGTAGTCGGCTATCTTCGTCAGGTAGAACCTGTCGCTGCTGCTTCCGAAGCGTCCCTGGAAACGGTCCGGGGTCATCTTGTAGTCGTAGATGGCACAGTCCAGACTTGGGTCGCTATAGTATTCCAGATAGATTACGCCGTTGCGTATCTCCCAATCGAAGCGGTTATAGATGTGGGTGTAGGGACCGCGCTCGTAGTAGTCCACCTGCTTGCCGTAGCCATAGGTGGCCCCGTCGTATTCGGGATAGAAGACTATGTCCGTGTCGTAGGAGTCGAAGGTGTAGAGACGTCCGTTGTGGCGGTAGTTGTAGTACATGCCGAAGTCGCCCGTCCACTGCCCTGCGAACTTTATGGACTGGTGCACGTCCATGTCTTCCTCCACATCCAACACCACGTTGCACGAAGTCATACACAACAGCACTGCCGTCATCATGCACATTCTTAAGGGTAAATTTGTTCCTTTCATATCCTTGTCCTCCATTTTTCTTGGGTTCGCGAAAATCCGTTTTCCGCTTCTTCTGTTGCAAAGATACAGGATTCCAAGCCTGCTTCCATAGGGGAAAGGCATAAATGCTCTTGGAAAAACCCTATATTAACAAAGGGGATTACCGCACCATGTCCCTGCATCATGCGCAGGTCCGACATAACACCTGGCATCCGGCAAGGTCAGTAATACATGTCTAAGTTCCAAGACTTGGGATAAAACCATAAGGACGCCTACACTATGTAAGCGTCCTTTTTTGTCAACTACCCCACCCTACCGGAAGATGCAAGCAGTTCTCCAATGAAGAGGAAAGCGGGATGAAAGTTTGCATGAAAGGAAGTTCACCCACTTAGTGGAGACGATGTCTCCGAACAATGGTTCGGTCAATCCAGGGCTATGGCCTTCTTTACCTGCTCGGCAATCTCGTCGTAAGACTTGGTGGGATCGGGCATGATGGCCGGCAAATACTCCACGGTAATCTTGTGGGGACGGGGCAGGGACTTCTGGCGGGGCAGAGCCTCGAAAGCACCTGTTATACGCACGGGGACGATGGGAACGCGAAGTTCCTTGGACAGGATGGCAAAGGTCTTCTTGAACTGACCCATCTCGCCGGTGTTGGTACGGCGGCCTTCGGGGAAGATAATCAGGTTCTTGCCGGCACGCAGTACCTGAGCCATATTCTGTATGGAGGTCTTCAGGTTGGCACGCTGCATCAGGATGACATTGCACTGGCGTGCAAAGGATTGTCTTGCCTTGGACTTCACATGCTCCTCGGTGGCATAGAAGTAGCAGTCCTTCAGGGTACTAAACGACAGACCACTGGTAACGACAGGTCCATCCAGGAAACTCTGGTGATTGGGAGCGATGATAAAGGGACCATTGGCGGGGATGTTCTCCTTACCCTTCACGGACAGGCGGAAATACAGGCGGTTGAACAATTCGGCCAAGCCTGCGCTAATGGGGAGCAGGGCAGTAGGCTTGGAAGGCAGGACAGCAGGCGTGTTGGTGAGCAGCGTGTGCCAATCCACCTCCTCTGCCACCTCGGTATGCTTCTTCTGCTTGGCAATATGCTCGGCAAGAGCCTGCAGGGTGGAAAAGGACAGGATGCTGTCTGCATTCACCTCAGCGCCGAAAGTCTGCTCTATGAACTCCTGCATGCTGACACGGTCCAGCGAGTCAAGGCCGAGGTCGGTTTCCAGATGGTCGGTAGGACGCACGGCATCCAGACGCTTCTCCTTCATCACATAGTCGCGCATGATGCGGTACTCCTCCATGTCGGGCTCCACAATCTGTGCCTCAGCCTGAGTGTTGGCGGCAGAAACGCCGTTCTTCAGCATATCCAGCACCTTGAAGCGCTGAATCTTGGACAGGCGTGTACGGGGCAGGGCACCGTGAAGGACGAAGATGGACATCACCTTCTTGTAGTTCATGGCCTCGTTGTTGTAGGGTTCCAGAACCTCGTGCTTCAGCAAAGCCTCTATTTCCGCATCTGTCTTGCCCTTGGCTATATCGTCCTGGGGCACGATGACGGCCACCAACTTGTCGTTGTAGTATGATACGGCACATTCCTTAACGAACTGGTCGTACTTCTCCAACTTGAACTCTATCTCCACGGGCTGAACGTTCTTGCCGTTGGACAGAACGATGATTTCCTTCTTGCGGCCGGTGATGTACACCCTACCCTTCTCGTCCAGACGGGCCAGGTCGCCGGTATGCAGATAACCGTTCTCGTCAAAGAGTTCGGCGGTTTCCTCGGGGCGGTTGTAATAGCCCTTCATCACGTTGTCGCCCTTCACGCACATCTCGCCGTCTATAATCTTGCACTCGCAACAGGGCAAGGGCAGGCCGGAGCATCCGGGGATGACATCGCCGGGACGTGTGAAACATATCATGGGAGAAGTCTCGGTCATGCCGTAACCCTCGAGCACGGTAATACCCAGTGTCTTCATGCCGTCGCCAATCTCCTTGTCCAGGGCGGCGCCACCGCTGACACAATATATCAGGTGTCCGCCCAACTTCTTATGGACGCTGGCAAACACTTTCTTGGAGAAGCCGTAACTGCCCACCTTTTCGCACAACTTGTAGAGTGTGCTGGCAAGGGCGCTATCGTCTATTTTCTTCTTTATGCCGTTGTAGAGTGTCTGCCACAGACGGGGCACACCCACCATGATGGTCACCTTGCCTCTCTGCAACGAAGCCATGATATCCGGTCCCGACATTGTGGGACACAACACCACCTGCGACTCGCTGAATATGGGGGCAACCAGCGTACCAACCAAAGGCATGACGTGGTGCAGGGGCAGAAGAATGAGCGTGCTGCTGTTCTTGTTGAAGATGGGCACTTCCTTGCATGAAATGGCATCGATGTTGACCAGCAGGTTCTTGAAGGTGAGCATAACGCCCTTGGGGAAACCTGTAGTGCCGGAGGTGTAGAGGATTACGCACACGTCGCTATCCTCGAAACTGATACCCGTTTCCTTTGTCTCGGCATGGGCGGCAAGTCCTGAGAGGTCGTCCATGCGAAGCACCACGGTATCTACACCGGCCTTCTCTATTGCCTGGCGTGCCGTTTCCTCTGTCTGTCCGCTTACCCATATAGCCTCGGGGCGGGCATCGTTCAGGATATAGGCAACATCGTCCACGGTGCTGCTGGCATCCACGGGAATGGCAATGCCCTTGTTCTGCCAGATGGAGAAGAAACTGTATATCCACTCCACGGAGTTCTCGGCAAAGACGATGGTCTTGGCCTCCTTCTGCTCAGGGGTATAGCGTGCAAAGAGACGGATGTTCTCAAGCATCTCGGCATAGGAAATCTCCTCGGTGGGGGTCACTATGGCCACGCGGTCGATGACCTTTATCTTGTTTTCGTAATACATAATGCTACTCTTTTGTTGTTGTTTAGGCACGACGGAGAGTACCGCCCGTTTTCATAAATTTGAGCGGCATCTCCCTTTCCTCTGGCTCGGCCAGTCGGGGCATGCCGCTCAAAAGCAGAATAGTTACTTGTTTAATGTATGTATTGGTATGTACATTCTTGATTACCAAGCGAAGTTGAAGCCGATACCTACTACGTCGTTGGTGCGAGAATAACGGTCAATCTTGTTACCCAATGCAGTTACAGACGTTACCTCGCGGTCCTTGTAGAAGGTGTGCATGTAACCAAGGTCTATATTGAAGAGTTTGGTGGGATGTATACGTATACCAAGACCCATTGAGTTGCTGCTAAGGTTGAAACTTACGTCACTCATGTAAGCGTCAGTCAGGCCATAACTGGTGTTCTGCCAAGAGCAAGAAGCTGTAATCCACTTGCAGAACTTCCATTCAACACCTGCCAGGAACTCCATGGTGTTATGATCGATGTATGCGCTGGTGTGCTTGTCACCATACTTGGTGGCAGACTTGTCGAAGTAATAGTGCCATGCACCGGCAATGCGCAAATCCTTGATGGGGCTGTACTGTGCACCAACGGTCAGCAGTGCAGGCATGTCCTCTGCAATTTTCTTGCCATCAGCAAACTGAGATAACAGGTGTGTGGGATCAGCGGCAAGAGCTGCGGCAGCCTCGCTCATACGTGAGTTGTTCTCAAGACGGATACGAGTCTTAAACTCATACTTGGCTGCCAGTTCCCAATGCTTGTTAGGACGGTAGTGGATACCCAAGATAGGAGTAACGCCGAAACCAACCTGGTCACAATTAAGACTCAGTTCGGTACCTGTAGCTTTACCGTTCACTGTTACGTCCTCAACGAAGCCGTTGTAGTTACATGTAGCATAAACGCCACGGATACCACCATAAACGGCAAGATTGTCCAGCACCTTGTATGTAGCACCAACCTGCAGACCGAAGTAGTACTGCTTACCCTTCATGTAGGAATTCATGCTGTAGTTCTCGAAGTTTTTTACGCCATAAGCAGCGGCATCCTTCTGCATATGTGCCATAGCCTGCTCCTTACTCTTACCCTGTTGCATATAACCCATAACAGCTGCTTCACCATAGGGAGAATTTGCCCACATGTTGGCTATACCCTGAATACCGCTCTGTACAGTAAGAGCCTCTAAAGAACCAAGGCCGTTCTCAAATTCGCAAGCACCACCGCCACCTACAAGACCGAGGTGAGCAGAAATGCTCCACTTGTCCTGATTATAGGTAACATCCAATGAAGGCACCACAGGGGCAAGAGCCTCGCCCTTAAAAGTGTGTGTCGGATTGGGGTTGTTTGTGTTCAGGGCAAAAGTGGGGAAAGTTGTATCAATAGTACGGCTCTGAATAGCAGTCATTGAAGAGATACCCATGTGCCATCCGTTATGCAGGAAAGCTTGACCTGCGGGATTGGCATAAAGACTGGAAAGTGTAATGTTGGCATCCTGTGTGAAGAAACGCAGGTAATGAGCGTTCTGGCTTGTTGTTGTCAACAGACCACCGGCGAAAGCACTTGTTGCGGCCAAAGCGGTGGCCAAAGAAATTACAATCTTTTTCATATATTTTACCTTGTTTGTGTAAATTCGACTGCAAAGGTAACACATTTTTACAACCCATGTGCACTAATCGACACTTTTTAATCATCACGTCGCAAGTTTTGTGCACTTTACGTATGACACTAACTGTCTATACCTTATTTATATATAGAGAGCCTTGGAGAAAAATAACGCCACCCGACCAACCGGATGGCGCCAACCTACTCCTTGATGCTGATTACCATATTGGAGACAATAGCGGCAAGACCGCCTGTGGTAATGCCAGAGGAGAAGATATTCCTTACTGTCTCCGGGAACTGCATAAGAATATCAGGATAAAGTTCCACCCCCAATCCCATACTGAAACTGATGGCGATTACAAGCGTTGCCTTGCGGTCGATATGCTGAGAGGCTATAATCTTCACTCCAGCAGATGCCACCGTACCGAACATCAGCAATGTAGCACCGCCAAGCACGGGATCGGGCATAAAGGAGAAAACAACGCCGACAACCGGGAAGAAACCCAAAAGCACGAGAAACAGGGCTATGAAATAACCCACATACCGACTTGCCACACCGGTAAGTTGTATCATACCGTTGTTCTGAGCAAAAATGGAGTTCGGGAATGAATTGAGGGCACCTGCGATAAACGAGTTCACACCATCGGCAAGAATACCGCCTTGTGCACGTTTCAAGAAAGCCTTACCTTCAACAGGTTCTCCTGAAATGAGCGAATTAGCAGTTATATCCCCGTATGCCTCAATGGCTGTAATGACATAGACAATAGCAAAGGCCAGGATGGCAGAGACATTGAACGATATGCCATACCTGAACGGAAGCGGAACATTCAGCAGAGAGTATTCCGGCATGTCGGTGAAATCAACCATACCACAAAACAAGGATACCACATATCCTACCATTATACCTATGATAATGGAACCCATACGTAAATAGCGGTTGGAACTGCGGTTGAAAAGCACTATGAGCAATAGTACAAGGGCCGCTATACCGAGGTTTTGATACGACCCGAACGTACCGTCTTTCAATGCCTCCACGCCACCACCGCAAGAAGTGATGCCCACCTTGATAAGACTGATCCCTATCAGCGTCACCACTATGCCCGACACAAGCGGAGTGACAATCTTCATCGCATATTTCAGTATCCGGCTCACAAAGACTTCTGCCAGCGCTCCTACCATCGTGGCGCCGAAGATTGCAGGCAGCCCGCCTATTGCACCAGCCATGATGATTGGACTGATAAACGAAAAACTGGTACCTTGTACGCACAGCAGGCCACAACCCACACCACCGAAACGCCTGCATTGGATGAATGTTGCAATGCCAGATACGAACAAGGACATAGAGACAAGAAAACTTGTCGTCACTACATCAAACCCCAAAGCCCCGGATATAATCAACGGAGGCGTTATTATGGCCACGAATATTGCAAGCAGATGCTGCATGGCGGCAAACAGGGTATCTTTAAGGGGAGGTCTGTCCTCCAACTCATAAATAAGACCGTTCTGCATAACTACCTGAATGTTACCTTACAATCATCCAAACTGTCTATTATCGCCAGGGATTCTACGTGTATGCCTTTGTCCCTCAAGAGTCTGCCTCCGTTTTGGAAACCTTTCTCTATGAGAAATCCCATTCCCTCCAATACAGCGCCAGCCTGCCTCACCAGATCTATAATACCGAGAGCGGCATTGCCATTTGCCAGAAAATCATCAATGAACAGCACCCTATCCTCCGCTTTAAGGTAATCGCCACTCACGCACACGGTATATGTCTTGTTCTTGGTAAAGGAGAACACCTCCGTTACCAGCATATTCTCCATCGTGCTCGGTGTCTTCTTTTTTGCAAAAAGCACCGGCACATTCAGATAGTCGCCAACCATTATGGCAGGCGCAATACCGCTTGCCTCCACGGTCATCACCTTGTTGACCCTGTGATTGGAAAACCTCTTCACCAGTTCCTTTGCCATATCCCGCATCAGCACGGGGTCCATCTGATGGTTGATGAAGTTATCCACCTTAAGTATCCCTCCATCCAGGCACTTTCCATCCCTCAGTATACGTTCCTTCAGTTGTTTCATTATTCTGTTTGTTTCAAAAGATATTCATTCCATTTGCAAGTTGAAGCACCAGGACTACATCAAAATCCAGTGCGGCATCTGTATGTCATATTCCATGCGCATGTTTATCCATTTATGCGGCGAGATGACAATCTGATCCTCCCTTCGGTTAAGGTAAGCCGCCCACCAGGAGAAACTGCTGTTGGCAATTATGTTAAGGCGGCATGCACTCATCAGTTGCATGTCCTTGTAACTGTCGCTTCCCGTATTCCAGTCAACTATGCTGCATTCGTGTTCTCCCATCAGAGGCACGATGTTGCCCCTGCACCATTCCGGATCATCGGAGAATATATGGAAGGCAGCATCGTTGCCTACCATTTCCACTGCCCTGCTGATGGAACGTCTGTAGTAATCCAGTCCACAAAGTCCGCGATACAGTTTGTCCTTGAGGTAATCCCCTCTCCTCACATGCACGCTGACACTCGTCTTGCAGGCAAGGGCCCTACGATATACGGCCAGGTTCCTGTCGTCCAACTCGTGCCTGAAACTGAACTCTGAGAGGACAATGTCCCTGAAGTCGTGGAAATACCTGTAAGATTGCCAGAATCCCCTGAAATACGTATCCTCCAATCCCCTTGCAAAGATGTCGGGGTAGTACCTGTTAAAACCACGTTCCCTGAACTCGGTCTTCTTCATCGGAAACAGGTGCTTGTATATTCTGTGCAGAAGATAGGTCCGGGCATACCATGTAAGGCGGCTCACTGCGGCTACGTCGGCAATACCGGAACTGAGGCGGAACACCTTGCCGATTTCAAAACCATTGTGTTCCCGCCGCATGTCGTACCAACTTCTGTCCATCAGGCATTGGTCGCCCGTGCGTTCCCTCATTGCCACCAGAAAGGCATACTGGAACATCTGATTTCCCAAACCGCCTGTAAAACCGATCACTTTCATTTTCCCAACAGATATTCTACATGCCAACGGATTATTGTCCACACCTTCTTCGGTATATTTGCAAGACGGACAAGAGGGGCCGGTCTTCTGTTCTTGGCAAAACATTCACCCAACAGCACTTTGTTTCTGAACACTATCTTGGGACGGTCACCCCCGGCCATCATTTCCTCGGCCATACATACGTCACGTCCTATTTTCTTGCATGACCGGTTCCTGAAATATGCGTTGACGTGCGATTCGTCGTGCCACAGGGCTATGATTCCCTTTTTGTAGTCTTCTCTGATATTGTGGCTCAACGTCCTGACCATGCACAGGTATGCCTCGGGGGTACCGCCGTTCAGACCGCCCATGTAGTAGACATAGTCCCTTCCGAAAGGTGCCACATAGGCCAGCGACTTGCGGTCACGTTCATAATTGAAACGCAAAAAGGATATGTCTGAGTGGCTATCGTGCCACACTCCTGCCACCAGACCTGTTCCGTCAGGCAATATCTCCTTATCCACCCTATGCCTGACCTCGGTGTTGGAATTCATGAAATATACGTAATCGTATTGCTTCAGTTCCTCCTCAACCTGCAGGAACAAATCAAACTTGAACAGCGAATCTGCAGGGAAACCGGCACATTCCTTATGTATCAGAGTGACGTTATCAAGTCCGTCTGCCAATGCGTCATCATCGGTCCATACATAATAGTGCTTCCGTGCTTCTGGGAGAAGGCAACGTTCTGCGGACTCGTAGAATCCGGGGAAGAAACAGGCATATCGTCCCGTGCAAATATATAAGATTGCAACTTTCATTATCTACCACACTAAATATGTACACAGACGACACTGTCCGGCAAACACACTTACCTCTGCTCATGCAAATATACAATAAATCCCCGACACCACCAAAGGGCGTCGGGGAAAATATGCTCTGCAATGTATGCAGTTACTTGCGGATAACCCGTTTCTTGCCGTCAACAATGACTACGCCCTCCTTGGGCAGTGCGTAGAGTTTCTGGCCCTGCATGTTGTAGATGCCCTGCTGGAGAGTGGCGGAGTCCCCGGCAGTAATGTCCTGGATGGAGGTTACCAGGTCTGTAACCTCCACGTTGGGATTCTCTATGATGTACATTAGAGAACCGTGGTCGTTCCATGTCCAGTTGCGAACGGCACATGAAGCCTCGTTGGTAACAATACATGCAAAATAGGTAGAATTCTCGGAATAACTGCCACCGGCATGGAAACTGAATGTACCGTCGCCATTGTCACGAATCTTGTCCAGTGCTTTCTTGTTGACGGTGAACTTATAATCGCGGCCTTCACGTGTCACATAGGACTGGTTCGCCGGTTGATAGAGGTAGTATGAATCCTCCTCTTTCAGAATCTGCCAGACGACGGTTGAATCAAAAGGGTCTACTTCCTGCTGATAAATAGCGGCAACAGTCTGATTGCCGGTCATATTGTTATAACTGTAATTTGTTACGCCGCGCAGGCTGACATAGGTGTTGGTTATGGTAGGGTTCCATGCCAGATAGCCCTCGCCGGTCTTTGCCCTGATATGGTAGGCCATGTCGTTGCGCAGTTCGGAAAGGCTGCTTATGTTCCTGTATGCCTGAATGGCCTTGTAGGTAACAGTGAGTACCTTGGTGGCAGCATCCAGAGAAGCGGAACAGAAGTATCCTTCGATCTGTACGGGGGTAACGTCGTCGGCAGAGAAATACTGCGATGCGTCTATGATGTCCTCATGTCCGTATTCCTTGCCAAGATAGTTAACGCCACCCTGACCCTCGGGAGCGCCTACCACGTTGACGGTGTAGTGCTGAACCTGCTGCATGTCGCCCTTGATGCTCACGTATCCGCCGCGGATGTACTCGGCAGGGATGGTGTAGGTGCTGTCCTGGGTAGAGATGGCAGTTACGGGCACGTCAACGAGTATCCAGTTGGGGTTGCCGTTCTCGTCCAGTTGGTCCACCGCATTCACGTTGTAGCCGTACTTCAGTTGGAAGCCGTTCTGCACGAAGCCCTTTTCGGGAATGACCTTCACTTTGAGTGCCTTGCCGTATTCGGCCTGATAGGCCTGCAGGGGAGAGAGGTCATCGGCCAGGACGATGTCGCCGTTCAACTGTGAAGCGCTTACGCTGACCATATCGCCATGCACGTCCAGGGTGACATCGGCAATGGCACCACCGTCGGAGATGATTGTAGGACCGCCGGCAGGGTTGAGGTTGTCCCAGTCAACCTTGTAGCGCATGCGGTAGAATCCGTTGGCGGCAGTGGCGGGAACGGTGAATGCGGGCACACCGCTCTGTATGGTGTTGCCGTTGGCCGAGGTGCTGCCGTCGCTCTTGCGCCATGTACCATTGACTTGTGCGGCACTGTAGGAGACGATGTCACTGCCCGTGGCAGGTGTGCCGTTGTCGTTAACGTCGTAGGAGAAGACACCGTCGTTGCCCCAGTCGGCATAGACGTATCCGCTCATCCATGTACCGAAGTACTTGAAGGTGGGCTGTACCTGGTCGCCTGCCTTGGCAGAGAACACGTTGGTGCACATCATGTCGGTGTAGATGAGTTTGTTGGCACCCATGGCAATCTGCTCAGTGGCACCAACCTTGAAACCGACACCATCCAGACGGCGGTCGCTGCGTGTGGGCTTTGCCTCGGGGTCAATGCTAATCGCGTACTTGTCTGTGCTGAAACGCTTCTCTGGATTGTTGTCCACCACGATTTCGTCGAAGTATGCCACCCAGTCGCTCTGGTCGGCATGGGGTGAGCGGAGGTCGGGGATGATGACCAGAGAGTGGATGTCGATACCGCTATTCTCATTATCTTCCTTGGAATATGAGAAGCCCTTGAAACTTACGACAACGTCCTGCCAGCCTTCCTTGGCCTTGACGGGAGCATTGGTGAGGGCCCAGAACTGCTCGTCCTCGCCTGTCTGCCATTCCCAACTCTTCTCCAGACGCTTGCCCAGACCTATCACCATCATGCGTGAATCTGCAGGCTTGTCCTTCAGGTATGCCATCACATGGATGTACTGCAACTGCTTGGTCATGCGGATGGGTTCCTTCAGGTCTATCCTCACGCCATAGGCATTGCCTGCGAAGCGGCTTCTCTGGAATGCCACAACCTTGGCAGAGGAGTTGGGTGCTGCACCCAGTACCTCGTCAACATTTGTATCGGGGTTGTCGGCCACACCTGCATTGCCTGCCAGCGTGCCCACACGGAAGGGACTTTCTGCCCATTGGTCGTAAACGCCAATCTTTGCATAGTCCTCGGCATCAAAACTGATTGTTGTCTGTGCCTTTGCAGCCAAGCCTGCTATCAGCAAGGCTGCGGGGAGTATGTATTTCTTTATCATGGATATTATCAATAAACGCTCAGGTTAGACAATAAGGGGCATGCTCTGCTGTCGAGGATGTTGATGCGAAGTTTCTTTGCCTTGTAGCCCTCGCCATAACTCTCGGACGTACTGCCGTTGAGGGGGATGATTCTCTTGTAGCCCACGGTGGTAGTCTCCAATGTGGGGCAGAGTTCGCGCCAGGTGCTGCCGTCGGCACTGTACTCTATGGTAAAGTCCTTGATGCGCTGTCCCAGACGGATTGGTTCCTGCATGAGCAGATAGCGCAGGGTCTGGGGTTCGTCCCATGACAGTGTGATGCTTGCCTGAAGGCTGCCATCGTTGGTGCCCCAATAGGTATCCTTGTCGCCGTCGTTCAGGTTAGTGGCCTCGTACTTACCGCCTGTACGTGTCTCGCTTACCTCTATGGTAGCGGTCTTGGCCAGGTCCTTGGCAGCGGTACTCTCGTCCTGTCCGTGAACGGGAACTGCCAGACGCTCATGAAGCAACTGGCCGAGTTTCTTCAACTCATTAACGGTATTGGTGGGCAACACGCCATACTGATCAGGAGGGCAGTTAAGGATGAGGGTGGCATTGCGCCCCACGGTCTCCAGATACATCTGGAACAGGCGTGCCGCACTCTTCATGGTCTCGCCCTGGTGCCAGAACCAACCGTTGTTGGTGGCCTTGGCATCGCTCTCGCCTGGATTCCAGAACCAGCCGTTGATGTCGCCCTCTTCGCGTACCACGTTCTCGGCCATATAGTCGGTCATGGCCCAGTTGGTATTGCCGGCATAACCTGCCTCGTTGCCAATCCAGCGGGCCTCGCCGCCTACGCCCCAAAGCACGCAGTTGGGAGCGATCTGGTGTACACGGGCACGCAGGTTGGGTGTGTCATAATAGATGCTGGCATCCACCTGGCGTGTGCCGCCTTCGCCGCCATAGTAGCCGTCACCGCCATTGGCACCGTCGAACCACATCTCGAACTGGTCGCTGCCATATTGGGCAAGTTCCTCGCACTGCTTCAGGAACACCTCGGTTACGTATGTATCCTTGCCGTAGTGGGCGGAGTTGCGGTCCCATGGAGAGATATAGAAGCCATACTTCATGCCGTGCTTCTGGCTGGCCTTGGCATAGAGTTCGGGGATGTTGGCAGTACGTCCGTATTCACTGCCTGCATTGGTGATGTTGTGAGTGGTAGTAGCAGTGGGCCAAAGGCAGAAACCGTCGTGATGCTTCACCACGGCAATGCCGCCGGTCATACCGGCCGCCTTCACCGCCTTAATCCACTGCTCGGGATCGGGCATGGCCTTGGGCGCATAGATGCTTTCCTCTTCATCGCCGTTGCCCCACTCCTTGCCGGTAAAAGTATTCATTCCATAATGGAAGAAGGCATAAAACTCTGTTTCGTTCCACAGGATCTGTCGCTCGTGGGGAACGGGATGGCATGGCAACGGAGCATTGTCCGGATTGGATGGCTCCTGAGATACCAACTGGAAATCTTGGGCAAATCCCGTTATGGGGATAGCAAGTCCAAGCAGAAGGGTCTTGATTTTCATAATGAATTTTGGAATAATTGTTTAGGTTAATTTGTTTTTTTGCTCTTAGATATTATGGTTAGGCGTTGCAAATATACGAATTAGATAGCATATAGTAAGCAGGCCGGCACTCACATTAACAATAATTTGCAATCTTTTCAATTATTATACAACTTCCTGGCGGCAATCACATACAGCAGGCATTGGCTCCGGGAAAAGCGGCACCAGAAACCCGTCCCCGATAAATTTACCGGACGCGCATTTGCCGTATGTGGATAAAATGTCATATCTTTGTTGCACGGAAAGGCATGGCAACCTTATGCCGATTACGTCCAACCAATCATCTACACGACACCGGACAGGAGCGGTGAATCAAACAGACATTGAAACTAACATACATCTTTCACAGCGGTTTCGCCCTGGAAACGGAAAAGGCCATAATCGTCTTCGACTACTGGCTGGACCCGACCGGGGTAATGCCACGCATGCTGGCAAAGCGCAAGCATCTGTACGTGCTATGCAGCCACTACCACAGGGACCACTTCACCCGGCAGATATTCAAATGGCGGCAGGAATGCACATACATGCACTACACCTACATCCTGTCCCGCGACATCATGAAAAGAGGACGGGCGGTGGAGTGCGAGGCAGACGTCTGGCTCGGCAAGGGAGGAACGTGGGAGGACGAAAACATACGGGTGCATGCCATGGGCAGCAACGACAGCGGCGTGTCGTGGATAGTGGAAGTGGAAGGCAGGCGCATCTTTCATGCCGGTGACCTGAACAACTGGTACGCCCGTCTGCTGTCTGACGGTGGCAAGAGAAAAAACGGCGGACTTCTGGGCCGCACCATAGACCCCGTATATGAAGAAAAACGCTATCTGGGCGAACTGAAAGACATAGCCAAGGTGACAAATCACTTTGACTTGGCAATGTTTCCCATAGACGGACGCATAGGCAACGGCTACACAAGGGGGGCCAGGCAGTTTCTGGAACGCTTCTCCGTGGGGATGCTCGTGCCCATGCATTTTGTAGCCAGCGGCTTTGCCTCGGCATGGAGAATGAAGATATATGCCGACAGAAAGAACATTCCGTTCTGGGAAATAGACCGCGAGGGGGCAGAAACAGAAATCTGACGTGTAATGTTTTTACGCAATCCCGGCAACAGCGGCAAAGCAACCGAACGACAACCCTTTCCCATCTTCGGGACGTCCCTCCCCTGCCCTCCCGAGGACAAGCACGTGTTCTCCCGAGGACAAGCACGCGTTCTCCCGAGGACAAGGGCCTGTCCTCCCGAAAGTCTGGTACCGTATTTTGCACTTATCGCCAACAGGACTAACAACCAGGCACTTACAGACAAGAACAAAAAAGCGCAGTGCCCTATGCCGGGTATGGCAAGGACAAGCGCCAAATACCTTTTGTCAAAATCCGGTGCGTCTGCTTTTTTCCTGGCTACAGCAGAGAGTTCATCCTGGCCAGGTACTTGCCAATGATGTCGAACTCGAGGTTCACCACGGTGCCCACCTGGAAGTTGTGGAAGTTGGTGTGCTCAAAGGTATAGGGGATGATGCATACCTGGAAGGTGTCGTCCGTCGGACGGCATACGGTAAGGGAAACACCGTTTACGGTGACACTGCCCTTGTCCACGCAGAAATACCCCCGGCGTACCATGTCCTTGCTGCTCTCGTACTTGAAGGTGAACTGGTGCGACCCTTCCTGGTCCTCGATGGCAATGCAGCGTGCAGTCTGGTCCACATGTCCCTGCACGATATGGCCGTCCAACCTGCCGTTCATCAGCATGGAACGCTCCACGTTGACCTCGTCGCCCACACCCAACAGACCGATGTTGGTACACTCGAGCGTCTCTCGCATGGCGGTAACGGTGTACGTGCCGTCCTGTATGCTCACCACGGTAAGGCACACCCCGTTGTGCGCCACACTCTGGTCTATGCCGAGTTCGTCTACAAAGGAGCATGAAAGCGTCAGATGCACATTGTCCTGATCGTGAACTATACCCACCACCTTGGCGGTCTCTTCTACTATTCCACTGAACATATCCTTATCTATTCTTGTAAATATCTCTATACGCCGGCAAAGGTACAAAGTTTTGTCCACATAATACGTAACCGTACAGTCCTAAAATATGTTAATAGAGTAAACCTAATGCATATATATATGTCTTATTTGCGGATAAACGGCGAAAATCGACACACCTTTTATATATATATTGCAGGACAAGATAACCTCTACGGATTTTATTTATTAAATTTGCACGGGAATTCATAAACGTCATTTCACAAATACTATGATGAGAAAATCAGTAATCGCCCTGTTCATGCTGTCACCGCTGGCAGTATGTGCAGAACCATGGACTCTGCGCGACTGCATACAACATGCCTTGCAGAACAATATCAGCGTGCGGAAGAACCGCATCAACGAGGAAAGCGGAGAGGCTACCCTCTCCCAGTCCAAGAGCGCCTTGTGGCCCTCGCTGAGTTTCAGCACCTCGCATGGAGTAAACTACCGTCCGGGGCAGGAAAACGAAGCGATCCGTCCGGTAGAGGGAGAACTGGTAAGCACACCCAACACCAGTTTGCACAGTTCCTACGGCATCAACATGAACTGGACCGTATGGAACGGTGGCGTAAATCACAAGAACGTGCAGGCGCAGAAGGTGGCAAATGAAATAAACCGCCTGGCCACAGAGACAAGCGAGTTAAGCGTACAGGAACAGATTGTACAACTGTACGTACAGATAATGTACACGCGCGAGGCCGTGAAGGTGAACCAGTCCCTCGTGGAAACCGCCCATGAGCAGTACAACAGAGGAATGGAACTGCACAAGGAGGGACAGATGTCAAAGGCCGACCTGGTGCAGTTGGAGGCACAATATGCCAGTGCACAGTATGATGTGGTGAACAGCAACAGCCAGGTACAGAACTACATAATGCAACTGAAGAACCTTCTGCAACTGGACATGGATGCCGACTTCAGCGTAACGGGCAGCATCCCCTCGGACGAGGCGGTTATGGCTGCCATACCACCGGCAGAGGATGTATATGAAAAGGCTCTGCTGACACGCCCCGAGATAAGAAGCGCAGAAAAAAGCATAGAAAGCGCCGACCTGCAGTACAACATTGCCAAACGCGGATACTATCCTACCATAGGCATAAACGCCGGTATTTCGGACAGCCACAACTCCGGCAGCCAAAGCGAGGTGGGCAAACAGATGAAGAACAACCTGAACATGAGCGCATCCGTAAGCCTCAGCGTTCCCATCTGGGACCAGCAACGCACAAGCACAAACAAGCAGAAGGCCCTCTTGCAGAAGACCACGGCGCAACTGGACCTCGAGGACAAGAAGACAAACCTGTCAAACACCATAGAACAATTCTGGCTGAATGCCGTAACAGGCCAGAACCGCTTCGTCTCCGCACAGGCAAAATGCAAGAGCCAGCAGGCAAGTTATGAACTGGTAAACGAACAGTTCGGCAACGGGCTGAAGAACGTGGTCGACGTACTGCAAAGCAGGGACAACATCCTTGCCGCCGAACAGGACAAACTGCAAAGCAAGTACACCTGCCTGCTGAACATGCAACTGCTCAAATTCTATATGGGCGAAGCGCTGGACCTGTAGTGGCGGAGTACACCTTATTTATAATAAACAGCCAACAAAAAAAGAACACGACACTGATATGAAGAAGACAATCCTTGCAGCATGGGCACTTGCTGCCATGCTGACGGCATGCGAGAGCGGGCCTAAGTTTGAATACACCGAAGCGGAAGTGACACACGGTGACATAACCACAAGCGTTACCGCCACAGGTACCATAGAGCCAGTGACAAGCGTACAGGTGGGCACACAGGTGTCCGGTATAGTCAGCAAACTGTATGTGGACTACAACAGCGTGGTGAAGGCAGGACAGGTGATAGCGGAACTGGACCGCACAAACCTGATTTCCGAACTGGAGAGCGCCACGGCACAGTTGCGCAGTGCGGAAAGCGACTACGAATACCAGAAGACAAACCACGACAGATACCGCAAACTCTATGACAAGGGACTGGTGTCTGCCAACGACTACGAAAAGGCACGCCTTTCATATCTACAATCAGAACAGACAGTGACACAGCGCAGGGAAAACGTCAAGAAAGCACGCACCAACCTGGGATACGCCACCATCACCAGCCCCATAGACGGCGTGGTTCTGAGCAAGGAAGTGGAAGAGGGACAGACCGTGGCTTCAAGTTTCAACACCCCCACCCTGTTCAACATAGCACAGGACCTGACACAGATGCGCGTGATTGCCGACGTGGATGAAGCAGACATAGGCGAGGTGCGCGAAGGACAGCGTGTAAGTTTCACCGTGGATGCCTTCCCCAGCATGGTGTTCGAGGGCAGCGTGCAGCAGGTCCGCCAGGAGGCAGCAACAGAAAGCAACGTAGTTACCTACGAGGTGGTGATATCCGCTCCCAACGACGATCTGAAACTGAAACCCGGACTGACGGCAAACGTGACGATATTCACCATGGAGGTAAAAGACGTTGTCACCGTTCCTGCCAAGGCGCTGCGCTTCACTCCGCGCGAGGTGATGCTGAACAAGGACGAGAGCATAGAGGACTGCCAGGGAAAGAGCAAGGTGTGGATGCGCAAGGGTAATGTCTACAAGGCCGTTCCTGTGGAAACTGGCGTGACAAACGGCATGCTCACCGAAGTGAAGAGCGGACTGAAACCCGGCGACATGGTGGTGACCGACCTGCGTGCACTGATGCCAGAGGTGGAGCAGCAGCAGACACAGAACCCCTTCATGCCCGGACGTCGCAACAACAACAACAAGAACGCAAAGAAGTAAAAGTGGCCAGACCCCATACTGACACAACACAAATATTATGGCTGAATTCAAGGAAAACACCAACGTGGACGAACACGGACGCAAGTGCATCATAGAACTGCAGAACGTGAAACGTGAGTTCCATGTCGGAAGCGAAACAGTAAGGGCTCTCAGAGGGGTATCGTTCAAGATACATGAAGGCGAATTCGTAACCATCATGGGAACATCGGGCTCCGGCAAGTCTACGCTGCTGAACCAACTGGGATGCCTGGACACTCCCACCAGCGGCGAATACTTCCTGGACGGAGTTCCCGTCAGGAAGATGAAGCGCAGGGAAAGGGCCGTACTCAGGAACAGGAAGATAGGTTTCATCTTCCAGAACTACAACCTGCTGGCAAAGACCACCGCCGTGGAGAACGTGGAACTGCCTCTGATGTACAACAAGAACTACAACTCGCGCCAGCGCCGCGAGGCGGCAGTAAAGGCCTTGCAACAGGTGGGATTGGGCGACCGACTGGAGCACAAGTCCAACCAGATGTCGGGCGGACAGATGCAGCGTGTGGCCATAGCACGTGCCCTGGTAAACAATCCTGCCGTGATACTTGCCGACGAGGCCACGGGTAATCTGGACACCAGGACTTCGTTTGAAATCCTCTGCCTCTTCCAAGAACTGCACCGCCAGGGACGTACGATAATCTTTGTGACGCACAATCCCGAAATAGCACAGTACTCGAGCCGCAACATCATGCTGCGCGACGGCAAGATACGCTCCGATGTCGTGAACGAAAACATACTCAGTGCCAAGGAAGCGCTCGACGCACTGCCTTTGCCCCAGGACGACTAACCCGACATAAACAGAAAAACTACAATGAGTTATCTGAATCTACTGAAAGTGGCAATTCGAGCCATACTCAGCAACAAGTTCCGCTCCTTCCTGAGCATGCTGGGTATAATAATAGGTGTTGCTGCCGTAATCATAATGATGGCCATCGGACAGGGTTCCAAGGAGAACGTGAAGGCCGAACTGAGCAAGATGGGCACAAACCTGCTGACCATACGCCCGGGTGCAGAACGGCGCTTTGCCGGTGCACGCCCCGACCCCGCAAGTTTGCAGACACTGAAGGACGAGGACGTGGAAGCCATCAGGCGCGAAGCAACCCTGGTGACACACATCTCTGCGGAAGTGACAGCCAGCGGACAGGTAATCTACGGAAACAAGAACACTACTGCCACACTTTACGGCGAAAGTCCCGACTATCTGGAAATCAAGAAGTGGGAACTGGCAGAAGGAGACTGCTTCACAGAGGAGGACTGCATAAAGAACGCAAAGGTGTGTGTTGTCGGAACAACCGTGGTGGAACAACTCTTCGGCGACAAGAACTACAACTGCATAGGCAAGAACATACGCTTCAAGAACATACCATTCCGTATCGTGGGCATACTGAAGTCAAAGGGATACAACAACTGGGGCATGGACCAGGACAACCTGCTCATAGCCCCGAACACCACGGTGATGAAGCGTGTGGCCGCACAGACGTGGTACTCTTCAATAGCAGTAAGCGCCCTGAGCGAGGAGATGTCCGAAGCCGCCATTGAAGAGTTGAAGGAAATACTGCGCAGAAGCCATAAGATAAAGGAAGGGGACGAAGACAACTTCACCATCCGCTCGCAACAGGAAATGATGGACACCATGTCATCCACCATGGACGGCATCACGCTGATTCTTGTTGTGGCAGCTGCATTCTCACTGCTGGTTGCCGGCATAGGTATCATGAACATCATGCTGGTGAGCGTGACGGAGCGCACCAAGGAAATAGGTCTACGCATGAGCGTAGGCGCCAGCGGACTCGATATCATGTTGCAGTTCCTGATTGAAAGTATAATGATTTCCTTGACCGGTGCATTCCTTGGTGTGGCATTGGGATATGGCGGTTCGTTTGCCGCCAAGACATTCCTGATGATGCCATGCAGCGTGCCCCTGTGGTCAGTATGGCTGAGTTTCGGCGTGTGTGCCTTCATAGGCATATTCTTCGGCTACCTGCCGGCACGCAAGGCAGCACGCATGGACCCGATAGAGGCAATACGCTACGAGTAGAATTACTTAAAAAGAAGTAAAAAACGCATCAAAGCACCTGTTATGTCAAATAATTGTTGTAAGTTTGCAATTGGAATTAGAACAACATAATAATCCAGACATAACAAATAAGGAAATATACCTATGAAAAGAATCATTCTTCTGTTAATGCTTGTATTGCCCCTCATGGCAATGGCACAGAAAACCAAGGAAGACAAGAATGCACCAAAGTACCTGAAAGGTGCGGTGCCCGTGGAGAATGGAATCGTCACCTTCAAGAAGACCTTCCGCGTGCCCGGACAAACAGATGCACAACTATATGAGAATATGCTCTTCTATGTTAAGGACAATCTGGTGGTCAAAGGCATAGAGGATGCATGGACACGCATGCTCAGCGACGGCAAGGAAGACGGTATCATAACTGCCCGTGTGGAGGAATGGATGGTTTTCTCAAAGAAGTTCCTGAGTATCGACCAGACTCGTCTGCGCTACCAGATAATCATAACCACGGGCAACGGTACCGTGAATATGACCGTGACACAGATCTCTTACCTGTACAGTGAAGAGTGGGAGGAAATGAAGCCTACCGGCATGGGCGGAGAAATCTATCGCGCAGAAGAGTGGATTACCGACGAGCATGCGCTTAACAAGAAAGGAACAAAGGTCTTGCCCTTAAGCGGGAAGTTCCGCAGAAAGACCATTGACCGCATGGAGGAGTTGTTCAACAACGCCATGGACATGTTCGAGGAGAAAATAAAGGAAGAAAAGGCGAAAGAGGACGTAACAAAAGTGCAGAAACGCCAGTTCGTAGTTGAATAATTCAGTCTGGAGTACATGTCTAAAGAAGATTTGACACTGGAAGAGCAAGTTGAGCGCATCAGAGCAAGGCGCAACGGAGCAGGAGAATGGAAAGACCGTGCCCGCCGTATACTGAACAACGTGTTCCTGATACTGGCAGTATGCGGCATCGCAACGTACTTCTCATCCGAGGAACAACATGTAAACGGACTCCTGCTGATAGGTATATCCATGCTTTTCAAAATAGCAGAAATCATAATCAGGATAATAAGGTAACACACCTGTCCCTACCCTCACTACCCTACTGACATTGAGAAAGTTACTGACAATAATAACACTACTGACAATAGTGGGCCTACCTTCGTGGGCCCGCTTTTATGTATCCATGCAAAGCGAGGATTACTCGTATGAAGACGAATACGGCAACTCCAGAACCAACGACGATACAGAGTCCACATCATGGGGACGAGACACCACACGCGGAAAACAAATTCCGTTGCCAATGGGGGTGTTCCAATGGAAAATAGACCCAAGATTAGGCACTGTCATACCTGCTGAAAATACAGACACCGTTGTACACAACTTCCAGAACTGGAGACTGCAGGAGGGGATGACTGGCGAATACTCGCATACAGGCAACACGGGAAACCCACGCCTATCACGCATTTTCATAGACAGAAAGGACGAGCGCGACTTCATCTTCCTAAACCCTCTGGACTATTTCAGAGAAGGACTTTCCAATTTTCTCTTTACTAATACAAAAAGCCCCATAACCAACCTTGCATACCACACTTCGTGGGACAAGCAGGACGGAGAGGAACGTGTAAGGGGAAACTTCGCCACAAATATAAATAAGGTGTCGGGAGTCGGGTTCAAACTGGATTACAATTATGCACGAGGATATTACCTGAACCAACAGAGCAGCCAGTTCGGAGCCATAGTATACGGATACTACAGAGGCGAGAAATACAACATGCATGCCTTTGTCAACTCCAACCACATGAAAAATGCGGAAAACGGAGGACTGGCATCGGACAGTTACATCACCCAACCATGGATATACCAGCAGAAATTCGGTTCCAAGGACATACCGGTCAACCTCAATTCCACATGGAACAAAAACGATGACGAAACATACTACCTTACACACCGCTACAATCTGGGATACGACCGCGAGATAGAAGTCCCGGACTCGCTGAAACCACAGCCACCATCAGATAACGAACTGCTCGCCTCTCTTGAAGATTCCGTACGCGTGGCACTATCCTCAGACAGCGTGGCCCGCAAACTGGCAGTAGACTCACTTAAGGCAAAGTGGGAACGCGAACTGGTACCTCCCATGGAATTCGTGCCAGTGGCAAGTTTCATACACACATTCCAGATGCGACATCTCAGACATACCTTCTATGACCAGGGAAAGAACTCCGGATACTACACCAACCAATACTGGGGACAATCCGGCAACATAGAAGACAACACCGATGTAACAAGCATAAAAAACACGGTGGGACTGGCCATGAACGAAGGATTCAGGAAATGGGTGAAAATGGGCATGACCTTCTTTGCCACACACGAATACCGACGCTACGAACAACCGCTGCACCTGCCTGATACCGCATACCAGCAAGCAGACGTGGAACACGAGGTACGCATCGGCGCAGAAATAAGCAAGACAAACGGAAAGATACTGCACTACAACGTAAACGGAGACATCTGCCTGATAGGCCAGAACGTCGGCGACTTCAACATACAGGGACAGGGCGACCTGAATTTCCGCCTTGGAAGGAAAGATACCGCCACCGTAATCCTGCGGGCAAAGATAGAGAATGAAAAACCTACGTATTTGCTACGTAATTACCGCAATGCATTCACACACTGGGACAACAACAACCTTTCACAACAGTTCCGCACCGGCATACAAGGAGAAATAGGATATGACCGCTCGCGCACCAAACTGCGCTTCGGATGGGAGAATCTGACCAACTACACATACCTGGCCATGGAGAATACCCTGAAAGAAGAAGCGCCAACGGGAAGCACCAATCCGGGAGACTACACCCACAGCACGGTAGTCCGCCAAAGCGATGCCAGCATACAGGTATTCACCGCAGAAATTTCACAGGACCTGATTTGGAAAGTATTCGGATGGGAAAACAAGGTAACTTTCCAGTACAGCACGGATTCTGACATACTGCCTCTCCCTGCCGTAAACATATACTCCAACATATACCTGCACTTCCGCATCGCAAAGGTCCTGCGTGTACAGTTGGGCGGCGACCTGAGGCTCTTTACCAAATACTACGCTCCCGACTATTACCCGGCGGCAGGAATGTTTGCCGTCCAAGATGCCAGACATGCACGACTTACCATGGGTGGGTATCCAATTATCAATGCCTACGCCAACTTCCACCTCAAACACTGCAGGTTCTATATCAACGTGGCACACGTCAATGCTTCATCCGGCAACATGTTCTACGCTCCACACATGCCAATGAACCCTATGACCATAAATTTCGGACTGTCCTGGAACTTCTTCAACTGAACTATATATGAAACATATTCAATGGGGATTCATCGGATGCGGTGAGGTGACGGAACGCAAAAGCGGACCGGCATTCAGCCTGATAGACGGCAGCAGCGTAGTGGCAGTAATGTCAAGAAGCAAGGAAAAGGCAATATCTTACGCAGAACGCCACCATATACCACACTGGTATACGGACGCACAGTCACTAATTGCCGACCCACAAGTGAATGCCGTGTACATAGCCACGCCACCCTCTTCACATGCCACCTATGCCATTATGGCAATGAAAGCAGGCAAACCTGTATACGTAGAAAAACCATTGGCAGCGTCTTACATGGACTGCCAACGCGTAATGAGAATAAGCGCACAGACGGGAATACCTTGCTTTGTAGCATACTACCGCAGATGCCTGCCGTATTTCAACAAGGTCCGCAATCTCATAAACGAAGGCACCATCGGCAAGGTCATAAATGTACAGATACGCTTTTCTGTACCTCCGCGCGACCTTGACTACAACAGCACCGACCTGCCATGGCGAGTACAGCGCGATATTGCAGGAGGAGGATACTTCTACGACCTTGCACCACACCAACTGGACCTCCTTCAGGAACTCTTCGGTCCGATAGTACACGTAAGCGGATTTCATGCCAACCGTGGCGGGTTGTACTCTACAGAAGATACCGTCTCGGCTTCTTTCGCCTTTCAGGACGGTATGCCGGGAAGTGGCAGCTGGTGTTTTGTGGGACACGAAAGCGCCAGAACAGACCAGATAGAACTCATAGGTGAGAAAGGACGTATATGTTTCTCTGTATTCACATATAGTCCAATAATATTACAAACCAGTAACGGGTGCGAAGAGATTACCATCCCTAATCCACAACACGTACAGTTACCCATGATAGAACAGGTGGTCAAGCACCTGCAGGGCGAAACAATATGCACCTCGGACTGTATTTCAGCCACCAGCGTCAACTGGGTAATGGACCGCATACTGGGCAAGATATAAGCGATAGGTCAATACATGCCTTAAAAGGAAATCAATAGTCAAATTCAAGCGTGACAACAAACACTTCTACATCAACGACCCGATGTGAGGCAACAAGAAAAATGGAGAGAACCGATGCCAGAGTCTGTTCTCTCCATTTTTGCTCCTAAACAACGTTCCTGTATATGGGGGGCATCCCAAAGCGCACTAATTGACATAAATCGACAGTTTTAGTCTATCACTTCCACATAGAAACTTACGGGGCGGAAGCCGTCATTGCAACTTATCATGGCGCTGTGAGGATTCTTCATCCATCCGTCAAAGAAGTTGCCTCCTCCACAAGCGAGAGTTTCAACAAATTCCCGCATCGCCTTCCATGCTTCGGGGCAGAGACCTTCGGGACGTTTCCCCTCCACCGATACCCACGACTGCCCTTCGCACACATCACAGGCATGCTCGATGGGATTCTCGTAAATGGACATCAGGTCGCGATGCTCCACCTTGCGGACGGCCGTTATTCTTACCTTCTTCATGACATTCCTTTTATTATAATCCCAAATCGGTCATTAGACTGTTATGTGCTAATGAAACCTTCTTTTTTGTCATCTGTTTCGTCACTTCTCGGTTACAATGGAACCCCATTGCGCCCTCAAAGTGGCAAAACATCTGTTCAAAAACAAACGCTATTATCATCATAACGCTAATGACCGATTTGGGATAATACTGTACTAACCAGAAAAAGAACATTGGCAGCCCCCACTGAGGAAGACTGCCAATGCT
>JAZURY010000050.1:0-94639 GCA_045606445.1 Bacteroidaceae bacterium
CTTTGGACATTCCTGAGGAATAATAGTCACGAAGAATTAATAAGCGTTCTTCTTCACTGTAACGTTCGCATTTCTTTCTCATACTGTTTACACATTTTATTAATTGTTATCAAATGTGTCTACCTATATCAGTATAAGACATGCGTTGCTAAGTAAATCCCCCTCACTGACCATTGGGGCCGGTGAGGGGGATAATCCCATGCAGTTGTAGTGTTGGCTGGTTTATCTGACGATTATCTTCTTGCCTTCGCTTATGTATATACCATTGTGGGCAGGAGCATCTACCTTTGTGCCGTCGAGCCTGTACACGGGGGCCTTATCTGTAGGTGTCGCTTCTATGCTTTCCACGGGGGTGTCACCTGTGGTGAACCACAGCATGTCGCTTAACTCAGTATATCCATAATCATTATGATTTGCATAATATCCGATCAGTATGCCACATAGATTATAACTTTGAGCACCATGGAACTTGATGTTGTAGGTCTTGGTAGCACCTGATGGAATGTTGCCGGGCAGTGTAATGCGTTCCATCAGATATACCATATTATCGTTATATAGATTTTCATAGAGCATGGCCTCTATTTCCCTGTAATATCCCTCTGTGCTGTTGTTCTTGATGCTGATAGTGGCACTTACCTCATTTTTATCGATATTGTATTTTACCAAACTAAGGTTGGACGGCAACAATGGAGCCGGAGATATTCTTACTTGTGTTTGTGCAATAACGGCATTGCCATTGGCATCTTGGGTCAACCAGATGTTGTATGTGCCAGAGGTTTCGGGAGTGAAGGTAAGGATGTAGTCAATGCTTTCGTTTTCCTTGAGCAGTATTGCAGCGCGGCTCTGCGGTTCTCCCTTTGTGGTGGTGGGGCTGGCGAAGAGGTAGATGACGGAGTTCATTTCGTCTCCCTCGTTGGTAACAGTCACTTTCACCTTCTGCTCAACTCCGGCTACAAGGTTACCGTCGAGCTCGCAATTTATTTTTGCCTTTATGACGGGGGACATGCTGACGTTAAGAACCTTGCCGTTATCTCCCATTTCTACCACAAAATAGTTTTGCTTGCTGCCCACACGTTTCCATTGATAGTCGTTGAGGGAAGCGCATACAGTAGCAATGCGATGTGTCCCCTTGGAAAGTTGAGGTCCGTAAGTGTCTTGTGCCATGGAAATGGCAACTCCGTAGTAAGTGTTGATAAGTTGGGTTTGTCCTCCATATAGAACTTCCAGAACGTTGTCGTTTTTGTCAATGGTTGCAAAACCGACTAATGACTGAATGGCTTTATGGTGCATGTTGTAGAATGCACTGTATATGGTTGTGCCGTTCGTTATGGTTTCACCGTCTGGTTGCAGGTATTTTGGTTTTTCTGCTTCTCCAGTTGGAGGCTGTATGCCAATTATTATTTCCTGAGCGTAACTGTATCCGTCGGAGGAACCGCTGCCTATGCCGCCAGTGCCTGGGTTCATAAGGGCCAGTTTATAGTAACCGTCGTGCGAGCCACCCCATCCCCAATTGAAATGGAACATGCCGTTGCCGTCATAACCGTCGCATACAAAGGCATGGCCTCCTCCCATGGAAACACCGGCATGGAATACCGGTCTGCCTGCTTTCAGTTCATCGTATATCAGTTTTTCCCATTCGCTTATGCTGTAGAAGTCGAGGTGCTTCAATTCCAGATTCTGGTCATAGTTGAAATATTTAACCAGGGCAGTTGCAACGTCTGTTGTATATGCGCCAGTAGACAACTTTGTATAGTCGCTCTTGATGGATTGTCCGCAGTAGAGCATCAGTTTGGCAACGGCATCACCTTCCTCATCATAGGTGTATGTGTCCTTCATCTCGTCCCAGGCAAATTTAGTAGGTGTGAGGGCGGATAGTTTGAGTTTTGCCGTTTCCGTGGTATATGCCGGAATCATTGCCGTTGCATTTTGGGGCCATTCGTGGTATTTCATCACCTGTGCCATGGCTGTGGCGGTGCAACCTGTTACGCTTCTTTCGTTATAGTGAATAGGGCAGCGGCTATTGTATGGTTCACTCTGGTTCCACTTTGTGGTGGTCAGCGGTGCCACGGCCGTATAGCCGGCGGACTTGAATGCGGTCTCGTTCTTCTGCGGAACATAGTTCTCCAGCATACCTATCTGCTCGGCATAGCCCTGTAGCCATGCTTTCACGTTTTCGGGCATGCTTTCCAGGTCGAATGAACCGTTGGTAGCATAGGCCAGCACCTCGTCGGTCTTGTCGTCACCGGAGATGATGACGTATCCGCATTCGTTCTCGGCATTGAAGACGTAGTAGGCAGGATCGGCATCCTTGATTTGGGTGCCTCTGACAGAGCGTGCCGGGGCATATTCCGGTTCTTCGGAAGCCAGTTGTGCCCCGTTGTTGTAATCTCTCATGAACTTTGCTGCCTTTCCCCTTGCCTGTTCCAGATCCACAGGGCCTGCAAAGGTGACGGTAAAGGTCAACAACGTCAGCAGTAGAAGAGTAAATCGTTGTTTCATAATGTAAGTATGATTTGGTTAATAAAATGGTTTGGTTTCAGGATGTTTGTTTTTGTCAGGGCAACCTCAGGCAGTTTTGCTTTTGCCTTTATGAGTTAGCGAAAAGAAAGTCTTTGTGTTGCTTGTCATGACACTGCCTGCAAAGATAGTGCAAAATAAATAAAAACAAGTGTATGTGTGCGCAAATATTTTCAGCCCCGGGTGATTTTTATGCAGGTTTTCGGTTCTCGCCTCGGGTTATATGCCGTATGTAGAATAAGAAAGAGGTCCGGTGTAATACCGAACCTCTTGAATCTGTGCCCAAGACAGGAGTCGAACCTGCACGCCTCTCGACACACGCACCTGAAACGTGCGCGTCTACCAATTCCGCCACTTGGGCAAGCTTTGAGCGGAAAACGAGGCTCGAACTCGCGACCCCAACCTTGGCAAGGTTGTGCTCTACCAACTGAGCTATTTCCGCAATTGAAAGTGAAGAGGAGGAGACTCGAACTCCCACGCCTCGCGGCACTGCCACCTCAAAGCAGCGCGTCTACCATTCCGCCACCTCTCCATTTCAGATTACAAAGTGATGTTGTGCCCAAGACAGGAGTCGAACCTGCACGCCTCTCGACACACGCACCTGAAACGTGCGCGTCTACCAATTCCGCCACTTGGGCAAGCATTGAGCGGAAAACGAGGCTCGAACTCGCGACCCCAACCTTGGCAAGGTTGTGCTCTACCAACTGAGCTATTTCCGCATTTCTTTGTTGCTTGCTTTGTAATCCAACCTTTCAACTTACATCCTTCGTGGATGGCCTTTCCTCTGAATTGCGGTGCAAAGGTACTGCTTTTTTCTGAATGGTGCAAGTCTTTTGGGGAAAAAATGAGTTCTGCCTGATGTTTTTGTCGATTGCAGAGATGAGGACAAGATATCCTCGGGAGGGTATAATCTTGTCTTCTTGAAGTGCCGGGGCAGTGCCCAGTATGTAGTGTGGCTGGTGTGTATGGGAGGTGTATAAAGAGATAAGGTTCGAAGTCTGACGACCTCGAACCTTATTTTAGTTTGTTTCTTGTGTATTCTGGACTTATGCTTCTGCGATGGGCTCAACGCTTACGGTTGAACGGTTCAGGCGACCTTTGCGGAAAGTCACGATACCGTCTGCCAGAGCGTACAGAGTGTCATCCTTGCCGATGCCTACGTTCTTGCCAGGATAGTGGCGTGTGCCACGCTGACGAACGATTACATTACCGGCAATGCACTTCTCACCACCGAAGATCTTGATACCGAGTCGCTGTGATGCTGACTCACGGCCGTTCTTTGAACTACCAACACCTTTTTTATGTGCCATTCTGTGTTCCTCCTGTGATTTTAGTGATTAAGCAATAACTTCCTTGATAGTCAACTCGGTGAACTGCTGACGGTGACCGTTCAGCTTGCGGTAGCCCTTGCGACGCTTCTTGTGGAATACCAGAACCTTGTCGCCCTTTACCAGGGGAGATACCACTTCACATACAACCTTGGCACCCTCTACGATGGGAGCACCTACGGTGATTGTACCGTTGTTGTCTACCAACAACACTTTCTCAAACTCAGCAGCCTGACCAGCCTCGGCACCAGCGATGTGGTGTACGAAGAGCTTCTTGCCGGCTTCAGCCTTGAACTGCTGACCGTTAATCTCAACGATTGCGTACATTTGTTTATTTATTATTTAACGGGTTTGACCGCGGGGCGGAACCATCTCGTGGTTCACTTTTTCGGGCCTCAACGGCATAAATCGGGTGCAAAGTTAGTGCTTTTCTGCGAGTTGTGCAAGAAAAAGCGTGCAGATTTGCTACTTTTTTGCGTTGTAGCGCTTGTTCAGACCTGTTACGATGTCCTTGGTGATGTTGTACTTGGGGTTGGCGATAAGCAGATTGTCGCCGGCCTTGATCATCACGTAGTCATATTTCTTTGTCTGGTTGTATATCTTCAGGAAAGCCTGTATGCTGTCGCGTGCTTCCTGGTTGATGCGTGCCTGTTCCTCGTTGAACTCGTTGTTCAGCTTGGCGGCCAGTTGCTGGAGTTCCATTTCCTGCTGCTGGAGGCTCTGCTGGGCGCGTTCCAGTTCGTCGCGTGTCTGGAAGCCGTTGTTCTCGTACTTGCGTTGCATGGCTGTTGCGCTTGACTCCAGTTTGCGCTGCTTCTGTGCCAGTGTGTTCTGGATGTCTGTGCCCTTGCGTGTGAGTACTTCCTCATAGTCCTTGTAGAGTTGGTACTGACTCATCAGGCTGTCCAGTTCCACGTAGGCTATGCGCAGGCCTGTTGCCTCTGTCTCAGCTGTTTGTGCAGCCTCTTCGTTGCCTGTTTCCTTGTTGCTGCATGATGCAAGGCCCAGGGCGATGCTCATGGCGAGAAAAAGATACTTTTTCATTTCTGTTTCTATGTTATTTATTCGTATATTCCTTGACTTTGTGCGGACTCTGATGGCGCATCATCCTGTCCATACTCTGTACGCAGTGTATGCCTTTCTTGCGCATCTCGGGACTTTGCCCTATGTGCAGACTGCGGAATTTGCCTCCTTTTTGCAGGATTATGCGTATGGAGAGCAGCAGTATGCTGATTGCGCAAATTCCAAGCGTCAGAAGTAATAGTTTCAACATTTATTTGTATATTTGCATGCGCAAAGTCATGGTTTCGGTTGGCAAAGATAGTGAATATTTGCTAATCTGCCAAATAAAACACCTTGGCAATGCGTTATTTTAATATTAACGACCTAATAACCGAATTGATATGATGGAATTGAAACCTGCCTCGGTGTTTGAGGCTTTTAGTGAGATAAACCGAGTTCCCCGCCCCTCAAAAAGGGAGGACAAGATGATGGAGTACCTGCTGGAGGTAGGCCGTAGTCTTGGTTTGGAAACCCAGCGCGACGAGATTGGCAATGTGGTCATCCGCAAACCTGCCACCCCCGGCATGGAGCACCGACCCATACTGGTACTGCAGAGCCACATGGACATGGTGTGCGAGAAGAACAACGATGTGGAGTTCGACTTCGACAACGATGCCATACAGGCTTATGTGGATGGAGACTGGATGAAGGCAAAAGGCACTACACTGGGTGCCGATGACGGTATCGGCTGTGCCATGGAGATTGCCATCCTGCGTGCCAACGACATTAAGCACGGTCCTCTGGAGTGTGTCTTCACCCGTGACGAGGAAACCGGCCTGACAGGTGCCGAGGCCATGCCTGCTGATTTTCTGAAGGGCAGGATGATGGTGAACCTTGACAACGAGGAAGAGGGCTATATCTTTGTAAGTTGTGCCGGCGGTTGCCGTACCACGGCGACTTTCCGCTATGAAGACGAGCCTGTGGAGGACGGCATGTTCTTCGTGCGCCTGACCATCAAGGGCCTGACCGGCGGCCATTCCGGCGATGATATCAACAAGATGCGTGCCAATGCCAACAAGTTGCTTGCACGTTTCCTTTATATGCAGCAGGCAAAGACCGACCTGCGACTGGCCGACATACAGGCAGGCGGCTTGCACAATGCCATCCCTCGCGAGGCATCATGTGTGGTGTCCGTACCCTATGCCTACAAGGAGCAGATCCGTGTTGACTGGAACATCTTCCAGGCAGACGTGGAGGAGGAGTACAGCCGTACGGAGAAGACCATGGAGTTCATTCTGGAAAGTGTGGATGCTCCAGATAGCGTGGTTGACAAAAAGACCGCACGCAACCTTATCCTTGCCCTGCAGGCCGTGGACAACGGCATCTTTGCCATGTGTCAGGACATAGACCTTGTGGAGACGAGTTCCAATCTGGCCAGTATCAGAAAGAACGCAGAGGAGCGCACCATCGTTGTTAATTCCAGCCAGCGAAGCAGCATCCTCAGCGCACGCCACAATATGGCTGCCACATTCCGTGCCCCCTTTGAACTGGCAGGTGCAGAAGTGGTGAGCGGAGAGGGTTATCCCGGATGGAAGATGAATCCCAACAGCAAGTTGCTCGTTGTTGCCGTGGAGCAGTACAGGAAACTCTATGGCAAGGACCCCTTCGTGGGCGGAATACATGCAGGACTGGAGTGCGGACTTTTCAGCGAGAAGTTCCCCGGCATGGACATGGTGAGCCTTGGCCCCACGATGCGTGGCGTGCATAGCCCCGACGAGCGCATGCTCATCCCCAGCGTACAGTTGGTATGGGATCACCTGCTGGCTATATTGGCAAATATCTAAACAAAGGAAACGGACTTGAAGCGATTCCCCTTATATATATATATAATAGGTGTACTGTTGGCGATGGTCAGCAGTTGCGATGACTATGATTCGTGGACGGCTGATCCTCAGGCACAACTCACGTTCGGTCGTGACACCGTCAGTTTCGACACCATCATAAGCACGGTGAGCAGCAGCACCCAGCGCCTGTTGGTTTACAACCATAACAAGAGCGGAGTGCGCATCAGTGACGTGCGCCTGAAGCATGCCGGCCATAGCCTCTTCCGGGTGAACGTGGACGGACAGTTCCTGCATGGCGGTCAGGCTTCCGATTTTGAGATAAGGAGGAACGACAGTATCTTTGTCCTCGTGGAGGTGACCCTGCCGGATACAGGTACGGATGCTGTTGCGATACATACCGACAGTCTTTGCTTCACGTTGCAAAGCGGCACTGTACAGTATGTGACCCTTGTGGCAGGCGGACAGAATGCACTCCATTGGCGAGGAGTTAGAGTCATAGACAAGGACTCCACTCTGCAAAGCCGTCGTCCAGTGGTGATATATGATAGTCTTTATGTCTCCCCAGGTACGACCTTTACCGTGGCTGCAGGAACTAAACTGTACTTCCATCAGCATGCCTCCATGTGTGTGGACGGCACACTGGTGGTGAACGGCACCTTGGAGGAACCTGTTGTTTTCCGTGGCGACAGGACAGGAAACCTGTTCGACTATCTGCCCTACGACAATACCCCACAGCAATGGGGCGGTGTGTACCTCAACGGGTCGGGGCATAAACTGACTTATCTGGACCTACACAGCAGCACCTTCGGCATCAAGGCCGAGGATACTGACATAGAACTGGCCAACTGTGTGATTCACAACACAGGAGGCAATGCCTTGTGGACAAAGAACTGCCGTGTCAAGGCATACAACACGCAGATAAGCAATGCCTTCGGCAATCTCTATCAGATGGTAGGCGGAGAGACAGAGATGATCTTCTGCACCTTGGCACAGTTCTACAATTTCGATGCCAGCAGAGGTTGGGCATTGAACTTGAGCGACTATGATGTGGAATACGGTGATACCATGTTCTACGACGTTTCGCGTGCCAATTTTACCAACTGCATCATCACGGGTTATGGCGATGACGTCATCTCGGGCAGTTTCATCAAGGAGAGCAAGTTCCAGGACTCCGTGCAATATCGTTTCCAGCGCTGTTTCCTGAATACTGTGTATAGCGATGGCGACTCCGTCCGCTTCGTGCGCAATATCTACGAGAATCCAGAGGACACCATGTCCTACGGACGTCAGTTCCTGCTCTTTGACACTTACGCACGACTCTATGACTTCACGCCCGACACGCTGGCGCACTTCTGCGACAGTGCTGATGTCTACTGGGCAGAGGAGTTCCCCCTCGACCGCCTTGGCAGAAGCCGTGAGGCAGACGGACGTGCCGACATAGGTGCGTATGAGAATATTCAGCGTCAGAGCAAGGGAGAAGCAGAAGGCAAGGAGGAGAAGGAATGAAGGTAACCCTGTTGGTCGTGGGCAAGACCACGGACAAGCATATCATTGCCCTGGTGGACGAATACCTGGCACGCCTGAAGCATTACCTGCCAACTGATATTGAGGTAATCCCCGAACTTCGCCAGACAAAGGCCCTGTCCGAGGCCCAGCAGAAGGAGGCTGAGGCTTCGCTGATACTGTCACGCATACAGCCGGGCGACAGGGTGGTGCTCCTCGACGAGCATGGCGTGGAGAGGCGTAGCGTGGAGTTCGCCTCCTGGATGCAGAAGAAAATGCTTTCGGGCACCAAGCGCCTCCTGTGCATAGTTGGCGGACCTTATGGCTTTGCTCCAGCCGTATATGACCGGGCAGACGAGAAGATATCCCTTTCGCAGATGACCCTGTCCCACCAGATGATACGACTGCTCTTCGTGGAGCAGGTGTATCGTGCCATGACAATATTGAACGGAGAACCTTATCATCACGAATAGGTTTTAACGGTTAGCAGTTAGCGGTTAGCGGATGAACGAAAAAAAATAAAACAAATAAATATACAATTATGCTTAGTGTAGAAGAATTGAACGAGAGGCTTATTGACCTTGCTTTCAGCGAGGATATAGGCGATGGTGACCACACCACATTGTGCTGCATCCCGGCGGACAGCATGGGCGAGAGCAAGTTGTTGATCAAGGAAGAGGGCATCTTTGCCGGTGTGGAGATAGCCAAGCAGGTCTTCCACAGATTCGACCCCACTATGGAAGTGGAGGTGTACATCGAGGACGGTGCCCACGTGAAGCCCGGTGACATAGTGATGAGCGTGAAGGGCAAGGAACAGAGCCTTCTGCAAACCGAGCGCCTGATGCTGAACATCCTTCAGCGCATGTCCGGCATAGCCACCATGACCCACAAGTACCAGCAGGCCCTCATAGATGCCGGTACCAAGACCCGTGTGCTGGACACTCGCAAGACCACTCCCGGCATGCGCATGCTGGAGAAGGAGGCCGTGAAGATAGGCGGAGGAATGAACCACCGTATAGGCCTGTTCGACATGATTCTGCTGAAGGACAACCACATTGACTTCTGCGGTGGCGTGCACAACGCCATCAGCCGTGCCAAGCAGTATTGCAAGGACCATGGCAAGGACCTGAAGATAGAGTGTGAGGTTCGCAACTGGAAGGAACTGGAGGAGGCTCTGGCCGAGGGTTGCGACCGTATCATGTTCGACAACTTCACTCCAGAGGACACCAAGAAGGCAGTTGAACTTGTTGCCGGCCGTGCCGAAACCGAATCAAGCGGTGGCATCACCTTCGACACCATGATACCATACGCTCAGGCAGGTGTGGACTTCATCAGTTTCGGTGCCTTGACACACAGCGTCAAGGGTCTGGACATGAGTTTCAAGGCCGCAGGCTCAGACAAGTTGGTGATAAAGTAAAAGTACGTACTCCGAGTTTTCGGAATACTCGGAGTACTCAGAATACTCTGAATAATCCTTAATCAAATATTTATGCGTAAGATATTCTCAATCATCTGTCTCCTGCTCGTCTCTGTGATGGCCATGCCTTGCACCAACCTTATCGTGGGCAAGAAGGCTTCCACCGATGGCAGTGTGATAATCAGTTATAGCAGTGATAGTTATGGTATGTTCTCGTCCCTCTACTACAAGCCTCGCATGAAGCATGCCAAGGGAACCATGCGCCCCATCTATCACTATGAGACAAGCAACTACCTGGGCGAGATTCCCGAAGCAGAGGAAACGTATCAGGTAACTGGTTTCCTGAACGAATACCAGTTGAGCATCATGGAAACCACTTTCGGTGGCCGCCCCGAACTGGACGGAGGCCCTGGCATCATGGATTACGGTTCACTGATGTGGATAGCCCTGGAGCGTTGCAAGACCGCACGCGAGGCCATCAAACTCATCGACGAGTTGTGCCAGAAGTACGGTTATCAGTGTAGCGGCGAGAGTTTCACCATAGCCGACAAGAACGAGGTGTGGATTATGGAACTCATCGGCAAGGGCAAGGACGAAATGGGTGCCGTATGGGTGGCCCGCCGCATGCCCGACGACATGATCAGCGCACACGCCAACCATAGCCGTATCCGTCAGTTCCCCCTCAAGGACAAGGAGAACTGCCTCTACTCAAAAGATGTCATCTCCTTCGCACGCAAGAAGGGTTACTTCACCGGCAAGGACAAGGACTTCTCTTTCTCCGAGGCATACGCTCCCATAGATTTCGGTGCCAAGCGCTATTGCGAGGCACGCGTATGGAGTTTCTTCAACAAGTGGGCTGCCGAGGACATGAAACCCTATCTGCCCTATGCCATGGGCGAGGACGTTAATCCCGAGACAAAGCAACCCATCGACGGCATACCTCATGAAATGCCCCTTTGGGTAAAGCCCAAGCAGTTCCTGAGCACTCAGGACGTCAAGGATATGATGCGCGACCACTACGAGGGAACTCCCATGGACATCACCGAGGGTCTCGGTTCTCTGCCCTGGAATATGCCTTACCGCGTTACTCCCCTGTCCTACAAGGTGGACGGCAAGGAGTACTTCAACGAGCGTCCCATCAGCACCGTACAGTCCAGTGCCATCTACGTTGCCCAGATGCGCGACTGGTTGCCCGACTATATCGGCGGTGTCCTCTGGTTCGGCAATGACGATGCCAACATGGTGGCTCTGACTCCCATCTACTCATGTCTGGAGAGCGTGCCCGATTGCTATAGTGCCAAGCACGCCAATGCCACAACATTCAGTTTCCGCAATGCCTACTGGGTGTGCAACTGGGTAAGCAACATGGTGTATTACCGCTACGACCTCCTCTTCCCCGAACTCCAAGCCGTGCGCGACCGTCTGGAGAAGGACTTCAATAGCGTTCAGGACTACATGGAGGCAAAGGCCAAGGAAATGGGAGAGGCCGAGGGCAAGAAGTTCCTCAGCGACTATAGCCTCCGCATGTCGGGCATGATGCTGGACGAATGGATGCAACTGGCACAGAAACTCATTGTCAAGTACAACGACATGTGCGTGAAGAAGGTTGATGAAAAGGGCGACTACATCCTCACTCCCGGTGGCGAACCCGTAGGTCCCCAGCGTCCCGGCTATCCCGAACACTATCTGCGCAAGATGGTGGAGGAGAGTGGCGACAAGTACTTGATCAAGTAGTAGGACTCCCGTACCATTTTATAGTAAATGCCCTTCAGGGCTACCGGCATAATCCCCTTTTCTGCTAATTGGCAGGGAAGGGGATGTTGTGTATATGACGGCAAGGTAAGTGTCGGGGACGTAACTTTGTTCGCAAATGGTTGTTTTTAACAAAAAGGTGGAGAGAAAAGCACGTATTATACCTAAAAAAGAGTATCTTTGTGGGGAAAATGTAAGGTCTACATGGCAAAACAGACGGATTTAGATTGTAGCGGTTGCAAGATATCTATGTTTTGCAGCCGTAAGGACAAGCAGGAGGGGAAGCCTTGCGAGACAGACCTTCGTGCCGTGTTCGTGGCTTTTGTCATCCCGTTGGTATGCATTGTTTTGGTGCTTGTGTTGGCACAGGGGCGTCTGAGCGAGGGATGGACGGCATTGGCGATTCTTGTGGTGCTGGCGGTGTACTTCCTTGGCATCAGGTTGCTGAAACCGGATTTCACGAGAAAGAAGAAATAGGACAATTAAAAATACAAGTAAGTTATGAACGTAATTCTTATTGCAGTAATCGTGCTTGGTGTAGTGGGACTTGTATCCGCTGTGGTGCTGTTCCTTGCCTCCAAGAAGTTTGCTGTTTGGGAAGATCCCCGCATCCAGCAGGTATCCGAGGTTCTGCCTCAGGCAAATTGTGGCGGATGCGGCTATCCGGGTTGCTCCGGCTTTGCCTCTGCATGTGTCAAGGCGGCAGAAAGTGGCAGCCTGAGCGATTTGAACTGTGCTCCCGGCGGTCAGGCCGTTATGGAGCAGGTGGCAGGTATCCTGGGTCTGAAGGCTTCGGCCGCAGCCCCCAAGGTTGCCGTAGTGCGTTGTCAGGGCACATGCGATGTCCGTCCTCACGGAGTGGAGTTCGACGGCGTACATTCGTGTAAGATCCAGAACATGACCGGTATGGGCGAGACCCAGTGCCTGTATGGCTGTCTGGGCGAGGGCGATTGTGCCGCGGCATGTCTCTTCGGTGCCATCAAGGTAAATCCCGCCACACGCATTGCCGAGGTGGACGAGAGCAAGTGTACCGGTTGC
The DNA here is from genome assembly GCA_045606445.1 of Bacteroidaceae bacterium. GTDB lineage: Bacteria > Bacteroidota > Bacteroidia > Bacteroidales > Bacteroidaceae > Physcousia. The sequence continues at coordinate 12,402 of JAZURY010000050.1, forward strand.
GGTGCCTGTGCCAAGAGTTGTCCTCGCGGTATCATCGAGTTGATACCCCAGGGACCCAAGAACCGCAAGGTTGTGGTGCTCTGTAACAACAAGGACAAGGGTGCTTTGGCCACCAAGGAATGTAAGGTAAGTTGCATAGGTTGCGGCAAGTGCGTGAAGGTGTGCGACAAGTTCGAGGCCATCACCCTCGGCACCAACCTGGCACACATCGACCCCGACAAGTGCAAGATGTGCCGCAAGTGCGAGGAAGCATGTCCCCGTGGTGCCATCAAGGCATTCAACTTCCCCCCAAGGAAGCCCAAGACAGAGGCTGCTCCCGTAGCATCGGCTGCCGCACCTAAGGCAGAGGCTCCTGTTGCAAAGGCTCCCGTGGCACCTGTGGTTGAAAAGAAAGTAGAAACCCCAAAAGACAATGAGACTGCTGTATGAAGACATTTAGAATAGGCGGTGTACATCCCGCCGAGAACAAACTGAGTGCGGGCAGTCCTATCCGTGAGGCTGCCCTGCCCAAGCAGGCGATATTCAGCATGTTCCAGCACATTGGCGCACCTGCCAAGCCTGTAGTGAAGAAGGGTGACGTGGTAAAGGTGGGCACTCTGCTGGGCGAGGCCGGAGGTTTTGTCAGCGCACCCATCTACTCCAGCGTCAGCGGTAAGGTGAGCAAGGTGGACGTTGCCCTGGATGCAAGCGATACCCGCCGTATGGCCGTGTATGTGGACGTTGAGGGCGACGAATGGGAGGAGAGCATCGACCGCACTCCCGACCTCGTACGTATGGAAGACCGTCCCGACCTGGATGCGCAGACAATCGTAGAGAAGATCAAGCAGGCCGGCATAGTGGGCATGGGTGGTGCCACCTTCCCCTGCCATGTGAAGTTGTGCCCCCCTCCCGGACAGAAGGCCGAGTGTGTCATCATCAATGCCGTGGAGTGCGAGCCGTATCTGACCTCCGACCATAGCCTGATGCTCGAGAAGGCCGACGAGATACTGGTTGGCGTTAGCCTAATAATGAAGGCCGTAAACGTAGACCGTGCCTACATCGGTATTGAGAACAACAAGCCCGATGCCATCAAGTTGATGCAGGAGAAGGCCAAGGCATATCCACAGATAGAGATTGTCCCCCTGAAGGTGCAATATCCACAGGGCGGTGAGAAGCAGTTGATAGATGCCGTTATCGGCCGTCAGGTGCCTGCACCTCCTGCCATTCCCATCAGCGTAGGTGCTGTGGTGCAGAACGTAGGTACCGCCTTTGCCATCTACGAGGCGGTAATGAAGAATAAGCCCCTCATCTCCCGTATCATCACCGTTACGGGCAAGAGCGTAAAGAACCCCTCCAACCTGCTTGCACGTTTGGGCACACCGTTCTCCCAACTCATCGACGAGTGCGGAGGCCTGCCTGCCGACACTGGCAAGATTATCGGTGGCGGTCCCATGATGGGTAAGGCACTCATTTCCCTTGACATCCCCATGACCAAGGGTTCCAGCGGCCTGCTCATTATGAACGAGAAGGAGGCACGCCGCACCGCCCCCGAGGCATGTATCCGTTGCGCCAAGTGTGTAAGCGCATGCCCCATGGGACTTGAACCCTACCTGCTGGCCAAGATCAGTTCCCAGTACATGTGGGATGAGGCAGAGAAGGAAGACATCGTATCCTGCATAGAGTGCGGTTCATGTGCCTTCACCTGTCCCAGCCACCGTCCCCTGCTGGACAATATCCGTCTGGGCAAGTCTACCGTCATGGGCATTATCCGTGAAAGGGCGGCAAAGAAATAATAAGAACACAGAAAGTAAGATACAATGTCAAACAGATTAATAGTTTCACTTTCTCCGCATGTCCACTCTGGCGACAGCATCCAGAAGAACATGTACGGAGTATGCCTGGCCCTGGTGCCGGCATTGGTGGCCAGTTTGTACTTCTTTGGCCTTGGTGCTGCCGTGGTACTGCTCACCAGCATCGTTTCCTGCGTGTTTTTTGAATGGGCCATCGCCAAGTTCATCCTTCGCCGCGAGAGGACAACCGTCATGGACGGTTCTGCCATCCTTACCGGTATTCTGCTCGGTTTCAACATGCCCTCCAACCTTCCCGTCTGGATTATCATCATCGGTGCTCTGGTGGCAATAGGTGTGGGCAAGATGACCTTCGGAGGCCTTGGCCAGAACCCCTTCAACCCAGCGCTGGTAGGACGTGTGTTCCTGCTCATCTCCTTCCCCGCACAGATGACCACATGGCCCGTTAGCGGCAGCGTGGAGTATCTCGATGCCCAGACAGGTGCCACCCCCTTGGCACTGATGAAGTGGGCCATCCAGTCGGGCGATGTCAGTGTGCTCAAGGACCTTCCCTCTTCCGTGGATATGCTCGTTGGCGTGCACGGAGGTTCTCTTGGCGAGGTTTCCGCCATCCTCCTGCTCATCGGATGCCTGTTCATGATTGTCCGCAAGATCATCACATGGCACATCCCTGTCAGCATCCTCGGTACCGTGGCACTGCTCAGCGGTATCCTGCACATGGCCAACCCCGTTTATGCCGACCCCATCAGCGTACTCTGTAGCGGTGGTCTCATGCTCGGTGCCTGCTTCATGGCCACCGACTATGTCACTTCTCCCATGGTGCCCAAGGGACAGATTATCTATGGTGTTGCCATTGGCGTACTTACCGTTGTCATCCGTAACTGGGGCTCTTATCCCGAAGGCATGTCCTTTGCCATCCTCATCATGAATGCGTTCACTCCTCTTATCAACACATATTGCAAGCCTCGTCGTTTTGGTGAGGTAGTCAGAAAGGAGGCCAAGAAATGAAGAAACTCCAATCTACATGGTACAACATGGCCATAGTGCTCACCGTCATCTCCGTGGTGGCAGGTGCGGCGCTGGCTTATGTGAACGAACTCACCAAGGGTCCCATAGCCGAAATCCAGCAGCGCAATGAGGCACAGGCCATCAAGGCCGTACTTTGCGACGACAATGCCGTGATAACCGATACTGTCACTAATGGCGATGTTGTTGTTTATGTTGCCGAAAACGGAGCAGCCGTGAAGACTACGGACCCCTTGAACGGAAGTTTCGGAGGCGGTCTTACCATCATGGTAGGTCTCAGCAAGGACTTCCAGGTACTCGGCTACACCGTGCTTCTCTCCAACGAGACACCCGGTCTTGGCGCCAAGGCCGACGAGTGGTTCCAGAAGGGTGGCAAGGGTGAAATCGTAGGCAAGACAGCCGGTCAGTTGGCCACCACCAAGGACAATGGCGAGATAGATGCCATCACGGCCAGCACCATCACCACACGCTCTTTCCTGCGTGCCGTGAACAATGCCTATGCCGAGTATGCCAAGGTTGTTAACCCTCATGCCGAGGCCGACGTGCACACCTCTGCCACGGCAAAGGATATGAACTAAAATAAGGAGGACACAAGATATGAACCAATTGAAAGTACTTTGGAACGGTATCATCAAGGAGAATCCCACCTTTGTTCTCCTTCTGGGCATGTGCCCCACACTGGGCACCACCAGTTCTGCCATGAATGGCATGTCCATGGGCCTTGCCACTATGGCGGTGCTCATCTTCTCTAACCTGATTATCTCCCTCATCAAGAACCTTGTCCCCGACATGGTGCGCATCCCCTCGTTCATAGTGGTGATTGCCTCTCTGGTTACCATCCTGCAGATGGTCATCAAGGCCTTCGCACCCGAGATAGACAAGTCCCTTGGCCTCTTCATCCCCCTCATCGTGGTGAACTGTATCATCCTGGGGCGTGCCGAGGCTTTCGCGGCCAAGAACGGTCCCATCAGTTCTGTCTTCGACGGCATAGGCATGGGTCTTGGTTTCACCCTTGGTCTCACCCTGCTTGGAGCCGTGCGCGAGTTTCTGGGAACCGGCAAGATCTTCTCCATGACCATCTTCCCCGACAGTTACGGAGCCTTGGTGTTCGTCCTTGCCCCCGGTGCCTTCATCGCCTTGGGATACCTTATAGCGATAATCAACAAACTAAAGAACTAATCACATGGCATACATACTTATATTCATTACCGCGATATTCGTAAACAATATCGTACTGAGCCAGTTCCTTGGCATATGTCCCTTCCTCGGTGTCAGCAAGAAGGTGGAGACCGCCATGGGTATGGGTGCGGCAGTAGCCTTTGTGCTCACTTTGGCCACCATAGTAACCTATCTGATACAAGTGTATGTTCTCAATGCCTTCGGTCTTGAGTACCTGCAGACCATAGCCTTCATTCTGGTAATTGCGGCCCTTGTGCAGATGGTGGAAATAGTGCTGAAGAAGGTTTCCCCCTCGCTCTATCAGGCACTGGGCGTCTTCCTGCCCCTGATTACCACCAACTGCTGTATCCTTGGCGTTGCCATCCTTGTGGCACAGGGAACCTACAACCCCCAGGGACTTGAGGCCAACCTTCTCACCGGCGTTGTCTATGCCATCGCCACCGCCCTCGGTTTCGCCCTTGCTCTGGTAATCTTTGCCGGCATCCGCGAGCACCTGTCCCTGATGAACATTCCCCGTGGCATGCAGGGCATGGCCATTGCCCTTGTCACCGCAGGCCTCCTTGCCATGGCCTTCATGGGCTTCTCCGGCGTAGATGCCGGTTTGGCAAAGGCGCTGGGATTGTAGAGCGACACGCAGACAATACACCTGTCTTTATATTGTTACAATGCCCGAAAGTCGGAGTGACCGGCTTTCGGGCATTGTTTTGCAAGTGTGTGGTCCTCGGGGCGCTGTTCCAGTACTCTCGTGAGAGTACTCCAGTTTTCTCGTGGGGAAACTGCAGTTCTCTCGTTGGGAAACTGGCGGGGGATTATTTCCACTCCCCCTTGTAACCGATGCGGTCGGCATAGGAGGGGGAGAGGTTTATGTATGCGCCTCCGTCGGGGTATAGTTCAAGGCTGAAGTTGTATGTGTCGGTGGAGTTGTTGCATGTGAACCGGATTATTGTTTTGCCTTTCTTGCCAGGCTTCACGCTCTTGTCCGTTACGGGGAGTTTGAAGTTGAGACCGTCCGTATTGCCGTAGGTGGGACGATAGGCCTGCCCCATATAGGGGAGGTGTGAAATGACGGTGTCGCCCTTCAGGCAAAGGGAGAAGTCGGTAACGGCACGGGTGTGGTAGCGCTGTGGCATCATGTAGTTGACTTCTATGCAGATGTTCTCCGGGTCGGCCTTCAACGTGTCCTGCTGGGCCGTGGTCATGGATGGCATGATGATAGCGAAGAGCAGTGCATATACGGTGTGTCTCATAACGTTTTCCCCTTTATGTGTGTTGTCTGTCGTGGTGGTCATGTCGCCGTCCTTCCCCGTTTTGCTATGGTTGTTCGTTAGGCATGCTTATTGTTTCATCCCCCCCCTCCCTTTATCTCACCGCCTCCGGTGTCCAGTTCTTCAGGAAGCGGAGCACCTTGCCCTTGTCATACGAATTGCCTGACTCCAGGAAACTGCTGTCCTGGATGTGCAGCACCTTGCCCTTGGGGCTGAGCACCACCAGCACGGGATAGCCGAAACGGCCGGCATTGTCCAGACGCTTCTGCAAGGGTGCTGCGGCCTCGTACTGGGGAGTGCCACGGCATGGGATGTTCACGTGGATGTACTCGAAGTTTTTGTCGATGGTTGTCTTTATGTCTGCATCCTTGGTGATAAAGTCCGCAAACCTCAGGCACCAGATGCACCAGTTGCCGCCCAGTTGCACGATGACGTGTTTCTTCCCCTTGGCGGCCTTGGCCACGGCCTGGTCAATCTGTGCGATGGGGTCGGCTTTTTCGTCGTAAACCTTGGGAAGTTGTGTCTGTGCCTTCATGCCGATGGATGCAAGGGCAAGGAAGAGGATAAGAATGGTCTTTTTCATGTCTGTCTTTTATTTGTTGTTTGTCGTATTTATAGTTTCCTTATTGCCTCCAGATAGTTCTTCATATTGCCTGCCTTCATTATCTTTTTCCATGTCTTGCGTTCTAGTTGGCTCTCCTGATATTCCCAGAAGGCATGTATGTGCAGGAGTATCTGCGAATCCACCTTGTACTTGCGCGTGCAATAGCCGAGCATGTTCTCGTGCATCTGCATCAGTATGGACATGCGTTCCTCATGCGGCATTTCCTTTCCCATTAGACACTCTTTGGCCATGGTGGGGCGTGCCAGAAGACCGCGACCCATCATTATGCCGTGAAGGCCGGGGTATCTTTCCGACAAGGAAGAGACTTGCTCCATGCTTGTAACGTCTCCATTATATATAATAGGTATATGTATGCTGCTATAGACTTCGCTGAAGGCATCCATGTCCACCTCGCCCTTGTACATCTGTTTGCCTATGCGCGGATGGACGGTAAGGTGTTTCAGGCAGGAGGAGTTCAGCATGTCGGAGAGTTCCCTCCATTCCTCTTTTTCTTCAAGTCCCAAGCGCATTTTGGCAGAGAAGCGCACTTCGGGCCTTCGTTCCATCTCCTTAAGCAGGGCGGAAACGCGTGTGGGGTGGGGCAGTATCCCGCTTCCGCGCATCAGTTTTGTCTGCATGGGGGCGGGGCAACCCATATTCAGGTCCATCTCCCCGTATCCCAGTTCCTGTATTGCATCAGCCAGACGATTGAACTCGTCCGTGTCAGCACAGATGATTTGCGGAACGAGGTGCAACCCTTCGTTGTTCTCCGGTAGGATGTCCCTGATGTCCTTCTCTCTTATTCCGCCCTTCTCCCACCTTATGAACGGAGTGTAATAGGTGTCCACGCCACCGCAATGCCGTGCGTGAATCCTCCTGTACTCGAAATCCGTGTATCCCTGCAAAGGGGCAAAGTGAAGTTGCATGTCCATTCTGTTTGCAAATATAGGAATAAACGAGTGAAAAGATATCAAGCTTGCTTGAATATTTTCCCAACGAGTGAAAGTATATTCGAGTTTATATCAAATATACGAATAAGTGCGTGTAATGCAAAAATAAATACCTGAAACTTTGCCCGATTGCCCTTTTCTTCGTAACTTAGCACGGGGAAAGGTGTTTTTCGTTTGGCCATAAGAACCAAACCAAACGTGTTTGAGGTTTGCTTTGGCGGTAAATGTGGGACGAAGCCCAAGCATAAAAGTATTACAATATCAAATACGATACAACAATGTTGAGAAAACTGAGAATCGGCCTGGCAACGGTATTCTTTCTGCTTGTTACGGTCTTGTTCCTTGACTTCACCGGTACTGTCCATCTTTGGTTCGGATGGCTGGCAAAGGTGCAGTTCCTGCCTGCCGTGCTGGCTATGAACTTTGGAGTGGTGGCACTGCTTGTGGTGCTAACCCTTGTGTTCGGACGTGTCTACTGCTCCATAATCTGTCCGCTCGGTGTCATGCAGGACATTTTTGGCTGGATGGGAAAGAAGGCCAGGAAGAACCGTTACACCTACTCTCCTGCCAAGTCATGGCTCCGCTACATCATGCTGGTGCTGTTCATCCTTTCCCTGGCATTGGGCGGCGGTGTGCTGGCCAAACTCATTGCACCGTATAGTGCGTATGGCCGTATTGCCGGTAGCCTTCTCGCCCCCTTGTGGCAATGGGGCAACAACGGTTTGGCCTACCTGGCAGAGCGTGCCGGCAGTTATGTGTTTTACGAAACCGAGGTGTGGCTGAAGAGCGGCCTTACCCTTGGCGTGTCCGTCTGCACCCTGCTTGTGCTTGCCGTGCTTGCGTGGCGTGGCGGCCGCACATATTGCAATACCATCTGTCCCGTAGGTACGGTGCTGGGTTTCCTTTCGCGTTTTTCATGGCTTCGTCCCGTCATAGACACGAGCAAGTGTATCGACTGCGGACTTTGTGCCAGGAACTGCAAGGCATCGTGCATAGACCTTGCAGGTCACAAGATTGACTATAGCCGTTGTGTGGCATGTATGGATTGTATAGGCAAGTGCAAGAAGGGCGCCATCCGCTATGCCCGCAAGCCTGCCCCGTGCGCCTCGTGCCAGTGCGATACGCCCTCCAATGAAAAGGTGTCCGACTCCCGCCGTGCCTTTCTGGCCGGTGGTACCGCATTCATTGCATCCACAGCCCTGAAGGCACAGAAGATGAAGGTGGATGGCGGCTTGGCCGAGATTGAGGACAAGGTGGCCCCCAGGCGCGAGAAGCACATCCTGCCCTCCGGCGCACTGAGCGCACGCCATTTTGCCCAGCATTGTACGGCATGCCAGTTGTGCGTGTCCGCATGTCCCAATGGTGTGCTCAGGCCCTCTTCCGACCTTTCGCGCCTTATGCAGCCCGAGATGTCCTACGAGCGTGGATATTGTCGCCCCGAGTGCACCAGGTGTGCCGATGTCTGCCCGACGGGTGCCATACGTCCCATTACACGCGAGGATAAGTCCTCCGTGCAGATTGGCCATGCCGTGTGGATCAGGAAGAACTGCATCCCCGTGCGCGACGGTCAGTCGTGTGGCAATTGCGAGCGCCATTGCCCTACGGGAGCCATACAGATGGTTGATCTGGAGGACGGTGGCAAGAAGAAACTGAAGATACCTGTTGTCAACACCGAGCGCTGCATAGGATGCGGCGCATGCGAGAACCTTTGTCCGGCACGTCCCTTCAGCGCCATTTATGTGGAAGGGCACGACAGTCACCGTATAATATAATATATAAGAACACTATGGATAGACGCGAATTTCTCAAGATACTGGGTGTCACTTCCGCTACGGCAGCCCTGGCGGGATGCGGTGCAGGGCAGGAGCAGGCAGGGGCAGGGGGCGAACTTGGCCCCGTTCCCACAGACAAGATGACATACCGTAGTTTCCCTGCCTTGGGCGAGGACAAGGTTTCCCTGCTTGGCTACGGTTGCATGCGATGGCCCACCATCCCCAATCCCGAGGGCAAGGGCGACATCATCGACCAGGAGGCTGTCAACAGTCTTGTGGATTATGCCATAGAGCACGGGGTAAACTTCTTCGACACGTCACCTGTCTATGTGCAGGGCAAGTCGGAGCGTGCCACGGGTATCGCCCTCAAACGCCATCCGCGCGAGTCGTACTATGTCTCCACGAAACTCTCCAACTTCTCCGACTCCTCACGCGAGAACTCACTGGCCATGTATCACCGCTCCTTCCGCGAATTGCAGGTGGACTATATCGACTACTACCTGCTTCACTCCTTGGGTGGCGGAGGTATGGACAACTTCCGCAAGCGCTATGTGGACAACGGTATGCTGGACTTCCTCCAGGAGGAGCGCAAGGCCGGCCGTATCCGTCATCTTGGATGGTCTTTCCACGGTTCCAAGGAGGTGTTCGACGAACTCCTTGCCCTGCACGACACGTATCATTGGGACTTCGTGCTCCTGCAGATGAACTATGTGGACTGGCACATTGCTAAGGGTAGCGGAATAGGTGCCGAATACCTCTACACCGAGTGTACTAAGCGCGGCATACCCGTGATGGTGATGGAACCGCTCCTCGGCGGACGTCTGTCCAAACTTCCCGACCATATCGTGGGCCGTCTGAAGCAGCGCAGTCCCGAGCGTAGCGTTGCCTCGTGGGCATTCCGTTTCGTGGGCACACAACCCAACGTGTTTACCGTGCTGAGCGGCATGACCTACATGGAGCACCTGCAGGACAACATACGTTCCTTCTCGCCCCTTGTGCCTCTGACCGGCAACGAGACGCAGTTCCTCTTCGATACCGCCAAACTCATAGAGCAGTATCCCACCATCCCCTGCAACGACTGCAAGTATTGCATGCCATGCCCCTACGGCATAGACATACCGGCCATTCTCCTGCACTACAACAAGTGCGTGAATGAGGGCAACGTGCCGGAAAGCCGTCAGGACGAGAACTACCGTAAGGCCCGACGTGCCTTCCTGGTAGGCTATGACCGTAGCGTGCCCAAGTTGCGCCAGGCCGACCATTGCATCGGTTGCAAGCAGTGTAATCATCATTGTCCGCAGAGGATAGACATCCCCAAGGAACTGCATAGGATAGACGCTTTTGCAGAGAAACTGAAACAGGACACCCTATAGTGTTCGTCGTTATGATGACATCATCCTGGATACACTGTCGGGCACTATGAAAAGTGAATTCGTACGATTAAGGGAAATGCTTTCCAAGGGGGACTTCTCTTGTGTGATAGCAAACGGTACGGAGGTGAGGACTTTTACCGGTAGGGGAGTGCAGGACTTGTTTCTCCTCTATGTCCGCACCCCGGCTTTCCTCAGCAATGCCATCATTGCGGACAAGGTGGTGGGAATGGGTGCTGCGGCCCTGATGATACTTGGTGGGGTGGCATCGCTCTATGCTCGCGTGGCAAGCACACCTGCGCTTGCCATGCTCCGCAGATATGGTGTGGAGGTAGAGTGCGGGACTGAAGTCGGGCAGATATCCAACAGGAGTAGGACAGGAACCTGCCCTGTTGAGACTATATGCCGTACCTTGGAAACGCCGGAGGAAATGTTCTCTGCCATAAAACGTTTTCTCGAGGATACGGGACAGATTCAGGAACACTGATACAACAACGTGTAACATATTATAGAACCTATCTAAATAAACGACAATGACAAACGAAGTACGCTTATACGAGTTGCGGTACGATGAAGCCAAAACCTATGTAAACGTTTTGCTGTTCGTGGCGGGCAACATTCTCCTGCCCCGCATGTTTCACCTCTTCCACATGGGAGGCCCCACCTGGCAACCCATATTCTTCTTTACCCTCGTTGGTGCATACAAGTATGGTTGGAGGGTAGGCCTGCTTACGGCCTTGTTCTCCCCCCTGCTCAATTATGCTTTTTTCGGGATGCCTTCTTCTGTGATGCTTCCTGTCGTTATGGCGAAGTCAGTGCTGCTTGCCGCAACGGCCGCCTTGGTGGCAAGGCATAGAGCCGGTGTTACACTCCTCTCTTTTGCCTTTGCTGTGTTGGTGTCTCAAGTCTTGGGAACCTTGCTGGCATGCATGTTTTTTGTGGAAACATCTGTGGCTTTACGCGTTTTCTGTACAGGCATCCCGGGCATGTTGCTACAGATACTCGGGGGATACACCCTCATACGCGCTTTCAACAAACGCTAACCTGCAAGTATTATCTATAAATTATATAAGGATATGTTCGGAATAGGATTACAAGAGATTATCGTCATTGCCCTTGTGGTACTGCTTTTCTTCGGAGGCAAGAAGATACCGGAACTCATGAAGGGCCTTGGCAAGGGCGTGCGCAGTTTCAAGGACGGCATGAACGGCAAGGAGGAAGAGAAGAAAGAGAAGGAAGAAGAATAATCCCCCCCTAAGGACCCTAAAGTCCTTAAAGTCTTTAGAGTCCTTAAAGTCCTTAAACCGGATAGCCGTGTCTGAACCTCAAACCTTTTGGGAACACCTCGACGAGTTGCGCAGTAGTCTTATCCGCATGATTATTGCCGTGGCGGTGTGTGCCATTGCGGCTTTCTGCTTCAAGGATGCATTGTTCGGCGTCATCCTTGCCCCACAGCAGGCAGACTTCACTACCTACCGCCTGTTGCAGCGGGTGGCGGAGTGCTTTTCCGGGGCGGGGGAGGGCAGTGTCATGTCCCCTATGGGCGTGCGTCTCATCAACACGGGTCTGGCACAGCAGTTCCTTCTGCACGTCAAGATCTCGGTCTACGTTGGCTTCATGCTTGCCCTGCCATACATTATATATTTATTGTTCCGTTTCGTCTCTCCGGCTCTGTACGACAGGGAGAGGCTCTATGCCGTGCAACTTGTGTCCGGCGGTTATGTAATGTTCATGTTGGGCATGCTGCTCAGTTATTTCCTCATTTTCCCGCTTACGTTCCGTTTCCTCGGCACGTATCAGGTCAGCGATGTTGTGGAGAACACCGTAACTATAGAATCCTACATCGATACCCTCCTGACGATAAGCCTCTCCATGGGCCTCGTGTTTGAAATCCCTGTCGTATGCTGGATACTGGGGCGCATGGGCATTGTCAATGCCGGCATGATGCGCCACTACCGCCGCCATGTCATTGTTGTCCTGCTCGTTATCGGCGCAGTCATCACCCCCACAGCCGATGTGTTCACTCTCCTGCTCGTTTCCACTCCCATGTGGCTGTTGTACGAATTCAGCATACACATAGTCAGGCGTACCCGCCCCTGACGCTGAAGCAAAACATCCAGCCACGCTTCTGTGCAGATATGAAAAAGGAGGGTCCGACATGCGGACTCTCCTTTGCCTTTTCTGAGCCACCTGCGGGACTCGAACCCGCGACCCACGCATTACGAATGCGTTGCTCTACCAACTGAGCCAAGGTGGCATCACCTTTCTTATCCGTTGCAAAGGTACGAAAATAATACGTTATACGGTTGCTTTTTCCTGCTTTTTTTTCGGAGAAATGCTCCGGATAATTGGAGCGTCTTTGTTTTTTTGCTATATTTGCGATAGGTTTGTCAAGAAAACATATTGCTATTTCATCATATGAAACTACAGTTCAAGTTAGAGTACCGTACGGATTGGGGACAGGATGTCCGTGTGGAGATAGTCGTAAAGCGCAGGCGCGGAGCGGACCTGGTCCATTTGCATCGTCTTAACACCCAGGACGGTGTGAACTGGAGTGGCGAGTTGGTTCTCCACGAGAAGGAGGCCGGGTCGTTCAGTTACACCTACTTCATCGCCTCCGGCGAGGAGACCGTGCGCCGCGAGTGGTGCGGAGTTCCGAGGACGTTCCCTTATGACCAGAACAAGACTTTCCTTCTGAATGACTATTGGAAGGAAATCCCCCAGTTGGGCCATTTGTACTCGTCGGCCTACAGTCATTGCGTGGCTCGTACCCTTGCTCAGGAACCCGAAATCACCTACTACGACCGTACCCTCTTGTTCAGGGTGCAGGCTCCCCAGTTGGTCAAGGGCCAGCAGTTGGCCCTCCTCGGTTCCCTGCCCCAACTTGGCGAATGGATGCCCGAGCGTGCCATGCGTATGAGCCGTGGCGGAACGCACGAGTGGTGCCTGGCATTGAGTGCTACGGGCCTGCAGTTTCCTTTTGAATACAAGTACGTGGTTATAGACGAGGCCGGTGGCGGCCTTATTGCGTGGGAGGGTGGCGAGAACCGTGTTTCTCCCAAGGTGGAGAACTTCGCTCCCGAGGGCGGTGCTCCGGATGCCTATGCTCCGGTTGCCCCGAGGGACGGCATGCTTCTCTCCCCCAACACCGTGCAGGTTATCTGGGACCGCCGTCTGCGCATGGCCGACGAGCACTGGAAGACGGCCGGTGTGGTTATTCCCGTGTTTTCCCTGCGCAGTGACAGGAGTCAGGGATGCGGCGACTTCGGGGATTTGCGCATGCTGGTGGATTGGGCCAACAGGACTGGCATGCGTGTCATACAGTTGCTGCCCATATACGACACCACGCAGACAGCCACGTGGACCGACTGCTATCCCTACAATGCCATCAGCATCTACGCTCTCCATCCCCTGTATATCGACCTGAGCGCCTTGCCTGCCATAGAGGATGAGGCTTTCATGCAGGAATACCGTCGGGAGTGTGCGGAACTCAATTCCCTGCCCCAGATGGACTATGAGCGCACCTTCCGCATGAAGATGCGTTACCTGCACCGTCTTTACGCTCAGGAGGGTGCATCCGTACTGTCTTCATCGTCATGCAAGGACTTTGTCCGCATGAACGAGGACTGGTTGGTGTCGTACAGCGCTTTCTGCCATCGTCGCGACGAGGAGAACACCAGTTATTTCCCCTCGTGGAGCATGCTTTCCGTTTACGACGAGAAGGAGGTCCGCGCCTATGTGGCGGAGAAGGCCTCGGAGACAGGCTTCTATGTCTATGTCCAGTACCTTCTTTCTTCCCAACTCTCGCATGCCACTGCCTATGCCCGCAGCCATGGCGTTCTTCTCAAGGGCGACATCCCCATCGGCATTTCGCGTACCAGTGTGGAGGCATGGACGGAACCCGAATACTTCAACATGCAGGGTTCTGCCGGTGCTCCCCCCGACGATTTCAGTGCCGACGGTCAGAACTGGGGATTCCCCACCTACAACTGGAAGCGTATGCAGCAGGACGGCAACCGATGGTGGATACGCCGTTTCCGCAAGATGGCGGAATACTTTGATGCCTACCGCATAGACCACGTTCTGGGTTTCTTCCGTATCTGGGAGATTCCCACCTCGGCAAGGAGCGGTCTGCTCGGTCACTTCGAACCCTGCCTGCCCCTCAGTGTGGAGGAGATAGAGAATGCCGGCCTTCAGTGGCGCGAGTCCTTCTTCACCACACCGTATATTACGGACCGTTTCCTGCGTACCCTCCTGTCCTCTCAGGCCGATGTCGAGGAGGTGCGCTCCCGTTTCCTCGAGGCCATGGGACCGGACTGGTATTGTCTCCGCGAGGGTTTCCGCACCGAACAGCAGATACACGAGTATTTCGGCAACATAGACGACGATCCGCATGCACAGGCCATCAGGGCGGCCTTGTGCCAATTGGTGCAGAACGTACTGTTCCTGCCCCTTGGCGAAGGCTTTGTCCCCCGTATCTCCGCCCAGAAGACGTACATCTACGAGTCCCTTTCTTCGGCCGAGCGTGAAGCCTTCAACCGCATCTACGAGGATTTCTACTACTATCGTCACAATGCCTTCTGGGGCGAGGAGGCTATGAAGAAACTCCCTGCCCTGGTGGAGGCCACCTCCATGCTCTGCTGTGCCGAGGACCTGGGAATGGTGCCGGCCTGCGTGGCACCCGTCATGAGCAGGCTCCGCATCCTTTCCCTGGAAATCCAGGCCATGCCCAAGGACTTCGGCGTGCGTTTCGGGCGTCTGGAGAACAACCCCTACATGTCCGTCGTTACCATCTTCACCCACGACATGCCCACCCTGCGCCTGTGGTGGCAGGAGGATGCTGAGCGCCGTCAGCAGTATTACAACGAGATGCTCCAGAAGGACGGCCGTGCCCCCGAGGTCATGCCCGGATGGCTTTGCGAGGAGGTCGTGGCACGCCACCTGTTCTCCCCCTCCATGCTGTGCCTGATATCCTTGCAGGACTGGCTCTCCATGGACGAGTCCCTGCGTTCGGACAATATAGAGCAGGAGCGCATCAACATTCCCGCCAATCCCCGTCACTATTGGCGCTACCGCATGCATCTTACCATAGAGCAACTGATGCAGGCCGATGCCTTCAACGACAAGATCAGGATGATGATAGAGCGGGGCGGAAGAATATGATATAAAACAAGGAGAGAGCAAATCATTGCGATTTGCTCTCTTCGTTTGTGGAGAATATCGGGTTCGAACCGATGACCTCTTGCATGCCATGCAAGCGCTCTAGCCAGCTGAGCTAATCCCCCTTTTGGCTGATTGCGATGCAAAGGTACGCTTTTTTCCCGATATGCCGAAGTTTTGTCCGTTTTTTTTTGCCTGCTTGGCCCAAAAAGCGTAACTTTGTCCCCGATATGGCGTATTTCTCATGCTATACATTATATATAATATATATAGAGAGAAAAAATGAAGAAGAAGATACTTGTTTTGGCCGGTTTGCTTTGCAGCATGCTTGGTTATGCCCAAATGTCCGGATTTGAAACGGACGGTATGCCCACAGTGCAGTTCCAAAGGCGCTTGTGCATTCAGCACGAAGATGAAGCCGAGGGACGTTCCGTTGCCCGCACCGCCCCCGACCAGTCGCACGCTTGCTTGCATGCTTTTGGTTCTCCCAAGATAGTGGTGTGTCTGGCACAGTTCCCCGATGCACCATATACGGTAGCCGCAGACAACGAGTCACTGAAGCAGCTGTTCGGCACCTTTTTCAACGGCAACGGCATCGGTGCCGGCGAGAACCCTTATTCCGTAGCCGACTATTTCCGTGCCATGAGCAACGGGCAGTTCACCCCCGAGTTCGTTGTCACGGACCCCGTCACCTTGTCCAAGAACCGCAGTTATTATGGCGAGGCCAATGGGAGTTCGCGCAGAAGCGCCTTCCGCAACGAGGCCCTCGACTCCCTTTCTCTCAGGATAGCCGACAGGGTGGACGAACTGGATACCAACGGGGATGGCAAGATAGACGGTGTGATCATCGTCTTCACCGGTTGCGGAGCCAACGTGGGCGACGAAAACGGCATGCATCCTGCATGCTGGACCTCTGCCATAACAAGGGGAAGCGTTACCTATGCCACCGCACTCGTCTCCCCCGAACTCCTCGGTATGGACTATACCGCCCAGGGAGGTCCCAACAATGCCAAACTGAACGGCATCGGTGTCTTTGTGCACGAAATGTCCCACATGCTCGGCCTGCCCGACTTCTACGACATCAACTACAAGGCCCCCGGCATGGACTACTGGAGCCTGATGGACTATGGCGAATACTGGCACAACGGATACCGCCCCACACCCTACACCGCCTACGAGCGCAACTTCA
The DNA here is from genome assembly GCA_045606445.1 of Bacteroidaceae bacterium. Lineage (GTDB taxonomy): Bacteria > Bacteroidota > Bacteroidia > Bacteroidales > Bacteroidaceae > Physcousia. The sequence continues at coordinate 28,704 of JAZURY010000050.1, forward strand.
TGGGGTGGCTGCCTTTGGTGGAACTGTCCGAACCCACCTTTGTGGACAACATGAAAGCCATTGGCGACGGCGGCTCTGCCTATGTCATATACAACGACGGGAACCGCAACGAATACTACGTCCTGGAGAACCGTACCGTCAACGACCCATGGAGCCGAAGCCTCTGCACATCCTTGGGCAGTGGTCTTATGATATATCACGTGGATTACGATGCTTCGGCATGGGGTTCCAACAGGATCAATACCAACATCAGCCGCCAGCGCATGACCATCATTCCTGCCAACGGACACTTTGAACTGTGCGACAATTTGGCGGACGATTATGACAAGTACCTTTCCGAACTTCGCGGCCACCTCTGGCCCTTGAAGGACAGAGAGTCCGTTCTGGCCTACTGGGGTATAAGGGGAAACAATGCCCTGACCGACGAGGAGCGTACCCAGGGCAACCGCATCGCCCCAGCCGCACGCCTGCATACCCCCAATACGGACGGCACGTACCTGATGCACAAGCCCATTACAGACATAGCATTTGACGATGCGAAGCAGACCATCTCCTTCTCGTTCATGGGTGGTACGTCCACCGGGATAGAGGATCCCTGCATCGGAGACCCTCTCCCGGGCGATGCTATGCTGAGGGTGTACGGCGTAGACGGACGCTTGGTGCAGACCTGCAAGGAGAGCGCCATCCACTCCCTGCCCAAGGGGATGTATGTGCTGAAGAACCTCTCCACCGGCGAGACTTCCAAGCGTTTCGTAGGCAGATAACACCACTTGGGGTGCATAGGCGCAGACTGTCTTTCGGTATTGCCGGCAATTGCTTGTGTATGTGAAAAAATAGTCGTACCTTTGCACCGCAAAAACTCAAAGGAACACCAAAAAGCATGCTGACAAATAATCAAATGTCCACGAAAATAACTGCCAATATCCTTGGTAGTTCCGATTATTTTGTTAGCAAGCAAGCAAGCAAGCAAGCAAGCAAGCAAGCAAGCAAGCAAGCAAGCAAGCAAGCAAGCAAGCAAGCAAGCAAGCAAGCAAGCAAGCATATTTATTAGTTTCAGACGGGATTTGTTCCCGTCCTATATCATAGTTCATCCCCAATAGTGGCGTGTTTCTCGCCACTATTGGGGATGAACTATGTTTGCATATCACTTCAATTTAGTATATAGATAATAATAATAATAAATCAATAACATTAAACTATGAGAAAACTTTTATTTTTATGTGCCATCATGTTTTCAACTATTGGAGCATGGGCGCAGGACATTAATCTGCTGAACCAGACTGCACCAGTTGAATTTGATGGGTATAACCGACCTGCAGAGGGTGTGTATGCTATTAAGGTAATGAGTAAGGGCAATACAGGATGGATGTATAATGAAGGTGCTACCTATCGAATGACCACCGATGCCACATTGAGCAGTTTGCCTAAAACATATTTATGGATAGTGACACATTTGGATGACGGCAATTTAGGCAGCTTCTCATTAACTTGCCTAAACAATGATGTGCCATTGACTGCACAGACAAGTAGTCATAATATATATAATACTCAATCAGATGCTGTTGTCGCTATTTTGAAGGGCGAAGGTAATTCTAATGTTGAAGACTTTAAGGGTATAAACATATATCAAATAAACTATTCTGCTGGGCAAATGTCCAACTCAGGAGATGGTACAAAACCATACCTACATACGAATGATGGAGATAATTCGTTCCGTTACCTCTCCTATTGGGTAGGTGGTTCTAATTCAGATGCTTCTACAGGTACTGCTTGTGTTTTCCAGTTCTATTCTTATGATAAAGATGATATTGTTAGTGACTGGAAGGAAACTAATTCTCAATTCTTGGGTTATGTTGGAGGTTACCCCACAAGTTCTGCTGAGGACCTTGATGCTGTAACAGATTTTGCCGGTATGTTGGCATTCAAGGCAGAGAATGAGAAACTGGGCATTGATCCTGACAATTATTATCGTCTGGTGTGTGTTCGACCAAAGGATAATGGTGGCGATAGTAACTATAACACTCTTACTTTTGACGGAACATCTAATTTGGTTACTGCTCCCGAAGACAATTCAAAAGTAAGTCAAATATTTAAGTTTGAACCTGTGGACGGCGCTGATGGCAAATATATGCTTGTTTCGCCTAATACTGGGCGCTATCTCAATAAAATTGACCAGGGAACTTACCGTTCCGCTCTTGTGGAGAAAGCGGATGCCTGTAAGTTGGAAATAATTGCCTATGCCGGTGTAAGCTTCCAGTATAAGCTGCATAATTCAGAATCATCTAACAGTAACCACTGTTTGTTCGCAGAGAATCATCCAACAGAGAACGTTCCATATGCTTGTTCTGGTTGGGATGATGGTGCTAATAGTGCTTCTGCCTGGTATATAATAGAGGCTACTGAACTTAACTTTGTAATTGGTTCTGCTGGTTGGGCTACAACTCACTTGCCTTTTGATGTGGTTATGCCAGAAACAGTGAAGGCATATGCCGTTGAATCAACTTCGGCTGCATCTGCTACTCTTACTCAAAAGGGTGATATACCTGCCGGTCAGGGCGCTATCCTTGAAGGCCAGGGTACACATACATTGACTATTGCAAAGGCATCATCCGTTTGGACGGAAAATAAACTGGAAGGCACAAATGTTGATGAACAAATTACTGGTTCTGCCTATGTCCTTTCTATGCCCGAAGGAGAAAAGGTGGGTCTGTACTCAGCAAAGTTGACCGACGGTCAGTTCAAGAACAATGCCAACAAGGCATATCTCCCCGCTTCTGCTGTAGCAAGCGACGCTCGCTTCCTCGTCTTCAACTTTGGTGACGATGTGGAGACAGGCATCACTGAAACGGAAAACGGAAAGGTGAAAACGGAAAACAGTGATGTATATGACCTTAGCGGTCGCCGTGTACAGAACGCACAGAAGGGTATCTTCATCGTGAACGGAAAAATGGTTGTGCGTTAATGAGAGAAAGAGATATAGTAAAGTTTTTATAAAAGTTGTGTTGATTTATAGTTTATTAATGGTGTTTTAGGACTCCATGTCCACCCCCTGCTCCTTTGCCGTGAGGCACGGGACGGGGTGGAAAGGACAGAAACTCGGGTCAGGACAATAAAAGGCAAATGACAACAATGAAAAAGACATATATCACTCCCTCCGTGGAGGTAATAAAAGTAGGTGCCATCAGCATGCTGGCGGCAAGTGTGGGACTGCACAACGACACACAGGTGGATACCAGCGAGGAAGGCGCTCAGTTGGGTCGCGAGGACGACAACACTCCCTCCCGTCCCAACCTGTGGGAGCAGGGTTGGTAATCCCTGTTGTGGCATACACAAATGCAGAGCGGTGGCAGTATCCTGGTCAGGGGTATTGCCACCGCTCTGCTTGTCCTGTATCTGCCGTCGTGCCGACGCTTCTTGGGGAACCTGTTAATACATGGAGAAAATGCCCTTGTCCGGTCCTCCCGATGACGGGGGCGTGTTCTCGGGACGGCAAGGGCTTGTCCTCGTGAGGGCAGAGGCCTGTCCTCGGGAGGTCTTTGCCGCCATCTTGTGGCTTCTTGGCACTAAATCCCCGAATATGTTTGTCCGTTCGGATTAAAAACGCTATCTTTGTGATGGGATTTACACATAGTGAAACGATGAAACTGCTCTACAGACTTGTGATTTCCGTCCTGCTCCTGTCCGCTGCCGTACAGGACATCCTGGCGTGGGGGCAGAAAGGGCACGACGTTACGTGCGAGATAGCAGAGCGCCACCTGAACCGCAAGGCCCGCAAGGCAGTGGCACGCCTCCTTGAGGGCAAGAGCATGGTGTACTGGAGCAACTGGCTGGACAATGCCAGCCACACGGAGGAGTACGCCTACACCAAGACATGGCACTACAAGAACGTGGATGCCGGGGTGAGGTATGAGGACGCACCGCTGGAACCCAAGGGCGATGTGGTCTCTGCCATAAAGGAACAGGTGCGCATATTGGAGGACAAGGTTTCCTCCACCGCGCAGAAGCGCCTGGCGCTGAAGATGCTGGTGCATCTGGTGGGCGACATACACCAGCCCATGCACATGGGGCACAAGACAGACCTTGGCGGCAACCAGTGGCCGGTAATCTTCTTCGGCAAGCAGATGAACCTGCATGGCATCTGGGACACCGATGTGCTGGAAAGGGGCCACAGATGGAGTTACGAGGAATGGGCCAACGAGATAGACCGTACGGACAAGGCCATGAGGCGTGAAATAGTCCGCGGCACTCCGGACGACTGGGCACGCGAGACGTTTGCCCTTGCAACGGAGGTTTATGACTCCACCCCGCAGAATGCCAAACTGTCCTACGACTACGTGGCACGCTGGACACCTGTGGTTGAGCGTCAGTTGCTACGCGGCGGCCTGCGCCTGGCACACTTGCTGAACAAGGTGTTTTGAGAACGGAACCGACGCAGGAAGCGAGAGCAGAAGCATGGTAGGGACGCTGCGTGCAGCGTCCGAGAACGACAAACAAAACGGACGCTGCACGCAGCGTCCCTACATTTCCGAGCGAGAGCAGATTCAAGACCGCGAAGCGGGATTAAAACGGAAAACTATTACATCATACCCCCTCCGCGCGTTGCTCCTCTGTCCAGCGTCGCACTGGGGAGTGCTCCCCTCAGAGGGTACAGAAGCACATTCAGTGCTTCTTCTAAAGACCCTCTTCGCCCCCTATCTTAGGGGGACAAAGAGGGAGAAATCTTAAATCTGCGAGTAAGCGAGAGCATAAGCATGGTAGGGACGCTGCGTGCAGCGTCCGAGAACGACAAACCAAACGGACGCTGCACGCAGCGTCCCTACATTGCCGAGTGGGAGCAGATTCAAGACCGCAAAGCGGGATTAAAACGGAGAACGGAAAACTGTGATTAAGCGAGAGAACGGTAGGGACACGGCATGCCGTGTCCGATGACAATAGCAGATGCGGACCCGCGAGTCCCTAAGGTCCCTAAGGTCCTTAAAGTCCTTAAAGTCCTTAAAGTCCCTAAAAACAAAATACTATGAAAAAGGAAGAACTGATGCTGGTGCGCATCACCGGTTTGGACCGCCCCGGACTGACGGCGGAGATAATGGACATCCTCTCCGGCCACGATGTGCACATACAGGATATAGGCCAGGCGGTGATACACGCCACGCTGAGTATGGGCATTCTCATCAGAGTGGATGAGGAGCGCAGCGGCCGTGTGATGAAGGAACTGCTCTTCAAGACCAGCGAACTGGGCGTGAACATAAAGTTCGCCCCCGTTACCATGGAAGAGTACGAGGCATGGGTGTCGCGCCAAGGCAAGAACCGCTACATACTCACCATCCTGGGCCGTAGCCTGGAGGCGGCACAGATAGGCGCCGTAACCCACCTGATTGTGGAGCAGGGACTGAACATAGACGCTGTCCGCCGTCTGTCGGGCAGGCAGAGCATAGAGCGACCTGCCGAGAAGACCCGTGCCTGCATACAGTTCTCTTTGCGGGGGACGCCCAAGGACCGCGAAAGGATGCAGGCGGAACTGCTGCGCCTGTCGGCGGAGATGGAGATAGACTGCTCCTTCCAGCGCGACAACATGTACCGCAGGATGCGCCGCCTGATATGTTTCGATATGGATTCCACACTCATCCAGGCCGAGGTGATAGACGAACTGGCACGCCGCCACGGGGTGTACGACCAGGTGGCTGCCATCACCGAACAGGCCATGAGGGGAGAGATAGAGTTTCAGGAGTCGTTCCGACGCCGTTGCCAGTTGCTGAAGGGCTTGGACGTGAGCGTAATGCAGGACATAGCGGAGAACCTGCCATTCACCGAGGGTGTGGACAGGCTGATGTATGTGCTGAAAAGTTACGGCTACAAGATAGCCATCCTGTCAGGCGGTTTCACCTTCTTCGGCCAATACATACAGAAGAAGTACGGTATAGACTATGTCTATGCCAACGAACTGGAGGTGGACGAGACCGGGCACCTGACAGGAAACTATGTTGGCGAGGTGGTGGACGGCAAGCGCAAGGCGGAACTGCTGCGCCTGATAGCACAGGTGGAGAAAGTGGACCTGGAGCAGACCATTGCCGTGGGCGACGGTGCCAACGACCTGCCCATGCTTGCTACGGCAGGTTTGGGAATAGCCTTCCATGCCAAACCCCGTGTCGTTGCCAATGCGCGCCAGTCCATCAATACCATAGGACTGGACGGTGTGCTGTACTTCCTGGGTTTCAAGGACAGTTATCTGGACGAAAGGGCGCAGTGAAAACGGAAAACGGAAATGTGAAAACGGAAAACTGCGTGTAAGCGAGAGCAATCAAACTTGTTTGAATTGCCGAGCGGGAGCAGATTCAAGACGACGAAGTCGGATTAAATCTGCGAGTAAGCGAGAGCAGAAGCATGGTAGGGACGCTGCGTGCAGCGTCCGAGAACGACAAACAAAACGTACGCTGCACGCAGCGTCCCTACATTGCTGAGCGGAAGCAGATTCAAGACCGCAAAGCGGGATTAAAATGGAAAACTGCGAGTAAGCGAGAGCATAAGCATGGTAGGGAAGCAGCGTGCAGCGTCCGAGAACGACAAACAAAACGTACGCTGCACGCAGCGTCCCTACATTGCCGAGCGGGAGCAGATTCAAGACCGCAAAGCGGGATTAAAAGGGAGAACTATTACATCATACCCCCTCCGCGCGTTGCGCTTACCCATCGTTAAACTGGAGAGTTTAACCCTCAAAGGGTACAGAATGACATTCAGTCATTCTTCTAAAGACCCTCTTCGCCCCCTATCTTAGGGGGACAAAGGTGGGAACGGAAAGCGACTTTAAGTTCCTTAGGCTATTGGGGTAAAAGCATGCGGCTGGGGCAATCGCCCCAGCCGCATGCTGTATTAAAGGGAAAAGTTTGTTACCAGGCAAAGAGGGGGTAGTCTGCCATCATGGCATTTACCTCGGCGCGTACGCTGGCTATGTTCTCCTCGTTCTCGGGGTTGTCGAGGACACGCTCTATCAGAGAGGCGATGACGGTCATCATGTCCTCCTTGACGCCACGGGTGGTGATGGCAGGTGTGCCCAGACGGATACCGGAGGTCTGGAAAGCAGAACGGCTGTCGAAGGGAACCATGTTCTTGTTGGCGGTAATGTCGGCGGCAACGAGGGCCTTTTCGGCAACCTTACCGGTCAGTTCGGGATACTTGGTGCGCAGGTCCACCAGCATGGAGTGGTTGTCTGTGCCGCCGCTGACGATGTAGAAGCCACGCTTCTGCAGTTCGTCTGCCAGCACTGCGGCATTCTTCTTCACCTGAGCGGCATACTCGCGGAACTTGGGGTCCAGGGCTTCGCCGAAGGCAACGGCCTTGGCGGCGATGACGTGCTCCAAAGGACCGCCCTGTGTGCCGGGGAATACGGCGCTGTTCAGCAGGGCGGACATCATCTTCACCTCGCCCTTGGGAGTGGTCTTGCCCCAGGGGTTGGGGAAGTCCTTGCCCATCAGGATGATACCGCCACGGGGACCGCGCAGGGTCTTGTGGGTGGTGGAGGTTACGATGTGCGCATACTTCACTGGGTTTTCCAGAAGGCCTGCGGCAATGAGACCGGCGGGGTGGGCCATGTCTATCATCAGGATGGCGCCCACCTTGTCGGCAATCTCGCGCATGCGGCGGTAGTCCCACTCGCGGCTATAGGCAGAGCCTCCGCCCACGATGAGTTTGGGCTTGTGTTCCAGAGCCAGGCGCTCCATTTCATCGTAGTCTACACGGCCGGTCTCCTTGTTCAGGTTGTAACCCACGGGCTTGTAGTTGATGCCGGAGGTGTTTACGGCAGAACCGTGCGACAGGTGGCCGCCATGGTCCAGGTTCAGGCCCATGAAGGTGTCGCCAAGGTTCAGACATGCCAGGAATACGGCTGCATTTGCCTGGGCACCGGAGTGAGGCTGCACGTTGGCATACTCTGCATCGAACAGTTTGCAGATTCTTTCGATGGCCAGTTCCTCCACCTTGTCCACCACCTGGCAGCCGCCATAGTAGCGCTTGCCGGGATAGCCCTCGGCATACTTGTTGGTAAGAACGCTGCCCATGGCCTGCATTACCTGGTCAGAAACGAAATTCTCGCTGGCGATGAGTTCTATGCCGCGCATCTGGCGTGCACGCTCTTCGCTGATTAAGTCAAAGACAATCTTGTCCATATTGTTATGTTTTTGTTTGTTGCTTGCAGTATGTCCGTAACCATGCGGACATATTCTCCCTTTGCCGTAAAACAGGTCACAAAATTATAAAAAAACTTCGTACCTGACGTTGTGCACAGGCGTTATTTTCTCCTTTTTATATTATTTATGTCAAAATACCTGCGGTATGCCCCGTGTTTTTATATATAAAGTCGTATCTTTGGCATGAAAAAGAGTAAGGCACGTTACCATGAAGAATAGAAGTCTTGTGACCCTTGCCGGTCATTCCCGAGAGAAGATCGAGTACCTGATCCGTATGGCTCAGGAGTTTGAGAAGTATCCCAACCGCAGACTGCTGGCCGGTAGGGTGGTGGCAACATTGTTCTTTGAACCGTCCACCCGCACCCGTCTGAGTTTCGAGACGGCAGCCAACCGTCTGGGGGCGCGTGTTATAGGTTTTGCCGACCCTAAGGTGACAAGCGGCACCAAGGGAGAGACGCTGAAGGACACCATCATGATGGTCTCCAGTTATGCCGACGTGATAGTAATGCGCCACTACCTTGAAGGTGCCGCGCTGTATGCCAGCGAGGTTGCCCCCGTGCCCATCGTGAATGCCGGCGACGGAGCCAACCAGCATCCCTCGCAGACCATGCTGGACCTCTATACCATATACCAGACACAGGGCACGCTGGATAACCTGAACATCTACATGGTGGGCGACCTGAAATACGGCCGTACCGTGCATTCGCTGCTGATGGCCATGCGCCATTTCAACCCCACTTTCCACTTCATCGCACCCGACGAACTGGCCATGCCTGCCGTGTACAAGAGGTATTGCGACGAATACGGCATCCGGTATGTGGAGCACCAGGACTTTGACGCCGACACGATAAGCGACGCCGACATCCTGTACATGACCCGTGTGCAGAAGGAACGCTTTGCCGACCTGGACGAGTACGAACGTGTGAAGGACCGCTATCTGCTGAAGAAGGACATGCTGTGCAAGGTGCGCCGGAACATGAAGATACTGCACCCCTTGCCACGTGTCAACGAGATAGAGTACACCATAGACGACACCCCTTACGCATACTATTTCCAGCAGGCACAGAACGGACTCTATGCCCGTCAGGCACTGATATGCGACGTGCTGGGCTTCACCTTGGAGGACGTTGTCAACGACAAGAGCATACTGTAGGGTATGCCGTTGGCACGAAGAGACATTAACCTGAAAGAACACAACGAAATACAATTCCATGAACAAGAAGGAAATGATGGTCGCCGCCATAGAGAACGGTACCGTTTTGGATCATATACCCAGTGACAGGCTTTTCGACGTGGTGAGCATGCTGCATCTGGAGAAGATGGGAAATGCCATAACCATAGGCTTCAACCTGAAGAGCGCCGCCATGGGAAGCAAGAGCATAATAAAGATTGCCGACAAGTACTTTACCGACGAGGAACTGAACCAGTTGTCGGCCGTGGCTCCCAACATAACGATGTGCGTGATAAAGGACTATGTGATCATAGAGAAGCGCACGGTTGAGATGCCGGAAGAACTTGTGGGCATAGTGCAGTGCCCCAACCCCAAGTGCATCACCAACAACGAACCCATGAAGACACGCTTCCGTTCCGTGGCTCAGGGCAAGGACATCATCCGCTGCTGCTATTGCAACAGGGATGTGGAACTGAAGGACGTGCGTATAGTAGAATAGCATTGCAAGAAGACAATTTTTGATATGAGAAAGGCTTTATTCATCTGTCTGTGGCTGTTGCTGGTGGGCGGAGTCTGTGGCGTGGGCTGGGTGTTCTGGGCCATCAATGAGGGACGTATAGGATATATGCCCGACATGGAACAGTTGTCCAATCCGGTGGACAAGTTCGCCAGCCAGATACTGACATCCGACGGCAAGTTGATGGGCACGTACAGTTACGGTTCCACAAACCGCATCTTCACGGAATACGACTCCATAGCGCCGGCTATGATACAGGCACTGGTCGCCACCGAGGACGAGCGCTTCCATGACCATGCCGGCATAGACTTGAAGGCCCTGTTCCGTGCCGTGGTGAAGAGAGGCCTGTTGGGGCAGAAGAGTGCCGGAGGAGGCTCCACCATTACGCAGCAGTTGGCAAAGCAACTCTACAGCGAGCGTGCATCCAGCACCATGGAACGCCTGTTCCAGAAGCCCATAGAGTGGATGATAGCCCTCAGGCTGGAGAGGTACTACACGAAGGAGGAGATAATCACCATGTACCTCAACTACTTCGACTTCCTGCACAATGCCGTGGGCATAAAGACGGCGTCGCGCACATATTTCAGCAAGGAACCCAGCGAACTCGACATAGAGGAATGCGCCGTCCTCGTGGGCATGTGCAAGAATCCCTCCTACTACAACCCCGTGCGTGTCCCCGAGAGGGCAAGGGAGCGCAGGAACGTGGTGCTCGGACAAATGGTGCGCTCTGGGTATTTGACGGAGAACGAGGCAGATAGCCTGATGCAGTTGCCCCTTGAATTGAACTTCCGCAGGGTAGACCACAGGAGCGGTTCGGGCATGTATGTGAGGGAGCGTCTCCGCAGGGTTCTGATGGCAAAGCGGCCCAAGCGCGAGAACTACGAGTCGTGGCAGGCACAGCGTTATTACGAGGACTCTCTGGCATGGGAGGAAGACCCCCTGTATGGCTGGTGCAACAAGAATACCAACAAGGAAGGGCGTCCTTACAATATATATACCGACGGCCTGAAGATATACAGCACCATAGACAGCCGTATGCAGAGGTATGCCGAGACCAGCATCAGGGAGCATGTCGTGGACTTCCTGCAACCTGCCTTTGATAAGGAACAGGCACGCAATCCCCGCAAACCCTACAACCGCAGCCTGCCGGCAGAAAGGGTGGAGGACGACCTCCGGAGGGCCAAGCGCCAGAGTGCGCGCTATGTAACCATGAAGGCTGCCGGGTATTCTGCCCAGGAGATAGAGGAATCCTTCAATGTCCCCGTGGTGATGAGCGTATATTCTCCGCACGGTAACATAGACACTCTGATGACTCCGTTGGATTCCCTGAAGTATTACAAGGGGTTCCTGCACTCGGGCTTCGTGTGCATGGACACGGAAATGGGCGACGTGAAGGCTTATGTGGGAGATATAGACTACTCGCATTTCAGATACGACATGGCCGGACAGGCACGCAGGCAGGTGGGTTCTACCATCAAGCCTTTCCTTTATGCCCTGGCCATGGAGAGCGGATACAGCCCCTATGACCTGGCCCCCAACGAGCAGGTGACCTATCAGGTGGGCGACCAGGAATGGACGCCGCGCAATGCCAGCCGGAGCAGATACGGTGAGATGGTAACCCTGAAATGGGGACTGGCGCAGTCCAACAACTGGATTTCCGCATGGCTGATGAACCAACTCAGCCCCGAGTTGCTGGTAAGCCTGATACACGAGTTCGGAGTGCAGAACATGAACATAGAACCAGCCATGTCGCTGTGTCTGGGCGCCTGTGAAATAAGTGTCCTGGAAATGGTTGCCGCATACACGGGCTTTGCCAAGGAGGGCATGCGGCGCGCACCGCGCTTCGTCACGCGCATAGAGGACTCGGAGGGCAATGTCCTTGCCACTTTCGTTCCACAGATACATCACGTAATCAGCAAGGATGCCGCATGGAAGATGGTGGAACTGATGCGCGGTGTGATGGACGGAGGTACCGGTTCGCGCATGCGCTTCCGTTATAATATAAGGTCACAGATGGGCGGAAAGACCGGAACCACCAACGACAATTCCGACGGCTGGTTCGTGGGCTACACACCCAGCCTTGCCTTCGGGGCATGGGTTGGCGGTGAGGAAAGGGACGTCCACTTCTCGTCCATGGCTTACGGCCAGGGAGCGGCATCGGCATTGCCGGTGGTAGCCAAGTTCCTGCAGAGGGTATATGCGGACTCCACACTGGTTTACCTGCCCGACGAGAAGTTCGAGATTCCGCAGGAGATACTGGACGCTTGGGCGGCGGAACGTGCGAATTCAGGAGAAACGGGCGAAATGGTGGTGGATGAGGATGCCATGAATCCGTAGGAGACGATTTGTGAACCAGTATATGTGAGGACTGTTGCCGGGGAAACCGGTCAACAGTCCTTTTTGTCATTAAATAGGAGAAACGGATGAAATAATGTCGTCTCCGTTTGTATAAATCAATATATTTTCTTATCTTTGTTCGCGAATATATATGATTTAGTCAATTTGCAACAGAAAAACTTTCCTATACGGGCGATATGTTGTGCAACCATCCTGCTGTTTTCGGTTGTAGAAGTTTTTTATGCCCAAAAGATAAGTATAGGATCGTATGAGTTCTCCGACGGTGCAATATACCAGGGTGAGTTGGCCAAGGGAAAACCGCACGGCCGTGGGATGACGCATTTCAAGAACGGTGACCGCTATGAAGGCCAATATGTGAAAGGCAAGCGTCAAGGCAAGGGCACGTACATCTTTTCCGACGGAGAGAAGTACGAAGGCGATTGGTTCCAGGACCAGCAGCACGGTTTCGGAGTATATTATTTCATCAACAATAACCGTTACGAAGGCCTGTGGTTCCGTGACTACCAGCACGGAAAGGGTGTCATGTACTACTACAACGGAGATGTCTACGAAGGGAACTGGGTGAACGACCTCAGGGAGGGCAAGGGAACCTACACCTTCAGCGGCGGCGCCTCGTATGTGGGAGAGTGGAAGAAAGACCGCAAGGACGGCAGGGGCGTCTACGACTGGGCCGACGGCAACCGCTATGAGGGCGGATGGAAAGACAACAAGAAGTCGGGTCATGGCACGTTCATATATGCCACCGGCGACCAATATACCGGAGAATGGCAGAACGACGAACAGCACGGGCGTGGCATATACCGCTTCGGCGACGGTAATACCTACGAGGGCATGTACGTCAAGGGACAGCGCACCGGAGAAGGCATCTACACGTACCAGAACGGAGACAGGTATGTGGGAGACTTCATGGACGGTGACCAGAACGGACATGGCACGTTCACATGGAAAGGCGGCGCTACCTATGTGGGACAATGGAAGCGGAACTGCCAGCACGGCAAAGGCAAATACACGTCTGCCAGCGGAGATGTCTACGAGGGCGACTGGGTGGACGGACAGATGGACGGGGAGGGAGTCCTGCGCCAGGTAGACGGAACAAAGTATAAGGGCCATTTCAAGGCCGGCCTGAAGCACGGGTACGGCATTCAGGAAGACCGCCACGGAAACAGGTATGAAGGCCAGTTCCACGAGGGGGAGATGATGGACCGGTAACCGGGAATACACAGACAAGACAACATAAATTTAATATCATAGCGTATGGCAACCAAGAAGACCGATGCCGACAAGGCGTCTAAGACCAAGAAAACAACTACCGCCACCAGGAAGACCACTGCCAAGAAGACTACTGCCAAGAAGACTGCCGCCAAGAAGGTGGCAGAACCGGCAGTCGAAAAGGCGCCTGCCGTTCTTAAACTTATCAAGAACGACAAGTATCTGGCAGAATATGCTGATGCGATAAACGGCCGTCACCAGTCTGCACTCAACAAGATAGCGGAACTGACAAACAACGGCGAGACAACACTTGCGGAGTTCGCTACAGGCTATCTTTATTTCGGCTTGCACAAGGACGGCAAGAACTGGGTGATACGCGAATGGGCCCCGAATGCCACGGCAATTTACCTTATCGGTGATTTCAACGGTTGGAAGGAAGACGGGCACTATGCCTTCAAGAAACTGGGCGATAGCGGCAACTGGGAACTGACATTGCCGGAGAAGGCCCTGAAGCACGGCGACCTGTACAAGATGAGCGTGCACTGGGAAGGCGGACAGGGCGAGCGTATTCCTGCCTGGGTGCGCCGTGTGGTGCAGGACGAGCAGACAAAGATATTTTCGGCCCAGGTGTGGGAACCGGAGCACAAGTATGAATGGAAGAACGTCAAGTTCAAACCCAATACCAGCCCTCTCCTTATATATGAATGCCACATAGGCATGGGACAGGATGCCGAGAAGGTAGGTTCGTACGAGGAGTTCCGCGTTAATGTGCTTCCCCGCGTGCATAAGGCAGGATACAACTGCATACAGATTATGGCCATCCAGGAACATCCTTATTATGGCAGTTTCGGCTATCATGTGAGCAATTTCTTCGCTGCCAGCAGCCGCTTCGGCACTCCCGAGGAACTGAAGGCGCTTATCGACGAGGCTCATGGTCTGGGAATTGCCGTTATCATGGACATTGTGCACAGCCATGCCGTGAAGAACGAGGTGGAGGGTCTTGGCAACCTTGCCGGTGATCCCTGCCAGTACTTCTATCAGGGCGACCGCCGTGAGCATCCGGCATGGGACAGCCTCTGCTTTGACTACGGAAAGAATGAGGTGCTGCACTTCCTGCTCAGCAACTGCAAGTATTGGATGGACGAGTTCCAGTTCGACGGTTTCCGCTTCGACGGCGTAACCTCCATGCTCTACTACAGCCATGGCCTGGGTCAGGCATTCGGCGGTTACGGAGATTACTACAACGGCAGTCAGGACGACAATGCCATCGTTTACCTCACCCTGGCTAACTGTCTGATACATCAGGTAAACAAGAAGGCCATCACCATTGCCGAGGAAGTGAGCGGCATGCCCGGTCTGGCAGCATCGTTCGAGGCTGGAGGCTATGGTTTCAACTACCGTATGGCCATGAACATTCCCGACTACTGGATAAAGATAATAAAGGAACTCCGCGACGAGGACTGGAAACCCAGCAGCCTGTTGTGGGAGACCACAAACCGCCGTGCCGACGAGAAGACCATCAGTTACTGCGAGAGCCACGACCAGGCGCTGGTGGGAGACAAGACCATCATCTTCCGTCTGGTGGATGCAGACATGTACTGGCACTTCAAGAAGGGCGACGAGAATTTCACCGTGGAGCGCGGCATTGCCCTGCACAAGATGATACGTCTGCTGACATGCAGCACCATCAATGGCGGTTATCTGAACTTCATGGGCAACGAGTTCGGACATCCCGAATGGATCGATTTCCCGCGTGAGGGCAACGGATGGAGCCATAAGTATGCACGTCGTCAGTGGAACCTTGTGGACAACAAGGAACTCTGCTTCCATTATCTGGGCGACTTTGACCGCTCCATGCTCAAGATCATAAAGAGCGAGAAGGACATCCAGAAGACCAACGTGACGGAAATCTGGCACAACGACGGTGACCAGGTGTTTGCCTTCCAGCGCGGCGAACTGCTGTTCTTCTTCAACTTCAGCCCGTTCCGCAGTTATACCGACTATGGCTTCATGGTGAAGGCCGGCACATACCAGTATCTGCTCAATACGGACGACGTGAAGTTCGGCGGCAAGGGATTCAACGACGACACGCTGAAGCATCTGACCATTTACGACCGCGAACTTGCCAGAGACGGCAAGGGATGGCTGAAACTTTACCTGCCTGCACGCAGTGCATGCGTCCTGAAAATGGTCAAGGACTGATATTTGGAGACGCGATGAAACGGTATCCGCATGGTACTATCCGCAGGACAGCAGGGTAGCGCCATGTGGATATTGTTACAAGATAAAGGAGTGACATAAGACAGCAACACGATGAAGTATCATTACAGAAGCACACAGAAGATGGCAGGCTTTCTTTCCATAGCCTGTACTCTGCTGTTCGGGCTATATGCCATCCTCTTTTACCTTAACCACCAGTCCGGAATACTGGCACTGGGTTATTACGTGGAATCGGAACTCGTCTCGTCCAATCCGGGCATGACGGCAATATGGATAAGCGCATCCCTCGGCACATTGCTGTGCATCATACCTGCAATGATACTGCTGCATTGGCTGCACTTCCCCCTGAGGTTCAAGGCACTTGCCTTCCTGCCCTCCTACATTCTCTTGGGAATGATAACGGGCATAGCACCGGAGTCGGTCACTTCGGTAGAGAACTATATCCCGCTGCTTCCCTCTGTACTGCTCCTTGTGCTGTCTGCCGTATTGATTTTCTTCAGCCAGACCTGTCATGAAGACCGGGGCGAGCATGCCCCCCTGCAGAATTATCTGGGGATCAATGTACTGGTGTCTTGCATAGGCATGATGCTATGCATTGCCCTTACCAATACGGACCGTCAATTGCATGTGCAATTGGAAATGGCCGAGGCAATCCACCGTAATGACTTTTCCGTAATGGAGGGGCATCCCCGTGGCGAGACCATAAGCAATAACACCATCACTTCAATGCAGGTACTGCATCTCAGCAAGCAGGGACTCCTTGCCGACAGACTGTTTTCCCTGCCTAACCTCAAGGGGAGCGAAAGCATGCTGCCCGACACTTTCCCCGCCTCCATGGTGTACCACATACCCACGTTGGTATATGGTCATCTTCAGGCTGTCCCTGCCGGCAAGTGCGGAAATGCGCTTTGCTTTATTGAGAAGGCCCTGGACAGACGTACTGCGGTGTTGGCCGCTCCTTCTGCCACCCGTGCCGACAGCCTTCGTGCAAGGCCTCTGGCAGACTATTATCTCTGTGCACTGTTGCTGGAGAGGAAACTGCATCGCTTTTCTGAGGAGTTGCCCAAGCATTATGCGTTAGACTCCTCCTTGCCGCGTCATTACCGCGAGGCAATGGCCATGTACCATTCTTCTGACAGCAGTACGGCGCTACGTCCTTTCCATGACAGTGCCATGGACAGCATATATACATCCTACCGGGACCTGTTGCAGAGAGAATCTGCCGTCAGGACGCTTCAGCGGAAAGCCTGTTTCCAGGCGTATCCGCATTCGTATTGGAATTATTATTTCTTCGGATACAACGATAAACGAGAGTAAAAATTTTAATAACAGTTCATACGTATATGCCACAGATATCTGTTCGGGGTCAGGAAATGCCCGAATCACCCATCAGAAAACTTGCACCCTTGGCCGACGATGCGAAGAAGCGCGGTGTGCATGTCTATCATCTGAATATAGGTCAGCCGGACTTGCCCACTCCCAAGTCGGCCCTTGATGCCATACGCAACATAGACCGCAAGATACTGGAGTATAGTCCCTCGCAGGGGTATCTCAGTTACCGCAAGAAACTTGTAAGTTACTATGCTTCGTACAACATAAACCTCACTGCGGACGACATCATCATCACAAGCGGCGGTTCCGAGGCTGTGCTGTTCTCATTCCTGGCATGCCTGAATCCGGGTGACGAGATTATCGTTCCCGAACCGGCATATGCCAACTATATGGCATTCGCCATCTCTGCGGGAGCGAGGATACGTACCATTTCCACAACCATAGAGGAGGGATTCTCCTTGCCCAAGGTGGAGAAGTTCGAGGAACTCATCAACGACCGCACCCGTGCCATACTTATCTGCAACCCCAACAACCCTACGGGCTACCTCTACACGCGTAGGGAGATGAACCAGATCCGCGACCTTGTAAAGAAGTACGACCTGTACCTGTTTTCCGACGAGGTGTACCGCGAGTTCATCTATACAGGTTCCCCATACATTTCTGCCTGCCACCTCGAGGGCATAGAGAACAATGTCGTACTCATAGACTCCGTGTCCAAGCGCTATTCCGAATGCGGTATCCGCATCGGTGCCCTTATCACCAAGAACCCAGAGGTAAGGAAGGCCGTGATGAAGTTCTGCCAGGCCCGTCTCAGCCCTCCGCTCATAGGCCAGATTGCCGCCGAGGCATCTTTAGACGAACCTGCCGAGTACAGCCGTGAGGTCTATGATGAATATGTGGAAAGGCGCAAGTGCCTGATAGACGGTCTCAACCGCATCCCCGGCGTGTACAGCCCCATTCCCATGGGTGCATTCTATACCGTCGCCAAGTTGCCGGTGGACGATGCCGACAAGTTCTGTGCCTGGTGCCTGAGCGAATTCCAGTGGGAAGGCGAAACGGTGATGATGGCACCGGCATCCGGTTTCTATACCACGCCGGGGGCAGGGCACAATCAGGTCCGCCTTGCCTATGTGTTGAAGAAAGACGACCTGGTACGTGCCCTGTTTGTCCTGCGCAAGGCGTTGGAGGCCTATCCTGGGCGCACGGAGTAGCATGAGTCGTTTGGCATGGCATTTCGTGGAATGTTGTTCGTAGCCAAAAGGATATACTCCGGCGGTGGCAGTGGGCGTGCCTCTGCCTCTGCTATCCGTATAGCCACGGCAGGCGTTGCCGTGGGTATTATGGTTATGATTGTCAGCATCTGCGTAACCATAGGATTCCAGCGTGAGATAAAGGGCAGGGTGGTGTCCCTCGTGGGTCATGTCCAGATAATAAATTCCCAAAGTCTATACCGCAGCCACTCCTTGCCAATACAGATTACGGACTCGCTCAGGGACGTGTTTGCCGCAGTGCCGCACGTGGCGCATGTCCGGCGTTTCGCTCTCTGCCCCGGCATGCTGAAGACCGACGATGCTTTCCGTGGCATTCTGCTGCGAGGCGTGGATGCCGCTTTTGATTCGCTTTTCCTTGCCGATAACCTTGTTTCGGGCACTGTGCCCTCTTTCGGCAGTGGCGATGCCCCCTCCGACAGCATCCTGCTCTCTGCCGAGATGGCCTCTGTCCTGCAGGTCAGTGCAGGTGGGAGACTGTATGCCTATTTCTTTGACAAGTCGTTGCGGGCGCGGCGTTTTGTGGTCTCCGGAATATATGAGACCAACATGGCAGACTTTGACAGCAACATGTGCTATGCCGATGCGCGCACGGTTCAGCGCCTTGCCGGATGGGGCTCCGACCAATACAGCGGTGCCGAACTGATGCTGGACGATTTTGCCTCCATGGATGCGGTTTCAGAGCAGGTGTCTTCCATGCTCTTCATGCGCGAGGATGCTTATGGGCAATACTATGCCTCTCCACGTGTAGATGAGCATTTCCCGCAGATTTTCTCGTGGCTTGCACTGTTGGACACCAACGTCGCCGCCATACTTATCCTCATGATTTGCGTTGCCGGAGTAACCATGGTGAGCGGACTGCTCGTCATCATCCTTGAGCGTACCCGTTTCATAGGTGTGATGAAGGCCATGGGTAGCACCAACGGACAGTTGCGCCGCACATTCCTGTACCTCTCCGCCATGATTGTGGCACGCGGACTGCTGTATGGCAATGCCGTAGCCTTTGCCTTTCTGGTGTTGCAGAAGGCAACGGGGCTTGTGTCGCTGGATCCCGCCAACTATTACCTCGACCGCGTGCCCGTGTATTTCCCATGGACAGGCATCATACTGGTCAATGTCCTTACGATAGTGGTTTGTGTTGCAGTCCTTGTGGCGCCCACATACGTCATCAGCCGCATTCATCCAGCCAGGAGCATACGTTTCGAGTGAAGCACCCCTCCATACATGGGGCAGGCGCAGCCATAACACCATTCCCCCTTATATATATAATAAGGTATATAATAGAATTTCCAAGAGAATGAAGTATTACGAAGTCACTTTCCGCATATCTCCCTACAGCGAGACTGCGTCCGACATACTCAGCGCACTCCTTGCCGACGAGGGGTTTGAGACCTTCCTGCCCCTTGACGACGGTTTGCAGGCCTGGGTACAGCAGTCTGCGTATAGTACCGAGGGTATCGGCAGGGCCGTCGGAGGTTTCCCCATGCCAGATACAACCATAACATACACCGTTGCCGAGGCTCCGGACGAGAACTGGAACAGACAGTGGGAGGAGGAGGGCTTCCGCCCCATCGTCATTTCCGACGCCATTACCGCTGAAACGCTTATTGTCGTACACGATACATCGCATACTGATGTCCCGCTGGCCAAGTATGACATAAGCATAAATCCCTGCCAGGCTTTCGGGACGGGTTCGCACGAGACCACACGGATGATCATGCACCAACTCCTGGACATGCCCCTGAAGGGCCGCCATGTGGTGGATGCGGGAACGGGAACAGGCATACTGGCCATACTGTGCTGCATGCTCGGGGCAGAACGCGTGTTGGCATACGACATAGACGAATGGAGCGTGCGCAATGCCATGGCCAACCTTGACCTTAACGGTGTTTCCAACCGTGTGCAGGTCCTGCTTGGAGACAGTGCCGTACTTTCTTCGTCCGAGGCAAGCGCCTCTGCCAGTGCAACACTGCTGATAGCCAACATAAACCGCAATATCCTTCTTGCCGACATGCCTGCCTTTGCCGGCGCTTTGGCAGAGGGGGGCGAACTGCTGCTAAGCGGTTTCTATACTCAGGATGTGCCGTTGCTTGTCGAGGAGGCTTCAAGGCATGGTCTGCATCCTGTATTGCAGAGGGAAGACAATGATTGGGCACTGCTTTTGCTAAAAAAGGGAAAATACTCTTAATATTAGGGTAATGCCTATTGGCGGTAATGCGTAATTTCGTATCTTTGGTGATGAAAACAACAATTTATTAATTTCTTGACACTATGAAATACCTGACGATACTCCTTACGGCATTGCTCCTTGGACTATCCTCCGTGGTAGTGGCCCAGGAGGACGACATGTACTTCACTGCCAAAAAGGAAAAGAAGGAAAAACAAGTCAAGGCAAAGGCTCCGGTAACTACTGTGGAGGTGATATACGAGGACTATGCTCCTGCCACTCCTTCAACACCACGGGTTACCGCCACTGCCCCCACCTCGGGCACTCGCGATGTGGACGAGTACAACAGACGTGGCAGGTACGTGCCGTCTGCCGACACCCTGTCTGCCGACACCTTGGTCCTCACAGAGACCGCCACACAGCCGGTCAAGTACGAACTTTCTGCACAGAGTCTCTACGATCTGGGCTATAGCGAGGGCTACAACGAGGGCTTCTCGGACGGCAATGACATGGACTATTACTACGGACTCCGTCTTGCCCGTTTCCACGGCTGCCATTTCTACGACCCGTGGTACTGGAACCATGTAACATACATCTACGATCCCTGGCATTGGGACCCCTGGTACTGGGATCCATGGTATCGTCCGTATTACTATGGTGGATGGTATTCCGTAGGGTGGGGAGTAGGTTACTATGGCAGTTACTGGAATCCATATTGGTACGGCTATTATCCTCACGGACATCATCACCACCATCCGCCACATTGGCATGGCGGAGGACACCATGCGCACGGTCCACGTATATCTACGTCGCGCAACTACGACTACGGACGTTCGCGCATAGTGGACCGCAGCAACCGTGCAAGCCGGTCTGACCGTTCCGGCCACAGTGTACATTCCAACCGCTCCACGGGCCGTGACTCGCGCATTACGGACCGCTCCGCCAGAAGAAGCAGTCTGGTAACGGACCGCTCCGCCAACCGCTCTGCCAACCGCAGTGTGGACCGCTCTACCAACCGCTCCACCAACCGCAGTGTGGACCGTTCTTCTAACCGTTCCACCAACCGTTCTTCTTCCCATGTGGGAAACCGTCCCTCTGGTTCAAGGAGCGGAGGTTTCGGAACTCATGGGGGAGGTAGTGGGCGCAGTGGTGGCGGTGCCTCACGAGGTGTCGGGCGTGGCAGATGAAGACAGTCCTGCCCCTGAGGGGAGACACAAACCAATACATGGAACCTATCATAAGATTATATGAAAAAGACTATATCCTTTCTCTTGTCGACTTTCTGTCTGACGGCAGTGGCGCAAAGTCCCTACCTTAACAATACAATAGTGAATACTTCCGACCTGTTCGGCACATCCCGCTTTGTTGCCATGGGAGGCGCCATGGGCGCATTGGGCGCGGACATATCGGTAATGAGCAGCAACCCTGCCGGATTGGGCGTTTTCTCAAAGAATGAGGCATCGCTGACAGCAGGAGCCTCGTGGCTGTCTGAAAACACGGCCCGCGAATATTCCGGCAGCACATTCGGGCAGTTCAACCAGATAGGTGCCGTGGCGGTTTTCAAACTTGGCGGCAAGGTACGTAATGTGAACCTCGGTTTCAACTACCAGAAGAAGGCGGACTACAACCACAGTTTCTTTGGCGAGACCCTCACCGCCGCATCGTGGGCCGACCAGTTGAACGGACTGGCACAGGAGGTGTACGACAACAGAGGCGACTACTATTCGGACCCGTTCACCTATAACCATACGCTTTATGCCTTGGGCGACCAATGCGGATTGTTCAGTAAGAATATAGAAAAAAGTGAGTACGACCTCAACAGTACCCTTGAAGTTACACGAGGTGCTCTTCATGCTTACGAGTTCAATGTCAGCACTAACATAGACAACCGCTTCTTCCTGGGAATTACGGTTGGTCTGGACGATGTCGACTTCCGGCGTATGACTGACTATTGGGAACAACGGACGGATGCAGACGGTTTGATACAGGACTTCGGCTACGTCAACGAGCAGGTTATCACCGGAACGGGTTTCAATCTGAAATTCGGAGCAGTGGTCCGGCCCTTTGCGAGCAGTTCGTTCCGTGTAGGTCTTGTAGTAGAAACCCCTACGTGGTACAACCTGAAATATAGTGACGACCAAAGTCTTGACACAAAGTATTACTGGGACGAGAGAAAAGAAATGCTGGTATATGACCACCAGCCCGATATGTACTACACCAATTATGTATACGATCTTTCGGACTCTTATATCAACTACCTCGAATACAAGATAACCTCACCATGGAAGGTACGTGCGCAGATGGGTAGTACTTACTCCACGAACTTGGCATGGGGCATAGAGTATGAGTTTGTCAATTACCCGGGGACAACAATGAGGTATCCTGCCGCTTATGGAGGAACGGTGGTAGACGAGGGTATCAAGACTGAGACAAAACATAATTTCACACCCCAGCACACTCTGCGTGCCGGCGTGGAGTTCAAACCCATCAGTTCCCTGGCCTTGCGTGCAGGCTACAACTACATCACCTCCACCACAACACCAACATCGTCGTGGGACCCCTATTTCTCCGACACGGCACTGGCATATCCCACAGGACTGGATTACATGAACCTGTCCGACACTCACATCGCCACCTTCGGACTGGGTTATCGTCATAAGTGGTTCTATGCAGACCTTGCATACAAGTACCGTCATCAGACCGGCGACTACTATGCTTTCAACTCTTTCTACAGCAATGTCCCCATGGACCCCATACCCGTAGACCTTAGCAAGCACAGCATTACCGCCACCGTCGGTATCCGTTTCTGAAAGGAATCCGCTCCCTGCCTTTCTGCCGGCAAGGATTAGTCGTGTGAGTAGTCGGAAAGGATTTTGCGGTAGATAGACAGGATGGTGCTCTTGCGTATGAACCCGACGAAAATACCCTCCTGATCTGCAACGGGAAGGTTCCAGGAACGCGTCCGGTCAAAAGTCTTGATTACAGAGTCCATGCTGTCGTTCACTCCCAGGATGGCAGGAGATTCGGCCATGAGTTGGGAGACGCGGAAACGACTGAAAAGTTCGGGACGGAAGACAAGGTGGCGTATGTCGTCCATACGCAGAATACCCACTAATTGCATTTGTCTGTTTACCACGGGGAATATATATCCCTTGCTGGTGGCAACGAGGTTGGCCACATCTCCCAAAGTCTGGTCGGGATACAGGACCTTGTCGCTCTTTTCTATCACTGAGTCCATGCTCATCAGCGTGAGGATGGAACGGTCGGTATGGTGAGTGAGCAGTTCGCCCCTTTGTGCCAGGCGCATGGCGTAGATGCTGTGAGGCTCAAAGAACTTTATTGTCAGGTATGCCACCACGGCTACCATCATCAGAGGCATGAACATGCCGTAACCGCCTGTAAGTTCGGCAATGAGGAAGATGCCTGTAAGCGGTGCGTGCATCACGCCGCTCATCAGTCCGCACATGCCCAGCATGGCAAAGTTGCACTCGGGAACCTGTATGTCCAGTATGCCGTAGATGTTCCACAGACGGGCAAAGACGAAACCGGCAATGCAGCCGAGAAACAATGAGGGAGCGAAGATACCGCCACAACCGCCGCCGCCGTTGGTGGCCGTGGAGGCAAATACTTTCGTTAGGATTACCAAAATAAGATATGGTATGAGCATACGTGCATGTCCGGCAAAGAACGAGCCGTTCATGGCCTCCTGCCAGTCTTCCATGCCCTTGCCGTTCAGCAGCAGTTCTATGAGGGTGTAACCTTCACCGTATAGCGAGGGAAACAGGAAGATAAGTATACTCAGCATGGCACCTCCGAAGAGGAACTTCTTGTGAGGAACTGCAAGACGGCGGAAAATACCCTCCAGCCAGTTCATGGTGCGGGTGAAGTAAAGGGCAACCAAACCGCATGCCACACCCAAAGCCAGATATGCCGGGATACGGTTTACGGAGAATGCGTTGTTCAGGTGGAACTCGAATATGGAATCCATGCCTGACAGGGTAAATGTTACGGCCGCAGCGGTAACGCAACTTACCAGCAAGGGCAGGAGCGAACCCATGGTGAGGTCTATCATCAGTACCTCCAACACGAAGACAAGGCCTGCAATGGGGGCCTTGAATATTCCTGCCACGGCACCTGCCGCACCGCATCCCACCAGAAGCATCATGTGACGGTTGGACAGATGGAACATGCGTCCCAGGTTGCTGCCTATGGCGCTGCCTGTAAGCACGATGGGGGCCTCGGCACCCACACTGCCGCCGAAACCGATGGTGACGGCAGAGGCCAGTACGGAGGTGAAGGTGTTGTGCAGTTTTATCTTGCTCTTGTTGCGGGCAATGGCAAAGAGAATCTTCGTTACGCCATGACTGATGTCGTCCCTGACGATGTATCGGATGAATAGCAAGGTCAGTCCGATACCCACAACGGGGAAGATAAGGTAGAGCCAGTTGGCTCCAGTGGTGGAGAAACTGTATGTGAGCAGATGTTCGATGGTGTGGATAATCCACTTCAGCGTCCATCCGGCCAAGGCAGTAAAGATGCCCACCACAAAACTGATGAGCAACACGAAACGTTCGTCGTTGATCTTCTCTCTGTGACGCCGGCGCCATTTCAGGAGTCCTGCCGCAATGTTGCGCAGAAAGGGGTGTCTGTGTGGTGTGTTCATCTTGCTCCCGTAGTTCTGGTGTTCTGCTTGTTATCTTATTATCTTCACGCTACAATCCTGTCCCAACTTTATGATTCGGCTGGGAGTTCCGGGTATGTTGTCGCCCCGGCGGAAGGAGCAGATATAGTCTACCTGCGACTTTATCTCCTCGCTGATTTCGCGGAAGGTACGTGCGGTGGGTTCTCCGCTTATGTTGGCGCTGGTGCTTACAAGGGGTTTCTGCAGGCGGTAGCAGATGTCGTGCGAGAACTGGTCGCGAGTAACGCGCATTCCCAGTGAACCGTCCTCGGCGATGAGGCTTGGTGCCACACCGTTTGCGCCGTCAAGAATGACCGTCACAGGTGAGTCGGCGGCATCGAAGATGTCCCATGCCACGTCGGGGATGTTGCGGAAGTAGCGTTGTATGCGGTCGGCCTTGTCCACCAGACATAGCATGGATTTCGCATCTTCGCGCTGCTTGATCTGGTAGATGCGTCGCACTGCTTCCTCGTTGGTGGCATCACAGCCAATCCCCCAAACCGTGTCTGTGGGGTAGAGAATGACACCTCCCTTGCGAAGGCACTCCACCGCTTGTTTTATGTCTATTTCGCAATTCATAGTTCTTTACCTTATTTATATTATATATATATGAACGTTGAACGTTGAACGTTGAGGGGTGAGGGGTGAGCGGGTTAGTGGTAGGGACGCTGCGTGCAGCGTCCGCAATCTTCCTTTTCCGTTTTCGCCTTCGTCCAGTTTCCCGTTTTAATCCCTCTTTGCGCTCTTGGATCCGTTCATTTAGAACTCTGATGTGAAATGGAACTGCAGGTGCTCGAAATCCTGCTGTGCCATGCTCAGCACATAACCGCTGTCTGCCAGAAACACGTCGCGTCCGTCGCGGTCCTTGGCCATGTACTGGTACTTGCGTTTCTTGAAGTTCTCCAGTTCCGCCTCGTAACCGGGTTCGCATGAAATCCAGCAAGCCTTGTGCAGGTGTACGGGCTCCCAGCGGCACTTGGCTCCGTATTCGTTCTCCAGGCGGTATTGAATAACCTCGAACTGCAACTGACCTACTGTGCCGATAATCTTGCGGTTGTTGAACTGGTTTACGAACAACTGCGCCACACCCTCGTCCATCAACTGGTTGATGCCCTTCTCCAACTGCTTGGTCTTCATGGGGTCGGCATTCTCGATGTACTTGAACATCTCGGGAGAGAAGGAGGGCAGGCCGCGGAAATGCAGTTGCTCGCCCTCGGTGAGGGTGTCGCCTATCTTGAAGATGCCGTTGTCGGGCAAACCTACGATGTCGCCTGCCCAAGCCTCGTCGATGGTCTCCTTGCGCTGGGCCATGAACTGTGTGGGGCTGGAGAAGCGGACCGTCTTGCCGTTGCGGATGTGCAGGTAGGGTGCATTGCGCACGAATTTGCCGGAGCATACTTTGCAGAAAGCAATGCAAGAGCGGTGGTTGGGGTCGATGTTGGCTGTAATCTTGAAGATGAAGCCAGTGAACTTCTTCTCGTCGGGGTTAACCTCGCGTTCCTCCGCCATGACGGGGCGTGGTGCGGGGGCTATCTTGCAGAAGCAGTCCAGGAGTTCCTGCACGCCGAAGTTGGTCAGTGCGGAACCGAAGAACACTGGAGCCAGCAGGGCTTCCTTGTACTCTTCCTCGTCGAAGGCGGGATATACGCCCTCGATCATTTCCAGATCCTCGCGCAGTTTCTCGGCATCGGAGTCGCCCACCCATTGGTTCAGTTCCTCGCTCTCTATGTCCACTTGCACCTTCTCCGTCACCTTCTGCTTGTTGGCCTGGAAAAGGTTCAGGTTCTGCTCGTAGATGTTGTACACACCCTTGAAGCGCTGACCCTGGTTGATGGGCCACGACAGGGGGCGCACGGCAATCTTCAGTTCCTCCTCCAGTTCGTCAAGCAGGTCGAAGGGGTCTCGTCCCTCACGGTCCATCTTGTTGATGAAGATGATGACAGGGGTCTTGCGCATGCGGCACACCTCCATCAGTTTGCGTGTCTGGGTCTCCACACCCTTGGCGCCGTCCACCACGATGATGGCGCTGTCCACGGCAGTCAGCGTGCGGAAGGTGTCCTCGGCAAAGTCCTGGTGACCGGGGGTGTCCAGGATGTTTATCTTGTAGGGCTTGTCTGTGGGCGTGCCCTCGGGGGCATACTCAAACTCCATTACTGATGTGGTGACGGAGATACCGCGCTGCTTCTCTATCTCCATCCAGTCGGAGGTGGCGGTTTTCTTTATCTTGTTGCTCTTAACGGCACCGGCCACCTGTATCTGGCCGCCGAAGAGCAGGAATTTTTCCGTAAGCGTGGTCTTACCGGCATCAGGGTGGGCGATGATGGCAAAGGTGCGTCTGCGTAGTATTTCTTCAGTCATGACTTTTGCTTTAGGGTCTTTAGGGTTCTTTAGGGTCCTTAGGGGGGTGTTATTGTTGTGGGTCGTACTTTTCTGCCAGCATGTTCAGCAGGTTGCTGATGGCGGATATGGCGGCAGATGTCTCTGCTCCGATGGGCTTGTTCTGCATGCGAAGCAGGGTAATGCCGTAGAGGGCGTCCAGGGCGGTTTCCAACTCGGGCTTCATCTTGCCGTTGCCCTTGCCTCGGAGTTCCACAATGAAAGGCAGGGCCTTGTAGTAAGCTGCATTGTAGATGGATTCCTGAGGGTCGGCCAGGAGTTCGCGATGGCGGTCGGCCAACAGGAATATGGTATTGCGCACGACCTGCACATGTCCGCGTTCGCGGCATCCTTCTTCGTGCATCATGCGTGCAAGGCCGTCGTACCATTGCAGGGCCTGTTCCAATTCCTCGTCGTCATAGTCGAAGCGTGGCAGGTACTCCTCTGCAATCTTCTGTATGTCGCAATCGTATGAACGAATGATGTCCTCCACCTGATACATGTAGAGGACATAGGCCACGAGATTCTGTTTTCTGAGTTTCTTTGCTATTAGCATTGTTGTGGTGCTGAAAAGGGTGATTAAACGTCGAGCCCCAACTTGGGCAGCAAGGCCCAAATGGAACCTATGAAACCGGCAACGATGACTATGCTTCCTATTGTCCGGTTTATCTTGCAGATGGTTTCTACCTGGAATTTGCTCCTGACCTTGTTAATTGCATATGTAAGGCAGAACCACCATAGCAGTGCCCCTGCAAAAATGGCCACATAACCCAGTCCTTGCTCCCAATAATGTTCTGGCACGACGAATTCAAACCGTGCCATAAGTGCAATGAACAGCAAGATAATGAGTGGGTTGGAAAAGGTGACAAGGAAACCGGTGATGCCGTTGTGCATGAGGGTCCCCCGGTTTTGGCTTGCCGGACGCAGGTTCTCGGTTGGGTTGCTCATGTAGGTGTAGACCCCGAATAGCATGAGAAGTATTCCGCCAATGAGTTGGAGCCAGAACATGTTGCGTGGATTCTCGATGAAGTCCATCACGAAACTCATGCCCAGAAGGGATATAGCAGCGTATATGATGTCTGATACGGCCGCCCCCACACCTGTTACCATGCCATACCACCGTCCTTTGTTGAGGGTACGCTGGATTGTAAGTACACCCACCGGTCCCATGGGGGCACTGGCCAAAATGCCTACAATGAGGCCCTTGATGACCAAATCCAGAGTATTGACAGGTTGTAACCACATAATATGTCCGCAAATTACGGACTTTTTTTTGACTTTAACATACATTTGTAATTAAAAAATGCCTTTTATTGCGAAATAAACGCTAACTTTGCCCATAGAGCGTAATCTTAAATATCTAAAAACCATAAATAGCATGAACAAGAAACCTTATGTGATTGGATTGGACCTGGGAGGTACCAATTCTGTGTTTGGCATTGTCGACAAGAATGCCAATATTGTAAAGTCTGTTTCCATTCCTACCGCCGGTCATGGCACTGCCGAGAAGTATGTCAAGGCATGTACCGAGGCTCTTCTGCCATTGATAGCAGAGGTGGGTGGCATTGAGAAAATCAAGGCCATGGGTATAGGTGCTCCCAATGCCAACTATTATTCCGGTTGTATCGAAGACGCTCCTAATCTGGAATGGCGCGGCAATGTGCCATTGGTGAAGATGTTCCAGGAGTCCTTGGGCATTCCCGTTGTAATGACAAATGATGCAAATGCCGCCGCTATCGGTGAGATGGCATACGGCGCCGCACGTGGCATGAAGAACTTCATAGAGATCACCCTGGGTACAGGTGTAGGCAGCGGTGTAGTCGTGAACGGTCAGTTGGTTTACGGTCACGATGGTTTTGCCGGTGAACTTGGTCATGTTATCGTTGAGAAGAACGGCCGTGAATGCGGTTGTGGCCGCCGTGGCTGTCTGGAGTGCTATTGCTCTGGTACCGGTATTGCCCGCAGCGCATTGGAGAAACTGGCTCTCAGCCGTCGTCCCTCTTCCCTGAGAGACATCCTCAGTTCAAAGTTGGAGGCAAAGGATGTATCCATCGCCGCTTCCAACGGTGACGAGTTGGCATTGGAGATCCTTGCCGATACCGGTCGCCGTCTTGGCGAGGCTTGTGCCAATTTCGCCGCATTCTCCAGTCCCGAGGCGTTCATTTTCTTCGGTGGCCCCACAAAGGCCGGAGAATTGCTTATGTCCCATGTCCGCAAGGCATACGACGAGAACATCCTGTTCGTTTACAAGGGCAAGGCAAAGATCCTGCTTAGCGAACTGGACGGTGCCAGCGCAGCGGTTCTTGGTGCCAGCGCTCTTGGTTGGGAAATATAGGCCGCTAACAGGAGTATATATTATATTAATAAGGTGTGGATTATCCATGCCTTATTTTTTTGCCTTATTATTTGGAGGACGACCGATAATTAACAACTTTATACAAATAACCGTGCAATAATTAACGCTTATTCATATTTTTGTTATATATTTGTCCGCAGTATTGTCAGTAAAGGGAAAATATAAACTTTAATTAACATAATCATGAAAAGAAATCGAATTCTTTACTTGGCCCTATGGGCTGTGGTTTCGTGCATGTTTGTCTCTTGTATGGACGACAAGTATGACCTGGATGATGTGGACCTGACCTTGGGCACATCATCGGACTTGACGTTACCCTCAAGCGGTACCGGTGAAATTCTTCTGAAGAACATCATGGATCTGGAGGAAGACGGGGTGGTGCAAAGTGTAGACGGTGAGTATTACCTTGTGGAAGACGGTAATGCAGATGTTCCGTCTGTCACCATAGACCCAATTTCCATTCAACGTCCGGTACTTAATGAAATCAGTACAGATATTGAAGTGGATGAATTTACAAGCGGAGCACGTACTGCCAATGCCGCTGGAGGAAGATTTATTCAAATAGTGCCTGGCGTGGAGATAGACGCCACCCCGTATCGTTACACAATTAAGCCCGAAGACAAGGCACATTATGATATTAACGAGTCTTCCGGTCTTATAGCAAAGGAGGTGGTGTCTTTGGAATCTGTAAGGTTTGTGGACAATACCACTTTGGACGCTACGATAAAGATTGTTTTCGATAAAGAGCATGAATTTATCAATAAGGTGCATTTGGATAACCTGACGTTGAGCATTCCCAAAGGACTTCATGTGGCCCACGCCGAGTTCGTGCACTGGACAGATATCAATGCCACAGAGCGTGAAACCGTATCTGCCGTTGATATAGACAACGAGAATGGCGTGATCTATCTTACCGAAACAGACGAGAGTACCATTGTGGATGAAAACCATGTGATAGACATATTCATCACTTTTGACAGGGCTGTAGTAGGAAACGAAGGATTTACTTTTGAGAACAACAAGGTGTTACTGGAAGGACAGTTTGATATAGATGGTACATTCCGTTTGGAACCAACAGATTTCAATCTGGACGAACTTACTTACGAGCAGAAGCAGGCTGTTATTAGAGACGGTAATTTCGATGCCATCCGTCCTGAGCACATTACCTTCACCGGTAATGCAGAGTTTGACAATGACATACTTGTAAACAGTTTTGCCGGTGTAGTGAAGACCGAGGTTGGCGACATCGCTCCCATAGAGTTGAACGACATGCCCGATTTCCTGAATGAACCGGATGTATGCCTTGATTTGCAAAATCCTGCATTCTTTGTAAAAGTGAAGAACACCATGCCTTCCGATGCCAAGACCAGCATCGTGCTCAGAAGTGTGTATGAGGATGGAACGGAAACTGTGGAGATCAGGACCGAAGAACTGAATATTCCCAAGGAGAAGGAGGTTGTCTTCTGTCTGGCTTGTGATCCGGACAATGCTGTCGTTCCTAAAGCGGCTAAAGACGGAGAAATTGACTACACACAGTACGAAAAGATAGATGTGAAGGTAGAGGATCTCGGTGATCTGCTGAAGAAATTGCCTAAGGAGATACAGGTGGAGGTTGCTGACGTTACCATTGATACAGATAATATGCCTACACCTACGGCTGCTCCCGAGACGTATGATTTTGGCGTTGACTATAAGGTATACACCCCATTGGAGTTCGCTGATGAATTCAAGTTGGTTTATCAGGGCACGGAAGAGGGCATTGGAGAGGATTTGACTGACGTGGACAAACTGGATACCAAGGCAATGCGTATTGATGCTACGGCAATTACAAACTTCCCGCTGAATCTTACTTTGTCCGTGGATGCTTTGGACTGTTACGACAATAGTCTGAAACGCGATGTTATAGATGTGGACGATATTGTCATCAGCGCACACAAGGGCGAGGAGGGATATTCCGAACAACCTATAACCCTGACCATAAGTCCCAAGGAGGGACACTCAATCAGCGAATTGCTGCAACGTTTGGACAAGTTCCAGTATCGTGCCGTTGCCGAGGCTGACGGATATGGCAAACTGAAGGACGATTCATACCTGAAACTGGCCAATATTAAGATTACACTGGTTGGTGGTGTCAGTTACGACGCCAACTAACGGGAATGCACAATAGGTAAACCATTTAGTATTACAAAGAATAATGAAAAAGAATATAAGAACTATATTGGCCGTGGCCGCATTGGCATTCTCCAGCATCGCTTCGGCACAGAATCTGAACAGTGCTTACTTCCTGGACGGATACACCTATGGTCACCAGTTGAACCCTGCCAAGGACTATGACCGCAAGGGTTATGTGTCGTTCCCTCTGCTTGCCAACATCAATATGGGCATGACCGGCAATCTGTCGCTGACGGATGTGCTGAAGTTCAATGGCGACCAACTGACCACCTACATGAACCCCAATATTCCCATGGAGGAGGCCCTGAGCGGATTTTCTTCCAGCAACTTCACTCACATGAACATGAGAATGGATCTCCTGGGATTCGGTTTCCATGCCTGGGGCGGTTTCAACACGTTTAATGTGTCCATGCGCACCAATGTGGCGTTCAACGCTCCATACGGATTGTTCGAGGCAACAAAGGAATTGGCCAACAAGGATTACGATCTCAGTGGCATAGGCCTGGATGCTACGGCATGGGCGGAGATAGGTTTCGGCCATAGCCGCAAGGTGACGGATGCCTGGCGTGTGGGTGGCAAGTTGAAGGTGTTGTTGGCAGGTGCACATGCCAGACTTGATGTGGACAATGCACACCTGAACCTGAAGTCGCCTGAAAAATGGACCCTTACAACCGATGCGCGCGCAGAGGTTAGCGTGAAAGGTTTTGGATGGGGTGAGATGGAGCAGAAGGAACTCAATGACGGAACTGTTTACGAACAGATAGATTTCGGCAATGTAGACATCGATGGTCCTGGTCCTAACGGTTGGGGTCTTGCTTTCGACCTCGGTGCGGAATGGGATCTTGGCGAGCAGGGTTGGCTGGACGGTATGAAGGTCAGCGCTTCTTTGCTGGATCTTGGTTTCCTCTCATGGAACGAGACATGTGTTGCCAGCAACCGCGGCAAGGAGGTTGAGTTTACCGGTTTCAATGACATTTCGGTCAAGGATGGTCCCGGTACTCCTGCTGATGAGCAGTCTGACAATTATGGCGACCGTTTCTCCGAACTTGTCGCTCTTCAGGACGGAGGGGTAACAAGTTCTACCAGTATGCTCGGCGCAACGCTGAACATCGGTGTGGAATACCAGATGCCTTTCTACAAGAAACTCAGTGTGGGCCTGCTCAGCACAACACGCATACAGGGCAAGTATTCCTGGAACGAGGAGCGTATCAGCGCCACCGTTTCTCCTCTGAAGTGGCTGGAGGCAAGCGTAAACGTAGGCTTCGGTTCTATGGGTGCCAGTTTCGGTTGGGTGGCAAACATCCATCCCAAGGGTTTCAACCTTTTCGTAGGTATGGACCACACTATAGGCACACTTTCCAAGCAGGGCATACCTCTGGGCAACAACACCGGTGTTACCTTAGGTATCAACATCCCCTTCGGCAAGTCCAGCAAGTAAACACGAAACATAAGAATAAGGCAATCGCCCGTGAACCTGTGTTCACGGGCGATTGCTTTTCCTATCTTATCGTTTGTTTTTCGGAGAATTCTGAGTACTCCGAGAATTCCGAGAATTCTGATTACTCGGATTACTCCGAGTTCTCACGTCACCTTCCAGTTCTCCGTTTTAATCCCGCTTTGCGGTCTTGAATCTGCTCCCGCTCGGCAATTCAAACAAGTTCGATTGCTCTCGCTTACTCGCAGATTTAAGCCGACTGCATCGTCTTGAATCTGCTCACGCTCGGCAATGTAGGGACGCTGCGTGCAGCGTCCGTTTTGTTTGTCGTTCTCGGACGTTGCACGCAGCGTCCCTACCATGCTTCTGCTCTCGCTTACTCGCAGATTTCCGTTTTAATCCCGCTTTGCGGTCTTTTCCTCCTTGTTGCTCGGCATAATCAAAATAAATTTTGCTTCTGCTCTCGCTTCCTGCGTCGGTTCCGTTTTCTTTGTCCCCCTAAGATAGGGGGACGAGCGCAACGCGCGGAGGGGGTATGATGTAATAGTTTTCCGTTCCCTAAACCTTCCACCCCTCCAGCGAGGTGCCGCGCAGGAAGTCCGATGCGCTCATGCGCTTCTTGCCCGCCAGTTGGAGTTCGTGGATGTGCAGGATGCCGTCGGGCAGGGCTATGCGCAGGGTCTTGTCGCCGTTGGCGCTTGGCAACAGGGTGGGGCAGGCTTGTGCCTGTCCGGGGCATGCCTCCTTAGTGGTGCGGAATATCTTCATCACCGTATCCTTGCCGTCGGGCGCCACCAGTGTTGTCCATGCTCCGGGGTAGGGGCTGAGGCCGCGCACGAAGTTGTGTGCCGTGTCCACGGTGTGGTTGGCCCATTGTATCTGGCATGTCTCGCGGAAAATCTTGGGTGCAGGACGCAGAGGTTCGTCGGTGTGCATCTGTTCCTGGGGGATGGGCGTGACGCGTCCGTCAATGATGTTCTGCACCGTCTCCGCCACCAGGTCGGCACCCAGTGTCATCAGCCGGTCGTGCACGTCCTCCACGTTGTCGTCCGGCCCTATGGGCACACGCTCCTGTTGTATCACCTCGCCGGTGTCTATCTGGTGGTCAAGGAAGAAGGTGGTGATGCCCGTTTCCTTGTCTCCGTTGATGATTGCCCAGTTTATGGGTGCCGCGCCACGGTATTGGGGCAGCAGGGCGGCATGCAGGTTGAAGGTGCCCAGGCGTGGCATTGCCCATACTGCTTCGGGCAGCATGCGGAAGGCCACCACTATCTGCAGGTCGGCCTCCATTGCCCTCAACTCCTCCAGGAAGGCCTCGTCCTTCAGGCGTTCGGGTTGCAGTACGGGTATGTTGTGGCGCAGGGCGCACTCCTTCACGGGCGAGGCCTGCAACTGGCTCTGGTGCCTGCCTATGGGCTTGTCGGGCATGGTGATGACCCCCACCACGTTGTATCCCTCGCTGATGAGGCGCTCCAGTGTGGGCACGGCAAAGTCCGGTGTGCCCATATATACTATTCTCAGGTCTTTCTTTTCCATATAAAACATAATATTTATGTACTCTCACGTGCAAAGATACGATTATTCTTTGTACTTTTGTCTCTTGTTATGGAAAAGATTCTCACAGAAGAGCAGTTGTCTGCTCTGCAAAACAGGATAGATGAGGCCCAACGGGTGGCCTGTGTGTGCCATGTAAATCCCGACGGAGACGCCCTAGGCAGTACCCTCGGCGTTATGGCGTGGATGAAGGCTCTGGGCAAGGAATGTACCGTGGTTGTCCCCAACCGTTTTCCGGACTTTCTCCAGTGGATGCCCGGTGCATCCGAAATTGTCCGCTACGACAGGCATGCCGACAAGGCGGATGCCGTCCTTCGCCAGGCAGACCTCCTGTGGGTGTGCGACATGAACGATGCCTCCCGTGCCCTGGGCATGGATGGTATCCTCTCCGAGTGTGTGGAACGTAGCGCACAGGGCAACCTTTTCATGGTGATGGCCGACCACCACCTCGACCCCAATCCCTCCTTCTGTAATCTACAGATTTCGCGCCCCGAGGTGTGCGCCACCTGCGAGGTGCTCTGCCACCTGCTTTGGCAGATGGGGCGCATGGATGCAATGTCTCTGCCTGAGGCCACCTGCCTCTACACGGGCATGATGACCGATACCGGTGCCTTCACCTATGCCTCCACGCGAAGCGTCATCTACGAGTGTATCTCCCTGCTCTTGGCGCGTGGCATAGACAAGGACCGCATCTACAGGAACGTTTTCTGGACCTCCACACCCAACCGCATGCGTCTGGTCGGTTATCTGCTCTATGTGAAGTTGGAGACCATCCCCGGCATGAATGCCTCCGTAATGACGCTCACCAATCAGGAGCGCCGTATGCTGGGCATCAAGAACGGCGACACGGAGGGCATTGTCAACATGCCCCTGCAGATTCAGGGCATGCGCCTTTCGACCCTTATCAGCGAGGACACCGAGCACCCCGGCTTCGTGAAGTTCTCCCTGCGCAGTGTGGACGATTTCCCCTGCAACGAGATGTCTGCCCGCTTCTTCGGTGGCGGTGGCCACAAGAATGCCGCCGGTGGCCGTCTGAAGTGCTCAATAGAAGAGGCTTTGGAACTCTTCCGCAAGGCCGTGAAGGAGTACTCACAGTTGCTTAAGGGGTAGAACCTCAACAAAGGCGGTATTCCATGTGCATATTGCCGGTATTTACTTGCTTGAATGTTCTTTTATGCCACAGAGGCGACGGATTTTGTTGGGGATTTCTGTGTTGTCCTGGAAACCCTGGAAGAGTTCGCTGCCTACGCCGATGGCGCATACGGGAACGAGGTCGGCGGTGTGGGAACCTGTGGTCCATCCTATGCCGGTGATGACGTCAAGGATCTGGAATGTGCGTGCTACAAACTGGTTCAGGGAGAGGTAGAGAGTCTTTTTTTCCTGAGTGTTCTTGTCCACGAAGGTGGCATGGAAAGCCTCCTGCAGGGCACGGTCGTACTTCTCATTGACGGGGATGGCTGAGTAGAGACCCAATTTGTCCTGAAGGTATTGCTTCATGAAGTCCCAGGTGATGTTGTCGCCACTCTTTATCATGCGCTGACATTCGAGTTGCATGGCTTGCATGGAGATGCGCTGGTAGTCGAAGTTCTTCATCCTCAGGGTGTACGAACCACCGTTCACACCTGCAGCCATACCGCCCGTGTTATGGTCGGCGGTAACGATGATGAGGGTCTCGTCCTTGTGACGCAGGTAGAACTCGTAGGCCAGACGCAGGGATTCGTCGAAATTCAGCACTTCCTTCACGGCAGTACCTCCGTCGTTGGGGTGCAGGGCGTGGTCGATGAGTCCGCCTTCCACCATCAGGAAGAAACGCTTGGGAGAGACCTTCTCAAGGTGCTCTATGCAGGCCTTGGTGATGAAGGGTAGGGTGAGGTTGCCCTGGATGCTGTCTATTGTGTATCCGATGTGGTCCAGATGATAGGGAGCATTGAGCAGAACCACTTTGTCGCCATGTCTCTTCTCGTTCCACTTGGCAGGACCGTCCACTACGGAGTAGCCTGCATCGGCCAACACGGTGCGCACGTCTGGTTGTCCCTGGGGGGCATGTCCGCGCAACTTTCCTCCGGCAAATATCTCGTAGTCGCTCTCTGCCATATCCTTGGCAATGTCGTAGAATTGTCCGCGGTGGTTGACATGTGCATAGAAGGCTCCCGGTGTGGCGTCATCAGGAGCCACGGAGGTTGCTATGCCTATGCCATAGCCCTGTTGTTTCAGTTCGTATGCAATGCTCTGCACAGGTTTGGTGTCGGGGGTGACGCCCAGCATGCCGTTGTTGGTCTTGTGTCCGGTTGCCAGGGCCGTGCCGGCTGCTGCCGAGTCGGTTATGGTATTGCTGGCCGAATAGGTTGTGGACATGGACACCACGGGGAACTGAAGCATCAGCAGTGGTTGTGTGTTACCCAGTACGGTGCGGTTGTATGTCTCGGCACACAGTACGGGGCTCATGCCCATGCCGTCGCCAATGAAGTAGAATATGTACTTGGGTTTCTTGGCTCCCATGGCGGTAAGCACAAGGAGCAGCATGAATAGGGTAGAGAGGATGCGTTTTTTCATATCTTCGCTTTGTTTTGTTGTTGCAGGTAGTTTCCCTGATGATGTTTTTACCGTTTAGCAAGGACAAAGATAGTAAAAAAGAGTGTTTAATTGTGAAGACCGTGTTAGTTTTCTGTCCCTGTTGGAGCAAAAAAGCAGACAAATACGGGCTATACAACAGTCTTGCGCCTGTAAGTATAGTAGTCTTACACCCCTAAGTATAATAGTCTTATGCCTGTAAGTATAATAGTTTTATGCCTGTAAGTATAATAGTCTTACGCCTATAAGTATAGTATAGCGTTTTCGGTTGCTATGTATGGCGTTTGCTACAACAATCCTTAAACACGATTTTGCTAAGGAAACATGCTCTTTCATTCCCTAAAGGATTGCCCTTTGGATTATTTTCGCACCCCTGACCTGTCGGTCTAAGTTACTCACGTTGACCTGTGGTCTTCCTCCTCCTTACAAGGCATAGTATGCAAGCATCCTCTGCTCTTGTTTCGTTGACTTTAGCCCCTTGGGGCGTCGACCTACGGTTCGTCGGTTATTCGCCTTCGCTCATCAATCTACGCAAGTCGGAAATACTCAAATAAATTTGACCTAATGGTCTTAGAAACTCACACTCGGCAATGTAGGGACGCTGCGTGCAGCGTCCGCTTTGTTTGTCGTTCTCGGACGCTGCACGCAGCGTCCCTGCAATGCGCTCGCTTAATCGTTTCTTTGGTATTTTGCTCGCTTATTCGTACTCTGACCTGTCGGTCTAAGTTACTCACACTCGGATTTTCTCAAATAAATTTGGAAAATCTCTCACTTAATCGTAACTTTGTCATCGTCCCATGCCGAAAGCATCCCTAAAAGGTGCATGGGCGGGTGGGGACAAGACATAATAAAAGGCGTTTACTACGCTTTGGTTCTGACGTTCTGAAATCCTAGGAAAATTTCATTGCAAGTCAGGGACAAGGCAACGTGAATGTCCCGTGGGTATGTTATATACACATGCCTTGCTTTGCCGTACAGCCATTGGTGTATCTTGTAGCCAGTGTGCTCGTTGTGGCATTGTGATGGTTATATATACACATATCGGCGTGGGGCTTCGGCGTTGCTCGTTTCGACTTGCAAGGCCATTCCCAGGAACCTCAGAACGTGAAGCGAGCGACAGTGCAGGGCTTCACGCTTTTTTTGTGTCTTCTGCTTATCTCTAATACTAACCGTGCGGTGTAGCCCTTGACCGTTAAAATGAGAGTCAAGAGACTATATTGATGTGAAAATAGTAATTTTATCTCTGTGCATGTTTATATGTTCCATGTTTTCTGTAGCACAGGTTGATTCCACAATTGTACTGATGGGCAACAAACCACCCATGACGTTGTCGGTGGACATTAAAATCAGTGCCAGGCAATTCAATATGAATCGTTTGCACCATTCATTGAGTCTTGCCGTCCCTGTCGCTGCTGTTGGTTTTGCCATGATGCCTGCAGACCATGCCATACGTGACCGTGTAATGGGAGGAATGTCTGGATTTCATTGCAAAGTGGACGACTACATCCAATATGCGCCTTTGGTAACCCAGTTGACGCTAAGCATGTGTGGAGTAAAAGGAAGGAGCAAGAACCGTTGGCAGGTTCTGGTTACTGATGCCATGGCGGCGGCGATGATGGCAACTGTGGTGAACGGGATGAAGTATGGTATTGGGAGGACCCGTCCGGGCGGAGGTACTGGCAGTTTCCCCTCCGGTCATACGGCAACGGCCTTTATGGGGGCAACACTGCTTGCTCACGAGTACGGACACAAGAGTGTGTGGATACCAATAGCAGGGTATTCTGTTGCTACGGCAACAGGTGTAATGCGAATACTTAACAATAAGCACTATGCCAGTGATGTGCTTGTGGGTGCAGCCATCGGCATTGCTACGGCAGAACTTGCCTACTGGGCGAGCGATGCGATCTTCAACGACCGCAAGTTGTTCAAATCGCGTAAGGCACGTATACATTACGAGGTGCTCAAAAACTATTGACTCGGCTCTAAAGCAACAATCCCCTGCTTGCGGTGAGTGCAGGCAGGGGATTGTAATTTTTAGGGTCCTTAGGGTCCTTAGGGTCCTTAGGGTCTTTAAGGTCCTTAGGGACGGTCGTTTGATTTACACTCTTAGTTCTTGAACTCCAGTTTGCCGTCGTTGGCGGTGACCACGATGGGGAGGGAGCGGTTCAGTGTGCCGGAGAGGAGGGTTTTGCTCAGGTCGTTGAGCAGGAGGCGCTGGATTGCACGCTTCACGGGACGTGCACCGAAGTCGGGGTCGTAGCCTTCCTGGGAGAGGAGGCCGATGGCATCGGGACGGATGTCCAGCGTGATGTCCGTGTCGGCAAGGCGCTTCTGGATGATGTCCAGTTGCAGGCATACGATGTCGCGTATCTGCTCCTCGTTGAGAGGGGTGAAGGTGATTATCTCGTCTACACGGTTGAGGAACTCGGGACGCACGGTCTTGAAAAGTTGCTCGTGGGTGTAGTTGGAGGTCATGATGATGATGGTGTTCTTGAAGTTTACGGTGCGTCCCTTGCTGTCCGTCAGACGGCCGTCGTCCAGAACCTGCAGGAGGGTGTTGAACACATCGGGATGAGCCTTCTCTATCTCGTCGAAGAGTACCACACTATAAGGTTTGCGGCGTACTGCCTCGGTGAGTTGTCCGCCCTCATCGTAACCCACATATCCCGGAGGAGCACCTATGAGGCGAGTTACGGAGAACTTCTCCTGATACTCGGACATGTCTATTCGTGTCATCATCTGCTCGTCGTCGAAGAGGTATTCCGCCAGGGCACGTGCCAGTTCCGTCTTGCCCACACCCGTGGTACCGAGGAAGATGAATGAACCTATGGGGCGCTTGGGGTCCTGAAGACCTGCACGGCTGCGGCGCACGGCATCGCTGACGGCCTGTATGGCGGCATTCTGACCGATGACACGCTGGTGGAGTTCGTCCTCGAGGTTCAGGAGTTTGTCGCGCTCGCTGGTCTTCATGCGGTTCACGGGGATGCCTGTCCAACGGCTTACCACATCGGCGATATCGTCGGCCGTAACCTCCTCGCGGAGCAGTTTGGATGCGCCAAGTGAGGCGGTGCTCTCCTTCAACTGTCTGTCAAGTTCGGGCAACTGGCTATAGCGTATCTCCGCCACACGGGCATAGTCGCCCTCGCGTTCACGTTGTTCCGCCTCCTGTTTCAGGGCCTGTTGCTTGTCCTTGATAGTCTGTATGCGCTCTGCCTGGCTCTTTTCCTCCTGCCATTGCTGGCGCATGGCGGTTTCCTCCTTCTTCAGGGAGTCAATCTCGCGGGTAAGTTCCTCCAGTTTGGGCTTGTCCTTCTCGCGCTTGATAGCCTCGCGCTCGATTTCCAATTGGCCAAGGCGGCGTGAAAGTTCGTCCAGTTGCTCGGGCACGGAGTCGCGCTCCATGCGCAGACGTGCGGCTGCCTCGTCCATCAGGTCTATGGCCTTGTCGGGCAGGAAGCGCTCGGTGATGTAGCGGTGCGAAAGGCTTACGGCAGCAATGATGGCATCGTCCTGGATGCGCACACGGTGGTGTTGCTCGTAGCGCTCCTTCAAGCCACGCAGGATACTTATGCTTGAAGGCACGTCAGGTTCGTCCACGCTGACCGTCTGGAAACGGCGCTCCAGAGCCTTGTCCTTCTCGAAATACTTCTGGTACTCGTCCAGGGTGGTGGCACCTATGCTGCGCAGTTCGCCACGTGCCAGTGCAGGTTTCAGTATGTTGGCGGCATCCATGGCGCCCTGTGTCTGTCCGGCACCCACGAGGGTGTGTATCTCGTCAATGAAGAGGATTATCTCGCCCTGGCTCTGTGTCACTTCGGAGATGACACCCTTCAGGCGTTCCTCGAACTCGCCCTGATACTTGGCACCGGCAATGAGTGCGCCCATGTCCAGGGAATATATCTGTTTGCCCTTGAGGTTTTCGGGCACGTCACCTCTGAGGATACGATGTGCAAGTCCCTCCACTATGGCCGTCTTGCCCGTACCGGGTTCGCCAATGAGGATGGGGTTGTTCTTTGTGCGGCGGCTCAGTATCTGCAGCACACGACGTATTTCCTCGTCTCGACCAATCACGGGATCGAGTTTGCCGTTCTTGGCATCCTCTACCAGGTTGCGGGCGAATCGGTCGAGGGCTTTCTCCTGGTTTTGCTGATTGTTCATGTTGTTCTGCATAATTGTAAGTATTAAAGTTCACCCATTGCCGCGCAACAAGCGTGCAAAACTCTGTAAATCAGTAAAAATGTCGGAAAAGGGGACTTTCTGTCAGCGTTCATTCCCCGTCGTGCTGCATGTCTGTCATCTTGGTTCATCTTTTTTTATGTAAAAAAGTCTTAAACTATGAATTAATTAAAAAGTTTTCTTATATTTGCGAAGTCAAAAGCATGTAAACGCCCTATGGTGATGCCTGGCGTGAATAGCAGAACCTTACCTTTCCAATATTAACCATTCCCCTGCCTTAGGGGAGAAAAATCTAAAGACTATGAAAAAGGAAAAGAACAACATGGAGGACGGTCATCTTTCGTTTGACCCTGAGCAGTTGAAGAATGCCACTCAGGAAGGTCACCCCAACGACGAGGCGTATGAGTTGTTGTGGGAAGCCACATGTGTTTCATCGCATGTAGACGATGTGGACAAGGCCGCAGGCAGCACCAGCGAGGACAATGTGTATCCCACCACGGCCGAGGAGGTGGACAGGATGGAGGAGTTGGTCAACAAGGCTGCCCATGCCCTGAAAGAGCCTGACGCGGAATTCAGTCAGCGTGTTCACGAACTTCGCGACATCATTGCATGGTCGCGCAAGCGCCATTGGAAATTCAATTGGCGAATAATAGCAGGTGCTATCCTCTCCGCATTCCTGTTGCCCATGGTTCTGGGTTCCAATCCTGATGCGAAGAGAGTGGCCGCAAACAATGTTCACAAGGTGGAGCAGTGGCAAGAGGTGGAATTGGTACACTTTGATAGTTTCGAGGAACTTTTAAAGTCCAATATAGAAAGTGTTGACGAAAAAATATTATATGATACTCCCACGAACTGGTATAACACAAGATTGTATTTTGCGGGATGGAGTTATGCAGAAGCATTAAAGGAGATTGCACAATGCGAGCAAGATCTGAATGATGAATCAAAGGAGTGGCGCCATAAGCAAATTAAGGAGTGGAAAGAAAAGCAGGAAGACAGGAAGGAAGAAGCCCTTGAGAGATTTGATGACCTTAAGGACCTTGATTATGACGATGTGAAGGAGATGGCTCTGGAAGAGGCCGAGGACCGTGTCTCTGCGGCAAAGGCTGCTGATGCATTCGTCAACTTCATCATCATCTGCTTTGTAATGATGATTCCCTTGTATGTCTTTGCCACCCGTCCCTATGGCTATATGATAAGCCGTCATCGTCGTGAGGCCAAGTATATGAATAAATTGGAGAAATTCGGCTTGTGGCTTTCTGGCGGTATGCTTTCTGCCGCGGCAGGCATTACGTTTGTGGATGTTGTTACGAAATGGAGCGATGGCTCTACCACCCGCGAGGATGACGGTACGGGTCCTGTACGCCTTGCCCTTCAGGTTGTCCTGTTTGTCGGAGCCGTGCTGGTGTTCTGTTGTGTAAGTTCCTTCCTGATGATCTATGCCACTATTACAGGCCTTTACCGTAACTACGATTGGAAGGCAGTAAAACATAAGGTGGCAAATCTCAAGGGCACAAAATAGGCGAATGCTCTTCTGCCTGCTGACATCTTTATGAGATAAGGTTTCCGCCAAGTCCCTTCCCCCCAGGGGCTTGGCGGTTTTCTTGCGCTTCACAGGAAAGGGGCAGATAGTTTCTGCTTATCCTCATTTGTGATGAAATTGGGAGCGAGTGCAATCCCCCACCTTGTGCATGAAGGAATTTAGATGTATATTTGCAAATGAAACAAGCATGGCTTTTTCAGTTGCCATGCGCATGCGTATATATAATATAATAATGTATAGAGGCCGTACCATATTAAACCTGTTTTGCATCCTGTGTCTGGGTCTTGTCCTTGTGTCGTGCACTCAGGACAATGTGCACATGCCAGAGATAGAGCAGAAGGAAGAAGCATGGGAAACTTACACCCAGGAGTTCCCCGGCAGGCTATCCACCACCGTACCCCTGGTGCAGGAGTATCTGGAGGGTCCTGTGCTGAAGGACATGACCATAAGGCTGAAGGATTTCCACATAGAGCACTCCGGCCATGTTGTCATCTGCACCGAGGCCTTTGATGTGGACGATCCCTTCGTCTCCACCCTCCTGGGCAAGGCCATCAGTATTGGTGCCATGGAAATACCGCAGGTGGAATATGCCGCCTATCCCTCGGGAGGAGGACATCTGAAGCACGAAGGCTTCGACATCCAGGCAGGCGAGTACCGCACACGTGGCACGCTCTTCGGGGAGATAACCAAGGACGGTGCCCTGACCCTGACCCTGACCTACCGCCCCGGCACAATGCCGTTCGACATAGTGAGCGAGTTCAAGTAGAAACATACGTCAATAAGGCAAACGAAATGCGTCCCGTTGCAAAGGGCATCGCTTCGTGAAGCGAAGACGAATGCAACACGAGGCGATGGGCAACGCATCACGAGGCATACTGGCTGGCATACAATAACAACAATAACATAATAATAACACAATAACTATGAAGAAACTTTTCCTATCATTCATCGCTCTCTTGAGCATAGCATTGTTTTCTGCTTGCGACTCTAAGGATAGTGTATCCGCCAAGGCCGCAGGTACATACATGACACACCGCACTACCAATATGGTAAATCTGCCTCCTCAGTATCCCTTTAGCCCTATAGAGGAAAACGTGAGTGTGAATATAAAGGCTGCCACCGATACCCATGTGAATATAACTATTCCCTCAATGACTTATGTGTATGGTGGTCAGGAGATGGTCATTCATGATTTTACTATCAGCAATATTCCACTTCTGGATGCAGGTGAGGAAGGTGTAGTGATAACAAACCATTCTTTCACGGAAAAGGTAGATGACAAGAACGCAGTAGGTACCCTGAAGGCAGAAATAGAACCCGATGGCGACCTGGACATGGAAGTAACTTTCAAGTACGGCAGCATGCCCTTCGCCTTGAAACAGGACTACGAATCTCTTCGCGACTAAATGACCCTTCAGAGAAACATACATCGTAATACCCTTGCACTCTGTCTGGCATCCATCATGCTGGCAGGGTGCAATGGCATATTTGACGGCATCTATGACGAGCCTGTGCGCGATGAGGCTCTCCAACTGGGGTTCAACCCTGCGGCAGAAGAGGGCAGGTACACCCTCGTTATGGATGCACGCAACTATGACGAGTGGAT
Organism: Bacteroidaceae bacterium; assembly: GCA_045606445.1. GTDB lineage: Bacteria > Bacteroidota > Bacteroidia > Bacteroidales > Bacteroidaceae > Physcousia. Next base: position 73,596 of record JAZURY010000050.1, read on the forward strand.
ATACATGGACCTGCACCGCCTCACGCTGGAGAAGTACGACATACCCACCACCCTGACGGGAGAGTGGGACGGCAAGAGCGTGTGGGCAAGGTATAACGTGCAAGGCTCCCGCTACACCCTTCTGGAGGAACGGCAGGTGGACACACAACCCGAACCCGAGGAGTGGGACCTGGCCATACACCATTTCGACGTGCGCACCAACGGCGGCCAAGTCCTGCAAACGGGCTACACGTCGGTGGATGACCTGCCTGAGAGTTCGGCATCCTTTGCCTCTGAAGGCTTCCGCCCCGACGAATGGACGAGCCACCAGTGCATCGTGGACTTCTCGGGCATGTTCGACTACAACATCTGGTATCAGGCCTCGCCCGTCAATCTGGTGCTCTCGGATTGGGTAAGGATGGATTTCTCAACACCTCCGCCCAAGTACGAGGCCTCGCGCCGTGTCTACCTCCTGCGCATGCAGGACGGTACCGTGGCGGCCCTGCACATGAAGAGTTACATGAGCGAGGCAGGCACAAAGGGCATACTGACCATCGACGTGAAATATCCCTATTAAATCCCCTTTCCCCATTGGACATAACACAATGCAATGCAGATTAAGCGCTTCCTACCAACCTTTTCTCTCCTCCTGCTCCTTTGGAGTCTTTCCCCCGGCGTGTGCCGTGCAGAGACCTCAGAGGCGGATTCCGTGGCTTCCGACCATAGTATGGGGGAAGTGGTGGTGACGGCCACCAGGACGCGCAAACTCCTGAAGGACACCCCCATACTGACTCGAGTGGTGAACCGCAAGGACATAGAGATGGCCGATGCCACCGACCTGCGCGACCTGCTCCAACAGGAACTGCCCGGTGTGGAGTTCACCTATTCCATGAACCAGAAACTGAACATGAACATGTCTGGCTTTGCCGGGCAGAGCGTGCTGATTCTGGTGGATGGCGAGCGCCTGGCAGGAGAAACCATGGAGAACGTGGACTTCAGCCGCATAGACATGAACAACGTGGAGCGCATAGAGATAGTGCGCGGTGCACAGTCCGCCCTCTACGGCGCCGGTGCCGTGGGTGGTGTGATAAACATCATCACACGAGGTGCTTCGCGTCCGTGGTCGTTGAACCTGAACGGACGTCTTGCCGACCATCGCGAGCAACGCTATGGCGGTGTGCTGGGGCTCGGCAAGGGCAGGGTAGGGAACATGCTGGATGTCCAGTACACCTCGGTGGACAACTATACGGTGTGCATGGATTATGCCGACGAGTGCCAGTTCCGCAATGTCTACGGCGGACGCACCTGGAACGTGAAAGACAAGTTCACATACCGCCCCACCGATGCGCTGCGCCTGACGGCACGTGCAGGGTACTACTTCAAGGAACTCACCACCGACGCGGACGTGTACGAGCGTTTCCGCGACTTCTCGGGCGGACTCCGTGCGGAGTGGGACATTACGGGCAAGGACCATCTGGAGGTCTCCATGTCCTACGACCAGTACGACAAATCCGACCTCCTGCGCCTCTGGGAGCGCGACGTGATGGATTACCGCAACCTGCAGATGTCCGTGCGCACAATGTACAACCGCACGTTCCGGCAGAAGGACATCCTCACCGTGGGAGGCGACTATATGCGCGACTATCTGCACACATACCAGTTCTCGGACGGCAAAGAACGTGTGCAATACACGGGCGACATCTTTGCCCAGTACGATTGCTTTCTGGGCAAGCGATGGGAACTGATAGGTGCCGGACGATGGGATTACTTCTCGGACGCCAAGGGGGCGTCCCAACTGACTGGCAAACTGGCGGCACGCTACACCTTCGATTCCTTTATCCTAAGGGCAGGCTATGCCGGCGGATTCCGTGCACCCACACTGAAGGAGAAGTATTCCTACTTCAATATGGTGGGCGACATCTACGTGAAGGGCAACGAGGCTCTGGAGGCAGAACGCTCGCACAACTTCAACCTGTCGGCCGAATACTCGTGGCAGAACTACAACTTCTCTGCCTCCGCATCCTACAACACCATAGCCAACCGCATCACGTCCTCCGCACCCCAGCAGGGCACTATGGGCGAGTACTATGTCCAGTACATCAACCTGCCACGTGCCCGTGTCCTCGGTGTGGAACTCCTTGCACTGGGACAATGGACCTTGCAGGACGGACACAAACTCAGGGCCAGGGCAAACTATGTCTACACCCGCGAGTGGGTAAGCCAGGGCGGTGCCACACCATATTGCCCTGCTCGTCCGCATTCGTTCAACCTGCGCATGGATTGGGACAAGCAATGGACCTCTTTCTACGGAACCACCCTTTCCGTCCTTGGCCGTGTGCTCTCGGCCGTGGATTACGAGACGATACAGATGGATTATCCCTTCACTCCCCGCCAGGTGCACAATCCTGCCTACACCATCTGGAAGGTACAGTTGCAGAACCGTCTGGGCAAGGGCATAAGGTTCAACATAGCCGCGGACAATGTCTTCAACTACTCCCCTAAGGTGTATTACTTCAACTCTCCAGTCACCTTGGGTATCAACCTCATGGCAAGCATCAGCGTGGATGTGGACAGACTTTGGTAAACGGAAATCGGAAAACTGAAAGGTGGAGATTGTTCTATGGGCAATATAGAGAGAGAAAAGCAGACGGTGGAGGCTATGATACGTCTTTATTGCAAGGGGAAGAGGCATGGGGAAACGGAAAATGGAACCGCTCACCGCTCATCCGCTCACCTTTCCGTTTTCCGTTTTCACCTTTCCGTTTTCCCCGTTCCCCCTCTCTGCCCCCAGTGCCAGGCATTGTTGGATTATGCCCTCCAGCGCTTGGAGCATTGCCGCTTTGGCGAGGACAAGCCCAGTTGCACCCGATGCCCGGTGCATTGCTATAAGCCAGCCATGCGCGAGCAGATAAGGCAGGTGATGCGCTATTCCGGTCCCCGCATGCTCCTGCACGACCCCATCCTGGCCATTGGGCACCTGTGGGACTTCCTGAGGGCGAAGGTTGGGGGGTAAAGTTTTAGGGGCTTTAGGGTCCTTAGGGTCCTTAAAGTCCTTAGAGTCCTTAGCGTCATTAAACAAAAAAGATATTATGAATATCAGCGGATTGCTCGTGGGCCTTGCCACATTCCTTATTATAGGCCTTTTCCATCCCATCGTCATCAAGTCGGAGTATCACTTCGGCGTACGTTGCTGGTGGGTGTTTTTGCTTGTGGGCATTGCCTTTGCCATTGCCTCGTGCCTGGTGCACGATATTGTCATTTCCACCATCCTGGGCGTTACAGCCTTCTCCTGCTTCTGGAGCATTCTCGAACTCTTTGAACAACGCGAGCGTGTCCGCAAGGGCTGGTTCCCACGGAAGGAGAAGTGAAGACTTGGGGGCATTAAGGTCCTTATGGGGGGGATTCGCGGGTGGATGATTTATGCTCTGTTTTATCGTGGTTAGTACTTCAGTTATGTTGTGGTTCTAACCTCCCTCAGTGCCGCTGATGGGCATCTTTTTTTGTGGGCTTTTATACGCTCTGCTAACTAAATTTTGGTATCGTTTGCATGTGTGTGCGGTGTTTGTGGCGTTATTCCTTTTCGTAGGGGATAAATCCCGCGTAATGCCCTAATCACATTTTTGTATTTTGCTTTTTGAGGGGTCTTTTTTCCTTGATTTTGTTTGTTCTAAAACCCTAAATGCCATATTTTTGCACCCCGAAAAACAGACAGGTGCTTTCCGCCTTTATTCATGACAGGAGGCAGGAAGGATATGTAACAAATACAGAGGAAAAGGCAAATGAACAGACGTGTATCTGCATCAATATCCAAGGTTTTGCTTGTGGTTGGCATAATGCTGATTGCATGCGGAGAATGTTTTGCGCAGATTCATGCCACACTTGCCGGGCGGGTAACGGATTCGCGAACAAAAGAACCCTTGCCAGGGGTGATGGTGACCACTGACCAGAAAGGACTTTGGGCGATAAGCGACGAAGACGGATATTACACCATCGCCAATCTGGACTTCCCCACGGCGGTAGTTACGTTTTACCTGCTCGGATATCAGAAGCAGAGTGTCCCCGTGAAACTTGGCGAAGGCAAGAACACACGTAACGTGGCCCTGCACGAAATGAACCTGTCGCTGGACGAGGTGGTGGTTACGGCACAGAGACGTACGGAAAGCCTGAGCAGTTCCTATGTCATTGACCGCAATACGCTGGATCATGCACAGATAATGAACCTGAACTATGTCACCACGCTCCTGCCCGGCGGAAAGACCGTAGGCGACCAGAACCTTGCATCCGGAGCAAAGCCGGTAGCCCTGCATGCCGGCGGTGCAAGCGAACTGGGAAATGCCTCGTTCGGCACGGCCATAGACCTGGACGGGCAACGGTTGGAAACCAATGCGTCGCTTGGCGAAATACGTGGTGTAGACCTTCGCAATATAGGGTCGTCGAACATAGAATCCGTGGAGGTGGTGGCCGGTATTCCTTCAGTGGAGTACGGTGACCTGTCCAACGGTATGGTGAAGATAAACACCCGCAAGGGACGCACTCCCTTCGTGGTGGAACTGATGGTGGAACCCAAGACCAAGTCCATAGCCCTGAGCAAGGGCTTCAATCTTGGACGTAGGGCAGGAACGCTGAATGTCAATGCCGAGCATACACGCTCCATCTCCAACCTGGCCTCGCCACATACGGCATATATGCGTAACAACGTGAACCTGACCTATTCCAACGCCTTCAAGGACCACATGGGGCATCCCCTCAGCCTTACCGCATCCTTGGGCGGGAACATAGGCGGATACAACTCGGAGGCCGACCCCGACGAGTTTAAGGATACATACACAAAGACGCGCGACTACATGCTCCGTGGCAACGTGAAACTCCACTGGCTCCTGGACAAGCCGTGGATATCTAACCTCACCCTGCAGGCCTCCGTGTCGTATAGCGACAAGATGAACGAGACGAACTCCAACAAGAGTTCCGCTTCTACACAACCATACATCCATGCCACCGAGGCAGGGTACCACATAGGTGAACTCTACGAGGAGAACCCCGATGCCGACATCATCCTCGGACCTACGGGTTACTGGTATGTGCGCTCCTTTACCGACTCTAAACCTCTGGCATATTCCGTAAAGGCAAAGACCGACTGGACAAGGCGTTGGGGCAAGACAATGAACACCGTCCTGTTGGGAGCGGAACTTGCCGGTAGCGGAAACCTGGGGCGAGGCCTCTATTACGAAGACATGAGCGTGGCACCCACATGGAGGGAGTTCCGCTATGACGGATTGCCCTTCATGAACAACGTGGCACTCTTCCTCGAGGACAAGTTCTCCATGCCCGTGGGCAGACGCTCCTCCCTGCATCTGAGGGCAGGACTTCGCTCGGACATCACCATGATAAAGGGTTCGGAATACGGCACCGTGGCAAACGTGTCTCCGCGCATCAATGCAAAGTACGTCTTCTGGGAGAACCGGGGGAAGGGAGTCAGCGACCTGTCGGTCTTCGGAGGTTGGGGAAAGTCGGTCAAGCACCCCTCCTTTACCGTACTGTATCCTGCCCCCACGTATAGCGACAAACTGGCCTTCGCACCAGGCACCACCGCCGACGGCAGGACCTTCTATGCCTACTATACACAACCCACCACACCCAAGTACAACCCCGACCTGAAATGGCAATACACCATACAGAACGAACTGGGAGTGGAGGCGAAGTTATGGGGCACGCGCATATCGCTTTCCGCCTTCCGCAACAAGACCTTCAACCCCTACATGAGCCGAAGCGTCTACACCCCTTATACATACAAACTGACCACGCAAGCCGATATAGAGGCAGGGTGCACCATACCCACAGAGAACCGCCACTACATGATTGACCGCCACACGGGCATCGTAACGGTGAAGGACCGTACCGGAGCCATTGCCGACCAGGTGCTGGGGTACAAGGAAAGGAACACCTACGTGAGCCAGGCGGAGTACACCAACGGTTCGCCCGTGGAAAGACGCGGTTTGGACCTGATAGTGGACTTTGCACAGATACGTCCCATTCGCACCAGCATCCGTCTGGATGGCAACTATTACTGGTACAAGGGCCTGAACGAAACCCTCGTCGCCTCCATGGGGCAGGCATCGGCATCCATGGACGGCACGCCATACAAGTATGTGGGGTATTATGCCGGTTCGAGCACGGCCGCCAACGGTTCGCTTTCAAGGCAGATAAACGCCAACCTGACCATATCCACGCATATCCCCAAGATACGCATGATATTCTCCCTGCGCATAGAATCCTCGCTCTACAATTACGGGCAGAACCTCTCCGAGTATGCCGACGGGAGGTTGAGAGGCTACCTCCTGGAGGCGGCAGGGGACCATCACGGCACTCAGCAGGGGGGCATATACAACAAGGACTCTTATGTGGCCGTCTACCCAGAGTACTACACCGCATGGGGCAATCCCGAAGAGAAGATACCCTTCCTGGACAAGTTCGTGTGGGCAAGGGAGAACGACAGGGAACTGTATCAGGACCTCTGCAAACTGGTGGTGAAATCCAATACCACGTACTTCTTCAACGAGAACCGCATAACGGCCTATTATGCCGCCAACTTCAACGTGACCAAGGAACTGGGCAAATGGGCCTCCGTCACCCTGTATGCACGCAACTTCTTCTATCAGATGGGCAAGGTAAAATCCTCGCAGACGGGGCTGGAGACGTCCCTGTTCGATAGCGGTTACATACCCAAGTTCTACTATGGCATGTCCGTGAGAATAAAACTTTAATGTTAAATAATAATACCAAACAAACAATCATTATGAAAAAGTTTCTTTCAATGATGGCCGCCGTGGCCATGCTTTTTGCCTTCACGGCATGTTCCGAGGAGGAGGAGGACGATTACCGCACCTATAGCGTGGCGGTACGGTTGCTGACACCCGATGTGGCCGACGCACCTCTGGAGGGTGTTACCGTTACGGCACGTGGTGTAAGCGGTGTGGCACTTGCCGCACAGACAGACGAAGCAGGTGTAGCAACATTTGCACTGCCCGAGGACATTTACAATTTTTCAGCTTCTCACAAGTTCAATGCCGATGGTGTGGTATACGTGGTGAACTATGTGTTGCAGAAGTCAATAGCAAGTGCCGACTTTGTAAACGCCAACACAATGAGCCTGGAGATGGAGCCTGTAGTGAGCCAGGGCAGCAAGCAGGTAATCCTGAAGGAACTGTACGTTGGCGGATGCCCCAAGGACGACGGTTCCGGCTTTTATCAGTACGACAAGTATGTGGTCATCTACAACAACTCCGACCAGGTGGCCACAATACCCAACTTCTGTATTTCACACGTAGGCCCCTATAACGCACACGGCAATAACCAGAACTACGTGGACGGCAAACTCTTCTATGCCGAGGAAGACTACACTCCTGCCTATTCCTTCGTGTTCTACATGACAAAGGACCTGGTGCTGGAACCCTACACATCTGCCACCATTGCCCTGTGTGGCGCTATCGACCACACTGGCACATACTCCCAATCCGTTGACCTGAGCGAGGCTGACTACGTATGCTACGACCCCGAGGATTTTGACAACCCCAACTATCACCCCGCTCCCTCCGAGAAGATTGATGCGGAGAACTATATGCCCGCTTCAAAGTTGGGACTGGGCAATGCCGCCGCATGGAGCGTGTTGTGCCCCGGCATATTCATCTTCTCAACCGGCGACAACGAACCCTTGGCCTACACTCAGGATAAGGCCAACAGCTACTACATGGGCAATAATGAAAAACCCACTAATGCCTGCGCCAAGATACCAAATCAGTGGATATTCGATGCCGTGGACATTTGGACAGAGGAGAATGAGAGTGAATCATTGCCCCGCTACTCTGCCAGCATAGAAGGAGGTCATGTTTGCATGACCAACAAGTTGGGCTATTCCATCTACCGCAATGTCGACAAGGAGGCCACGGAGGCTTTGCCGGAGAACGAGGGCAAACTGGTTTACAACTATGGCCTGGGCACAACTACCATCAATGGCGGCATTTCCACCGACCTCAGCGGCATAGATGCCGAGGCGTCCATTGCCAACGGTGCACATATTATATATTTGGACACCAACAACTCTATGAACGACTTCCACCAGCGTAAGGTGGCAAGCCTGAAAAGATAATCCCCCCCGATAGTACGAATGAGAAGAAACGTCCTCTTGCCATATCTGGTGTCTTTAGTCCTGACGGGCGGTGTTTTCCACACCGCCTTGATGGCGCAAACGGATAACACCTTCAACTGGAACACCCTGCGCGACGTGCGCCTGGACAGGAACTGGCTCAATAGCGAGAACCCTGCCGGCCTTCATGCCTTCGGGCAGGGCACGGAATCGGAAATCGTGCTTTATGGCAAGGGGGGGTATGGAGGATTGAAGGACTACTTCCTTTCCAAGAACGAAACGGCTTTCGGGGTGGAGGCTTCTTCCATGGCAAGACTCTCCCGGCGTGTGGTGGTGGGCGGTCAGGTGGGATACCGCAACGTGTCGGCCAAGGACATTGCCGGTTCCTACTTCATCGACCCCACTCAGACACCCTTCGACCTGGTGGAGTTTACTGACGCCAATGCCGGAGACAAGACCCTGGAGGAGTTCTCCCTGCAGGGCGGGGTGGGAGTGAACCTGGCCCGATGGGTGTCGTTGGGCGCTTCGTTGGATTACAAGGCCGCCAACTACTCCAAGCGGAAGGACCTGCGCCATGTCAATTCGCTTATGGACATGGACCTCGTGTTGGGAGGCGTGTTTCATGCTGGCGAGCGTGTGGACATAGGCCTGAACTATGTGTACCGCCGCAGGAACGAAACCCTGCTCCTGAGCACGTACGGCACACAGGACAAGACCTTCGTGTCGCTCCTGAACTACGGTGCGTTCTTCGGCAAGCAGGAAACCTTCGGCGAGATAGGTTACACGAAGGAGAACGAGAACAAACCCCTCTTCGATGCCCGTCACGGTGCAACCCTGCAGGTGGCGTGGCGCATAGGCAATGCCGAGTGGTTCAACGAGGCGGGTTTCCATACGCGTAGCGGATATTATGGCGACCCATCGTACTCCACGGTGGTTTATTCCACCCACCAGGGGCACGGCTTCTTCTATCAGGGCCTGCTGACCTTCGCCTCGGGGAGCGATGCCCATCGCTTCGGGTTGCGGTACGGACAGGAACACGTTGCGAATACCGAGAACATATATTCCTACAAGAACGAGGAAACGGGGCGCGACTACATAGAATACCTTGGCGAGCGCGAGGTGGGCGAGCGTACCCAAAGGTCGCTTGCCTTGGGCTACACGGGACGCTTCGGCATAAGGCACGGCCTTGCACGATGGGAGGCCTGGGCGGACGCATCCCTTGACAACCGCAACACGAGGGCATCCAACTATCCCGACTACAGAAGGCAGAACATATCCTGGTGGCGGCTGAAGGCCATGGGCACGCGCAACTTCCTCTCTGGCAGGAACTGCTATTCGCTCTCCGTTTCCGCCCTGTATGGGGGAGGTTCGGGAGAACCGTGCGCCGACGGACGGTACGGGCCGGACACATCGGGCGAGGCACTGACACGCACCCGCAACGACCTGCTCATGCAGGAGTGGGAATACCTTGCCGCCTCGCAGATAGGGGCAGGCATAGGCTTTACCTACTCGCGTGCCATGTGGAAGGGCAAGGTGCGCGGAAATGCGGGGCTTGCCTATGACATGTGCAAGGCTTTTGGCACCAGGCATCTCGATGGCACAATGCGACATACCGTGTCGCTAAGGATAGGATGCAACTTCTAATGAAAACAAAACGAATACTAACAAATAAAACATTACAAAGAAAATGAAAACAAGATTCATGATCATCATGGCCGCCATGGCCTTTGTGTTCACTTCATGTGGCAACAACACCGGTACAAACAATGCAGGGCAGGCACAGGAGGCACCAGCCGCCCTGGAGATTGACCAGGTGCTGGCATCTGCCGACACCCTTGCCAACCAGGAAATCACCATGGAGGGCATCTGCACCCACACCTGCAAGCATGGTGCAACAAAAATCTTCATGATGGGTAGCGACGACACGAAGACCATCCGCGTGGAGGCAGCCGGCCTTGGTTCCTTCGACCAGAAGTGCATCAACAACATCGTGCGTGTGAAGGGTATCCTTCGCGAGGAGCGTGTGGACGAGGCATATCTCCAGCGCTGGGAAGCATCGGTGGCCGCCTCCACGGCCGAGCAGCATGGCGACGGCGAGGCCGGATGCGACACAGAGAAGGCTGCACGTGGCGAGACGGGCAACACCGTGGAGGAGCGCATTGCCGACTTCCGCCAGAAGATAGCGGCACGCAAGGAGGCCGTAGGCAAGGAATACCTGTCGTTCTATTTTGTGGAGGCTTTGGCTTATGAAATTGTCGAGTAGCCAGTTGCGCATCTGGTGCCGCACCATACACCGCGACCTCTCGTTCTTCTTCTCGGGCATGGTTCTCATCTATGCTATCTCAGGCTTGGTGATGAATCATCGCGATGCCATAAATCCGCATTACTCGGTATCGCTCACTGAGATGCAGATGGACAACCTTCCTTCGCAAGCAGAATTCAATCGTGCCAAGGTGGAGGAACTGATGCACAAGGCAGGTGTTTCAGAGGCATATACCAAGCACTATTTCCCCAAGCCAGGGCACCTGAAGGTGTTCCTGAAAGGCGGTTCTTCGCTTCAGGCAAACATTGTCACGGGGCATGTGGTGTACGAATCCCTTGCACGCCGTCCCCTGATAAGCACCATGACCACCCTGCACTACAATCCCGGCAAGTGGTGGACGTGGTTTGGCGATGCCTTTGCCCTCTCCTTGGTGATAATTACCCTAACCGGCATCTTTATGCTGAAGGGCAAGAAGGGTCTTTGGGGTAGGGGAGGCATAGAGTTGCTGGTAGGGATGCTCATACCGGTGCTGCTTATCTTATTCATCAAATAAAAGGTTTGTATAACAATGGAAAATATAATTGAGTGCCGTAACCTGACGCACTATTATGGCAAGCGACTGATATACGACAATCTTTCGTTTGGCGTACCCCGTGGACGCATCCTGGGACTTTTGGGCAAGAACGGTACTGGCAAGACAACAACCATCAACATACTGAGCGGTTTTCTCCAGCCTCGTAGCGGCGAGTGCTATATCCTGGGCGAGAAGATTGGCAATATGAATCCTCTGACGCGCCGCAAGATAGGTTTGCTCATTGAGGGGCATGTCCAGTACCAGTTTATGAACATTGAGCAGATAGAGCGCTTCTATGCCTCGTTCTATCCCAACTGGAAGCGTGAGGCATACTATGAACTCATGAGCCGCCTGAAGGTGGCACCCCATCAGCGCATCAACCGCATGTCATGCGGCCAGCGTTCGCAGGTGGCGCTCGGCCTGATCCTGGCACAGGATCCAGAGGTGCTGGTGCTTGACGACTTCTCGCTGGGTCTTGATCCCGGATACCGACGCCTGTTTGTAGATTACATGCGTGAGTATGCCAAGGCCGAGGACAAGACCGTATTCCTCACCTCGCACATCATCCAGGACATGGAGCGCCTGGTGGATGACTGTATAGTGATGGATTATGGAAAGATACTGGTGCAGATGCCCGTGGAGGAACTGCTGGGCAAGTTCCGCCGGTACACGGCCCAGGTGAGCGAGGGTTTCCGTATGCAGGATACAGATGGCATATATAACCCCTCGGTCATACGGCAGACGCTGGAACTCTTCTCCATGCTTCCGGAAGCCGAGGTGAGAGCGCGCCTCTCCCTTCAGGGTGTTGCCGATGTGCAGGTGGAGAAGGTTGGTTTGGAGGATGCCTTCATAGGATTGACAGGCAAATACTAATACATAATCACACGATAGGAAAAGAATTATGATAAAAGCAATATTTTACAAGGAATGGATAAAGACAAGGTGGTACCTGTTGCTTGCCTTGTTCGTATCCCTGGGTTTCTCTGCCTATGCCATGTTGCGCATTTCACGTGTGTGCTCGCTCAAGGGTGCCGAGCATCTGTGGGTGGTGATGATGCAGCGCGATGCCATATTCGTGGAACTATTGCAATACGTGCCCCTCATCCTGGGACTTGTTTTCGCCATAGTGCAATTCGTTCCCGAGATGCACCATCGTTCGTTCAAACTGACCCTGCATCTGCCCATGCGTGCTACCAGTGCCTTGGCATCCATGCTTTCGTTTGGCATGTCCATGATGGTTCTTGTGTGTGTGCCGGCATTGCTGCTCATGTGGGCATACCTGCAAAGCGTGCTTGCCCCCGAACTCTATTGGCACATTCTGCTCAGTGCCATGCCTTGGTATCTGGCGGGTATGGCGGCATATCTGCTCACGGCGTGGGTGGCGTTGGAACCTACATGGGGCAGAAGGGTGCTCAACCTGGTGCTCGGAGTCCTGTTGCTCAGGATATATTTCCTGGCACCGGCGCCAGAGGCATATAACGACTTCCTGCCTCTTCTTGCCATCATCACCCTGTGCTATAGCATCTTGTCCGTATTGTCGCTGACACGCTTCCGCGATGGCAGACAGGATTAGAGCAAATCATTCATACACTCTCATACAATATAAAAAAGAAAACTATGTTCAAGACAAGCAAAATATTCTTTTGTTTCTTGGTACTCTTTGTGCTCGTGTGGCAGGTGCCGGCGTGCTACAACTTCTTTATGGCAAAGTCCGTGGACACTCCATTCACCCTGTATAGCAGCATAGCAGGAGAATTTGCCACCCTGCAGGCAGACGAGGACAAGAAAATGCAATACCGGGATGCCTCGGGCAGGGAGTACACCGAGGAACAGTTTGACTCCATCCTGCCAACCTTCTACTATCGCCAGCTGGTTACCGACGGACGTTTCCCGGATAGTATCCATGGCATTGCCGTTACCCCTCGTCAGGTGCAGGTGTCCAATTTCAATATGCGCATTTCGCCATTGGACCTGAACAAGCCCCGATTGGGCATTCAGCAGATGCTTGAAAGCATGTCGGGACGTGTTGACCTGGAACTTCCCGATGATGTCTTCCGTATCACTCCAGAGGGTATGGAATTCGTAAAGATGGAGACAAATGCCATTGACCATGAGAAGAGCGCACGATTCACGCAGATGATGAAGCAGAAGGGATTCCTGTTCCCTGCCGCCAACATCTCTGGCAGCCCCACCGACCGCAAGGAGTACGATGAGGGTTATGTGATGCTGGATGCCGCGGGAAAACTTTTCCATGTGAAGCAAACCGTGGGTCGTCCATATGTCCGTGCCATTGCACTTCCCGAGGACATGACTCCCAAGCATCTTTTCATCACCGAGTTTCCTTCACGCAAGTGGTTGTGTTTCCTTACTGATACAGGGGGACATCTATGGGTCGTGGAAAGGGAGTCCTATGCCGTCAGACGCACGGAAATCCCTCCTTTCATCCCCGAGGAGCAGTCCATGCTCATTATAGGCAACATGTTTGACTGGACGGTAAAGGTGAATCGTGGCACGAGTGAGTGCTACTATGCCATCTCTGCTCAGGATTACACCCTTATCGATTCCATGTCCTACCAGACACCCAGCCATACGCTTCCTGGCCTTTCCTTTACTTCTACGAAGGACAAGTTCGTAAAACCAAGGATTGTGAAGTAGTGAATGATTCAGAGGACTCGGTCTCCCGAGTCCTCTGAGTATTCTGAGTATTCCGAGTATTCCGATTACTCCGATTATTCCGATTTCTTCAGTCAATGAACCTGCGTGTCAGGGGAGAGAATTCCTCTATGCGGCGGTCGCGGAGGAAGGGCCACCAGCGGCGGACGTTCTCGCACCGTTGCATGTCCACGTCGATGACTTCCACTACCTCCTCGTCCTTGGGGGCACGGTAGAGGAACTCGCCTTGGGGTCCGCATACGAAACTGCTGCCCCAGAACTGTATGCCGTTTGTCTGGCCGGAGGGGTCGGGTTCGTGGCCGGTGCGGTTCACGGCAATGACGGGAAGTCCGTTGGCCACGGCATGGCCGCGCTGTACGGTTGTCCATGCCTCGCGCTGGCGTTCCTGCTCTTCGGGCAGGTCGCTGCTTTCATATCCTATGGCGGTGGGGTAGATGAGTAGTTGGGCGCCCTGCAGGGCCATGAGGCGTGCTCCCTCGGGATACCATTGGTCCCAGCATACCTGCACGCCCAGGCGTCCCACGCTGGTGTCTATGGGGTGGAAGCCGAGGTCGCCGGGGGTGAAGTAGAACTTCTCGTAGTAGGCGGGGTCGTCGGGTATGTGCATCTTGCGGTACTTGCCGGCTATGGTGCCGTCCTTCTCCATCACCACGGCGGTGTTGTGGTAGAGGCCTGGTGCGCGGCGCTCGAAGAGGCTGGTGACGATGACTACGCCCAGTTCCTTGGCCAGTGCTCCGTAGAACTCGGTGCTGGGGCCGGGGATGGGTTCTGCCAGGGAGCAGAGGTCCACGTTCTCCGTCTGGCAGAAGTAGAGGGAGTTGTGCAGTTCCTGAAGTACCACGAGTTCTGCGCCTTTCTGTGCGGCGGTGCGTATGTTGTGTGCAAGTTTCTGCTTGTTGGCCTCTATGTCGGCAGAGCAGGATTGTTGGATGATGGCGATTTTCATTGCTTTAATTTTATAGGGTCTTTAGGGACTTTAGGGTCTTTAGGGTCCTTAGGGAGTTTAGGGACAGTTTTCCGTTTTTCGTTTTCCGTTTTCACCTTTCCGTTTTCCGTTTTCACCTTTCCGTTCTCAGTTTTCCGTTTTCCGTTTTCACCTTTCCGTTCTCTCCGGGTACTGCATCGTGCAGCAATGCAGGCTTCCGTTCTGGGTGAGCAGGATGCGGCAATCTATGCCTATTATCTCGCGGTCGGGGAAGGCCGTTTGCAGGGCCTCCTTGGCACGGAGGTTCTCCGCCTCGTCCTCGTAGAAGGGGAGCAGTACGGCGGTGTTCATGATGAGGAAGTTGGCATAGTAGGGGGGGACGGCAATGAGCCGGTAGGGCTTGCCCTGCATGGTGCGGAAGGAGCGGAGTTCCTCCAGCATCTCGGGGCATCCCTCGCCGTAGACGATGGTGTCGTTGGGGGCGAAGCGTGCCAGGGTGTCTATGTGGGCATCCGTGTCGTCGCGCTCCAGGCCTCCGTGGTGGAGCCACAGGATGCGCTTGGCAGAGAGGCGTCGGCAGAGTTCCCCGCCTATGGCCTCTTCGGCGGACGAGGCTTGGGAGGGTGTGCGCCGATTATCATTCAGGTTGCACTGGGCGGTGGTCAGTATGGTGCCCTCGCCGTCGCTCTCTATGGAACCGCCCTCCAGTTCGAAGTCCAGTTGGGACACGTAGAGGTTGTGCTCCGGGTCGTGGGCAAAGTTCTGGTTGTAGAACTCGCGGTTGATGGCATTGTCCAGCGATGCCTCGAACTTGCCTCCCCAGGCATTGAAGCGGAAGTCGAGCAGTTCGCGTGCCCCGTCCTCGCGGAGCAGTGTGATGAAGGCATGGTCGCGTGCCCAGGTGTCGTTGCTGGGTATGCGGAAGTATTCTATGTTGGCCAGGGCCTTGCCGGGCAGTTCCCCCTCGAGCAGGGCGCGGACGCGCTGGGGTTGCGGGGTCACTATCCAGAGTTTCTGCCTGAGGGCTATCTCGCGTGCCATGCCGATGTAGCAGCGTGTCACCTCCTCCAGCGTCTCCGCCCAGTCGGTTCCGCTATGCGGCCATGTCAGTTGTATGGCCTCCTGGGGGTGCCATTCGGCTGGTAAGTATCTGTTCATGTTGCTTCGTTCTTGGTTAGTTTCGGTTCAAAGATAGCAAAAAAGGGAGTCATTTTGGCACTAAGGTGCTAAAAAACCGTACAATAGTGGCAAAAAGGCGCATTAAGGTGGTGTGGATGCGGATATTTTTCGTACCTTTGTGCGCGGAATATTATCCACACACACTACACACATATCACAATGAGCGTGAAGGTTAAGGAAGTAATCGACGCCCTTGAACGTTTCGCGCCTCTGCCCCTTCAGGAGAGCTATGACAATGCCGGCCTGCAGGTAGGATTGACAGAGGCGGAGGTTTCAGGGGCATTATTGTGTCTGGACGTCACCGAGGAGGTGGTCAGAGAGGCCGTGGACCTGGGGTGCAACCTCATCGTCAGCCACCATCCCGTGCTCTTCCGCGGATTGAAGCAGGTGAGCGATGCCACACAGGTGCAGCGCGTGGTGCGCCTGGCCATACAGAACGACATAGCCATATACAGTGCGCACACCAATCTGGACAAGGCCGAGGACGGAGTGAACTACCAGATGGCCGAGCGCCTGGGACTCATAGACGTGGTGCCCGCGGGCGATTGCGGAGTGGTGGGATACCTGTCCGCACCCATGGACGCACGCTTCTTCCTGGACAGGGTGAAGGAGGTGTTCCATTGCCAGTGCCTGATGCACAACGAGGTGCTCTCGCGTCCCATCCAGAGCGTGGCCATCTGCGGAGGCGGTGGCGACTTCCTCCTGGACGAGGCCATAGCGCAGGAGGCCGATGCCTTCCTGACGGGGGAGATGCGCTACCACCTGTACATGGGACATGAGCAGGAGATACAGATATGCGTGCTGGGGCACTACGAGAGCGAGCAGTACACCGTGGAACTCCTGGAGCGTCTGCTCTCCGAACAGTTCCCCCACCTGCCCCTGTACAAGACAGAAGTAAATACTAACCCAATACATTATTTATATTAAATGGCAAAAGTAAAAGACCCGGCAGAACTGAATGTAGAGGACAAACTGAAGAACCTCTACCAGTTGCAATCTCTCATGACCGAGATTGACCAGATCAAGACCCTCCGTGGCGAACTCCCCCTGGAGGTGAAGGACCTGGAGGACGAAATCGCAGGCTTGGAAACCCGTATCGAGAAGATAAACGAGGACATAGCCTCTGCCAAGAAGGAAATCAACGAGCGCCAGGGCGTCATCGAGAAGAACAAGATGGACATAGAGCGCTTTGAGAACCAGATGAAGAACGTGCGCAACAACCGCGAGTACGAGAACTTCTCCAAGCAGATCGAATACCTGCGTCTGGACAACGAACTGAACCAGAAGCGCATCGGCGAGGCAAAGGATTCGCTGGAGACACGCGGCGAGGAGTTGGTAAAGTCCAACCAGGTAATCGCCGACCGCCGTACCGACCTGGACATCAAGCGTACCGAACTGGAGGAAATCGTCAGCGAGACAAAGGCCGAGGAGGAGAAACTCAAGGAGAAGGCCCACAACGTGGAGGCCACCATCGAACCCCGCCTGCTGAGCGCCTTCAAGCGCATCCGCAAGAACTCACGCAACGGCCTGGCCGTGGTTTACGTTCAGCGCGACGCTTGCGGCGGTTGCTTCAACAAGGTTCCGCCCCAGCGCCAGTTGGACATCCGCACCCGCAAGAAGATCATCGTGTGCGAGTACTGCGGCCGTATCCTCGTTGACCCCGAACTGGCAGGTGTAAAGGTGGAAGCCAAGAACCTGGAGGACAAGCCACGCCGCCGCCGTGTGGTGAAGCGCCGCGAGGAGTAAGGGAAACCATGACGGAGAAAAAAGATGTATCAAGGAGGTGCAGTGCCGGAGAGAGGACGCTGCACCTCCTTTTTTTTGTCCACCCTGCCCCCTTTTTTTTTTGATTGAGATAGGAGGGGCAATCCATAGCGGACAACAGTGGGGGGGAGTTTCGCTTGTTGTAGCAGCCGAAGGTCAATAACGTTCTCCCTCGTTGGGGAAGTCCTCTGTCTTCACATCGGTGATGTACTGACCGATGGCTTCGGTCATGACGGAGAAGAGGTCGGCATAGCGGCGGAGGAACTTGGGCGAGAAGCCCTTGTTCATGCCCAGCATATCGTGGATGACCAGGACCTGTCCGTCGGCAGGACCTGCTCCTATGCCTATGACGGGGATGGTGAGTTCCCGGCATACTCGCTGGCAGAGGGTTGCGGGTATCTTCTCCAGCACCAGGGCAAAGCATCCCGCATCCTCCAGGGCATGGGCGTCGGAAACGAGTTTGTCTGCCTCGGCCTCTTCCTTCGCACGGACATTGTATGTGCCGTACTTGTTTATGCTCTGCGGCATGAGACCGAGGTGTCCCATTACGGGAATGCCGGCATCGAGGATGGCCCTGACGGTGTCAATGATCTCCACCCCGCCCTCCAGTTTGAGGGCGTCGGCATGGGTTTCCTTCATGATGCGGATGGCGTTTGCAACACCCTCGGTGCGGCTTACCTGATATGAACCGAAGGGCATGTCGCAAACTACCAGCGAGCGCTTTACTCCGCGTACCACACCCTTGGCATGGTATATCATCTGCTCCACACTGATTGGAAGGGTGGTGACGTTGCCTGCCATTACGTTGGAGGCGCTGTCGCCTACCAGTATGATGTCCATTCCTGCCTGATCCACAATCTGTGCCATTGTGTAGTCGTAGGCGGTGAGCATGGCAATCTTCTTGCCCTGCTGCTTCATTTCTATGAGCCTGTGGGTGGTTACCTTGCGTGTGTCTTCTACTAAGTATCCTGCCATAATATTTTGCTTTTGTCCTTAAAACGAATGCAAAGGTACGAAATCAAATCTCCCCCCGCAAGTATTCTGTTATAAATATCATCTTTCGGATTGTTTGGAAACATGTTTTGGCATAGTATGTTCTTTTTTTTATGGAGATTTATGTAACACTGTTTTTTTCTGTCGTCGGGTATGGCGGACGGAGTGTGATGTACTGCCGATGTGGCCACTTGCTCGGCTGTAATCCATACTCTAAAAAAACTTTACATCTCTGTTTGCGCATTACAGGGCGGGAAATCCTCGTATCGTCAAGGCTCGTTCCTCGCATGGAATCAGCCGTGAACATGAATGAACAGGCACATGACAATATGTCAGCGTCTCACGGGCGATGTGAGAACGGAAAAGCGAACGAAAAACGCAGGGGGCAAGGAGTAGATTGTTAAAAGTAATACATTGAATATCAAATTGATATACGCTTACATTTTTTTGCGTATATGTTCAGCAAGCAGTGCGGCTATCGTAAAACGCCAATCGTTTGATAAGATTGAAATATCTTTACATTATCAAGAAGAGCGCAATATGCAGTTATGCAGTTATGCAGTTATGCAGTTTTTTTATGAGGGGTGTGAAAAGGGATGAAAAGAAATTATATATATATATATATATAACTATATATTTAGTAAGAAAGCAACCAAGATAGTCAACCGGGTAAAAAATAACTGCATAACTGCATAACTGTATATACCCTGTCCTAAAACCATGATAATAAGAAAGATAGTTCATTAGAACTATAAGCGCACCTAAAGGAAACTCCCCCTCCTGCAACACTTTCCATACTGAAAGAGTGACATTTAGTCCAGTTTTCGTTGGCTTTTTACTGGAAAGGCCGGAAAGGTTGACTGCCTAAAGTCATCTTCATATCTCGCCGCATATCTCCCCGTACCTCGGTATTTCGCGCAGGAACTCCATGCCCTCCTCCCTTACGTGCAGGCAGAAGTGCTGCATGCCGTTGCTCACGATGAGGTAGGGCACCTGCAGAACCATGTTGTAGCGGCTTATCTGGTCGAAGGTCTTCTGGCTGATGCCGATGTGCGGAGCCTTGAACTCCACGATGATGAGCGGGCGCCCGTCATGGTCGTAGAATACGGCATCGGCACGGCGCTGCATGCCGTTCTGCTCCAGGCTTATCTCGTGCCCAAAGCGGGCCAGGGGGTAGCCCAGATGCTCCGTCATCCAGTGCGAGAAATGCTGCCGCACCCATTCCTCGGGCGTGAGCACCACCCAGCGGCGGCGCACATGGTCCCAGATGTGGAGGCGGTCCTGGCGCCTTTCCAATCGTATGTCGGCAGGGGGGAGGTTCAGTTCCAGCATAGGTGTGAAATTTGGTCAAAAGAGAGGGGCGTGTTATTGTCCATTCATTCTTTTTGCTTATCTTTGCATGAACAAAGGTACGATTAAGCGAGCAAAATACCAAACTTGTTTGAGTATTTTCGAGCGGGAGTACCTTCGGGGCGTAGCCCCAAGGGTACGATTAAGCGAGCAAAATACCAAATTTATTTGGACATTTCCGACTTGCGTAGCTTGATGAGCGAAGGCGAATAACCGACGACAAACCGAGAGCAATCAAACTTGTTTGAATTGCCGAGGTGCGGAGGAGGAAGACGAAGTCAGAAGAGACTACCTTCGGGGCGTAGCCCCAAAGTAAAAAAATAAAAACCATGAAAACCAAGCAGGAAATAGTTGAAAACTGGTTGCCCAGGTACACCAACCACCCTCTGGAGGACTTTGGCGAGTACATCTTGTTGACCAACTTCAACAACTACGTGGACATCTTCTGCGAGCACTTCGCACTGGAGAAACCCGACTACAAGTCCAACATGCGCATGGCCACGGCGGGCAACCTGACCATAATAAACTTCGGTATGGGCAGTCCCAACGCAGCCATCATCATGGACCTGCTCTCTGCCATACGCCCCAAGGCATGCCTGTTTCTGGGCAAGTGCGGAGGGCTGAGCCGCAAGAGCCAGCGCGGAGACCTGATTCTGCCGCTTGCCGGCATAAGGGGCGAGGGAACGAGCAACGACTACTTCCCGCCCGAGGTGCCCGCTCTGCCTGCCTTCATGCTCCAGCGTGCCGTGTCGTCCACCATACGCGACATGGGCCTCGACTACTGGACGGGAACCGTGTTCACCACCAACCGCAGGGTGTGGGAGCACGACGACGACTTCAAGAATTATTTGCGCACCACACGCGCCATGGCCGTGGACATGGAGACGGCAACGCTCTTCACCTGCGGCTTTGCCAACCGCATACCCACGGGGGCGCTGCTGCTCGTCTCGGACAACCCCATGACTCCCGAAGGAGTGAAGACATCGGAGAGCGACAACGAGGTTACGCGTAACTTCGTGCGCACGCACGTACTTATAGGCATAGAGGCCCTGGAAATGATACGCGACGAGAAGAAGACCGTGCGCCACCTGAAATTCGATTATTAGGAAGGAATAGGAAGCCCTAGCCCCCTAGAACTCCTATAGCCCCTATAGCCCCTATAGTCCCTATAGCCCCTATATAGCCCCTATAAGCCCCCTATCCC
>JAZURY010000051.1:0-26840 GCA_045606445.1 Bacteroidaceae bacterium
TTGCTTGCTTGCTTGCTTGCTTGCTTGCTTGCTTGCTTGCTTGCTTGCTTGCTTGCTTGCTAACAAAATAATCCGAACCACCAAGGATATTGGCGGTTATTTTCATGGTATTTCGGATGTTTGTCAGCATGTTTTAGTGCCCTTACATAGTTTCTGCGGTGCAAATATACGAAGATTCACATTAACTGCCAAAGAGTTAGGAGTTTTTTTTCGGCAGAGTAAACAAAAGCAAGTGCTTGATTTTATTTGTGGACCAATCCGGACATGATATTTGCCTCGTAGAACCCCATCGGCTGAGGGTTCGTTATCAACGAAGGGGATAAGCAGCGGTGAAAGTCCAGGCCCTTAAAGCAAAAAGAACCGCCATTTGGGCGATTCTTCTTGTGTGGACCAGCCTGGGCTTGAACCAGGGACCTCCAGATTATGAGTCTGTTGCTCTAACCAACTGAGCTACAAGTCCGGGCATCGGGATTTCTCCTTAGCGAGTGCAAAGGTATAACATTTTTCCGATACTGCAAGCATTATTCGAGTTTTTTTTGTATCTTCGCACTATGTTTGTTGCAACGATAGGTTTTTTTGACGGTGTACACTGCGGACACAGATACCTGATATCCCGGGTTATGGAGGAGGCATTCAGGACAGGACAGGAGTCTATGGTAATTACCATGGACAGGCATCCTAAGAACGTGGTGGATACCGACTATGTGCCAAGTCTGCTGACCACGACGGAGGAAAGGATTTCCCTTTTGAGATCCACAGGAATCGACCATGTGGAAGTGCTGGCGTTTGACCGGCAGATGTCGGAGATGGACGCACGTTCGTTCATGAAGGAGGTGTTGCACGGCAGACTGAATGTCTCCACTCTGGTAATGGGATATGACCATAGGTTCGGACATGGAGGAGGCCGGCACGAGGATTATGTCCAATGGGGGAAAGAGTGCGGCATAAAGGTTATTGTCGCCCCAATGTTTGATAAGGTCTATGCCAGCAGCAGCGAGATAAGGAGGTTGCTGGCCGAGGGCAATGTTACGGAGGCATCCTGTCTGCTTTGTCATCCGTACATTCTGACGGGTACCGTGAAGAGCGGACATCAGGTAGGGCGCACTCTTGGTTTCCCCACGGCCAACCTTAGCATAGACGTTGACAAACTGATTCCTGCCAATGGAGTGTATGCAGTGATGACCGACCTGGGGCATGGGATAATGAACATAGGCCGTAGGCCCACATTAGACAACGGGGCAGACCTGTCCATTGAGGTCCACATAATGAATTATACGGGCGACCTGTATGGCAAAAAACTGCAACTGCAGTTTGTCGGCCGCATCCGCGAGGAGAAGAAGTTTGCCTCTCTGGACGAACTGAAAGCACAGATTCAGGAGGACATAAAGAAGGCCTCAGTCATGTTTGGTGCAACGGATAAGGACATGTGACCCGTCGGCCACGGTTGTGGCAAACAAATACACGTCGCCACCTTCCGCCAGACGCAGTTTTTTCCTGATTTCAGCGACACTGGCGGGGAAGTTCCTTACCGTAATGTTTGCCTTGGAGACACCGGCAAGCATGGCGCGCAGTTCCTTTTTATTGAAACCGCAGGAAGCGTCAATCCTGAAACTGCGCCCCGGAAAATCCGGAACGGGAGAGGCAGACACGAAAAGGTTGCTCATGGGGTGTAACTTGGCCACGCCATACCTTTCGCAAAGCACATCCTGAAGACCAGCCTTCAGGATACTGGCGTGAGGCTCGTAGAGACATGTCGCGGAGTCACTCGCAACGTGTTCCCCGGCCACTCGCAACGGGGCGCGCTTCCTCTGTTCGTCCGTACATGTGAAAACCTCTCCGGCAATGCCAAGGTTGGCTGCATAGTACGTAGGGCTGCCCTCGTACTTGCTATCCAGCACAAACAACAGTTCCTTGCACTCGCCCCTGACGCTGACCACATGTACCTCCCTGACATGCCTTAGCACGGACAAGGCGGCGCTGATGTCCAGCATCGGGGACAACTTGATCATTACAAACCTGCCGACCGCCATCAGCCTGTCCTGCAATTGCACTACGTCAGGCGTGCAGTCGGCTATGGCAACGGTTTTCCTGCCAGCGTTATCCCTCCTGGCAGGGTCGAGATAGACGAGGCCGCACGCCATGCCATCCTGTTCCAGAAACTGGGTGGAATCAGCGCATACGACACTTGCCCCGTCCAGATGCAGTTGCCCGAAGTTGTGCCCGGCAATGCGGCAGAGTTCGGGATTGCGCTCAACGTAGGTAGAGGTTCCAAAGAGGGGTGCAAGATAACTGAAGTCTATGCCGTAACCGCCAGTCAGGTCGGCAAAGGCCTGTCTGTCTGAAGCCTCGGGCAGGAGACGGGAGGCTATGCCACGCTTGTACTCTGCCGTCTGCTCGCCGGAGCACTGTTCCATGGACAGGACGGGAGGATACCAAAGCCCGTCCGTCCCAGCCCATCGGGGAAGTTTCTCGCGGGCCTTCTGCCAGCCCTCTATCTGCTGCAGGCACCATTTTATGTCAATGCCCTCAGGCGCACTCTTCAGGGCAAGGGTGCGGACATCGTCAAGGCGGTGCAGGTCTATGTACTCCTCGTTTGTCATAGCAAGGACAAATATACGAATAAGAGGCAACCTGCGCAAAGTGCATTCCGCTTTATTTGGCCTTTACGCCTGCAGGTGATGATTTTTGCCGTACCTCTGCCCGTGAAATTGGCATTTATTTGCTATATTTGCAGTCTGATATGGAAGATTTCGATATAAGACACGAAGGGCAGATCCGCGAGAAGGACTACGAGAACGCCTTACGTCCGCTGAAATTCCAGGACTTCAGCGGACAGAAGAAGGTGGTGGAGAACCTGAGCATATTCGTGGAGGCCGCCAAATACAGGGGCGAGCCCCTGGACCACACCCTGTTGCACGGCCCTCCGGGCCTGGGCAAGACCACGCTGAGCAACATCATTGCCAACGAACTGGGCGTGGGGTTCAAACTGACATCCGGCCCGGTGCTTGACAAGCCCGGCGACCTGGCCGGCATACTGACGTCCCTGGAACCTAACGACGTTCTCTTCATAGACGAGATACACCGCCTCAGTCCCGTGGTGGAGGAATACCTCTATTCTGCCATGGAGGACTACAGGATAGACATCATGATAGACAAGGGTCCCTCGGCACGCTCCATACAGATAGACCTGGCACCGTTCACTCTGGTAGGTGCCACCACACGTAGCGGTCTGCTTACCGCTCCCCTGCGTGCCCGTTTCGGCATAAACCTGCACCTGGAATATTACGACAGCATCACCCTGCAGAAGATTATCCTGCGAAGTGCCGGCATTCTGGGCGTGCCCATAGAGGGCAAGGCTGCCGGCGAGATAGCCAGCCGCAGCCGTGGCACGCCACGTATAGCCAATGCCCTCCTTCGCCGTGTGCGCGACTTTGCACAGGTGAAGGGCAACGGCAGGATAGACGTGGACATAGCGCGCTATGCCTTGGAGGCACTGAACATCGACCGATATGGCCTGGACGAGATAGACAACAAGATACTGCTGACCATCATAGACAAGTTCAAGGGCGGTCCCGTGGGCATCAACACCATAGCCACCGCCATTGGCGAGGACGGAGGCACGGTGGAGGAAGTGTACGAACCTTTCCTCATAAAGGAGGGTTTCATAAAGCGCACGCCACGAGGGCGCGAGGTTACAGAACTGGCCTACCGGCACCTGGGGCGCACACCCCTTGCCGCCAACGGCCAGCAGAGCCTCTTTGACTTCTGAATAAACTCGGAGTAATCGGAGTAATCGGAGAGTTTCCCGTTTTAATCCGACTGCGTCGTCTTGAACCTGCTCCCGCTCGGCATAATTAAAGTAAACTTCACTTCTGCTCTCGCTTACTCGCAGATTTCCGTTTTCAACATGGTACTGAACTACATCTGGATAGGTTTCTTCCTCACAGCATTCCTCATAGCACTGGTGCGTCTGGTGTTTATGGGCGACACCTCGGTGTTCCCCGCCATAATGGACAGCACCTTTTCTTCGGCAAAGACAGCCTTTGAGATTTCCCTGGGCCTTACCGGAGTATTGTCCCTGTGGATGGGCATCATGCAGATAGGCGAGAAGGGCGGACTGGTCAGCGCACTTAGCCACATGCTCTCACCTCTGTTCTGCCGCCTCTTCCCCGACCTTCCCAAGGGACATCCTGCCTATGGCCACATGTTCATGAACATCAGCGCCAACATGCTGGGACTGGACAATGCCGCCACACCGTTGGGACTGAAGGCCATGGAGTCCATGCAGGAACATAGCAGGACAGTAAACGAGGCCAAGGTCAAGGAACAGGGTCTTTCGCCGGCAGAGGCGGAGAAACTGAACGCTACTGCCTCCAATCCCATGATAATGTTCCTGGTGCTGAACACCTCGGGTCTCACGCTCATACCAGTAAGCATCCTCGTGTACCGAGCACAGATGGGTGCGGCACAACCCACCGACATCTTCATCCCCATACTGTTGGCCACCACCATTGCCACGCTGGGAGGCATCATAGTGACGAGCCTCTACCAGAAGATAAACCTGATGAACCGTGCCATCCTGGGCACGATGCTGGGAATATGCCTGCTAATCAGCGGTGTGGTGTGGCTGGGCACTCAGGTGGACAGGGAGACGATGAACCTGTGGAGCACCACCATAGCCAACGTGCTGCTCTTTACCATAATCACAGGTTTCATCGCCGCAGGAATGAGGAGCAGGATAAACGTTTACGAGGCCTTCGTGGAAGGGGCGAAGGGTGGCTTTGAAACCGCCGTGCGCATCATACCCTATCTCGTTGCCATGCTTGTTGCCATAGGGGTGTTCCGTGCCTCGGGAGCGATGGACGTGATTATCTCCGGTACGGAATGGTTGGTGAAAAGCATGGGATTAAATGCCGACTTCGTGCCGGCCCTGCCCACGGCAATAATGAAACCCCTGAGCGGTTCGGGTGCCAGAGGCATGATGGTGGATGCCATGAGCACCTACGGGGCAGACAGTTTCGTGGGACGCCTGAGTTGCATATTCCAGGGCGCCACCGACACCACATTCTACATTCTGGCCGTCTATTTCGGCAGCGTGGGCGTAAGGCACACCCGTCACGCCGTGGCGGCAGGCCTCATCACAGACCTCATAGGAGTGGTGGCGGCAATACTCATTGCCTACGCCTTCTTCGGATAAACAATAATAAACAAAGTATAATAAAGTGTTCATAGCAGTAGCAGGAAACATAGGAGCAGGAAAGACCACCCTGACAGGACTTCTGGCCAGGCACTATGGTTGGGAACCGAAGTTCGAGGCCGTGGCCACAAACCCCTACATGGAGGATTATTACAAGGACATACACCGCTGGAGTTTCTGCCTGGAAACGTTCTTCCTGAAGGAGCGCTTCCGCGACCTTCTGGCCATCTCGCAGACCGACAAGGACGTGATACAGGACCGCAGCATTTTCGAAGGCGTGCATGTCTTTGCCGCCAACAACCAGGCCATGGGCAACATGGAACAGCGCGACTACAGCACCTACATGGAACTGTTCCAGCAGATGACCAGCGTGGCACGCACCCCGGACCTGATGATTTACCTGCGGGCCTCCATACCCCACCTTGTGGCAAACATACAGAAACGCGGACGAGGATACGAACAAAGCATACCCATAGAATACCTGCAGAACCTGAACAACCGCTACGAGGACTTTATCCGGAACAAATACCCCGGCAGGGTCCTGACCATAGAGGTGGACAACATGGACTTCCTGAACAACCGCGATGACTTCAAGTCAATAACCGACAAGATAGACAGAATCTTCTACAGTCTCTTCCCCGAAGAGCCCGGAATATAAACCAACAAACAATACCGATTATGCATATAGCAATAGCAGGAAACATTGGTTGTGGCAAGACCACACTGACCAAGATGCTGGCCAAGAGATACGGTTGGGAACCCCGCTTCGAACCGGTGGACGTGAACCCTTATCTGGAGGACTTCTACAAGGACATGTCGCGCTGGAGTTTCAACCTGCAGATCTACTTCCTGAACAAGCGCTTCAAGGACGTGGTGGAGATAAGCAAGGCTACGGACCGCACCATCATACAGGACCGCACCATCTTTGAGGATGCGCGCATCTTCGCCCCCAACCTGCACGACCAGGGATACATGTCCGACCGCGACTTCAACAACTACACCGACCTCTTCGACCTGATGATGTCTCTCGTGGGACTGCCCGACCTGATGATCTACATACGCAGCACCATCCCCAACCTCATAGCACAAATCAGCAAGCGCGGACGCGAATACGAACAGAGCATACGCATCGACTACCTGAAGGGCCTGAACGACCGCTACGAGGAGTGGATAAAGAAGTATCCCGGACAGGTGCTGATCATCGACGGAGACACCTGCAAGTTCGGAGACAGCCCCGAGGACTTCCGTACAGTGACGGAAGAAATAGACCAGAGACTGTACGGACTGTTTTGAACGGAAAACGGAAAACTATTAGGACATATCCCTCCACGTTCCTCCGCAAAGACAGGAGTAAAGAGGGTAAAGCGCTCCCTCCAACTTTGTCCCCCTGAGACAGGGGGACGAGCGAAGCGGAGGGGGTATGATAAAAGGTGGAAAACGGGAAATAACATACCCCCTCCGGAACTTCGTTCCTCGTCCCCCTATCTTAGGGGGACAAAGAAAACGGGAAACTGCGAGTAAGCGAGAGCAAACGAACTTGCTTACCCCCTTATCTTATCTTCCCCCTATAGGGGATTGAGGGGGGCCTCAACTATAAACAATAACATATGGCAAACCTGAAAGCCCTTGCCAAGGATACGGCAATTTACGGTCTGTCGAGCATAGTAGGCAGGTTCCTGAACTATCTGCTCGTCCCCCTGTACACGCACGTCATCAGTGCCGCAAACGGCGGATACGGCATTGTGACCAACCTCTATGCCTACGTGGCCCTGTTGCTCGTCTTCCTCACCTTCGGCATGGAGACGACCTTCTTCCGCTTCGCCAACAAGGAGGACGAAGACCCCGATACCGTCTTCTCCACATCGTTTGCCGTGGTGGCAGGACTTGCCGTGATATTCCTGGCCGGCTTACTGGGCTTTATAACACCGATAAGCGGACTGATGGGCTACAGCGAGCACCCCGAATATATAATGGTAATGGCTTCCGTCGTTGCCCTGGATGCTATACAGGCCCTGCCGTTCTGCTACCTCAGATACCAGAAAAAGGCCATAAAGTTCGCCTCGCTCAAACTCCTGTTCATTGCACTCAACATCGGCCTTAACCTCATGTACTTCGTCTGGCTGGGCAAGACCGACGTGCTTTATGTCTTCACACTAAACCTGGCCTGCACAGGCATCATCACCTTCTTCTTCCTGCCCGAAATGGCAAGGATAAAGTGGAAGGTGGACTTCCGTCTGCTCGGGCGCATGCTGTCTTATTCCTGGCCCATACTCATCCTTGGCATTGCCGGCATACTCAATCAGGCGGCGGACAAGATGATATTCCCCCTCATCTATCCCGACCATGCACAGGGAGTGGTGGAACTGGGCATATACGGCGCCTGCGTGAAGGTGGCAATGATCATGGCCATGATAACGCAGGCCTTCCGCTATGCCTACGAACCCTTTGTCTTCGCGCAAAGCAAGAACAAGGACAAGAACGAGACATACGCCATAGGCATGAAGTATTTTCTAATCTTCACCCTGCTGGCATTCCTTTGCGTGGTGGCATACCTGCCCCTGCTTAAATACATGGTCGGCAGCGACTACTGGGAGGGATTGCGCGTCATCCCCATAGTGATGGCCGCCGAGATAATGATGGGCATATACTTCAACCTCTCCTTCTGGTACAAACTCATAGACAAGACCATCTACGGGGCATGGTTCTCACTGGCAGGATGCGCGGTGCTGTTTGCCGTGAACATCATCTTCATCCCCCATTACAGTTACATGGCGTGCGCCTGGGGCGGCTTTGCCGGGTACGCCACGGCCATGGTACTCAGTTATGTAGTAGGCCAAAGGAAGAATCCCATCAACTATCCCATGAAGAGCATGGCGGTCTACGTGGCCATCACCTGCCTCTTCTTCGCTGTAATGCAAGCGTTGCCGCAGGAATGGCCGGCCCTCCTCCGCATGGCCGTCAACACCATCCTGATTGCCGCCTTCGTGGGGCACATCATCTGTCACGACCTGCCCCTGCGCAACCTGCCAGTGGTGGGAAAGTATTTCAAATAGCAGTAAGGAACAGATAGCCCAAGATATCTATAGTATCTATAGACCCTATAGCATCTATAAAAACTACAATACTCTCAGCACAAGAAAAACCAGGAAACCCGTCCGATCAGATTATAGGCAACAGCACCTTCTGCCCGTCTTCGCATATCTTGCGGAAGATGCCGTTTTCCATCAGGAAAGCCTCGCCGCGAATTTCCTCATAGCCGAACATGCTGTATAGGTAGGTGCCGTCGGGGAAAACGTAGAAACGCTTGCCCATGCTGTCCTTTGCCGCCACCTCGTTGTATATCTTCATGCCGTCCAGCACAAAGTCCTTCCACTCGTAGTAGTGGGGCAGAATCTGTATGCTCGTCAGCCCCATGCCACGGAAAAAGCGCCTGTAGTTGGGGTCGCGCACTTCGCCGGGCAGTTCGGGTATGGAGTACACCTCATCCGCACAGTTCATGCTGCCGGCACTGATGGTAAGCAGCACGCCCTCGTAGACAAGCAGGGCTTCGCGCAGGAACATCTCCTGGAAAAACCTGTGCTGGGTGGGGACATGTCCGCCTCCGAGAATAACAAGGTTCGATTCCCGCACAAGAGAGTGGGCATGCGTCATGTTCCTCCTGTCCAACAGAGTCCATCCGGCAATGTTTACCCCACAGTCCCGGAGAGCCGTACGCATGCCTTCCGAGGCACACTCGCTCCCTCCGAAATCATCGGGCGAGGACGTAACGTACAGACCACGCACTTCACCGCCCAACTGACGGAGAAGTTCTTCGCGGAACCCGTTCTTTTCAAATATGGCTCCATCGTGTCCACAAGGACTGCTGGTGAGAAACAGAGTAAACATATATTGGGCAAAGGTATTGCATTTATTTGGTTTTTTCAAATAAAAACCTTATTTTTGCACTGCTGAGAGGCGAAAACACGGAAATATGCCCACGAGGCCAAAGTTTTGCCGCCATATCAACAAGGACATGTCCTCCCGACGGCAAGGGCGGGTCCTCCCGACAACAAGGGCGGGTCCTCCTGACGGCAAGGGCGGGTCCTCCCGACGGCAAAAACAAGTCCCAGGGATTATAGCATCCCAAACACGGATTGCGCCCGAACCACTCTCCTGCCATAACAACAAAAACCAAATAACATACCTATTATGAACTTCATTTTCATTTCCCCAAACTTTCCGGAGAACTACTGGAACTTCTGCGCCGCACTGAAGAGGAATGGTGTAACTGTATTTGGTATTGGCGATGCTCCGTACGACAACCTGGACAACCGTCTCAGGGAAAGTCTTACCGAGTATTACCGTGTCAACAACATGGAAGACTATGACCAGGTGTATCGTGCCGTGGCACACTTTGCCGCCAAGTACGGACGCATAGACTGGATAGAGAGCAACAACGAGTACTGGCTGGAGCAGGATGCACGCCTGCGCACCGACTTCAACGTGAATACCGGCATCAAGACGGACAAGATAGACAGCATCAAGGAGAAGTCCGAGATGAAGAAGTACTATGCTGCCGGCGGCATACGTACCGCACGCCAGATAAAGGCAAGCGACAGCCTGGACAACATACTGAAGTTTGCCTACGAAGCAGGCTACCCCCTCTTTGCCAAACCTGATGTAGGCGTGGGTTCCGGCGGCACGCACAAACTTGAGAGCGAATGGGCCTTGCGCGAGTTCCTCAACAACACTCCGCACATCCACGAATATGTCATCGAGGAGTTCGTCACCGGCAACATCTGCACCTACGATGCCATTATCAACTCCAAGGGCGAACCCATGTTCGAGAGCATGTGCGTATGCCCCCCGTCCATTTCGGACATCGTAAACTACAACCTCGACAGCACCTACTACGTCCAGCAGCACATTAACGAGAACCTGCGCTTCTGGGGCCGACAGACCATCAAGGCATTCGGTGTGAAGAGCCGCTTCGTGCACCTGGAGTTCTTCCAGTTGGGACGCGCCCACCGCGGCCTCGGCAACGAGGGCGACTTCGTGGCCCTGGAGGTGAACATGCGCCCCGGCGGCGGATACACCCCCGACATGATCAACTATGCCCACAACGTGGACGTATATCAGATCTGGGCAGACATGGTGGCATTTGACCAGCGCAAGCAGCCCGACACCAACGACGACTACTTCTGCGTCTATGCCGGCCGCCGCTCAGGTGTGGAGTATCACCTGAACGACGCACAGATACTGGACAAGTATGCATACGCCATGAAGATGACCCCGAACATCGACAAGGCTCTGGCACCTGCCATGGGCGACTATGCCTACATTGCACGCTTCCGCACGGAATGGGAGCGCGACGAGTTCCTTTACGACGTCTGCAACAGAAAATAACGACACAAAAACAGCATAGGCAGGTCCCCTCACTCCGGACCTGCCTAAACTTTATCACTATACCTTATATATAATATATAATGGAAGGACAATACAACAAACATTTCAGCAACCATCTCCAGCGCGAGATGGAGTACAAGACATACGGCAAGAAGGGACGTCCCGTGCTTATCTTCCCCTCGCAGGACGGCCGCTTCTTCGATTTCGAGAACTTCGGCATGATAGACATCCTCGCACCCTGGATAGAAAAGGGCGAGATACGCGCCATCTGCGTGGACGGCATAGACGGCGAGACGTGGAGCAACCGCTCTGCCGACAACCGTTGGCGCATAGAGCAGCACGAACGCTGGTATCACTATGTTACCGAGGAACTCATCCCCGAGGTGCGCAAGCGCAAGACAGAGACCTTCATCGTTACGGGCTGTTCCATGGGTGCCTTCCATGCCGGCAACTTCTTCTTCCGCCGCCCGGACATCTTCGATTCCGTCATAGCACTGAGCGGACTGTACACTGCCGGCTACGGCTTCCCCATGTACAGCGACGAACTCACTTTCATGAACTCGCCCATCGACTTCCTGCGCGAAATGCCTGCCGACCATCCCTGGATGGACCTCTACAAGAAGCGCAACATCTACATCTGCGTGGGCCAGGGCAAGTGGGAGGACGAACTGCTGGAAAGCACACGCGCACTGGACACCGTACTGTGCGAGCGCGGCATCCCCGCCAATATGGACTACTGGGGCTTCGACGTGGACCACGACTGGTGCTGGTGGCGCGTACAGTTGCCCTACTTCATGGAAAAGGTGCTGGCGGCAAAGTAGGCCAGCGGCGCAAGGCGCCCTTTTGTGAAGGAAAACAAAAGCATCCCCCCACAACCGGCAAACCGACACTGGGGGGATGCCTTGTGATACATGAACACAACACACATACCGTTCTGGCAAGATGAAAATAACAGTTCTGGATTCCTTTGCCGCCAATCCCGGAGACCTCTCCTGGGACGCCCTTACAGAGTTGGGCGAAGTGTCGCTCTACGACCGCACCGCTCCCGAGGAGGTGGTGTCGCGCTCCATAGATGCAGAGGCCTTGCTGCTGAACAAGGTCCGCATGACCCGTCAGGTGATGGCCGCCCTGCCCAAACTGCGTTATATCGGAGTCTTGGCCACGGGCTACAACGTGGTGGACCTTGCGGCAGCCAGGGAGTATGGGATAGTTGTCTGCAATGTGCCGGCATACAGTACCATGTCGGTGGCACAGATGGTGTTTGCCCATTTGCTGAACATCACCAATTCGGTAGCGCACTATTCGGAAAAAGTCCGTGCCGGGCACTGGGCGGAGAGCAAGGATTTCTGTTTCTACAGTTCGCCCCTCATGGAACTGTCCGGCAGGACCATGGGCATTGTGGGAATGGGCAATACGGGAACGGCCGTGGCACGCATGGCACAGGCTTTCGGCATGGATGTCCTTGCCATGAGCAGCAAATCGGAAGAGACGCTTCATGATATGGGTGTGGCCAAGGCGGCTTCCTACGAGGAACTGTTCGGCAAGTCCGATGTGCTTTCCCTGCACTGCCCGCTGACCGACGGCACACGTCATCTGGTGAATGCCGGCCGGCTCGCCATGATGAAACCCTCGGCCATAGTTATAAATACCGGGCGAGGCCCCCTGGTGGACGAACAGGCCTTGGCAGATGCCCTGAATGCAGGGCGCCTTTATGCCGCAGGGGTTGACGTGCTTTCCCAGGAACCGCCACAAAGGGACAATGTGCTTGTCGGCGCAAGGAACCTGCATGTAACCCCTCATGTCGCATGGGCTACGGCCGAGGCACGCCAAAGGCTGCTTGCCGTGGCCATAGAGAACGTGAAAGCCTTTGCTGAAGGCAATCCGAAGAACATCGTATCCTGAACCGCCCCACCCCTTAAGGACCCTAAGGACCTTAAGGACCCTAAGGACCCTAAGGAAAAAGAACAACACACAAGATGAGCAACCGCTACAAAGACCTATTCCTGGATTTCGACGACACCCTGTATGACACTCATGGCAATGCCGACATAGCACTGGGCGAACTTTACGAGGACTTCGCCCTGTACCGGCATTTCGACACAATGGATGATTTCCTCGTCCCCTACTGGCAGACAAACGTAGATTTGTGGAAGCAGTATACGGCAGGAGAGATTACACGTGACGTCCTCATCGTGGAGCGTTTCCGCCGCCCCCTCAGCCATGGGCACGGACTGGAGGATGTCAGCGAGGAATTCTGCCTGAAGGTAAGTGACCGCTTCCTTGAACTCTGCGCCGTGAAACCCGGTGTGATAGACGGGGCACACGAGGTGATGGACCATCTTAAGTCCCGAGGTTACGGATTGCACATGTGCAGCAACGGTTTCCGTGAGGTGCAGTACAGGAAACTCAAGGCATGCGGCATGACCGGGTATTTCGATACCGTGGTACTGTCCGAGGATGCCGGTGCCAACAAGCCATCGCCGGACTACTTTGAATACGCCTTCCGCGCAACCGGTGCCGACCGTAGGCATACGCTGATGGTTGGCGACAATTTCCAGGCAGACATCCTTGGAGCCAAGAGGGCCGGACTTGATGTCATGTGGTTCAATCCACATCCAGGGCAGAACGAGGCCACGGAACCTGTGAATTACGAAATACACTCTCTAAGGGAAATCCTGCACATCCTGTAACGGAGGCCGCTTGCCGGCGGGGGATTGTCACGCAGGGCGGCTGGGGGCCAACACCCTCCCGATAACCGTGGATTGATGTGACGCATATATGCAGAACGGCGTGGGATCCCACGCCGTTCCTGTTAGAGGTATCGTTATGTGACTATAACTTTTCGGGTTTAGTGGCCTGCACTACATTCAGGATGTAATCGCCAAGTTTCTCGCACTCGGAGATGAAGTCTATGTAGAACACGCCTATCTGGTAACTGTACACACCGGCATCGATGTCCTGCAGGTTGCGGTTCTTCAACTGCTTGCGGTAGTTGTTTATCTCGTTCTCCAGATTGTAGGAAGTGTTGTAGTCCGCATGATGGCCAGAGAGGATGCCATCCACAATCTGTCCCATGTGCTGCATGGCCTTGCGCACCATGCCCATCATGTTGTGCATGTTGGCCAGTTGCTGCTCTGTGAACGGTATGGTGCAGTTCTGGCGGTGTCGGTTCAGGGTGCGTGCCAGATTGTAGCAGGAGTCTCCGATGCTCTCCAATTCGGAAACCTGACGCAGCATGCGCATGATTTCCATCTTGGACTCGATGCTCAGCCTGCCTTCGCTCACCCTGTGCAGGTAGTTGGCAATCTCCACCTCCATGTTGTCGGTGATGTTCTCGTATTTCTCCACACGCGAGAACAGTTTGTTGAAGTCATCGTCCTTCTCGGTATTCATGAGGTCGTCAACGAAACCTATCATGCGGTTGCAACGCTCTGCATAACTGTTTATCTCCTTCTGTGCTTCCAGAATGCTCAGTTCGGCAGTAGACAGCATACCGGCAGAGATGTACTGCAAGCGGTATTCCTCCTCGGCCTCCTTTTGAGGAACGAGCAGGCAAACCAGTTTCTCTATCTGTGCCACAAAACCTATCAGTATGCAGGTGTTGATAAGATTGAACAGAGTGTGGAACGTGGAAAGTTTCCATGTTGTATCGTCATCGGCACGACCCATCAACTCTGTGGTAATATAGGTGACTCCATCGCAGGCATAGGTGAAGAAAGGCAGAACCAGCAACACACCAATCACATTGAACAGCAGGTGTGCCATGGCGGCACGGCGTGCCTGTGTGTTGGCGGCAAGCGAAGCCATGAAGGCTGTGATGGTGGTGCCGATGTTCTGGCCCATTGCCAAAGCCGCAGCCTGCACGAAACCAAAACCGGGAATATCCATGGCCAACAGCATCAAGGTGATAGCCATTGCAGCAGAAGATGACTGCACTACCATGGTAATGATTGCACCAAGAAGAACAAACAAGATTGTACCGAAGAATGAATCACAGGGGATGTATGTTACCAGATTGCTGACGATTGTATCCACGTGCATGCCCTCGGCATTCACCTTCAGATATTCCAAACCCAGGAACAGCAGCGAGAAGCCGAAGATGAACTCGCCGAGGTTCTTCCTGTTGCCGTTGCTTGAGAAAATCAGGGGCATGCCCACGGCCAGCAGGGGAATGGCAAAGGCGGCAATGTCCACCTTGAAGCCTACGGCCGTGATAATCCATGCGGTGATGGTGGTGCCGATGTTGGCACCCATGATTACGCCGATAGCCTCGGACAGTGTCATAAGTCCGGCGTTCACGAAACTTACCACCATGACCGTGGTGGCAGATGATGACTGGATGAGGGCGGTAAGGGTAACGCCGGTGAGCACGCCCATAAACCTGTTCTTGGTCATCCATGCCAAGATGCTTCGCAGACGTTCACCCGCAAACTTTTCCAATCCTTCGCTCATTATCTTCATACCGAAGAGGAAGAGGCCGAGCGAACCCAGTAACGCTAAGATGTTGATGATTGTATCCATGTCTTTTAAGTCTTTGACAATGCAAATATAGTGAAATAATCCTAAAGTTATATAACAAGGTAACTTAAAAATTAGTTTGGACCCGATTATTTCCGGAGGATTATTCCTTATGTATCAGTCTGTAGGCCAGTGAACCTTTGGGCGGTGTGGCAGGGCAGTTGTCGCGTGGAAACCAGGCAGCCTTTTGCAGTTCGCTCTCCTGTATGCGTATTTCTCCGCTCTCGTATTCTGCGGTGAAACCGAGCATCAGTTGGGAGGGGAATGGCCAACTCTGGCTGCCGAAATAGCGTATGTTGCGTACGGCAATGCCGGTCTCTTCCATTATTTCGCGTCTTACAGCCTGTTCGGCAGACTCTCCTGCCTCCATGAACCCTGCTATGCACGAGTAGTACTTTGAGATGCGGTTGCGGTGCAGGGCCAGCAGAATGTCGTCTCCACGGTTGACAAGCACGATGATACAGGGTTCTATGCGCGGATAGATGACGTTATGGCATCCGGGGCACATGAGCGAGGTCTCCTCCTCGCTGGTGCCGGGTTCCAGCCGTGTACCGCACTTTGGGCAATGGCGTGTACTGTTGAGCCATTCGTATAGGGCCTTGGCACGGAAGTATGGCCGCGCCTCCTCCTCTCCGTACTCTGCAAAATAGTTTCGCAGGGCAGTTGTCCCGAATTCTACGGGCAACGGGGTGTCTTGCGGCATGGCCAACACGCAGATGCCTGTCTGCCTTTCTTCAAAAAGCAGGCTGTCGGACGATGAAGTCCGGAGAACCTTCAGGTCTCCGAAGCGCAAAGGCTGCCCGTCTTTACGCAATGCCACATCCTGCCCTACCAGGGCGATGCATCGGCAGCATGAGGTTTCCGGAGACAGGATTATGGACATAGAGGAAACGGAAAACGGAAAGGGGAAAACGGAAAACTCCTCTTTACTTCGTCTTGCGCATGATGAGGCGGTAGACGTTGCATCCCAGGAAATTGCCCGATGCTATCGCCAGCCAGAAGGCAAGGACCTGAGGCAGATGGGCAAGGGTGAAGTCAGTGGGGACACACAGATAGAAAAAGGAGTCTGCCACGCAGTGAGGGAAGCCGCAGTTTATGAAGACGGGGATGCCGAACAGCATGGGCAGGTTCTTGCCCTCGCGTGCAAAGGTCACTACCGTGGTCATGATGAAGCCGCAACCTATTGCCAATATGCCGCCTTTCACGGGTCCCAAAGCCAGGCGGGTCTCCAGAATGCCTTGGGCGGTTTCCTGCAATGGCATGGGAGAGCAGCGCAGTATCAGGGACATGGCGGCGCAACCCATAAGGTTGCCTAAGAGAATCAGCATAACCTGGGAGAACTCTCCTTTCTTGAAGAATCCTGCCGTGCCTGTGTAGAGTTTAAGGCTGTACCCCACCACGGCCAAGAGTCCGAAAGAGAAGAGCACCGCTCCTATTATGTTCTTTTCTGCCAGATAGCCGAAACCGGCAATACCTATGCAGATGCCGGCAATGAATGCCGAGCGCAGCGTGAACCAGATTTCCTTTTTTGTCATTGCTTTTGTGCTTTTGCCTGTGTCTCGCACAGACGATACGTTAAATATTGTTGCAAAGATACACAAACCGTACGGAACGGCAAAGTGTAGGTTGGATTATTTGGTAAAATCCCCATCAAGTGTAGAGATAATACCCCTGTCCTTTATGCAAAATCCGTTGCACGGCAGGATTAAGAGGCGTATCTTTGCGGTGTAAACAACATGAAGACCTACTTAAAAAAACTTACTACTATGAAAAGATTGATGATTGTTTCAGCGTTAACGATGGCAATGCTTATGCCAAGTTTGGAATCCAATGCTCAGGCTCAGGGTCGCGGACGCGACCGAGAGCGTGTGGAACACCGCGAGGTCCGGGGTCGCAATGATCGCGGCAACTACCGCCAGCAGCACGGACGAGACAGACGTCCGGACCGTATGGCGCATGCTCCCAGACACAGGGACAGGCACGACAGCCATTTCGTTCCTCGCGGAGGCCGCCTTGTGAAATGTGCCCCTCCCCGTATCAGCCGCGGATGTTATGTGCCTGGTTGGGAGGGCCGCGTACGCTACCACCACGACGGACGCTGGGGTTACTACGTAAACGGTGCCTGGAGGTATTACAACTGCTACTATAATCCCTACGACTTCTTCTGCGAACCTGTTCCTCCGCACGTGCACCATCCCCGTCCCGTTCACACGGGTCATGCCTCTGCCGGAGAGGTGGCAGCCGGTGTGGTGGCCGGGACTATACTGGGGTGCATAATCGGCTCCATGGCAAACTGACAAAGGTTATATTTCCTTAAATCCTTGCGCGGAAAGCAAAAAGCCCTTGTGAAAGCGATGCCTTTAGCATAATTTATCGTATATTTGTCGTACCGGCAAACACCGGTGGGTTGTCGGGAAATGAAAAACACGATTATGAGCGACAAGAATTATTGCCTGATTCTGGCCGGCGGCATAGGCCAGAGACTATGGCCCGTAAGCCGTAGTTCCAAACCCAAGCAGTTCTTGGATTTGTCCGGGACGGGACGCACAATGCTTCAGCAGACTTATGACCGCGTGTCGCGGTTCATTGATAGCGACAACATATATATAAGTACCAATGTGCAGTACCTTCCTTTGGTGTACGAACAGTTGCCACAGGTGGACGACATGCACATACTGGAAGAACCGCTCAGGCGCGGCACCATGGCTTCCGTAGCATGGGGCATGGCCATGATAACTATGCGCGAACCGAAGGCAAGGGTGCTGGTTACCCCGTCCGACCAACTTATCCTTAACGAGGATGACTATGTCCGTGACATGCTGGAGGGACTGGAGTTTGTTGCCGCGCATGGCAACATGCTGGTAATGGGCGTGAAGGCCACTCGTCCTGAAACGGGTTATGGATATATACAGAAGGGCGACGACACCGATGAAAAGGGTATCAGCAAGGTGAAGACCTTCTCTGAAAAGCCTGCCCGCGAATTTGCCGAAATGTTTGTGCGCGATGGCGACTTCCTGTGGAACACGGGGTTGCAGGTGTTCCGTGCCGACATTTTCCTGGATGCGGTGTGCCGTATGGTGCCGGAGTATCAGATAGGGATACCGCGCATGATGTCAGATGCAGAAAGCGACGATGCCAAGTTGGTGCCCGAAGTGTTCCAGATGCTGCCCAACCTCAGTCTGGCAGTTGGGGTGCTTGAGCGTGCCGAGAACGTCTGTGTAAAGGAATGTTCCTTCGGCTGGGCGGATATGGGGACATGGACATCCATTCATGATGACCTGCCGGCAGATGCCAATGGCAATGTGCTCATGAACACCAAGGCTTATCTATATGAATGCAATGACAATGTGATTCGCCTGCCAAACGGGAAGACGGTAGTCATAAAGGGCCTTCACGACTATGTGGTGGCAGAGGAGGGGGACATACTGATGATCTGTCCGCGCGAGGATGTGGCCACCATGCGCCGCATGCACACGGATACAAAGTTCATGTAGCAAGACAAGACCGCGCCAGGGGATTCCTGGCGCGGTCTTGTCTTGCTGCTGGCGCATATCCGTCAGAACTGTGCGCGAATGCCTTCGGCAATCTGGTTGAATTCCTCCGGAGTGAGTTCAAGATGAGGGTTTGTAAACCTCAAGTCTGCCTCGCTCTGCATGGGGACAAGGTGTATGTGCGCATGGGGCACTTCCAGCCCCAGTACGCACTGGCCCACCTTTACGCATGGAATGGCCTTGCGGATGGCCACGGCCACCTTCTTGGCAAAAACCTGCAGGCCGGCAATCTCTTCGTCGCTCAGATCGAAGATGTAGTCCACCTCGTGCTTGGGGATGACCAGAGTGTGCCCCTTCTGGAGGGGGCTGATGTCGAGGAAAGCGAAGTAGTTCTCGTCCTCGGCAATCTTGTAGCAGGGTATCTCTCCTGCCACTATGCGTGAGAAGATGCTCATAATCAGATGTCGTAACTGATGCTGGTAATCTCCAGTTGGATTTCTCCCTGAGGCACGCGGATGGTGGCAGTCTCTCCCACCTTCTTGCCGAGGAGGCCCTGGGCGATTGGAGTCTCCACACTGATCTTGCCGGCGCGGTGGTCTGCCTCGGTGGCGCTGACGATGGTGTACTTCATCTCCATGCCGTTGTTGGCGTTCTTCAGTCCCACGGTGGCCATGATCTGCACGGAACTGGTGTCCATGTGGCGCGTGTCTATGATTTTTGCATCCAATATGGTTTGCTTCAGCAGTGCTATCTGGGTCTCCAGTTTGCTCTGCCATTCCTTTGCAGCATCGTATTCCGCATTCTCGCTGAGGTCGCCCTTGTCGCGTGCCTCGGCAATTGCCGCACTGGCGGCGGGACGGTCCACGCTCTCCATGTGCTTGAGTTTTGCCACGAGATCGTCGTAGCCCTTTTGTGACATGTATGCCATGTTGCTCTATTTGTTTGTTTGGTTATTATTATTGTCGTTGTTCTGTCTCCGTGTGGCGGTGGCGCCTTTTTGAAAACCGCAAAATAAAAGAATTCCAACCTTTCGGTCAGAACCCTTAATCGGTATCGGTCTGTTTTCAGAATTGCAGTGCAAAGGTATAACATTAAAATGAATAAACAATCATTATGCGCCTAAATTGTTCTCTTTTGACCTTTTTTAAGGAATTGTTGCATATATATAATAAGGTATATGAGACTTTTTCGTATCTTTGCATGGATAAAGACGTTTTTTATACACACAATCGAAACAAGAAGATGAATGTAATTACAAAGACTGTGTCTCTGCCTGACGGACGTACCATCAGCATCGAGACCGGAAAGTTGGCCAAACAAGCCGATGGTGCCGTGATGTTGCGTATGAACAACACCGTGCTCCTGGCCACTGTTTGCGGTGCCAAGGACGCTGTCCCCGGCACAGATTTCATGCCTTTGCAGGTAGAGTATCGCGAGAAGTACAGTGCGGCCGGCCGTTTCCCCGGCGGTTTCACCAAGCGCGAGGGTAAGGCTAACGACGACGAGATTCTGACCTGTCGTCTGGTGGACCGTGCCCTGCGTCCCCTGTTCCCCAGCGATTACCATGCCGAGGTTTACGTTAACGTGATTCTCTACTCCGCTGATGGCGTGGACATGCCCGATGCCCTGGCAGGTTTTGCCGCCAGTGCCGCATTGAGTTGCAGCGACATACCCTTTGACGGTCCCATCAGCGAGGTTCGCGTAGCCCGTATCAACGGCGAATATGTCATCAACCCCACCTTTGCACAGTTGGAAAAGGCCGACATGGATCTCATGGTAGGTGCCACCGAGGAAAATATCATGATGGTCGAGGGCGAGATGAAGGAAGTTAGCGAGCAGGACCTGCTCGGTGCCCTGAAGGCTGCCCACGAGGCCATCAAGCCCATGTGCCAGTTGCAGAAGGAACTGGCCAAGGAACTGGGTACCGACGTTAAGCGCGAGTACTGCCACGAGGTTAACGACGAGGAACTGCGCGAGCAGGTGAAGGCTGCCTGCTACCAGCCCGCCTACGACGTTACCAAGCAGGCTCTGGAGAAGCATGCGCGCGCCGAGGCTTTCGAGAAGATCCGCGAGGACTTCAAACTGGAGTATGCCGCAGCACACACCGAACTGACCGACGACGAACTGGCAGAGAAGAACGCTCTGGTAGACCGTTACTATCACGACGTAGAGAAGGACGCCATGCGTCGCTGCATCCTGGACGAGGGTATCCGTCTGGACGGCCGTAAGACCACAGACATCCGCCCCATCTGGTGTGAGGTCAGCCCCCTGCCCATGCCTCACGGCAGTGCCATCTTCACACGTGGCGAGACCCAGTCACTGAGCACCACCACCCTCGGCACCAAACTCGACGAGAAGATGGTGGACAACGTGCTGGACAAGAGTTACATGCGCTTCCTCCTGCACTACAACTTCCCTCCCTTCTCTACAGGTGAGGCCAAGGCACAGCGCGGTATAGGCCGTCGCGAAATCGGCCACGGCCATCTGGCATGGCGCGGCCTGAAGGGTCAGATTCCTGCCGACTACCCCTACACCATACGTGTGGTAAGTGATATTCTGGAGAGCAACGGTTCAAGTTCTATGGCTACCGTATGTGCCGGTTGTCTGTCTCTGATGGATGCCGGTGTGCCCATCAAGGCTCCCGTCAGCGGTATTGCCATGGGTCTGATCAAGAACCCCGGTGAGGACAAGTACGCAGTGCTGTCCGACATCCTTGGCGATGAGGACCACCTGGGCGACATGGACTTCAAGACCACAGGTACTCCCAACGGTCTTACTGCAACCCAGATGGACATCAAATGCGACGGTCTCTCCTATGAGATTCTGGAGCAGGCTCTGATGCAGGCCAAGGCCGGTCGTGAGCACATCCTGGGCGAGATGATGAAGACTCTGTCCGAGCCTCGTGCTGAGTTGAAGCCCCACGTTCCACGCATTGAGCAGATTATCATTCCCAAGGAGTTCATCGGTGCTGTCATCGGTCCCGGCGGTAAGATTATCCAGGGCATGCAGGAGGATACCGGTGCTGTCATCACCATCGACGAGGAAGACGGCGTAGGCAAGGTGCAGGTGTCCGGTTCCAGCAAGGCTGTCATCGATGCCGCCATGAGCAAGATAAAGGCTATCGTTGCCGTTCCCGAGATTGGAGAGGTGTACGAGGGTACTGTACGTTCAGTAATGCCTTATGGCTGTTTCGTGGAGTTCATGCCCGGCAAGGACGGTCTGCTGCACATCAGCGAGATAGACTGGAAGCGTCTGGAGACCGTGGAAGAGGCAGGAATCAAGGAGGGTGACAAACTGCAGGTGAAACTCCTGGAGATTGACCCCAAGACCGGTAAGTTCAAACTCTCCCGCCGTGTCCTCATAGAGAAGCCCGAGGGTTATGTGGAGCGCGAGCGTCGTCCCCGTCCCGAGCGTCCCGAGCGCCCCGAGCGTCCCATGCGTGGCGACCGCCCTATGCGCGGTGAAAGAGGTGAGCGTGGCGAGCGTCGTCCCCGTCTCAACTTCGGACATCACGAGAATAACGAGAATAGCGAAAGCGCAGAATAATTAACGTCCTTTCTCCTGTCCTGCATAGAGGACAGGAATGGAACATCACAAAAAGGTTGGGTCGGCTCAATGTCCGATCCAACCTTTATTCGTGTATGTCACTGCCGGTCTATTTCACACGCTTGAATAGCATGCCATCCTCCCTGTCAACTTCTCCATTATAAACTTCGTACAATATGGCCCTGTCATTATTTATGAATTCAACAAGATATGTTTCTGTTTCATCATAATCTTCAATATACATGGTCAGCATTCCGGTACTCCCCTTATATGTATATGTGAATTCCCATACTTCCTTAATGCCTTCATATCCCTTACCGGTACCATTAGCATTCAGGACAAACATCAAATCAAAATCATCCTCGCTTTCACCGCAATACCATGTGCCTACAATAAGGGACTTACTTGAACCTTTATCTGTGGCGCCCTCCTCCTTGTCCACATCCTCTACATCATTTTCCCCACATGATGAAAGTGTCAAAGAAAGAGAACAAACAAATGCCAATGCTATAAATCCCAAAATATACTTTTTCATTTTCTTATTTATTATATAATGCCCTACTCACTTTTCGGCTTTTCGGATACTCCGTCAGTTCCTGGCTGTTGGGGTTGCTGTGGGTATACGCACATAAAAAAACGCGGAACTTATTAGTGTGTTCTCTACTCAAGGTGTTTGGCGTAACCTGCTGACGGAACAACTAAAAGCCCACGCGTTATCGCATGAGCATTCCAGTGTGATTCCTGTCAGCATCTTTAAGTCGCCAAACTTTTG
Source organism: Bacteroidaceae bacterium (assembly GCA_045606445.1). GTDB lineage: Bacteria > Bacteroidota > Bacteroidia > Bacteroidales > Bacteroidaceae > Physcousia. The sequence continues at coordinate 22,910 of JAZURY010000051.1, forward strand.
AGTAGACAGAATAAAACTAAAACGCTTTTCTTTACTTAAAAATGTGCGTATCGATTATACGCTATGCTTCATAGGCAGGGATGGGGTTGGTTGATATTTGTATTTACCTTCTTGTCAATCAAGGGAATTGTGTCCTCTTTTATGCATCGATGTTGGCGAACGTTGCGTTCTGCTCGATGAACTCGCGGCGTGGTGCCACGTCTTCGCCCATGAGCATGGAGAAGACATAGTCGGCCTGTGCGGCATCGTCTATGGTCACCTGCTTGAGCAGACGGCGTTCGGGGTCCATGGTGGTCTCCCACAACTGGTCGGGGTTCATCTCACCAAGACCTTTGTAGCGCTGGGTGTGGATGGCGTCTTCGCGGCCGTTGGCGTATGTCTGGATGAAGCGCAGGCGGCTGGCCTCGTCGTAGCAGTACTCCTCGTGCTTGCCTATGGTGCAGCGGTAGAGCGGGGGGGTGGCAATGTAGAGGTGGCCGTTGCGGATGAGTTCGGGCATGTAGCGGTAGAACAGGGTCATCAGGAGGGTGTCGATGTGAGAACCATCGACGTCGGCATCGGTCATGATGATGGTCTTGTAGTAGCGCAGTTTGTCGTAGTTGGCTTCCTTGCTGTCCTCGCCCAAGCCGAAGCGCACGCCCAGAGCCTGTATGATGTTGTTCACCTCCTCGTGTTCGAAGGCCTTGTGCCACATTACGCGCTCCACATTGAATATCTTACCGCGGATGGGCAGGATGGCCTGGAAATGGCGGTTGCGGCCCTGCTTGGCACTGCCGCCTGCAGAGTCACCCTCGACAATGAAGAGTTCGCAGTTGGCGGCATCCCTGTCGGAGCAGTCGGCCAGTTTGCCGGGCAGGCCGCCTCCTGCCATGGGAGACTTGCGCTGTACGTTCTCGCGGGCCTTGCGTGCTGCCACACGTGCTGTGGCGGCCAGGATTACCTTGTCCACGATCACCTTTGCCTCGTGGGGATGTTCCTCCAGGTAGTTGCTCAGGGCTTCGCCTACGGCCTGCTGTACGGCACCTGCCACTTCGCTGTTGCCAAGTTTTGTCTTGGTCTGTCCCTCGAACTGGGGTTCTGCCACCTTCACGCTGATAACGGCAGTAAGACCCTCGCGGAAGTCCTCGCCGGAAATCTCCACGTGGTTCTTGGCCAGTTTCTCCAGTTCCTTCACGCACTGCTTCTCGGCATAGCCCTTCAGTGTGCGTGTCAGTGCGGTACGGAAACCCTGCAGGTGCGTGCCGCCCTCTATGGTGTTGATGTTGTTTACGTAGGAATGCAGGTTCTCGGAGTAGCCGGTATTGTACATGATGGCAATTTCGATGGGCACTCCCTGCTTCTCGGTGTTCAGGTAGATGACATCGTTGATGAGGCGTGTGCGTGTGCTGTCGATGTAGCGCACAAAGTCGCGCAGACCGCCCTCGCTGTAGAATACCTCCTTGCGCACACCCTCAATGCCGGAAGCCTCGTTTACGTCCAGGCGCATGTCGGTAAGGGTAATGTGGATGCCGGCATTCAGGTAGGCCAGTTCGCGCATGCGGTTGGCCAGGATGTCGTATTCATAGACGGTGGTGGTGAATATCTCTGCGTCGGGCCAGAACTGCTGGCGTGTGCCTCGCAAGTCTGTCTCGCCTACCACTGCCACGGGAGCGTCGGGTTTGCCCTGATGGTATTGCTGCTGGTAGACCTTGCCGTCGCGGAACACCTGTGAGAGCATCTTCTGTGAAAGTGCGTTTACGCAACTTACACCCACACCGTGCAGACCGCCGGAAACCTTGTATGAGCCCTTGTCGAACTTGCCGCCGGCATGCAGTACGGTCATCACGACCTCCAGAGCGCTCTTTCCCTCCTTCTCGTGCATGTCCACGGGGATACCGCGGCCGTTGTCCTGCACGGTTATGCTGTTATCTTCGTTTATCGTTACTTCGATGTGCGTACAATATCCGGCCAGCGCCTCGTCGATGGAGTTGTCCACAGTCTCGTACACGAGATGGTGCAGACCCTTCTTGCTGATGTCGCCGATGTACATGGCTGGGCGCTTGCGCACGGCTTCCAATCCCTCCAATACCTGAATGTTGGAGGCACTGTAATTGGAATTGTTTGTCATAGTCTCTTCCATTGTCTTTTAATCTCTTATATACGGGTACAAAGATACTAAAAAAACATGAAAATATGAACGTCGCATATTGACTTTTATGCTCACTGAGTGATAATTTTAGTCCTTGATTTCCATAAAGGCGGACCGACGGTGAAAGAAAACCTCCATCGCCTGCACACACTCACTTGGCATGTGCGACAACAAGTTCAAGCATCTCGTTTAGCGCAGCCACGACTGCATTGTTTTTCGTCTGTGGTTACAACTGAATATTGTTCTTTGCACCTTGTTCTTGGATGCAATGGATGCACAAATTCTCAACGCAACACTGCCCTTACGCTAAGTCCACTAAAACGATAAACCCTCTTACCTACATAGTAATTATCCGTGTAAGTGTCAAGATTGGCAGCAAAACATGGTTCGTCTTTGTTCAATGTACTTGACCAATATACACCATACATGCCTATATTCGCCGGTTGTTTATCGAAAAGTTGGTAAAAACCTGCAGCTGGCAAGAATATCTTATTACCATTGGGACCTGTTACAACATAACCTTTAATCTTATTCTGTTCACTCCATGTCCAGGTGCATTTATCGCAAAGTTCCTTCAATTCCTCATAGGTTGGCATACGCCAAGGCCTGCCCATGTTGACTGTTGCTGCATCGTCCTCGGCATCAAGATGCTTTTTACTGTCCACTTTGCCGTAAGTGCTGTATGTGCAGTATTTGGTCATGGTATTATAGGCACCATCTGACCACTTGTATGTAGTCCAGTCATATGTATTTTTCGGGACAGTCTCTCCCCATGCAAAATAGTCGCCATAGTCCTCTGGTGCATCTGCTCCCACATTCCTGTCAGCCCACAGAGTGCCACTTGGCAGACCGAGATCTACAGCATATTCAGGAATGTCCATGGAGTCTTCGTGCAAGACAAAAGTGATAGAATCTATCTCCGATATAGAACGTCTGGTATAACTCCCGTTCTTCCACTCGTAGAAGTACCCAGTCTGCGCCACTGCGCTTATCGTCATCATAAAAAGGGTAATCAGGGAAAAAATCTTTTTCATCGTTGTGTCGTATTTTGTTGTCGCTATTGTTATTGTATTATTCTCATATTATGGGATTAGCACCCTATAAGCGATACCGGTGCTGGTACGGACCACCAATACCCCGCGAGGGAGACAAGGAACACAGAGAGGGGGGAGGGGGTAAAAAATGACACATAAGGCAATACACACATCCCTGCAAACCGGCACCTGTAGTAGTGTGTCCTGTATTGCTCTGTTTCTGCTCATGACTTCTATCAACCGGTAATATTACCGTTGCAAAGATAAAGATAATTCTCTACACAGGCAAGACTTGGGAGCCGAAATAACTACTGATCCGACAATAGAATGAACTCCAACGGGAAGGCAAAATGTCAGACAATGCCTCATGAGGGTTAAGCTGCCGTGTCTGACGTCGGACCTTGAAGAGGTGGCGCGAAGCGACGGGGGGGATGTAAAAGCGGATGGGGGCAGGTGCGGGCGTGCTTTGGCTTTCGGACACGGCATGCCGTATCCCTACCAGTCATTGCTCAACATTCAACTCTCACCGCTCACCCACTCTCACCGCACAACTCTCACCGCTCATCCGCTCACCGTTAAACGTTAAACGTTAAACTCTCACCGCTAACCACCCAACACATACATACAACAAAGGAGTCCTTCGGAACATTCTCCAAAGGACTCCTCTTTCTGAAAAAACGGCGGCTACCTACTCTCCCACGGGTGTGCAGTACCATCGGCGCGGACGGGCTTAACTTCTCTGTTCGGAATGGGAAGAGGTGGAACCCCG
>JAZURY010000052.1:0-10474 GCA_045606445.1 Bacteroidaceae bacterium
CTGCATTGCCGAGAAGCCATCTGTGGCCAAGGACATAGCCAAGGTGCTCGGTGCCAACCAGTCCAGAGACGGATACATGGAGGGCAACGGGTATCAGGTGACATGGACCTTCGGCCACCTGTGCGAACTGAAGGAACCGCATGAGTACAACCAGCAGTGGAAGTACTGGTCCCTGGGTTCCCTGCCCATGATACCGCCCCGCTTTGGCATACGTCTAAAGCAGGACAAGGGGGTGGAACACCAGTTCAAGGTGATAACATCGCTGATGCAGAATGCCGACTCCATCATAAACTGCGGTGATGCCGGGCAGGAGGGAGAACTGATACAGCGCTGGGTGATGCAGCTGGCTGGCGCCAAGTGCCCCGTGCAGCGCCTGTGGATTTCCTCGCTGACGGAAGAGGCGATACGTGAAGGCTTCCAGACCCTGAAGGACCAGTCGCACTACCAGAGTCTGTACGAGGCCGGACTGATGCGTGCCATCGGAGACTGGACCTTGGGAATGAACGCCACCAGACTCTACACACTGAAATACAGAAGCAACGACCGCAGCCAGGGAACCAACCAGGTGTTGAGCATAGGTCGTGTGCAGACCCCTACCCTCGCCCTCATTGTCCGACGCCAGCAGGAGATAGAGAACTTCGTGCCCACAACCTACTGGGTACTGACCACACTGTACCGCGATACGGTGTTCAACGTGGTGATGGAGGAAGAGGAAAAGGAAGACAATCAGACGGAGAAGCAGGAGCAAGCCAAGACAAAGGAAAAGACTCCCAAGGGATTCAAGACACGCGAGGAGGGCGAGACTGTACTGGCAAAGATTAAGGACCTGCCTTTTACCGTCAAGAAGATAGAGAAGAAGAAGGGCAAGGAGGCTCCTCCGCGCCTGTTCGACCTGACAAGCCTGCAGGTGGAGTGCAACAGGAAATTCGGATACTCTGCCGACCAGACACTGCAACTGGTGCAGAGCCTCTACGAGAAGAAGGTATCGACGTATCCCCGCGTGGACACCACCTTCCTGCCCGACGACGTGTATCCCAAGTGCGGACAGATAATGAACGGACTGAAGGAATACTTCCACCTGATGGACAGGATAAAGGGGCAGAAACTGAGGAAGGACAAGAAGTTCTTCGACAACATCAAGGTGACGGACCACCATGCCATCATTCCCACAGGCCAGCCCATCGTGGGACTGTCGGAAGCGGAGAAGAAGGTCTTTGACCTGATAGCACGACGCTTCATAGGCATATTCTATCCCGACTGCCTTTTCGAAACTACCACCATAACGGGCGAGGTGGGCGACATCGCTTTCCGCGCCACGGGAAAGCATATCACCGACCCTGCATGGAAGATACTCTGGAGCACAAACTCGGACTCTGCCGACACACCGGCCGAGGAGAAAACTCTGCCGGAATTTATAAAAGGCGAGAGCGGACCGCACACTCCCGACCTTGCAGAAAAACAGACCACACCGCCTAAGCCATACACCGAAGCGACATTGCTCCGCGCCATGGAAACGGCAGGAAAGATGGTGGAGGACGAGGAACTGAGAGACGCACTGAAGGAGAACGGCATAGGCCGTCCCTCCACACGTGCAGCAATCATAGAAACCCTGTTCCGCCGTCGCTACATCCGCAAGGAGCGCACCTCGCTATGGGCCACACCCACGGGAGTGGAACTGATAGGCATCATCCACGAAGAACTGCTCAAGAGTGCCGAACTGACCGGCATTTGGGAGCGCAAACTCAGGCAGATAGAGCACAGGCAGTATGATGCACACCAGTTCTTGGACGAACTGAAGCAGATGGTAACCGATATCGTCATGGAGGTGATGCGCGACAACAGCAACCGCCATGTGAGCATAACAGAGGAAATAACGAAGAAGAGCAAGAAGAAATAAAATAAAAGCACCACCATCCCCGTTATATCCCTAAGGACCCTAAGGACCTTAAGGACCCTAAAGACCCTCAAAAAAACAATGCGCAAAGCACTTCTTTTCCTGACTGGCATCCTTGCCCTGCTCCTTATCCTGAGCGGATGCGGAGCGGACAACTACGCCCGAAAGGCAGAGGAGTTCTATGCCATAGGGGAATACTACGACGCCGCGGAAGAGTTCAAGAAAGCATACTCCCACACTCCGGCCAAGGAAAAGGCCAAGCGCGGAGAAAGGGCATGGAAGATGGCAGAGTGCTACCGCCGCATAGGCTATAGCGCCAAGGCTGCCGGAGCATACCGCAATGCCGTGCGGTACAAGACAGGAGGACCGGAGGCCGTGCTGCGTCTGGCACAGATGCAGCAATGGATGGGCAAATACAACGATGCCATAAAGAACTATACCCTGTATCTGGACAGCGTGCCCTCGTCCTTAGAGGCACAAAACGGTCTGGAGGGATGCAGGCGGGCAACGATATGGAAAAGGAAAGGTTCGCTCTACACTATAAAGAAGATGCCTATCCTGGCAAGCCGGCGTGCCGACTACTCCCCTGCCCTGTACGGGGAAAATTGGGACCAACTCTATTTCTCCACCACACGTCCGCAGGCCATGGGCAATGAACTGAGCGGTATCACCGGAGTAAAGATGGCGGACATCTTCTTCAGCCAGAAGGACGACAAGGGCAAGTGGAGCAAGCCCGAAGCCGTGCAGGGGGAGGTGAACACGGAATACGAAGACGGTGCGTGCTCGTTCTCGCCAGACGGAAAGACAATGTACTTCACCCGTTGCACACACGATCCCAATTACCCCCGATATGCCATCATCATGTCCAGCAATCGCAGCGATGCGGCATGGAGCAAGCCTGAAGAGGTGAAGATTTCCAGCGACACATTGTCCACATTTGCCTACCCTGCCGTATCGCCCGACGGCAAGTGGCTGTATTTCTCCAGCGACATGCCTGGCGGACACGGAGGCATGGACCTGTGGAAAGTTTCGCTGGACGAACATGGCATGGGCGCACCGGAAAACCTCGGTCCCGGGGTAAACACCTATGGCGATGATGTGTTCCCCTCGTTCCGTGCCAACGGAGAGTTCTATTTCTCCTCCGACGGACATCCTGGCATGGGCGGTCTGGACCTCTTCCAGGCCGAGCAGGACAGCACAGGGCAATGGACGCTGACAAACCTTGGTTCGCCCATGAACTCTGCAGGCGACGACTTCGGAATGACGTTCGAGGGACTGCACGACCGTGGTTTCTTCTCCACAAACCGTGGCAACGGCAGAGGCTGGGACCAACTCATGTCGTTTGAATGTCCGGAGATAGTGCAGAGCATCAAAGGCTGGGTGTACGAGAAGGACGGTTACGAACTGCCCGAAGCACTGGTGTATATGGTTGGCAACGACGGCACTAACCTGAAACTGTCCGTAAGGTCGGACGGTTCCTTCGTGCAGGAGGTGAAGCCGCATGTGGACTATGTCCTGCTGGGTACATGCAAGGGCTACCTGAACCACAAGCAGGAGATTTCCATAGACACAAGCAGCGTGTCGCGAGAGCATGTGCTGCAGTTCCCGTTGGCAAGCATGACAGATCCCGTGCTCATCCGCAATGTATTCTATGAGTTTGACAGTGCCGAACTGACGGACAGCAGCACCATAGCCCTGGACAGTCTGGCAACGCTTCTGGCCGAGAATCCCAGTGTTACCATTGAACTGTCCTCGCACTGCGACTATCGTGGCAGGGACGAATACAACCTGCGCCTGTCCCAGCGCCGTGCGGAAAGCGTGGTCAACTATCTCATCAGCAAAGGGCTGCCTGCCGACCGTCTCACGCCCGTGGGATATGGCGAGAGCCGTCCGAAGATAGTGACTCGCCGCCAGGCCGAACAGAACCCGTTCCTGCAGGTAGGCGACACTCTGACAGAGGCCTTCATCCTTGCCCTGCCCGACGAAGAACAGCAGGAGGCATGCAATGCCCTGAACCGAAGAACGGAGTTCCGCGTAATGCGTACAACCTTCGGATTGCCCTGAACAGGTTACAATCCTTTGTCTTTATTCATATTTTACTGGTGATGTAGCCTGTATATCGAGAAATAAGACTACCTTTATGCCGGTTATGGCAACATCACACACTAACATGAAATCACTTCTGCCAAGCGCCTGCGCTGTGGGTGCAGTGGCCGTATTGTCTGTTGTTGCCGAAGTGTGCATGGGCAGTTTCCCCTTGGACATATTCCGTTTTCCGCTTAACGTAGTGATTTTGGCACTGTGGCTTGCAGCAATCTCCATGCTGTATCGCAACAGGAGCGGCAATGCCTTTGCACGGTTTATGCTTTCGCGCGGTGCCACATGGCTGACGCTTGTTCTGATGGCCGTCATAGGCATAGTTCTGGGATTGCAGCGCAAGCCCTCTACAACATCATGGCCCGTGGTGGTGTCCATTCTGTTCATACTCACCCACCTCTGTTTTGTTATCCTACGTGGCTGGCGTGGTGCAAAGGGCATACGGTGGCGCTTCAGCATTACCCACATCGGTCTGCTATTGGCACTTGGGGCAGGATTCTGGGGAGCACCGGACCGCGAGCAGCGGCGCATGGCAGTTTATGACTATCCGTCAAACGAGGCTTACACCATGACTGGCGAACTGAGGCCCACACCCTACCCCATTGAGTTGGTGTCGTTCCGCATGGAGCATGCCGACAACGGTGCACCCACACTATACGAGGCACAAATAAAGGTGGATGGCAAAGACGTAACCCTGAGAGTGAACCACCCCTACGACCGCACACTGAGCGAGAAGTTATACCTTGTGAGTTTCGGCCACTCACTAATGGGAGAAACCTATGCCGTCATCGAGATAGTGGACGAACCATGGCAATGGGCTATCGCAACCGGCATCATAATGCTTATTGCCGGCGCGGTGCTGCTCTTCATACAAGGACCAAGGAGAACGGAAAACGGAGAACGGAAAACTGTTAGGACATACCCCCTCCGGAGCGTTGCTCCTCTGCCCACGTCGCACTGGGAAGTGCTCCCCTCAGAGGGTACAGAATGACATCAAGTCATTCTTCTGAAGACCCTCTTCGCCCCCTATCTTAGGGGGACAAAGAGCGTTAAGCATTATTACCCACTTTCTCCCCCTGAGACAGGGGGAGTCCCGAAGGGGAGGGGGTATGATGAAACGGAAAGGTGAACCGAAGGTCGACGCCCGAAGGGGCTAAAGTCAAATCTGCGAGTAAGCGAGAGCCATCAAACTCTTTTGAATTGCCGAGCGGGAGCAGATTCAAGACGATGAAGTCGGATTAAAACGGAAAACTAAGAACTAAAAGTAAGTAGCAGAAGCATGGTAGGGACACGGCATGCCGTGTCCGAGAACAAAAAATAGAAGCAGACATACCGTATCCATACTCATTAAACCTAAACCCCTCATCAACATGACTATGGGATGGAACATATTTCCAATGTGGGCGGCGATTGTAGTGATATTTGCCGCCACAGGCTCTGCCGTTGCGGTGCTCAGGAAAGAGCGCAACGCCTGGGCCATGGCCATGATGTTGCTTGCCATTCTTGGCATGGCAGGATTCATAGGCATGCTGTGGGCGGCACTTGAACGCCCTCCCCTGCGCACCATGGGCGAGACACGTCTGTGGTACTCCTTCTTCCTGCTGGTGGCAGGTCTCTTCACCTATTACCGTTGGCAATACCGATGGATAATGCTCTTCTCCACCGTACTTGCATCGGTGTTCATCCTGATAAACATACTCAAGCCCGAGATTCACGACCAGACGCTGATGCCGGCTCTGCAGAGCGTGTGGTTTGTGCCGCATGTCTCTGTTTATATGTTCTCATATTCGTTGCTCGGATGCGCTACGTTGCTCTCCGTTGCAACCCTTGTGCGCCGTCAGGCCGATTTCACCCCGGCCATAGAAAGGTTGCTTTATGCCGGTCTGGCCTTCCTCTCTGTGGGCATGCTCACCGGTTCGCTCTGGGCCAAGGAGGCATGGGGGGCCTACTGGAGTTGGGACCCTAAGGAATCGTGGGCAGTGGCCACGTGGGCGCTGTACCTCATAACCCTGCACTTGGCTCCAAGTGTAATGAACGCAAAGCGCAGATGCCTGTATCATTGTGCCATTGTATTGGGCTTCCTGACCTTGCAGATGTGCTGGTACGGCATCAACTATCTGCCGTCGGCAGAAACAAGCATACATACATATAATCAATAACCAACAATACCAAAGTTATGAAAAAGCAAAAAAGAGGTCAGTTCCTGATTGGCGTTGCAATGCTGCTTATAGCATGTGGTTGGGTCACCTACCGAGTAATTACAGCATATTCGACACCATCCAAGGAGTTAGTTCCGGAGGCACGCGTTGCTGCTATTTTGGAGAATGGCGGCTGTATCAGCTGCCACAGTGCGAATGCCGAACTCCCGTTCTATGCCAACATACCCGTGGCAGGAGATATGGTAAAGACGGACATTGAAGATGGTTACCGTGCCTTCGACATTGAGGGCGTTGTGGAAAAACTGAAAAACGGCGGTATGCCCAACCCCGTCGACGTTGCCAAGATAGAGAAGGTGGCGCTGGACAAGAGCATGCCCATGGCAAAGTACTATCTCGTACATTGGGGCAGCCAAATGACAGACAAAAAGGCCGGAATGATAGCAGAGTGGGCACGCGACTTCCGCATGGCATACTACAACGACGGGCTCTCCGGTGAGCGTGCCGGCGAACCCGTACGCCCCATCATCGCCAACCCTGATACCGACCCACGCAAGGTGAAACTTGGTTTCGACCTCTATCACGACACACGTCTGTCTTCCGACAACACAGTTTCCTGTGCCACCTGCCATGGCTTGAACACCGGCGGTGTGGACAACCTGCAGTATTCAAAAGGTGTGGCAAACAACATGGGTGGAGTAAACGCTCCCACCACCTACAATGCCGTATACAACTTCGTTCAGTTCTGGGACGGCCGTGCAAAGACTCTTGCCGAGCAGGCTGCAGGCCCTCCACTGAACCCCGTGGAGATGGCTTCCACTTCCTTTGACGAAATTATAGCAAAACTTGCCCAGGACGAGAAGTATGTTGCCGAGTTCAATGCCCTCTATCCTGAAAGCATCACCGAGGCGAGCATCACCGATGCCATAGAGGAGTTCGAGCGCACCCTCGTTACCCCCAACTCGCAGTTCGACAAGTGGCTGCTGGGCGACAACGAAGCACTCTCTGCCGACGAACTCCGCGGCTACGATCTGTTCAAGGCCAACAACTGTGCCACCTGCCACGTTGGTGTGAACCTGGGTGGCGAGTCCTACGAACTGATGGGCCTGCGCCAGCACTACTTCGAGGCCCGTGGCATGGAACTCACCGAGGAGGACAACGGCCGCTTCAAGCAGACAAAGGACGAGCGCGACCGTCACCGCTTCAAGGTTCCCGGCCTGCGCAACATCGAACTCACATGGCCCTACTACCACGACGGCACACGTGCCACCATGGAAGAAGCCGTCCGCGACATGGCCCTTTACCAGTGCGACATAGAACTCAACGATGCCGACATCTCCTCCATCGTTGCCTTCCTCCGCACCCTCACTGGCGAGTACCAGGGAAAGAAACTCACCTCCGAAAACAAGCAGGAATAAAGATACACACTATTCAACCAAGAGGGGTTGGCGCAATGCCAACCCCTCTTTATGCTGTTTGCACTATCCTAAGCACACACAAGGCAACCCCTATATTATACCTGATGAGATATAATGCTCGTGGCACCATATTAAACCCAAATCGGTCATTAGCGTTATGATGATAATAGCTTTGTTTTTGAACAGATGTTTTGTCGCCTTGAGGGCGCAATGGGGTTCCATTGTAACTAAGAAGCGACAAAGCAGATAACGGGAAAAATAGATTCATTCGCGCATGACCATCGATTGACCGTTTTACGTCACCTGAAGGTTGCTATCTAAGACACTTAACTTAGTGACAATCATTAATAGTCACTCAGGGAAAGCAAAAAGTGATAACACCTGGAAATAAATATGTATCGGATGCTGACAATTAAGCAACGATTAGCAAGGTCAAAAAGAGGAATTGTCATCTTCTGTCAAAAAGATGCGTCATTTCCTTCTATTCAATATATTCACATTATATGCAACGCCCAACCTGAACTGTTGGTATGGATAATCGCGAATGCCATATTGATAGGCAGCCACCACCTCCCATTGTTTTATATGGTACGAAAAATTTGTCTTCAATACCATTGGACAATCATGAGCATACTCGCCACCATTAGAAATATTATGTTCCCAACCGCTATAACCACTAAAAGACTGCGACAAAGCGAAACGAGCGTTTTCCCACTTTAACATTACGCCATATTGTACCGCATCATTCTGCCGACCATTATCAGTCTGCCAACACAGGAATCCAGTGCTGACGACCAATCGAAGCGAATGCCTCCACCCAAGATTATGTCCCAAGGCCAACGATTTACCCAGCGACGTATCAAAGAAATAACCAGGTCCATCGTAATAGCGAGCATGATAATACTCACCACCTGATGCTGTTTTAAGGGCGGCGCGGACTGTCCAGTCAGGTCGCCACTTACGTTCTGTCAGCAGATGGATATCCGTACTTACAAACACATCACCGCTAAGACACCCCTTGCGTGCACTCTCTTTGTGCTCGTCCTTAATACGACAGGTGGCCATATTATGATCAGAGTTTTTATACCATTCCACCACAGGCATCCATAACGTTAGATTAACCCGCGGAGTCCACAAAGGAATATTCGCCTTAAGTAACACATTTTCAGTATGGTCGCCACGTTCCCCGAGGAAATAATCACCTGACAACTCTATGCGTAACTCATCCTCTACCCTACCATCAAGCATATCCGGCACAGGAAAAGCATTGGGTCCGAAATAATAAGGAGAAATAAGTGAAGGGACGTTCATGGGAGACTGAGAAAGTTCCGTCTGAGCTAGGGAGGATAGTCTGCCAATAAACAATATAACAAAAAGTGCAAAATATCTCATATACCTATTTATTAACTATTTACTCGTACGTATTACGTTAAAACAGCTATACATAATTATGTGTCATTATCTGTTGTTCCACATTCACATAAGGAAACAGTCGTATCTGCGATGCCAATACTCCTAAATAAAAGTCCTGTGCACATTCACATTGACATCGCTTGTTCCTATTCATTTCTTCTTTAAAAGACAATATAATGTTGCAAATGTAAGAATAAAAATTAAAAATGGCAAGTTATCAAAGAAAAACAACCATTCCGCATTCCGCAATTGTTCTTTTTAATCAAGCAAAGTACCTGCCGACCATGCCCGACCTTGGCTATTTGAACAGAAAAAGGTAATGATGTTAGTTGGGAATCGTATTTATTGCTATATTTGCAACATTGCATGACCATCATGCGGAAACAAAAACACAAGAAGACAATATATAAATACTGCACACAAAACACTATGACAAAACTTGACCTGAAATACATGCCTAAGGACTTCACGTTCTGCACACGTGAGGACTGCAAGAGGCATGAGACGTGCCTGCATTGGAGGGCATACGTGGAACGACCCGTTGTGGAACGGGCATATTTCTATGACCACAGGTGGATAGAGGGACAGGGTGGCACAGAGCAGTGTCCTTGCTACCTGGATAGTACTCCGGTGACATTCGTGTGCGGCTTCAAGAATATCTTCGACAACATGCCCAAGACCCTGGCGACGGAACTGAGGGCCAGACTGATTGCGGAATATAGCGAGTACAACTATTACCGCTACTGTCGTGGAGAGTTCCTCACCCCTCCTGCCGTGCAGGAAACCATCCTGCGGATAGCGAAGGAACTGGGCATACTGGAACCTATCCAGTTCAACATGAAAGTAGCAATGCCCAACTGGGGAAATGTCAAGATAAAAAGGAAAGAATAGAACCACCGCTACCGAGAGCACCAGAAGGTCCTCGGTAGCGGTAAGTTTTTGTTGTACTATCAACAGGACAGTGTTGCCGTATCAACAGAACGTTGTTGATACGGCAACAAAAGTTTATACATAGTATGGCTTCAAGGAAGCGCAATGGACTAATGGATTGCGGACATGGCATGCCGTGTCCCTAAGTGCAAGGGGGATATGGCGGCTACTTCATCATCAGCGAATCTATGTAGGTATAGAACTCGGGGGACTCGCCGATGAGGGTTTTGAGGATACGGCCTTCGGGATCGAGGATAATCTTAGTGGGATAACCCTTGACGGCATAGCGGGCTGACATGTCTGCATCGCCGGAACCATTAAGAAGGTTGGTCCAGGGCAGGGCATGGTCAGCAACGCCTTTCTTCCACACCTCTTCGGTGTCGCGGCAGGAAATGCCTACGACCTCCAGGCGGTTGTTGTACTTGGCATACATCTTCTTCATTTCGGGTATGCCCTTTATGCACCATCCGCACCATGTGCCCCAAAAGTCAAGAACCACATACTTGCCACGGAAGGATGAGAGACTGACGGGCTTGCCTTCCACATTGTTCAACGTGAAATCGGGG
>JAZURY010000053.1:0-21121 GCA_045606445.1 Bacteroidaceae bacterium
TCTTCCTAAGACCGCTTGGCCTCCGACTTCGTGTGCCTTATAGTTCACTCTCTTTATGTTGATACTCTGTGTTGCCGTAACCAAACGCAACACAGATTTTTCGTGTTATAAAATCTGCCACCCAATTCCCTCCACCATAAACTTCCAGTCTACCCGCAATTTTAACTTAGTCCCTACCTATTTATCTGACGTATGAAGAAATATCTGCTCCTATTTATTGCTACACTCCTTTGCTATGCGGATATGCAGGCACAGATGGTTTTTGATGTTCATGTCAAGAATGCAGAAGGTGTACCATTGGAGGGTGTTCTGGTGTATTCGTTCCCTATAAAGAAGAAAGGACTTGATGCCTATAACGAAGCAATGGCTGAAGACAACATTGCTCGCTATTTTGATAAGAAAAAACATGATTTGCTCGCAGAGGGTAAGACTGATGCTGGTGGTGTATGTTTAATCAAGGCAAACTCTTTCGGGGCAATTATTCTGGATGGCGGTGATTGTAGGAATGGTATATATGATGTTATACTATATAATGTTGAGGACTGTCGTAAGGATAATACTAATTTTAGACTTGATTTGATACTGACAGGAACCGCTTTTAGTGCTGGCAAAAGCAAAAAACGCAAAATAAGGAAAGATCAGATTGGCGAATTTGCTAACGAAGGAAAGGCAGAGCAGTTAGGTCAGGCTGATTTTTCAACATCTCCAACTATGCCAGCAGGAGGAACTATGGCTGTGCGCCATGGTAAGTATGGGATACAAATTACGGCAACCGTAGACATCTTAGGAGAATATGCAAGAAATGATGCGCGTTGTGTCGTATATCCTACAATTATATTTGATGACTTTAAGGATTCATTGACCTATATGCCACCTGCAGTTGTTCAAGGAAAGAATTATGAACATAGTCTGGTTCGCAGGATGGGGTATGACGTATCACGTGACAAGTTAAATGGATATCTCTACGACAAAGGCTTGGAATTGAAGAACAATCAAAATGAACGTATCCTTTATTCCGAATTGGCGAAAATTACCAAAGGCACAAGATATCACATACCGGCATTGTTGTGGTTTGAGGACTACAACAATGTGTATTTTGAGGATTCCCTTTTGTTTTCTGATGGAAAGGAAAGAGAACCTATGAGATTTCTTAATTGGGATGCTGCCAGAAAATTGTCACCAATCAATAGATCTTTGTTTGAAATACAAGGTAAATATGAACCAGTAAACGAGGCCGAGGACTTCAAACTGAAATTTGAGCAGGGAGAAGGTGACCTTAATCTCAGGGACAGTGCTACTGTTCATGAGAGGGACAGCATGATCCGTTGGTTGGCAAAGTATTATCATGGCGAAGGAGAGATTCAGAAGGTAACGGTTCGTGGCTATTCTTCTCCCGAGGGAAGCGAATCCAGAAACAGGACTTTGTCCCAAGAACGAGCCAAAACAATTCAGCAGTTGTTGAAAAGTCATTTCCCCAATGTTACAATTGTTCCTGAATTCAACGAGCACTGCAATATAGTTCCCTGGGAAGAAGTGGCTGATGTGATGTTGCAGATGGAGGATACGTTGGCCCGTTCATATGCATTGGAAATCAGAAAACTGATTGCAGATAAAACGGGTTTTGACGCCCAATACCGTGCCATCAGGGCAAACGATGATTTGTTTGACTACTTGGATGAGCATGTGCTGGATCTTGTCCGTGTGGTTCAGATTGAGGCATCTGTTGTTGTCCAGAAGATACTTACCAAGGATGAGATAGTGGAACGTTATCAAAACAATCCGGATTTTCGCGAAAAGATGGTCGACTATCAGTATTATACGATGATATGCCATTTGGCAGACAATGAAGACTGGGACGAACTATATAAGGTTTCTAAAAGAGCATACGAACGTATTAACAAATACAAGCAAGTTACAAAATGGCTCAGGTTGGATCCACCAGCGCCTGCAGATTCTTTAGATGATATAGATGTGTGGCTTCCATATCCTTTGGCCGGTTACTATTATGCCGTCTCAAGTCTTCAAAAGGGTATTGTAAACAAGGATATACTTAAACCATATCTCGACGACTATGTTGTTGGCAAACGAGATAACTTGCCTTTAAACAGTTTGCCATATATTGTAGTTCAAGTGCTGATGTGTTGTGAAGATGAGGAGTTTGATGCCGCACGCATACTTGTTGAAAAATACAATCTTGTAAGTTATCCGGAACTTGAGGGACTTGTCATGTTTGTGCGGTGTCTTAATGGAGAATACGCAGATGATCCCAAGGTACGTAATTATGTAATGTCTACTTCCCCAATGAATAAGGCTGTAATTTTATGTGCAATGGGAAAGTACAAGGAAGCACTTGAAACCCTATATAGTTCTCAACTTCCAAATGATGATGCCGATGTGGAGTATTTAAAAGCAATATGCCATTTTCAGAGTAAACCGGGGAATATAACGGACTATAAGAAAGAATATTTCACCGGTTCGGAGGTCTATACTCCGGATGCTAAACCCGGTATTGATACAGAAGAGTGGGCTGCTCCCATGCTTACTGCCTTTGAATTGAATGAGGAGAATGTTTCCTATATAGAAAATGATGGCTATTTTAACAATGCCTATCGCCAGATGGTCCTTTATTTTCACAGGCGCCTGAAGGATGGAGTCTCAAAAGAACGTGCCCTCGCTGAGTATAGAGCATTGGTCGCCCGTATGCAGAAGAATAAGGATAAGTATGACGTAAAATAGGAGTAGGTGTATGAAACGTGTATGTCTGAATTTAATTTGCCTCCTTTTGTTTGATTTAATGGTATTTGCTCAAAAAAGAGAAGCAGTGGATCTTGGTTTGCCAAGTGGTACATTATGGGCAAATATGAATGTAGGTGCCTCTGTTCCTGAAGAATATGGTGATTATTATGCATGGGGAGAGGTGACAACCAAGAGGTACTATGGATATTATTCGAACTATAAGCACTACAAGACTCATTATAGTAAATACAATTATCTGCCGTTCAAGAGTTCGGTTATGGATAATAGAATTGTATTGGAAAAAAAGGATGATGCGGCAACAGTGAATATTGGAGCAGATTGGAGGATGCCTACAGAATTAGAAATGCAGGAGTTGTTAGATACTTGCACTTTCAGGATGAGCACATTAAATGGGACGAGAGGTTATGTCGTAAAAAATAAGAGTGGGGAGGGTGATTCCATTTTCTTGCCATGTACAGGACATATTGATTATGGAAATTACCGAATCTATCCGTCTACCACAGGATATTATTGGAGTTCTACATTGATAGGACGGGATATACTTGCCATGGATGTAGATTCTATACCTAAGGATGCTCCGCGCTCATCAAAGTGTATGTTTCTCGGTGATGGCGTCCCGACACTTATTTACGTAGATCGTAGAAAAGGTTGTGCAATCCGTCCCGTATATGTAGGAAAACGCTAATGAAAGGTATTGTTATGACATATATATATAAAGGTATAGTGTTCCTTATGCTGTTGGGAAGCACTGTAATGTCTGCTTACGCCCAGTTGCCCGAAAAAGGTGACTGGAGGACTCGTGTGGGTATCAAGGCTCCGGAGCAGGTGCCGGCGTTAATGCAGGCTGTGTTTAATAATCCTCCATTAAATGATCCCTTTGCCCCTCTGGATTCTTTATGGTATATGAGTTTCTATGAGAATTATAAGAAACTGACAGATTACGCCCCATACGCGGATTATACGTTTTATTCTGGTGCTTTTTCTGAAACACAAACTTATACGGTCGGCAAAGAACATCGGCTTGTTCCTGACGGTACCAGTATATACGAACGATTAATAGAGGCAATTCCAGACACTGCCATGAAAATGGTAATTGTAGAAGACATCCTGTCATTGGGACGGAGGTTTATAGATAATCTGGATAGTGTCAATGTAGTTCGGGCAAATGGAAAAAGAGGTGGTTTGAAGTCTAGTAGTGACACCATCAGTCTTCCTGTTGCCATGACCAAGTATGCCCATCTGTACTATAAGTATGCCGGTAACCCCAAATATTACCCTGCCCATTTGTATGACAAGGAACAGGCAAGGGAGAATTACAGAAAAGCTTTCCGCATGCTTGTGGACAATAATATAGATCCGGGAGAGGAATTAGAGGCGTTCTATGTCAGAGAATACTATCTTGCATGCGAAGATCTGTATAAGTCTGATAAAGAGAGGTATTATGAGCAATTCTTGCAAGACTATTTAGATATAGTGGAAGCATGTGATAATCTTTTGCTACCATATATAGATAATATAAAGGTAAAGGATGATAAATATGAAAATTATAAATTGATAACGGATCAATACAGACGAGTGCCAGTCACTGATACTGTTATCAATGGTCAGCGTATAGTCTCCAAGGATTCTATAATTATACCATATGGCATCAAGAAATTGTTTCCGCTTACTGGTGCATCAGATCCTAATTTTATGAGCAAGTACTACCTTGCTAAATTATCTGCACATCGTAGGGATCATGATTACATGGAAAATGCATTGTATATAATGAATGAGTTAAAGTGTAATAAAACAGAGGCTTATTATTCATATAGTGAAGCCTCTTATGCCATTAAGCCTACATATCTGAATTGTCTTGGATGTGCTTTCTCCAGTAAAGAGTGTGATATGCAGGAAGATATGCATGATTTTTACAGACAGGCTGTTGACATAACACAAGATTCACTAAAGAGAGGACTTGTGTATTATTACATATCAGAAGGGATTGAACCCCAGAAAAGTCCCAATAACAATAGAGAATCAGAAGATTTTTTAAATTGGAATGAAGAGATGTCTGTAGCAGTTAATTATCTTGATAAGGTCGTAAACCTAAGTTCATATTTTTTAAAGGACAAGAAACTGGAATTGCGTGAACTTCCATCTCACTCTGCCTTTAAAATACACCAAATCAGGTATTGGACCGCTCATGCCCAAAGAGATGTTAGTCAATGTGATGAGGCGATACAATATATATATAAATGTGATGAGTTGTATCCAGGTTTGTATCCAAACTTAAATAGTTCAATTAACCGTGTCAATGTTTTAGAAGGTAATATAAAAACAGCATTAAAAAATAGCAAGAGACCTAAATCAAAAAATAACGGCCCCAGAATGAGTACTGACGATCAGAAGCAATTGTATGCAGCAGCGCGAATTGCAACTGAAGAAATATTCAATGCTGGTAAAAAAGCAAATGTAGCAAAGTTGAATGCTTATGATCAGTGGTGGCGAACTTACATGAATTCTCCTGATTTAACAGAAAGACACAAGTCAGATCGTCGTAATTATGAGAATGTTAAAAGGAAATATTACGATTGAAATTAAACCTTGCGTTTGAATATAAATGAACAGTAAATTATATTTAGGAAAAATAGGCATAAACACATCATCGGTTTTCATATGGTTGGGTTTATTCATGTTGTTCAGTCTGCATGCTTATGCCCAATCTACTGATGCTGTAGAATTGAAATCTTCCCCCCTCGACACCATTCCTGAGGAGGCAAGGGCTTTGTTTGAGAGTTATGCCCCAAAGACGGATACGGCACAAGTTGCATTTGTACAGAAATATAAGCGCGACAAGTTCATAAAGAGGATCAGTTTCCATACGAATGCAGTGGATTGGGTTACACTGGTTCCCAATATTGGTATAGAGGTGGACCTGAGTCAGTCTCCGCGTAACAACTACAGCATTGCCATGTTCGGCAAGTTCAACGGTAACAGCAGGCATGGGAAATTAGTGTACAATGTTAACGCTTTCAGAGTGGAAGGCAGAAAATATTGGCGTACAGGCAAATTCGGAACGGACAACAGGTATTATGATGACATGGTGAAGATTGTTACCGATACTGCAAGCGCCTACTTTAATGCTGATACATTGGCCGGAGTCAGGTATTATAACGACGGACTCGGTGAGGAGGCCAAGAAATTGGGTATTACTGGTATTGCCAGCATTCGTGGGGATTCGTTGGATTTCGCTGATGATTCTTTGGGCATAAAGAAGGGCAGGTTCCGCTCATGGTTGTACAATACTTACCATAAGGTCCGTAGAAACGTAACTTCCGGCCGCACACTGGACAATCCGCGCAACTGGCGTGCCTATTACGTTGGTCTGTGGGCAGGTGTGGATAACTGGAGTATCTCGTTGACCGGAAACGGAAATCAGGGTAAGGGTGTAGGTGCCGGTGTAGTAGCAGGTTACACCTTGCCTTTATGGCCGCAAAAGTATCCCCGCGAGGGTAGCCTGGATCTCGATTTGGGCGTTGCGGTAGGGTGGAAGGCAGTAAAATATGATGCTTACGCCTATGAGGAGCAAACCCAGCACTATGTCCATGATGTCGCTGCCAGCCAGCCGTCGTGGAAAATAGTCCCTTATCCTATAATACAGGACATACATGTGAGTCTTGTCTGGCGTTTCCGCGGTATAAAGCATAAGGTGGATAGGTCGCTGATTGATGACTTCTATAACAGAAAGGTGGTTGCATACAATGATAGGAAGAACAATGCAAATACTCATGCCACGAATGTGATGGGGCAAAGGAAAGAGATTCTGAAAGCCATAAAGTTGCGCACTGGGGTGAAAGCGGACAGTGCTTCATTCTGGGACACTTTCCATCGTCGCCGTTTGGAGGCAGCACGTCGTATAAAACCAGATACTGTATTCTCCGACAGAGACCAGCAGGAGTTCCTCAGGTTGATAAAGGGTATACCTGTTGAAAAACAGGAAAAATACCTGAAGGAGCAGAAGAAACTGCAGGATAAGGCGGCAAAAGAATATGCAGACAGTCTGAAGGACGTTGCAAAGGAGACCGAACGCAAGGCCAAGAAAGAGGCAAAGGAAGCGGAAAAGGCAGCCAAGGCCAAAGCCAAAGAGTCTGAAGACTCAGTCGTGTCATTGCGCGACTCCATGTCTCTCCCCATACCTGTTATTACACCGGATTCCGTTCCCCTGACATTGCCGGTGGAATCCGTGCCTAAGGAGGAAGTGCCTGAAGAAGACAGGAATGACGGTCGTACACAGGACGAGGAAGAGGACGGGGACGAGGACGGGGACGAGGACGGGGAAGAAAAACAAGACGACGCAGTTATGCTTGCCACTGCCGGCAGAAAGCGTGTCCCCTATATATATATATATAAATAAGGTATGAATACGATAATGAGATACAATAGGATTGCTTCTGCCGGAAGGGTTCTGATGTGCATGGTGTTGATGTTATGCCACTATGCATGCAATGTGGCCAATCTGGATCTGTGCTATGATGAGCATCCGCACAAAGGGCAGTTGATAGTGGACTTTGACTGGTCGGCACTGAAGATAGAGGAACCTGACAGCATGATCGTGGTTGCCCTCAGGCCGGTTTTCCGCGACAAGATGTCCTGCAACTGGGCAACGGCCAAGGAGGAGGGCGAAAAACGTCTTTTCGGTCGCCTGATTGCTCCGTGTGAAGGTGAAGGGAGGAAGTTGTTCTCCAAGAGGTTCGACAAGAATCCCAAACGCGATTCCTTGTTCCTGCCGGCAGGAGAGTGGGTGATGTCTGCATACACTTCCACAAATAGTGCCATGGAGGCTACGAAGCAGTATACGGATAATCTGATGAGCGACGACGAGATGTTCTTCTTCAGGATGGACACTTATGACCGTCTGCCCGAGAAGTATGCGTATTGGTATGACCGAAATTCATACAGTACCTGGGTGGACGTATCGGACAAGTCTACGGTATGTTTTGCCAATGCCCGGTTGGTGGTGGATGAGAATGCAAATGAGCGTAAGGATTACAAGGTGACGTTCAAACCCTCCAGCATGGCACAAAACGTTACAGTCAGTTTTGATGCCGAGGTGGACGATCCCGATATCGTTGTGGATAGCATAGTATGTTCATTGAGCGGAATAGTGGCTGTCATGAATCTGCAAACCAATGTCCTGGATATCGAGAAAACCTATCAGGGAATCTACAAGTCCGACATCAAGCCTTTGTCCGACAGACAAATAAAGGTAAGCGGGACAATACACGTTCCGGGCATCTTGCGAAGCACGTCACATACATTCCTGCAGGGACCTGGTATCTTGAGCGTAAGTGTGTTCGTGAAGTACACCGACAAGAGCAATGTGAGAAGACAGCGTCGATTGGACGGTACCACCAACCTGTACTGGCTTCTTACGGAGCATCCGTCAGTCAAATATGATGAAGAGGGTAATGTGGTGCAGGCATGCCGGGATCTGGATCTGCACATCCGAACCAAACTTCTTATTTCCAGGGGAAAACTTTCCAATGCCGGCGAAGCATTGGACTCTTGGATAGACGAGACCGTTATTGACACAGAAATATAAACTTCGACAAATATACGATATATATGTTCAGGCGTTTATTGGTTTTGACCGTATCAGTTTTGCTTTTGACATCATGTCATGAGTCCTTCAATTCCATCTATGAGGAAGTGGAGGAGCACGACCCCAACGTGGTTCCGCCCGAGGTGGTTGACTTGAAGAACGTCAACATCCTGCCAACCCTGTCCGACCCGCTCTATATGATTGACGAGACCAGAAGTTGGGTGGGACCGTTCGGCAATTTCGATGCCGACAAGGCGCATTGGCTTAGCACCAGGTTTTGTGTCTACGGCCTGTTGACGCATAACAGGCTTGGAGGAGAACCCGACTATGCTGCCGCCATGAATGGCAACAGGCACTACGGCGTGCTGTGGGACCAGCGTATGGGTATCTCTGACCAGCAGGGTCACACTATCTTCTACGACGAAAACGACAAACCGGTGATATGCAAGTATAATCCCGATGAAAAACTCTACAGGTACAAGTTCTTCCTGCTTGGTACGGACGGGCTTGAACACCAGCCCAGAGTGGAGGGAACCAACAGGCTTGTCGCCCGCATGGAACTGGATGGCAGCAATGACATCATGCACAGTTTTGCCTACCATACGGACCGCCAGTACAACGAGGAGGTTGCCCAGTTGCCCAACGACGAAACCACCAAGGTATTCACGGACGGTGGCAAGGAGTACATGTATAACCGTCTGTCGGGCAACCGTGGACTGCATCCTATCTTCAACGTGAACCACCTCATGAGCAGGTTCGATATATATGTCAAGGGTGGTAACCCGCAGAACAACAGATCCTGCGACTTCCTGAAGGTTTTCGTCACAAATGTTTCTATTGAAGCCGCCAAGACCATTGACGTGACAGTGGCAGACGACAACTGGGAACGTGATGCATACATTACCCAATTCCAGGAAAACAAACTCTTCAGTGTTGTCGGCCAGCCTTCATGGTTCGAACTGCAGATTGTGGACAATGAAATGAAGAACAACGAATTCACGATTTATAACCGTGCAGACATGGATTTCGATTCCATGGCCAAAGAGGCGGAGGAATACAGCCGTATGTTCGGTGTGGACGTGATACCGGAAGGTTCCCATTGGGTGTCTGACATCAAGCGTGATTCGCTTTGCAAGACAATTCTTCTGCCTCCTTATCCCACCCTGGTAAAGAAACAAGAGGACTCGTCAAAAGAACAAGAGGGTTCGTCATCGACCGCTGAACGTAGTTTCGTGCTGAAGTTCAGTTACAGGTACCTCAACATGCATTACGACCAGAGCACGGGCAAATACCATTTGGGCGAAAAGAGTGGCGACCAAACGCCGGAAACGTTATGGGAGGATTTCAGGGATATGGAAATCGTTATTCCTAATACAGACGAAAACGGTGACCCTGTCAAATACATTGGCGGTCACAAGTACTCCATCGTAATTACCGTCTATGGCAAGTCCTCGGTCGTTGTGGACATGTTGCGTCCTACCATGTGGGAGGATGGCGGCGATATTGAAGCAGGCAAGGAGTAGGGAATAGACAGAAAGAGTAATCAAACGAGAAAATACAACAACAACATTAATCAATTAACACTATTATTAACTTCAAAAACTTAATCATTATGAAGAAGATTAGTTTTGCATCTTTGATGCTTGCAGTGTTTTTGGGCAGTTGCTCAAATGATTCTGTACCCGTTGTGGAACAGGAAGTAGAAGGCGGTGATCTGGTTCCCATTTCATTGGGTCTGAACATGGGTCAGGCCGATGTTTCCGTTACCAGAGGTACCGGTACTGTCGGTGGTACTACCGATGCAGAGAACGTATGGAACTATGAAAACCTCTACGTCCTGATGACCACAAGTGATAAGAAGGCTTTGGAAGATCCAAATGCCGAGTGGGGTTTCACCAGCGTGAAAGGTCAGGTCTTGAAGGAGCAGTTTGACAACAGTTTCTTTGCACGCCCCAAGAGCGTTGACCGTAACGGTTCTCCAGTCTGGACATTGGATTATCAGTGCGATCCCAACGAGGGCGGTAACCTGAAGTACTATCCCACTCAGGGTGAAAGCGACTTCTTTGCCTATCATGTGGATGACGCTGCCACAGTCGTGGATGCAAAGGGTAACCCCGAGATACAGATGTCCAACAATGCTATCACTGTGGACTTTACCATGGATGGCAGTCAGGACCTGCTGACAGGTAAGGCCGATGTTGCTACTATACCGTCAAATCTCGACGCTAACGGTTTTTCTGCCAAGACTGCCCGTGCCAATGTGATTCCCAACATCAAGATGGAGCACCAGCTGTCTCGTCTGACATTTACCCTGAAGAACGGCAACGCAATGACTGCCGGTGTAACAGTGAAGAGTATTTCTGTAAAATCCAAGTACAAGGGTACTATGACTGTTGCCGCCAAGGACAACTCTGCCGAACTTGGTGTGAACTTTGTAGATGAGTATACAAGACTCTATCTCAAGGAGAAGATGGACCCCACCGCTCCTGGTTATTTCGTAAATTCACTTTCACAGGGAAAGTGCCCCTTGGTTGACTTCACTCCCATTGTAATGGATGGTGCAACAGACGTAGAGGCCGGTGAGGCTTTGTTCATCAGTCCTAAAGACAAGGTTTATAAACTTTATGTTCAGGTAGAGTATGCCATTGAAAATAATGGTGTTCCTACAGTCGAGCCTAAGGAAATTGAAATACCATTCCACCATCCCGATGGTGATGATATTGCATTTGAGGAAGGCATGAGTTATCACCTGAACGTTACCATCTATGGTCTTGAGGAGATTGTCATCGACACCCAGTTGGAAAAGTGGAACGAGGTTGAGGATCCCATTGATGTCGATTCAGATGGTTTTCAGAAGTAATCCGAAGATATTATCCAAGATTCTGCATCTAAACAGATTATAACAGAAACAGTAATTATATATGAAGATAGTTAATAAGATTTGGGCACTGGGCGCATTGGCCTTGGTCTGCTCTTGCTCGAACGAGGAAGCCATAGTACCCGAGGCAGGTGTTTCTGCCGTACAGCCTTCTGAATATCCCATACAACTGGGTGGAAGCAGTGTAGTGACTACACGTGCCGCCATTACCGGCGACGGAAGCCAGGGTATTGCCGGCATCGGCGTATGGTGTCTTGCCAAGGATGCCATGCAGGAGAACCAGGCTCCCCAGAACATCAGATGGTTCGACAATGCCCCCGAGCACCAGACATGCTGCATAATGAAGAACGTAAAGTCCAACATTGTGGGCAGTTCTGTAAAGTGGGACAACATCAACGACAAGTATTTCTATCCTGTGACCCAGTTCTACCGTTATGAGTTCTATGGCAATTACCCTTATACTACAGACCTTGCCTACACTGCAACTTCTGTAAAGGCCAATTACACCATCGATGGAACTCAGGACCTGCTGTGGGGACGTGCCACCAGCGACGAGGACTATGCATGGAGCGCAAAGTACTTCCGTGTGAACGGCGGTCAGACTGCGGCAAATCGCCCCAGCCTGAAGTTTGAGCACCTGCTGACCCGTCTTGTCTTCCATGTGCAACCCGGTCCCCAGGTTGAAATCCCCGGTGCAAGTGAGGGCGAGTTGGATTTCACTGCCGCTGCAACCATGATTGTCGACACCCTGCAGATTTGCAATGCCCACACTTCTCTTGTAGTGAACATTGCCGATTTCAACAGACTCGACATGGGTATTGGCGAACGTCTGACTACCAGAAGTTCCGAAACAGACTCCCTGTATCTCAAGGATGCTTCAGGTGCCATCGTAACACCTGTTCAGGTTCCCGCACTTCCTTCCTTGAAGCAGCAGTGGGGTGAGAGCATCATGCTTTATCCTGCATCTGAGTATACTGTCCGTCTGGTTCTTCATGATGCCAACGGCCGCAAGTTCGTGTCAGAGATTCCCCTTATCCTGCAGAACAGCGGAGGTTTCGAACGCGGAAAGAGTTACAACATCACTATTACGGTTCATGGTCCTTCCGAGGTAACCCTGGGTGCCGAACTTACCCCCTGGGACGAGGTTGAAGGTCCGGGCCTGCAACTGTAAACGTGCTTTTGTCAATTCTGTAATATAACTGTAATGTATGCCCGGGCCGGAGGCCCTGCTTCCGGCCCGGACACAAATAAAGGTAGATTCCATAAATAAGCGTTGGGTTATTTGATGGCTGCAGCGCAGAACTCTACCAGACAAACGAGGAACTGATTTATAGAACCTACCTAAAGATAAAACAAAGAAATGAAGAAAATACTTGTTGTCCTCATGCTTGTTGTGGCCTGCTGTCCTGCCAAGGCACAGATGCTGGCTCTCAAGACCAATGCCCTGATGGATGTGGCCATGGTGCCTAATATAGGGTTGGAGATTGCAACAGGAAACAAGACATCTTTGTGTGCCAATGGTTTTGCCAGTTGGAGTATATATGGGATGAAGGCCAAGACCTATGGCTTCATTCCCGAATTCCGCTACTGGTTGTCAGGCAACACGTTTTCAAAATTATTCCTGGGTGTGGGTGCTACGCTGGCACATTATGACATAGACATCTCGGAGAACAATTATTGTGGTTCGACCTACGGGGCAGGACTGAATATCGGTTACGATTATTGGCTGTCCGACCACTTCTCTGTCGAGTTTCATGGTGGAGTGGGGCTCTACTACTATCACCATGCACGTACGGGCAAGAACGACATCTTGCCAGAAATTCCGGTATATAATGACAAGGGATGGACAGTCCTCCCTTATCAGTTAGGTATTAGTTTCGTCTACATAATCAAATGATTTCAAGACTTTGCCATAGAATACAATGCTTTTGCTCCGCTTTGGTCGCAAGTGGGGTAAAATGCCTGATATATTGCCTTGTGTCGGTTCCTGTGTCGGTTTGCGGACAGGTTTCGGCGGACACCCTTGCAGTGGAGAAGACCCCCTTGCGGGAGGAAGCGTCTTCTGCCGGTTCCGTAAAGGGTGGTCAAGTGCCTTCGTCTTCCTCCGATGACAAGGGCGGCACAGCCAAACCTTCCTCTGATGACGGGATAAGTGTCAGGAGTATCAGATTCTCTCCCAAGGAGGTCCAACTCCAGAAACGCTATTCCCCGAGAGAGAACGACTCGTTGTTCCTTGAGGATACGAAGCAGTGGTGGAGACGTTTCTACGTCGGTGTAGGAGCAGGCATACATGGATTGTCCGACAATGTGGGCAGTGTGCACCATGCTTCCCTGAATGCATACCTGGGTTATCGCCTTTCCCCCATACACAGCCTCAGGTTGCATGGTTCCATGATAACCTACAACCATGCCGATGGTCGTAGTTCAACAAGAAGTGTCGGTGGCGGCCTGGATTATCTGGCCAACATTTCTGCCTTTGTGCTTGGATACGACAGAAACCGTATGCTCGACGTCAGTACCTTGGTGGGAGGTGGCATAAGGCTGACCGGTACCGGTCTGCCTCATAGGATAAATCCCTATGCCCATATAGGATTGCATGCAGACCTGCATTTAAGCAGCAACTTTTCTTTGTTCCTGGAACCGCAGGTGGGCGTGCAAAGGCAGATGTCCAATTTGTTCGGACGCCCCAATTCCGAGAAATGGAATCTCATGTACGGTGCAATGGCAGGTATCCAGGCAAAGTTGGACAAAAGAACCAATTATTATCTCGAATCCGACAGCATATACACCAAATTCTTCTTCGACAGCGGTATAGGAATAGTCGTTCCTGGTTCTGCCGGCGGAATACTCCACCGCTCCGGCGTAGGTTATCAGGGCGCTGTGGGTATGTGGCTGAATCCGATGCTGGGCCTGCGCATTGGCGCCCAGGCACAGTCGGCATATTGGAGTTCCGCCATGCGGGAAATGTATGGCGTTTCTGTCCGCGAATCCAAGGAACAGGTACTCTTCAGCGGACGTGCGGAGATAATCCTGAATCCCCTGAATTTCTTTAAGACACTGCGCAACAGGCCGGAGGGTAGGGACTTTAACCTGAATGTCCTCTTGGGCGGAGATTTCGGCTGGAACATGAAAAGCCACATGCCCAATACCACTTCCGGCGGATTCCAGTGCTACTATTACGGTTTTACCGGTGCTCTGCAGGCCATGTACCGCATAGCCAAGCCTGGCACGTATATTTTCGTGGAACCGCGCTATCTGGCCGCTATGTACAGTATCCCGTACAGGAACACCCATAATTCTTTGTTCACACAGGAGCACAACTTGTCCCTGAGTGTCGGTACGCGCCTTTACCTTACCAATCCCACCTTCAGCGGCAAGGGAACGGATGAATTTGTCCCCCATTGGTGGGCGGGCATCGACCTGGGCGGTGTTAAGTGGCAAAGGTCCGTGGTGAATACAACCGGAGGCCTGGGCATCAATCCCTCGTTGGGTATTTCTGTAGGTTACGACTGGAAACCCATGGCTTCGTTCCGTGCCCAATTGGCATACCAGCGCCTGTATGATACGCATGCCGGCCGCTATTCCGGTTATGAAGGTGCTGTAAAGAAGACGGGGAACGGTCTGTGGGATTCCTCTTATGACATGATGGACCTTCGCCTGTCATACATGCTTAACCTGAACAATTTCTTCCAGGGTTACAGCGAGGAACGTCCTTTCAACCTCTGGTGGACGGTAGGACCTGCGCTCAGTTATGTGTTCAACGAAACGGACACTTGGGTTGATGGCCAGAACGGCAGTGCTCCAAAACTCAGTCTGTTGGAACTGGATGGCAGCCGCCGGGGTAAAATATCTCCGGGCCTGTCCACATCGTTGATGGCAAGTATGCGTGTCGCACCCCAGTTCGACATTACTGTCGAGGCGATGGGACAGTACAATTTCATAAGCGGTATCAATCCCGGCGCCAACCGCAGGATCAACAACCTTAAATACGGTCTTGCGTTGGGAAGCCGCTATCACATGCTGCCCGGTCAGATGAACTATCGCGGACTGGATGGGAGCAGGTTCTTCTATGACAGCAGTTTTTCCTGGACCACAAGTTCCCTGTCCAATGCATTCCGTCTGGGCGGTACCCAGTATGCGATGTCTTTGGGCATGTGGTTCAATTCCATCGTAGGCGCAAGACTTGGCATCAATGCCCAGACACTCAGGCACCAGTCGTATGAGACGGTTGTCCGTGGTGCGGATATGCGCAAATCAAATGCCATGGCCAATGGCGGCGCAAGGCTCGAACTTCTTGTCAACCCCCTTAATTTCCTGAACAAGTGGAGGGAGAAGGAAGGCGGACACGACTTTGAACTGAACCTGCTTCTGGGTGGTGAACTGGGCGGTATAGTAAAGGCACAGCAGCAGGAACGCAGAAACCTGTTCACCAAATATTACGGTTTTACTGGAGCGATGCAGTTCATGTACCGCATCAACAATCCCGGTACATACATCTTTGTGGAACCGCGTTTCCTGTCTGCCCTTTACAGAGTGCCGTATCTTAATACGGGAATAGAAACCACCCAAAGAGACAATATGTTCTCTGTCGGTGTGGGTACGAGGGTTTACCTCACATCTCCCTCTTTCAAACCGCGCAACTCGAAGGATATGGTACCCCATTGGTGGGCCGGGCTCGATTTCGGAGGAACCAAGATCCAGCACACATCCTCGCTGCAGCAGTCAGGGGGCATTGGATTCAATCCATCACTGTCCCTTTCTGTGGGTTACGACTGGAAACCTCTGGCCTCGTTCCGTGCCCAACTGGCATATCAGCGCACGTCTGAAAGCATGGTGTCCTCATACACCGGACTTGATGCTGCCGGTAAGGTCGTGTCCGGTTCTGGTTTGTGGAACAGTTCCTATGACATCATGGACCTCCGTCTGGGATACATGTTCAACGTGAACAATTTCCTGCAGGGATATGACGCCAACCGCAAGTTCAACCTGTGGCTGATTGCTGCCCCCACGCTGACTTGGGTCATGAACGAGAGCAACGAGTGGGAAGAGTCGCAGGACGGCAAAATGAAGCCGTGCGACAGGTTCCGCTTGCGCAATTCACGCCAGGGACATGTTTCACCTGCCTTGGCCGGTTCCATGATGGCCACCCTGAAGGTTGCCAAATCCGTGGATGTAACGGCAGAGGTCTTGGGACAGTATAATTTTATCAGCGGTACCAATCCGGGGCCGAACGGCATCATCAATAACCTGAAGTATAACTTTGCCGTAGGTGCAAGATACCATTTCGAACAGGAAGATCTGCGCAGGTTCTTCAACGGCTTGGGAACAAAGCCATGGCAGCGCGGATGGATGCTTGAGGCGCAATACGGTTGGTCTGTGCCTGTCAATACAGGCCTGGGCATGCATGGAAGCGGTTCCAGCATGTTCGTGTCCGCAGGCTACTGGTTCAACAGTTTGCTGGGCGTCCGTTTGGGAATGGGCGGCAGGCAGGTCTATTGGAACCGCGAAGACGTAAAGGCCGTTGTGGAACCTGTTAGCGGAATTCAGGTCCATGCACCCTACGCCAAGTACAAGTCCCAGTTCATGATAGACGGCCGTGCGGAACTCCTGTTCAATCCGCTTAACCTCATTGCAAGCCGCAGGAAGGCCGAGTCTGCTCCCAAATGGGACATGAACATGTCTTTGGGTATGAACTTCGGAGGACTGTCCAAGATTTCCGGACTTACGAAGGGTTACGTCGGCGTCACCACATCGCTTTCTGCCCTGTACCGTTTGTCAGGTACCACCCAACTATTTGTCGAGCCAAGGTATGACGTCTTAAATTTTTCCGTTTATAACAAATCGATGAACTTCGAGGACACATATTCTGACAAGATGTTCACCATCAGCGTAGGTACACGCATATCCCGTCCCGTGGGCGAATCCAAGGACAGCAAGCGTCCTGCCGATGCCGCGAAGATGTCACACCGCGGATGGTGGACCGGTGTCAGTCTGGGAGGCAGCAAGATACTGCAGTGTGTGCGCATCGGTGGCGGCGGACTGTCCATACAGCCGTCAGTGGGTCTGACCGGCGGTTATGATTTTACCCGCCTGCATGGATTGCGCGCCCATGTCTCTTACGACATACACTCGCGTGTCCGTCCGAACCAATCCTATGAGGTGCTTGTGTCCGATGTGCAGAAACGTTTCTCCGGAACGATGAACAGCACATACCACCAATTGGATGTCCGCCTGCTTTACATGCTGGACATTACCAACCTCTGGACGGGATATGACAAGCGCAATGCCCTGAACATGTATCTGGAGGCAGGTCCGACGTTCTCCGCCGTTGTGGCGGAATCCAACAGCCTTGCCGATGGAGAAATTGCAGGAGGCGACAGTTTCCGTTATGCCGGCAAATCATATGGCGGCAACAACTCCATGGGAATGGCCGTAGGCATAATGACGGCATTGCGGCTTACCAGCCACTGGGATCTGACGGCAGAGGTGCTTGGACAGTACCACTTCAACAGACAGTATATGCCTGAGAATTATCCGAGATTCTTGAACGGTATAAAGATAAACTTTGGAATAGGAACCAGATATAACTTCTAACGACAGGAAATGAAAAGGTTGTATATATATATAGGTGTGTTTGTCATGGCCCTTTCTGCCTTGACTGCTTGCACAAGCGACACTTTGCCCGACAATGCCACGGAAGAATTGGCAGGTTCCCTTGTGCCCCTCCGTATCAGCGTGGACGATATTGTGGACATAACTACGCGAAGCGCAGCGGGTGTCTTGCCAGGCGACGCCTTGTCTCCGGATGCAAGGCTGGGAATCTTCGTCATGTACGAACGCGACTTCGACTCCCTTGCTGTCGGTTCGGATTATCACAACGTGTCGTATTACTATGACAATGTGGAATGCGCACTGGACGGCCACGGCAACCTGTGTCCGTTGGATGGCGGGCAACTGTTCTATCCTATGGGTGTAGACTCCAAAATAGCGATATTTGCCTATTCCCCCTACGATTCGCTGATGACAAGACAAAGGTTGCTGAATCCCAAGGGAACAGTAGGGGTGGCGGCAGACCAAGGTACGGAGGAGAGTGTCGTTGCCAACGATTTTCTCCTGGGAACTCCTGTGGCAGGCAATCCACTGGGAAGACCGTCGGGGCATGACGGACGTGGAGGTGATGTCCGCCTGAACCTGCGTCACCAGCGCTGCAGGATTGTGCTGGACTTCACATTGGAAGAGATATTCGGATTGATAGGTGCAGAATCCCTTTTTGCCGTAGATTCGCTGTATGTATATGCGGAAAACGTACCGCTGGAAACTCCTGCCGGTTATTCTTTGGACAATGCCATGACGGATTTTGCTCTTCCCGACACCATACACAGGGATACGGTCCTTATGTCCACCCTTGTGGAAACCGGAGGCCTGGATGCAATGAAAGTGCGGTACACGTCCATGGCTATAGTCATGCCTACCGTCCTGCCTGCGGAGATTTCATTCCGTCTGCTATTGGTGTCCGGAACCGAACATCGCGAGATACGCCTCCGTACAAAGGAAACGGTTGCTTTCGGACGTGGAACCTCGGTAAGATTCAGCATTAAGGATGACAACGAGGAAGAACCGGAACCCGATACCGACGAGATACCCTTAGACCCTGAAGGTTCAAATCCTGCCGCATCGAGGAAATACAGTCTCCACTTATGAGTGAGGCACGGAACGGCACTCCGCAATTTTCCTGTGCTTCCCATGTGTTTTGAGGTGGCGTTCCATTCTTTCCCTGTACCTGAAGAGTCCCGTTGTTTTTCCGTTTCGGGCAGGATATGTGGCAGGATTGTATAAATTATCGGTTGCCAGGACTATCCCAAATCGGTCATTAGCGCATAAAAGCCTAATGGCCGATTTTGGTTTGTGTCTGTCGCTTAAGGCCGGTGCAGCCCTGGCATCGTATTTTTCCCGTTTGGTCTTCGTCACGACGTGGGTTTGCCCTCGTGAGGACCGCCCCTTGCCCTCGTGAGGCCTGCCCCTTGTCTTCGTGAGGACCGGATGGTGGTAGAGTTTTCCCAATCTCCTTTCCTCACTTACACGTATTGCCTTTGTATGTTTTTTTTTTGCAAGCATCCGAAAGATGCTTGCATATTGTAAATAAATAGAGGGTGTCCTTCTTTTTATCCCAAATCGGTCATTAGCGTTATGATGATAATGGGCTTTATTTTTGAGCAGATGACAAAAATAAGGCTTCGTTAGCGCGTAACAGTCTAATGGCCGATTTGGGTTTATATAGGGTGCGGGAAGTTTCCGCAGAGCAGCAATTATAGTGCGAGGTATAGCGTGGGTGAGGGTGAGGTTATATATTATATATATAAGGTGTAATTGATTTTTAGAAGTAATAATAAGATTATGTTCTCTGCAAAGTTAAAATTTAGAAAATCTGTTGTGATTGGGAAAGAGGGTAGTTTGTATTATCAGGTGATACATGATAGGGTGGTCAGGCAGATTCCTACTCATTTTCACATTCTGCCTGAAGAGTGGGATTGCAATTCAAATAGAATTGTAATACATCGCTCTTCTAACAGAAACTGTTACTTGGAGTCCGTATCAAGGTCCACATTTTCTGATATCCATAGGCTTGAAAATATTTTCAATGAACTTTGTTCCCTTAACATAAATGTATCAGTTGACAATGTCATATCTGAGTTTAATAGGCAAAGGTCAGGAAATTCGTTGTTTGTCTTTATGGAACAAATTGTAGAACTATATAAAAGGCAGGGGAAATACAGAACAAGCGAAACTTATTCCGCTACTCTGAACAGTTTCAGGAAGTTCCGGGGTGGTGTGGATTTGGCATTGGCGCACATCGACTCGGATATCATTGAATTATACGAGAGTTATCTCAGATTGAGAAATCTGTCTTCAAATACTATTTCCTTCTACATAAAACATCTTAGAGCCGTGTACAATAGGGCTGTGGATAAGGAGATTGTTGCCGACAAAAGGCCTTTCAGATATGCTACGACTTCTACCGGGAAAACAGTAAAAAGGGCATTGTCGTTGAAGACAATAAAGCGTATCAAGTCCATGGATCTTAGTGACTGTCCGGTAAAACAATTTGCCAGGGATATGTTCTTGTTCAGTTTCTATACCAGGGGAATGGCTTTTGTCGATATTGCATTTCTTAAGAAGAAGGATCTTTCTGGAGAAATACTTACTTATCGGAGAAAGAAGACTAACCAACGTCTTATAATTCACTGGGAGAAATATATGCAGGATATTCTCCGGATTTATGGAGCCGAGCAATCTTCACCTTTCCTGTTTTCAATCATCAAAGATTATACCGGTGATCACAGAAGACAATATCTCAATTCAATGTGCCTTATAAACAGATACCTGAAGGAAATAGGACTGGAACTGGGGCTTGCCCTTCCCTTGACACTGTATTGCGCACGTCATTCGTGGGCAAGTATAGCCAGGGATGAGGGCATCCCCGTTTCTGTTATTAGCGAAGGGATGGGACATGATTCGGAGAAAACCACACAGATATATCTTGCTTCTCTGGAAACAGAGGTGGTAGATAAAGCAAATCGGAAGATACTGAAATTACTGTAAGGGCTGTTGTCATATCCATGCCGTCCCGAGGAGCGGGCTTTGCCGTCCCGAGGACTGAGCCTTGACGTCCCGAGAACCAAAGTCCGTCTTTGGGTAGATAAGAGGTCAAATAAGAAAAGATACTTGATTACGGAAACGCCAGACGGTCTTTGGCATGGTTGTCAATCTTCTCGGAGAAGATAGATTTTCAGCACAAAGATATAAAAAATATTAAATCTTAGCAAACATATCCATTCAAAAAGAGACTGAATACAATCATTCTTTTTGGTTCTTTTTTTCTCTCCACAATTATAATCTCTTGA
>JAZURY010000054.1:0-9508 GCA_045606445.1 Bacteroidaceae bacterium
ATTTATGTTTCCTATACCAACAATAGTGTCACCATCTATTTGAAGTATAGTTTCATAGACCGACTTCTCACCTTCTGACGCCCAGCCATCTCCTAACTGATATTCAAACGAACAACGGCCATTCACGAGGTAATTCCCATCAGGATTTTCTCCTCTAACAAATTCTGCCGTTATTAATTTGAATTTTCTCACAGTAAGCAATTCTCTTCCCTTATAGAAGGACAGTCCTTCTCCAGAAGCGAATCTCTTTCTCAGTTCCTTTGTTACTTCATCAAAATCCGTCAACATAATAATATCTCGTCGCCTACCACTCTCCCTGCTTCAGCATTAAAGTTAATACCTGGCTTATGGACATTAAAAAGACGTGGGAGAAACTTCCTCGCTTATCCCACCATATCCGGCCTTCGCATTGCCTTTCCATCGAGATAAGCAACTCAGCCAGCCCACGCCATATTGGTATTATAAATAGGTATGCGATAACGGTAGCACCCAGTTTGCAATGGGGTACGCGCTATGCATACGGGTATAATACACCCGGCATGGACGCTTCGTTGCGGTACCTTCTGATGGATCAAGTTTGCGAAGTTTGATATGGTAGAAGATAACGTCCGAAAACGTCCTTTTCTGCTCCTCAGCAAGACTCTTTGTTAGGACAAGACCTACGATGAGTGATACTTTCGGAGCATGTTCCAATAAGATTTGACCCGCCCATCTCCCATGGGAACTGGCTGAGTCGTGGCAAAAGTAGTGAAATTATGTTAAACCAGGAAATAATTCAGGCAAAAAATAATACAGGGCCTAAATATTAACAGTATTAACAGTAGCACAATACATGGCCATAAAACCATGGGGCAAGTACTGTATTCCCCTGCAAAAGAGTAGCGTATCATGGAGGGACACGATATAGAAGCAGAGGCACTCCAGTCCAGGTAAAAAAACGCTTATTCCGGACTGCAGTCCTTCAGTACAAGGACTGCAGTCCGTATATAGAAGGACTCGAGTCCGCATACTGAAAGACTGGCTCAAGAATGCGGAGCGTTATATCCAGGAATACGGTGTGAAGCGAGAGAGAGCGAAATCAGTCAAACCAGTTGTACAGTTCCACATACTTGTCGAACTTGAAATCGTCCTTTACACCTGCCTGATGCAGGGCATCGAGAACTATTTTCTGTTCGGCGGGAGAAAGGAGCGTATCGCCGCTGCGGCGCTCGAAATATGCCGAGCGTCCAAAATGCACAATGAGCGTAGACATAAAATCGCGATACTGCTCGGGGAACATCTTCTTCTGGAAATTGGTAAATCCCTTGGCATAGCGTGCAGGGGCGGCATCTCTGTAGAACTTGCAGTCCTTGCCCTTGGAACAATGGCGAGGGTTTACCATGCAGAGGATGTCCTTGTCGTCTGTCATCATGGAATATGCCACCTGACGAAGGCACGTTGATGCCATTGGACAGTCAACATGAAGACAAGTGCCGAACCTTCTTGGCAGTGTGGTGTATGTTTTCTTTGGCATAGCTGTATGTTTTTTGGAGTACAAATATAAGGAAGTTTGCAGAGAGTTGCAATGAAATCTCCTGTTTTTGGGCTTCTGCCTTGAAAACACACAGAACCAGCCTGCCTCCTACGAGAGAGACAGGCTGGTTTCGTTGTCTGCCGGATTGTCTGCCGGACAGCAATACCTGATAATACAGATATTTGTCTCCGACGGGGCGTTTTCTCTAATACACCACCTTCCTGCCACCCACGATGACAATCTGTCCCTTGCGGACGGAGCGGAGTTCACGGCCGGTGAGGTCGTACACCTTTTCGCTATGCATGCCTCCAGATACGACAGGGAGGGATTGTATGCCTGTACCTGTTCCATCCATGCGCACGGCAATGTCGTCGATGGCAACATAGGTGGGAGTATTTACGCCATAGGCGCCTTTCTGGTCATCGGGAACGGAGAAGTTGAACTTCACCATGCTTACCTTGCCCAGCACCGAAAGGTCGAACCATGTCCACCCCTGCACATGGCGCAGACCGTCCACCAACCGCAAGGTGGCTGTGCCGGTCTTCTGCCCCTGGGCGTCAAAGCCTTCGGCAAGAAGGTCCACAAAAGTACCCTCGGTGGCAGCCGTACAGAAAGAACTGCCATTAACCATGTTGCTCAGGAAATATGTTGTGGGAGCCACATAGGCATGGTCTATGGTCCTTGCCTGTCCGTCGCCAAAAGTCAGAACGGCACGTGAGTCCGTTCCACCGTTGGCAAAGGTGTTGTCCACACCGTTTATCACGGCAAAGCGGTCCGATGCGTTATGCCCACCGCCACCACGACCAGCCTCAACGTCCTTGCGGAAGATGGCCAGTTGCTCTGTGTACGGCACACCGTCCAGATTGGAATCCACATAATCCGACACGGCAATGCCTCCGTTCCAGTAGGCCCAAGAACCCCAACTGTTGTTCAGAGTGGAAGAAAGGAACGTATTTCCCTCGTCATACCATCCGTATGCCTCTGCCTCGGAATATACGCCAGTACCGCCTTCGCCATAGAGGAGTTTGCCTCCGTACTGCTGGTCATCAACCAATGAAGACCAATACTCGGTTTGCTCGCCCTTGTAGTCCTCGTCCTCAAACGTAAGCACCTTCAGGTTCCTGGCCATGGAGGGAGTGGCACTGCCGGCAAGATGCAGGTCCACGGCTCCGGCCACCTCGGTACTGCTCTCCCCTATCCAACCGTTGCTCTGCAGGACAGCCGTCTGCACCTTCACAAAGTGTATGCCGGCCAGATTGGCAGGATTGCCGTTCTCGTCCACCGCCCATTGGAGGTCCAGTTTGCTTGAAGTGCTGTCGTTGGGCTGGTTGTCGGCATACCCCCATGCGTAGTTTTTCTGAAGGAAATAAGAACCGTCGCCGTTTTTGTCCACGGTGTTAGGAGCAAGGCGTACACCCGTGAAAGTCAAGGTCTGCTCCCCCTTCTGCCACTGGGGCCAATAGTTATGACGATGGTAGGCGTTCATGGCCAGATAGCCCTCCCTGCCCTCGCTGTCCGTCCAACGGATATAAGTGTCATCCGTAACGGGAGAATTAGGAACGGGAGTAGGCGTATGTCCCTGCGGAGTGATGTGATATGTCACCGTGTAATTGCTCCATGTGCCCGTCTTGCCATACTCGCTACCGGCCAGTTCATACCACTTGTCGTCGGGCAGACCGTTGCCATTGTCATCGTGGCTCACAAACACCAACGCAGGTTCGCTGGAGCCGCCCTGCCTTGCATCGCCTCCCTCTGCAAGATATGAATTGCCCAGTATCTGCAGGTCATAAAGTCCCTGGCGGTTCTCCACCATGTGGTCAAAACCGAACACCATATAACCGCCGAATGCACCAAGTGACACCGTTCCGCCCTCGCGCAACAGGTCCTCCGCCTTCTGGCGCATCGACTCTTTCGTGTCACCCTCCTCATATTCGGGCATTGTGTTCAGGAACTGCCCCGGAGCAGGACAATAGTCATAAACACGATGGATACCGATGTTTTTGCCATCGGAAAGCGACTCCTGGGCACTGCTATTCATCGTGGCAATGAACATCAATGCCACAGGAGTCAGAAGCAGATAGTTTCTTCTCATAACTGATTAAAATTGCTTTCGTGCCTGCCGGCAGGTACACGGCATGCTGTGTCCGCACCTTCAACGCAAGGTTTAACATTATATTCCTTTTCAGCATGATTTCCGTGTCCGTCATCCCGCAGACACTTTGTTACGCTGGCATTGGCAGGTCTTCTGACTTTGTCCTATTGGCAGCACGCCTTCCCGGAATACGCGTCTTCCAGTGGCCCGTCCCCATATATATAATATATACAAGGTGTATGCACTGCCCAAAGAATGGACTCACAGCATCGGGTAATGTTGCAGATTTCCACTGCATTCCCATCTTAGCCCTTGGGTCTCACAACCCTCAGGAACCAAATGCGGGGACAAAAGTACGAATAAGCGAACGATTTACCAAATATATTTGAGAAAATCTGAGCGTGAGTACTTTCGACCGAAGGTCAAGGATACGATTAAGCGAGCGAAATACCAAATTTGCGAGCAAGAGAGAGCAGAAAAAGTTTACTTATTATGCCGAGCGTAAGCAAATTGAACCAATGTTAAATTTATTTGAGTATTTCCGAACCGACGAACGAAACAAGAGTAGAGAATACTTGTATTCTATACCTTGTAAGGAGGAGGAAGACCGTAGGTCAACGTGAGGAACTAACATCCCGTTTGGGAGATAATTGGAAGGACTAAAACTTTTACTCACCATTTCCTAATATATCCAGCTACATCACTGCTCGGAAGCGAATATGTTCTATGAGTTTTTTTCTTCAAATGTTTGCATAATGTACAGATTTTCTTTATTCAATGATCCATAAATAGCATAACGCTTATAACTATATGCAGCCCAAAGTCGGTCGCCATACGAAAAATGCCACCATTCTCCAGGATAATTGGCGAATCCTTCTTTATGCATCACATTACAAAGCAACCATCGTCGCATATTAACGATAGGAGACAAATGGAATGAAGTAACCATTTCCGGACATTTAACAGGATATTCACTTCCCATGTCAAGGAGAATGCCATTGCTATCGCAAAGAGTCAGATCGACAGCGCCACCCGTTTGATGACCTCCACCCACACCAGCCGTGCAACGGCGTACAAACCTTTCTAATTCATTCTTATCCGAGAATTTTTCACCATAGCGATTATAGGTTTCTCGCAATCTCACCTGCTGTTGTTCGGGAGTACGATAGAGTTCATAAATGTATATACCCAATCCTTTCTCAGAAAGTTGCTTTGCAACTCTTTTTAGTTTCTTGGCAACTGATTGGCGGCAAAGCATTGTATCCCCACTTAGAAAAAGCCCAACACATGACGTTAAATGAACGATAGGTTCATAACATTCCTTTAAAGTTTTAGAACGTAAGACGTCACTTGGCAACATTTCACGAATACCGAATATATTGAGTAGACAACTATATAAAACTCTAATTTTCATCATAATTATAAATTCTCAAAAAAAGATTTCATTCTGGTTCTTTCTCTTTTCTGCATATAATACATATTATAAAGATAATAAAAACACTTAGCAACTTAAAAAATCTAATGACATAATTATAGCCCATTTATTGTAAAACCGCTCCAAACCATTGTTTCCTTATACTTTTCTATAGATATTCCTGGTACATATAGAAAACAGGAGTTTTTATCAATTCCGTCAAAAGGGTCACAATAGTATCCTGAATACAACCAATTCATAGTGCCTTCTACATCAAATCCAAAAGGATTGTCATCTACAAATTCAAACTCGGGAGGAGAAATACTATTACATATTATCTTATTTAGGCTTTTACAATCATAAAAAACTTCTCTTTCGATTTTTTGTATAGATTGAAGTAGTTCGATACTCTTTAAATTAGAACAACCCCTAAATGCATGCGGGTCTAGTCTAATGATCCCTTGAGGTAAAACAACTTTTCGCAAAGAGAAACAATTTTCAAACGTTCCGCAACAAACTGTTTCTACTGATGCAAAATAATCAATATTCGCTAATTTTTCACAGCCTTTGAAAGCTCTCCATCCAACATATTTAACAGATGGAGGTAATTTTATAGCCTTCAATTTCTTACAATTGTAAAAAGCTTCAATTCCGACATGTATTACAGAATCTGGGATAACAACTCTCTCCAAATTCTCGCAATTTTTGAAGGCTCGCGTGCCAATAAATGTCACTGAAGAAGGAATAATTATATCTTTCAATCTTTCACATTGACAAAATGCTTGAAATCCGATTTTAGTAACCACATAATACCGTCCTTTGCATAATATCTTAGAGGGGATAATAATATGGCTTTCTTTTTTCAATTCATCATTTACCCCAATGATACAGAGATTACATAAGTCATGATCTAATATATACAAAAAATTATCAGCCATAATTGATGTCAATATGTTTTATTATTTCTACTATCAATTTAATGGTCATTTCTATATCCCTTAAATCACACATTTCTACTTGAGTATGCATATATCTATTGGGAACACTCAACAACAAGGTCTTAACTCCTTTGTTGGAAACTTGAAGTGAAGCTGTATTCGCACCTCCGGTGGATATGGGATTCGCATTAAGCTGTATATTCAGGTTAGTACTCTTCGATACAGCTTTTGCAATATTAACCATCTCTCTGTGGCAGTCTGTATTGCAATTTATCACCGGACCTTTCCCCAATGCAATATCTCCGTATCTCTTTTTGCTAATATTGGGAACATCTGTCGCAAATCCGACATCAACAGATATGGCCATTTGAGGCTTGATATTCTCAACACACACTTTTGCACCTTTACAACCTACTTCTTCCTGAACGGTTGCTATGGCACAGACTCCTATATCTAATTTCTCTTTCGACAACCGTCTAATGACCTCGGCAATAATAAATACACCTATTTTATCATCCAACCCCTTTGATATAATTCTATTCTCATCAAGGCGGAAGAAATTTGGCTGGAACGAAACAACATCTCCAACTGAAATCAATTCTGCTACATTTTCCTTGCTCAATCCAGTATCAATCCATAAGTCTTCCAACTCTACGACTTTTGTCCGTTCTTCGGGTTTCTGAACATGGATAGGTTTTTTACCGATAACACCAGAAACCACTTTGTTATCTGACGTGTGAATCTCGACTATTGAGCCAGGCAGTGTAGCACAGTCTATTCCTCCATTCTGGCGGATATACACAAAACCCATATTGTCAATATAAGTTACTTGAAAGCCAATCTCATCAATATGCGCTTCAATAAGTATTCGCTTACTTGATGATGAATTTATAAAAGCGTAGCAATTATTCAGGTTGTCACGAAAAACATTGGAATACGGTTTCAGGTACTCTTCAAATATAGCCAATGCTTCATCTTCAAACCCAGACACACTCTTTGAATTTAGGAGAGATTCTAAAAAGCTATTATTCACCATGCTTTATATTGTGTCTTTCAAGTAAATATTTAAGAAGAAAAAACTGCATAGCATTGCAATAGATATCCATATCTCTATCATTCATATAAGCCATTTCCACATAACAACCTCCTGCACAATGCCATTTTAATGCACAATGTCTACAACGCTCTTTGTGATATGAATTATGAGAAATAATACTATCATATTTCTTTGAGTCAAAAGTTATATCATTGTTGCCAATATGTCCAAAAATAAAATCATCAAATAAATCTTCTTTAGGAGATGAAATACAGTTGCAAGATGTTATATCACCGTTATTAGAAACTACAAATTTCCCTGAACAAAATCGATCGTTTAAAGATGAAATAGCATTATAAAATGGACAGGTCAAAAATACACCTAATTGTTCTGCGTATTTTCTGGCAATAAGAAATTCTTTTACAAATATATTATAGTACTCTTCTCTCGAACCAATACTAGTTAAATATTCATTGGGAATCAACGGTTTAAAGGTTACTTTCTTTACAAGAGGAATTGTTGATATCATTGAGTCAATCATTTCTTGCATCCTGAAAATATTATTTTCCGTTATAACAGTCGTAATACCTACATCAACACCTTTTTCCGTATACATGTTTATATTATCACAGACTAATTGATAGTGGCCTCTCTGTTTGTTTTGTACATCTTCTAAAATGTCAAATGACATACACAAACCGATATTATGTTTTTTGCAAAAATTCAAAATATCATCGTTGATGATTGAACCATTAGAAATAATAGAAATGTACAATTCACCGTTTCTTTTTTGGTTTAATTCTACCGCATATTCTAACAGTAATTTCAATAAGTCCCATGACAGCAGAGGCTCTCCTCCACCAAGGACTAATAATGTTAGTTTTTTATTTTTACACCTTCCTTCAGATATGAAATATTCTAA
Organism: Bacteroidaceae bacterium; assembly: GCA_045606445.1. Taxonomy (GTDB): domain Bacteria; phylum Bacteroidota; class Bacteroidia; order Bacteroidales; family Bacteroidaceae; genus Physcousia. The sequence goes on from JAZURY010000054.1 coordinate 7,916, forward strand.
GATTCTTTTTCCTTTTTCAATATCTAGTTCTTTGATAGTTCTTCCCATTGAAGAATAGCAATATGAGCACCTAAAATTACATTTATTATTAGGCAATAATATCAATGTTGTAATATCTTCAATATTATGACTACATGAGTTAATTTTCCGTTTTATATCCTGAGACTCATCAATGATTTCTTTTATGATTAAATCTTTTGGCATATTTCTACTTTCGAGAGTTTTTTTTAACTCCTGCAACTTATTCTCACTAACTATTCTAACATAATTGCTTAGTGGAAGATAAACAGCAACGTGTTTATCTGGGAGAAGATTCTCTTGATTGTTAATTATAAAAATATTTCTATCTGTCAAAGTTTTCATATTATCAAGATCAATTACATTACTTTAATGTTTTTGCTATTAAATCTCTATGACGCGAACCGACGTATTTAACATTATAGAAAGAGCCATTTTTCAACTCTACATTACTTTCGATAAAAACTCGAGGATCTGCCACCGGTGTACTATGCTGGTCTCTACCGATATAATATTTTCCACTCTTTTCATCTATAATAATTTTATCTACCGTTCCAACTAAAGAATCATTCAGGCTCTCATAGATTGAACTCTGCAAAGACATAAGCGACAACGCTCTTTCAATCTTAACACTTTCAGGAATATTATCCACATAATTCTTATCACAATATGTACCCGATTGGTGCGAATAGGCAAATACGCCCATGCGCTCAAAACGCTGTTCTTTGACAAATTCATACAATTCTTCAAAATCCGATTGTGTTTCACCTGGATGTCCCGTCATTACAGTCGTACGAAGATAAATACCGGGAACCCTATCTCTGATAGTGGCAATCAATTCCGTCAATTGTTCCTTTGTCATATTTCTCCGCATCAACTTCAACATTTTGGTATTGCAATGTTGAATAGCCATATCCAAATAGTTGCAAACATTTTCTCGTTGTCGTATAATATCCAACAAATCCAATGGAAAACCTACCGGATAAGCGTAATGCAGTCTAATCCACTCTACACCATCTATATCAGCAATTCTGTTCACTAGTTCTGCGATTCGCTTCTCTTTATATATATCTAAGCCATAGGCCGTAAGATTCTGTGCAACAAACTGAAGTTCTTTTACTCCATTCTTAACCAGATACTTTGCTTCGTCCACCAGTTCCTTAATGTCATACGATGTCAGCGGACCGTTTATTTTAGGTTTTATACAGTATGAACAGGGTGAGTTGCATCCTTCTGAAATTTTCAGATATGCATAATGGTTGGGAGTAGTCAAGCTTCGTTCATACGATATCATAGACTTGCTGCCCAAATCAACCAATATGTTTACCCAATCGAAATTACCATATATTCTATCCACTTCAGGAATATCTATCCTTAACTTTTCGCCACGTTTTTGAGAATAGCAGCCCATTACCCAAAGTTCTTTAATTTTATACTCCGACTTTCTCTTCGCGTACAGTTTGAGTAATTGCAGAGAATCACTATCCGCATTCCCGATAAACCCGCAAGTATTTATTATGGCTATATCAAAAAGAGAATTACTCTCACCAAACACGACATCGTGCCCAGCCATCA
>JAZURY010000055.1:0-3760 GCA_045606445.1 Bacteroidaceae bacterium
CGGTAGCGTCCGGCCTCGTCAGTAGAAGCAAAGCCCGCAATGGTACTCTCGCCCTTGGCTTGCATCGTCACTGTGACAAACGACACGGACTCTTTTTGCTTATCCCTCACCGTGCCAGTAATCACAGTCTGGGAATAAGCAGAGAAAAAAACAACGAGCAAAAGCAGGAATACATTGTAGCGTTTCATTTCAGTTCCATCGGTTTATAGGGACGCAATATCTTGTTCACGACGTTGGTCATACCTGTTATCTGATAATAGTTCTCGCAGATACGTTTCAGCGTTTTGTCAAGTTCTGTACGGGTGATCTTGCGATAGGTCTTATAGTGGTCCTGTAGAATGATAGGACACTTCTGCTGTTCAATGCCCACACACTCGAAAACGTATTCCTTTGCATCGTCTTCCACCTTCAGAATCAGCCCCGGCAGACCGCCGAACTTCCACGGCCCCTGACTGACGGGAATATCGACGGCGAACCACGCCGTATAGTTGCGCCCTCGGAAACTGCATGTTGCTTTCTGGCACGTGTAGCCCACAATCGTCATCGTTTCATTCTTTATCTGCCAGTCTTGCTTAGGTGTTGGCTCCGTGTAATAACTATTGTGGCTTACCAATGCATTAGGCATCCGGCAGTATTCCGTCAGTTCGTTCTTGGTAAGGTCTTTGATGAACTCCGAACACAAGTAGCGCGACCAGCCTTGGTGTCTGCCGTTGATGGTCATAGCCACACCCTCATCAGGGAAGGGCATGTTGCTATGCATAAGTTTATTCATCTCCATCAGTTCTGCAGTAGCAAAAGAATCGGCTTCAAAGACATAGTAGCCGTAATACTTCACAAAGTTCTTACCAATCTCCAGACGTTGCAAGTCGTCGTAGGTTTTAGGGTCTTTAATGTCCTGCGCATTGAAAGCATAAGAAATGCGAAGTATGCCTTGGTCAATCGTCTTGAACTTTGACACATCCCTACAATCGGGCAACATCGGGTTCAGAGCCTTACCTCTGCTATTCGCATCGTAGGGTGACAACTGCTTCTGTTGGTTCTTTACTCGTGCCTCTGAGTTTTGCATCATACGCACTAATTCTGGATTGTCTGTCATCTGCCCTGTTTGTTGCCCTTGCACTTCTCCCGATAAACTTGCCAAAAGAAGGGAGAAAATAGAAAATGTTTTGACTGATGTTTTCATTTGTTGTTCATTCAATTTGGTTTCATCTTAAAGATGCAAAATTGCAGAAAAAGATGCAAAGGAGAGCAAAAAACAAACTAAAAAGCAAAATACTCCGCCTGCTATTTGGTTATTTCAAATTAAACCCATATTTTTGCAACCGCGGTTACAGTAACGTGTGTTGCAAAACAAAATTCATTGATTATGAGATTCTACAATAGAGAAAAAGAGATGCGGACTTTGCAGAGCATCGAAAATATGTCTGCCGAATATGCACAAATGACCGTCATCACAGGACGAAGGCGGATAGGCAAAACCACCCTTATCCGTCACGCTTTCAAACGCCTGCCATTGATATACTTCTTTGTAGGGCGAAAAAGTGAAGCCATGCTATGCCGCGAACTGACGGAAATAGTAAAAAATGTGTTGGGCGATGAATTAGGAACATTCACCTCCATGAGTGCTCTTTTCTCCAGTCTGATGAATATTTCCAAGCAAAAGAATTTCACGTTGGTGTTTGACGAATTTCAGAATTTCAGCACCGTGAATGCCTCCTTCTTCAGCGATATGCAACATCTGTGGGACAACCATAAGGATGAAAGCCAGATGAATTTAGTCCTTTGCGGTTCACTCTACTCTATGATGACCAAAATCTTCGACGACAGGAAAGAACCTCTCTACGGACGTGCCACACACCGCATCCGCCTGCAACCTTTTACGCTGGACACATTGAAGGAAATCATGCGCGAACATCATCCCGAGTACATGCCCGACGACCTCCTGACTTTCTACATGGTGACGGGAGGGGTGGCCAAGTATGTTGAGCAATTGATTATGCATCATGCTTTTACCAAAGAAACTATCATACAGACCATTTTCAGTTACGGTTCCTATTTCCTCGAAGAGGGACGCGACATGCTTTCCGATGAATTTGGCAAAGAATATGGGAATTACTTCTCTATCCTTGCGGCTATAGCCAGTGGTGAAACCAGTAGAGGAGAAATCACCTACTATACAGGCATAGAGTGCGGAGGACATCTGGACAAATTGGAAAAGTCATACGACCTCATCAACCGGCTTCGCCCTTACCTTCAGCCCGAGGGGAGCCGTAACCTGAAGTATGAACTGAAAGACAACTTCCTGACATTCTGGTTCCGTTTCATCTATAAATACCGCAGTGCCATAGAAATCGGCAATCTCGAATATGTGCAAGAAAAGGTGTTGGCCGACTATGAAACCTTCTCCGGGAAAATCCTTGAACGTTACTTCCGACAGAAATACCGCGAGACGGGGTTCTATAATATTGTCACCAACTATTGGGAGAAAAACAATTTGAATGAAATCGACCTCATTGCCGTAAACGAAGTTGACCACATCCTCATCATCGGGGAATGCAAACGGAATGCCAAGCGAATCAATCTCCACACATTGCAAGAGAAGTCGCAAACCATCCTTCAAAAACAAAAGCGTTTCAAGGCCGAATATGTGGGAATGAGTTTGGATGATATGTAACAATCCCCCCTATACCTTATTATATATATAAGCAAACATGCAAGCAGCACATTCGTCTACACTTCTAAGCGAAGCGTCACTCCTACACTCCTATACTCCTGAAAGTTGAATTATATATATAGGCAACATACGAAAAACTTCTCGGAAAACTTTGAAACGAGCCATCTGCGTTGTATCTTTGTAGCCTAAAATATAAGACACAATGAACAGAGATATCGATTTTAGCCAAATGCCGAATATGTTCGGCACATGCAACGTGACAAACTGCCCATTGGCAGAGACTTGTCTGCGCCACTTGGCACACGACAAAGTGAGCAGCAAGGATCCATTCATCAGCGTACTGAATCCCAAATGGCTGGCCCAACAGAAGAAGAGATGCCAATTCTACCTGAAGAACGAGCCTGTGAAACGGGCACGCGGATTCAAGCGCCTGTTAGAAATTATCCCTGCAGGAAAAGTCGGAAGTTTCCGCACGGCACTCCTCTCCCGAATGGGCTACAGGCGGTATTACCAAGCCCGCAAGGGAGAAATCTTACTGACGGAAGCCGAAGAGAACATGGTTATCAAACAGGCCAAACGGTTCGGGGTGGTGATGGATGACTACTTCGACAAGCATGAAGTGGTGCTCATGTGGCACCACGAATAAATGCAGCACACCATACCAATCTCATTCCATAAAGTAACACATTTCCAAACCTTTAAGTATTGATCTGTTTACACACTGTCTGTAAGTGTGTTTACATATCCACTGTAAGTGTGCTTACATGCCCGTTGTATGTCTGCTTACCCCGCGTGGTAAGCACTCTTACAATAGGCGTGTAAGCACACTTACAGTATAATGTAATCATCATGTAAGCATAAACAATTACAAATCAATAAGTAAGTAGTTCACGTTATCAGTATTTGGGGTTGGCGATATTGAACAGTTCCTCTTTGTTAACGTAATCACCAATTCTGTTCACTCCTCAAAAGACCATTATATAAAAAAGAATACACTCCACTTCTCTTTTTTACATACGAATCTGCATATTTGCTAAATTTTTCTTACCTTTGCGCCATTGAATTGTACAAAACATATCAACAACC
>JAZURY010000056.1:0-2465 GCA_045606445.1 Bacteroidaceae bacterium
CTGAACGAAGGCGCCACCATACCCTTCATTGCCCGCTACCGCAAGGAGGCCACCGGAGGATTGGACGAAGTGCAGATAGCCGAGGTGGCACGGCAGGGCGAAAAGTTCAAGGAACTGGAGCACCGCAAGGAATACATCCTGCAAACCATAGAGGAGCAGGGCAAACTTACGGACGACCTTAGGGCGCGTATTTCCTCGTGCTGGGACGCCACCGTGCTGGAGGACATATACCTGCCCTACAAGCCCAAGCGCAAGACGCGTGCCGAAGTGGCCAGGAAACGTGGTCTCGAACCCTTGGCAGATGCCATACTGCACCGCCCGAACGGCGATCCGGAACAGTATGCACGCAAGTTCCTTTCCGAAGAAGTAGCGTCCATAGAAGATGCCCTGCAGGGTGCGAGGGACATCCTGGCGGAAAGGATGAACGAGGACGAACGTGTGCGCAATACACTCAGACAGAGTTTCGAGCGCACCGCCATCATATCCTCCCGCGTGGTAAAGAGCAAGATGGAGGAGGCCATGAACTACAGGACATACTTCGACTTCTCCGAACCTCTGCACCGTTGCACCAGCCATCGCCTGCTTGCCATACGGCGCGGCGAGAGCGAGGGTTTCCTGCGTGTGGACATCAGTCCGCGCGACGAGGAGGCTTGCATGGAGCGTCTACTGCGTGGCTACCCCACACGGGGCAAGTGTGGCGAGCAGATTGTAATGGCCATGACCGATGCCTACAAGCGTCTGCTGAAGCCCTCCATAGAAACGGAATTTGCTTCGGCTTCCAAGAAGCGTGCCGACGAGGAAGCCATCCGTGTCTTTGCCTCCAACCTGAGCCAACTGCTACTTGCCGCTCCGCTGGGACAGAAGCGTATCATGGGCATCGACCCGGGATTCCGCACCGGATGCAAGGTGGTGTGTCTTGATGAACAGGGCAATCTCCTGCACAACGAAACCATCTTCCCCCACCCTCCCCGTGGCGAACGCATGGAGTCGTTGGACAGCCTGGAGGCTTTGATGGACAGATTCCGCATAGAGGCCGTGGCAATAGGAAATGGCACGGCAGGCAGGGAGACGGAGGACCTTGTCAGGATGCTTCACCGTCCCGGAATGTCCGTATTCCTCGTCAGCGAGGATGGTGCCTCGGTGTACTCCGCTTCTAAAATAGCACGCGAGGAGTTCCCCGACCACGATGTCACCGTGCGCGGTGCCGTGAGCATAGGGCGACGCCTTGCCGACCCCCTGGCGGAACTCGTAAAGATAGATGCCAAGTCCATCGGTGTGGGGCAATACCAGCACGATGTGGACCAGACAGAACTGAAACATGCCCTGGACCTCACCGTGGAGAGGTGCGTGAACACCGTGGGCGTAAACCTCAACACCGCCAGCAAGCATCTGCTCACCTATATCTCCGGTCTCGGTCCTGCCCTGGCACAGAACATAGTCAATTACCGCACGGAGCACGGTCCCTTCTCCTCACGCCAGGAACTTCAGCACGTGCCTCGTCTTGGTGCCAAGGCCTTTGAGCAATGTGCAGGTTTCCTCCGCATCCCCGGAGCGTCAAATCCCTTAGACAACACCGCCGTGCACCCCGAACGCTACGCCCTTGTCAGGCAGATGGCAAAGGATGCCGGATGCAACGTGCAGGATCTCATTGCCTCGGCAGAAAAGCGTAAGGGCATCGATCTGCAACACTACTGCACGGACACCGTGGGTATGCCCACCCTGACCGACATCATGCAGGAACTCAGTAAACCCGGTCGCGACCCACGTGGCGAAAACGAAGAGTTCTCTTTCGACGACACTCTCCACTCCATCGACGACCTGCAAGAGGGCATGATCCTGCCTGGCATCGTCTCCAACATCACCAACTTCGGTTGCTTCGTGGACCTCGGCATCAAGACCAAAGGACTCGTCCATATCTCCCAACTCTCCGACAAGTTTGTCCGCAACCCCATGACCGTTGTCCACGTGCAACAGAAAGTAATGGTAAAAGTCATTGAAATAGACTTCGCCCGCAACCGCATCGCCCTCAGCATGAAAGGTGTGGAACAAAAGTAATTCATCAACATCAGGAAAGACTGTCAGCATTCTGACTGAACAATACTTATTGATTAAGCGGAACGTTCGGAACAAATGCAGACAACTAAAAGTCAAACTACCTCAGATGCCTATATCTTATCATACTCTTCCCCATCATTCGGGATACTCTCTCTGGTTCAGGGAGAACATTGCAGTTTGAGAGTTAAGGATTAATGCTTCTGAATTACGCTTCAGATTTACGCTTTCCGTTTTCTGTCCTCCCGCTTTCCACTCGCACCTACAAAAAGCAAAGGAGTCCTTCGGAACATTCTCCAAAGGACTCCTCTTTCTGAAAAAACGGCGGCTACCTACTCTCCCACGGGTGTGCAGTACCATCGGCGCGGACGGGCTTAACTTCTCTGTTCGGAATGGGAAGAGGTGGAACCCCG
>JAZURY010000057.1:0-18340 GCA_045606445.1 Bacteroidaceae bacterium
CTCGGACAAGTTCCTTGAGGTTGTCCTGCCAACCGACATCCACGCCCTCCTGTCCCGTATTCCCCATTGCCGTGTAATCGTCACCACAGGCGAGAAAGCCACTGCCACCCTATGCCAGTCCCTCTCCATACCCGAAATGCCCTCAGTTGGCCGATATGTACCCGTTCCAGGCCTCTATGCCGACGGACAGCAGATGGTACTCTACCGTTTGCCCTCCTCTTCACGGGCATATCCCCTTTCCTTGTACAAGAAAGCCGAGGCATACCGCCAGATGTTCAGTTTCTGCGGAGTGGAGTAGGGAACAACCTGTTCAGAATATAGCCGCTGGAGATGTGAATTGTTATAGAAAGGTTTAGAATGGGGAGTAACCCTATTCTGCTAATGAAGCAAAAAAACGTCTACTGAAATCAGGAAAAGACAGTCAGAACGAGCCGTCAGGACCGTCCTCCCGAGGACAAGGTCTTGCCCTCGGGAGGACGGCTTGTTGCTCTCGGGAGGACGGGAGCCTGCCCTCGGGAGGACAAAAATGCACACTCCTGTTCACAATTCACGTATGTCGCATAGACGTGTAATCGGACAGGGGAAAGGGGAGGTGAATTTAAGGTTTATTATCGATGTGGCGTCAAAATAACAAAAAAATAAGTTAAAAGATGTTAAATGGGGGGGGGGGGGGTAAATGGAAAAATACTATCTTTGCAACATCTTCTTAGCGACGAATATCGGACGACGGTATGGACGTATAGGGGAGGCTCATATGTAAAGGATGATTTGTGTATATGTCATGGCATCTCATGTTCTTGTCGTGTATCAAATTGGTTCCACTTCTTTTATGTTTGGGTTCATGGCAATATTAGATTCTAAATTCATTTATCATGGAACCGATAAATAATAATACTTTGCACATATGAAGAAGGTATTGTTTTTGTTTGCATTGTGTCTTGTCGCAGTTTCACAGGCCAATGCTCAGTATTCACCTGAAAAGAACGACTTTGCAGTAGAATTTGGCTTTACTCCTTTCAGTACCGGAGGAGATGCATTCAAACTCAATGAGGGAATGATTAAGGCACGTTACTTCCTTTCTGGTAAGGACGCTTTGCGTTTGAAACTCGGTGTTGGCGTTGACAACGAATCAGAAAAGGTAAATGAAAATTATGACCCTATTGACAAGGATTCTCCTTATAGCATTTGGGAAATGAACACAGTCACCAAGAACAAGCATGTTGATTTCTCATTTATGTTAGGTTATGAGCGTCACCTGTTCGTAAAGGGCAGATTTGATGTATATGCAGGTATAGAATTGGGTTACGGTATGAGCAAAAGCAGCGGTTCGGAATCCATAGAGAGAGAGGAACGATATTTTGATGCTGACAAGAAGCTGACAGGATCGTCTACTTATGTTAAAAATAAGGATTTTGTAAATGAATCACCCAACGGCAATACCAGTACAAGCTATTTCCATGGCAACCTTTTTGCCGGTGTTGATGTATACGTATGGAAGAACCTGTACCTTGGAGCAGAATGTGGTCTTGCCCTTAAGACTGGTTCAAGCCCCAATTATTATTCATCTTTTACTGAGGTTAGCAGTAGTTATGCGGCAGATGGTTCTCTGGAAGAAAGCACTACCACCATCTATGATGGAGTAGCTAATACTACTACTATTACTACTTTACGTGGTGGTAAAAGTGAGACAGAAGAGCGGAATAATCCCATTATGAGCAATGAAAGCAGTAGTACAAACTTCAAGTTCTTCGTTGAACCTGCTATCCGTATTGGCTGGAGATTCTAAGATTGAAGGATTGTGTCAGGTTGCTTAAGGCACTTTTACAATAAATGCCGATATACATAAGGCAAAGGGGCGTCGTTTAAGATGCCCCTTTGTTTTTGTATAATCCTAAATTAGTCATTAACGCCAAGACATCGAAAAACGAAAGACATGGGTAATGTGTATTCATGGATTCTCCAGCATTGACAGAGCCGTATCCTCGGCTTCTGTCATTGCCTGGCGCTGCTCTTCCGTCTGGTCGTCTATGCCGCAGAGGTGCAGGATGCTGTGGATGATGACACGGTGCAGTTCTTCTTCGTAGGGGGTGCCGAACAGTTCGGCATTGGTGCGCACGGTGTCTAAGGAAATGTAGGTGTCGCCGGCAAGGAAGTTGCCCTGGCAGTTGTCGAAGCCTATGTGGTCGGTGTAGTAGTCGTGACCTATGAAGCGGCGGTTGATGCGCAGGATTTCCTCGTCGTCCACGAAGATGTAGTTTACCTGGTCGATGCGTTTGCCATAGGAGGCGGCCACCCGGGCAATCCAGTCGGAAACCATGTACTGCTCTATCTGCGGCAGGGGCACGTTGATGGCGTTGTAGGTAATCATCGTGGGAAAAGGATATGACGGTTACTGTTCCTCCATCAACTGGATGGCCTTGTTCACAATGTCGTCGTCCTCATAGATGATGGCGAAGTATTCGTTCATGTCCCACAGGTCGCGGGCTGCCAGTGCACGGAGCATGCGTTTCAGCAGTTCCGTGGTCTTCTTCTCCTCGTCCTTGGGGTATTTGTCCTTCAGGGCCTTCTTCGCTTCTGCCAGGATGTTGTCTATGAGTTCCCTTGGCACTTCGTATTTGCGTCGGAAATCCTCGAAGGTGGGGAACTTCTGCTTCAGTTCGTTGCGATGCTTTGCCAGATAGCGCAGGTTGGCATCTATGAGTATGCGCTTGGCAACGATCTGTCGGTACAGCGAGGTGTTCTTGGTGGTGTCCAGGGGCACGAAGTAGTCGGGCATGATGCCGCCGCCGCCATATACGGTGCGGCCCTTCTTCAGGGTCTGGAATCTCAATGAATCCGGGAAGTGTATGCTGTCGGCATTGGTCAGTTCGCCATGGTTGAAACGGTTTATCACGTCCATGCGGTACTCCTGCTGCTTGCCCTTTTCGTAGGGTTTCTGTATGCACCGTCCGCTGGGTGTGTAGTATTTGGCTATGGTCAGGCGTATCATGCTGCCGTCGGGCAGGTCCACGGGACGTTGTACCAGACCCTTGCCGAAGGTTCGCCGGCCCACCACCAGACCTCTGTCCTGGTCCTGTACCGCTCCGGCCAGAATTTCCGCCGCCGAGGCAGAGTATTCGTCCACCAATACTATGACCTTGCCGTCCTGGAAGGCGCTGCCTCCACGGCTAAGGAAGGATTGTGGCTGGATGGCACGTCCTTTGGTGTAGACGATAAGGTCGTCCTTGGGAAGAAGTTCGCTGGCTATCTCTGCCGCGGCCTGCAGGAAACCGCCGCCGTTCTGTGTCACGTCAAGGATGAGGTTCTTCATGCCCTGGGCCTTGAGTTTCTTTATGGCCTCCACAACCTCCTCGTGTGTGGTGACGGCAAAGTTGCTGAAACGTATCAGGCCCGTATGGGGTGTTACCATAAAGGCGGCATCCACGGAGTTCAGGGGTATCTTGTCGCGTATGACATCTATGTAGATGGTCTCGCCGATACCGTCGCGCATGATGCCCAGGTGTGCCTTTGTACCGCGGGGGCCGCGCAGTCTCTTCATTATCTCCTCCTGCGGCATCTTCACTCCGGCAATGGCGGTGTCGCCCACGGAGATGATGCGGTCGCCGGCCATTACGCCTGCCTTCTCCGACGGACCTCCGGTAACTGTCTGTATTACCATCAGTGTATCGTCAAGGATGTTGAACTGCACGCCGATGCCGTCGAACGAGCCCTGCAGGGGTTCGTTCAGGCGCTTTGTCTGCTCTGCCGTGCTATAGGCGGAATGGGGGTCCAGTTTCTCTATCATGCCACGGATGGCATCCTCCACCAGTTTCTCTGTGTCTACGGAATCCACGTAGTAGTTGTTGATGGTAATGGTGGATATAATCAGTTTCCTTATCTGCTCGTCCACGCTCTTCTGAGCCTTGGCGGAGAGGAGGCATGAGAGTATGCCAATGCTGAGTAGGAGTATCTTTTTCATTCTTGTCTGTCTATTCTGTAATCAAGTCCTTGGGGCAGCCATGGGGTGATGTCGCGCCCGAAGTGGTGCAGTTCGCGCACTACGCTGCTGGATATGCCCGAGATGGTTGGGTCGGCCAGCAGTACCACCGTTTCCACGTCGGCCAGCCTGGCGTTTATGTCGGCAATGCCCAGTTCGTATTCATAGTCCTTTACCGAGCGTACGCCGCGCAGGATGAACCTGGCTCCCTGCGATTGGGCGAAGTCCACGGTCAGGCCCGTGTAACTCTCCACCCGCACCTGTGGCATGGCAGAGTAGTATCCGCGCAGGGCACGTACCCTTTCCTCCACGGGCAGCCAGCCGGTCTTCTGCTCGTTGTAGCCCACGGCGATGATGACCTCGTCAAAGAGCCTGAGGGCCCTCTCCACGAGATTGGCATGCCCTATGGTAAAGGGGTCGAACGACCCGGGGAAGATGACCTTCTTATTCATAATCTTCGGCTATGTCTTCTTCGATGACAAGGTTGTCGATGATGAAGTTCTGGCGCTCCATGGTGTTCTTGCCCATGTAGTATTCCAGAAGTTCCGCCACCTGGTCGCCCTTGCTCAGCGTGACCTTCTCCAGGCGTATGTCGGCACCGATGAAGTTCTTGAACTCGTCCGGACTTATCTCGCCAAGACCTTTGAATCGTGTTATCTCGGGGTCGGGACCCAGGTCGGCAATGGCCTGCAGGCGCTCGTCCTCGGTGTAGCAGTATTGTGTGATGAAATCGTTGCCGAAGGAGATATGGCGCTTGTGCGACGAGGCGCCCTTGCCGCTCAGTTCGGGATCCTGTTCCACGTCCGTGCCCTCGTCGTAGGCCTTCAGTTCCTTCTCTATGGCCTCTATCTTCTTCTTGCTGACCTTTGTCTTGCGGTTGCGCACGCGGAAGAGCGGTGTCTGCAGTATGAAGACGTGGCCCTTCTTGATGAGGTCGGGGAAGAACTGCAGGAAGAAGGTTATCATGAGCAGGCGTATGTGCATGCCGTCCACATCGGCATCGGTGGCAACGATAACCTTGTTGTAGCGCAGGCCCTCCAGGCCCTCCTCGATGTTCAGGGCGGCCTGCAGGAGGTTGAACTCCTCGTTCTCGTAGCACACCTTCTTCGTCATGCCGAAGCAGTTCAGCGGTTTGCCTCGCAGGGAGAACACCGCCTGGGTGTTCACGTCGCGGCTCTTGGTGATGCTTCCGCTTGCCGAGTCGCCCTCGGTGATGAAGATGCAGGACTCCTCCTGTTGCGTGCCGCGTGTGTCGGACAGGTGCACACGGCAGTCGCGCAGTTTGCGGTTGTGCAGGTTGGCCTTCTTGCTCATCTCGCGTGCCTTCTTGGCCACGCCGGCCATTTCCTTGCGTATCTTCTCGCTCTCCTGCACCTTGGCCAGGATGATGTCGGCAATGTCCGTGTTCTTGTGCAGGAAGTTGTCCACCTGCTCCTTCACGAAGTCGCCGATGAACTTGTCTATGCTTATGCCACCCTCGGGGGCGGTTGTCTGCGAACCCAGTTTCACTTTTGTCTGGCTCTCGAACATGGGTTCCTGTATGTTTATGCTTATGGCGGCAACAAGTCCGTTTCGTATGTCGCCGTATTCGTAACTCTTGCCCGAATAGTCCTTTATCACCTCGGCTATGTACTTCTTGAAGGCTGCCTGGTGCGTGCCGCCCAGGGTGGTGTGCTGGCCGTTCACGAAGGAGTAGTATTCCTCGCCGTTCTGCTTGGTGTGCGTGAAGGCTATCTCTATGTCCTCGCCGCGCAGGTGGCAGATGGGGTAGAGCGCCTCGTAATCCATGCGGTCGTTGAGCAGGTCGGAAAGGCCGTCGCGCGAGTGTATGCGCCTGCCGTTGAACATGATGGTGAGGCCCGTGTTCAGGTAGGTGTAGTTGCGCAGCATTATCTCTATGAACTCGTCGCGGAACTTGTAGTGCTTGAACAGGGTGGGGTCGGGCTCAAAGTAGATGTAGGTGCCGTTCTCGTCCTGGCTGGCCTCGGTGGTGTCGCTCACAAGGATGCCCTTCTCGAAGACGGTCTTCCTGACCTGTCCCTCGCGGTAGGAGTGTGCTTCGAAACGGCTGCTCAGTGCGTTTACCGCCTTCAGGCCCACACCGTTCAGTCCCACGCTCTTCTTGAAGGCCTTGGAGTCGTACTTGCCGCCCGTGTTGAGCATGGACACGGCCTCCACCAGTTTGCCCTGCGGTATGCCACGGCCATAGTCGCGGATGCTGGCACGCAGGTTGTCCTGTATGTCCACCTCTATGCGCTTGCCGGCATTCATCTTGAACTCGTCGATACTGTTGTCGATTACCTCCTTCAGCAGGACATATATGCCGTCCTCGGGCTGCTGTCCGTCGCCCAAACGGCCTATGTACATGCCGGGGCGGGTACGGACGTGCTCCATGTCCGACAGGTGCCGGATATTGCCCTCGTCGTATATTACGTTTTCTGTCTGCGTGCTTTCCTTGATGTCTTCCATGGTCGTGGTTTGCATATGTTTAGGCGGGCCCTAACCTGCCTTTAGATGGACTTCTTCCATGTGTGCCTTCTCTTGGTCACCTCGGTGTCCAGGGAGCGCCAGATACTTAGTGCCTTGTTGTTGGTCTCCAGTTGCGGACAGCATTCGGCAATTCTGAAACCTCTCTTCTGTGCGGTAGGAATCATGTCGGCAAACAAAAGGCTTATGCAACCAGTATCCTGATACTCGGGCAAGGCTCCGATAAGCAGAAGGTCTATGGTCTTGCTCCGCTTGAAATACAGTCCCATCAGCATGTGCCACCATCCGAAAGGCCAAAGTCTGGACTTGGCTTTCTTTGCGGCCTTGGACAGGTTGGGCATGCACACGCCCACGGCTATGGGCTGGCCCTCCTTGTTGTTGACGATGGAGATGAGTTCCGGATCCAGCAGTGACTGGTATTGCTTGACGTAGTCATTCATCTGTCGCGGAGTCATGTTGCTGTATCCGTGGAGGTTCTGATAGGCGGTGTTGATTATTTCAAACAGATTCAGTATGTAATCGCTGTCTCTCAGTTCTTTCCTGGACTTGCATTTGCACACAGAGAACCCGTATCTGTCCTGCACCAACTTGGCTACACGGAAGAACTTCTGCTGGTTGGCCGAGTGCTCTCCCTCGGCGCTGGGGATGCTGATGGTGCGGTCCACCCACACGGCATCTTCTTCAAAACCGAGTGCCTGCATGTGGTCGTTGTAATATGGGTAGTTATAGATGGTGTACATGGACCCTAACTTGTTGTATCCCTCAAAGAGCATACCCTCGGGGTCAAGGTCGGTGAAACCGAAGGGGCCGGCAATTTCAGTCATGCCACGTTCCTTGCCCCAGTCCTCTACGGCTTTGAGCAGCATACCGCTGACTTCGCGGTCGTCCACGAAGTCTATCCAGCCGAAGCGTACTGTCTTGGTGTTCCATTTCTCGTTGGCACGGTTGTTGATGATGGCAACCACCTTGCCAACAATCTTGCCTTGGCGGTAGGCAATGAAAAACTCGGCATCACAAAACTCGAAAGCGGCATTGCTCTTGGCATCAAAAGTATTCAGCGTGTCCTCCAGAAAATCGGGCACGGCATAAGGGCAGTCCTTGTAGAGTTCATAGTTGAAACGTACAAAATCCTTCAGTTCGCTCTTGGTGGATACACGTTTAATGCTGATTCCGGACATATGGAATATGTGTTTTAATGGGATATTATCTCCACAAAGATACTCTTTTTTCCTTTATTTGCCGCCTCCGCACACCATTTTTGTTTGCAGAAGTCTCTTCTTTGGTTAAAAAGGCAGGCATTTCCTTTGCCACAGGAGCAAAAAGTCATACTTTTGCCTTATGACAACGGCATATTTAGGTTCGATTGACTATTACAGACGCTTGCTTCGCGAGGGTGCTGCGCTTGATTTGTCAGTGCCCTACCGCAAGCAGACTTCCATGAACCGTTGCCGTATCGATTCGCCTCACGGAGCACTTGCCTTGACCGTGCCGGTGGTTAATCCGCATGGCCGTACGCCTGTGGGCGAAATTCTCATCTCCGAGCATGGCAACTGGCGCCACCAGCACTGGAATGCCTTGATGTCCAGTTACAGGCAGACACCGTATTTCGACTATTACGAGGAGGACTTCCATCCCTTTTATCACGAGCGCCGCTGGGAGCGCCTTGCCGATTTCAACAACGACCTGCACCATACGGTCATGAGGCTTCTGGAACCTTATCCCTTGCCCGACGAGGGCAGGCGCATCGGCACCCCCTATTATCAGATGTTTGCCCCGAGGCACGGTTTCATCGAGAACCTGAGCATCGTAGACCTGCTCTTCAATATGGGCCCCGAGTCGGTTTACTATCTATGAAAATCTACACCCTGGACGAGCGTTGCCTCCCTGCCATGGAAAAGGTCAGGGAATACTATCTTTCCATACCCGAATGGCAAAAGGATGTTCGGGAAGGAAAAATGTTTGGGGTGTTGATTTATGGACCCACCAACGAAGGCCCCCAAGACCCTCCCCCTTACCCCTCCACAAGGGAGGGGAGTGGTTACAACCGACTTGTGCCCATATCAGCAGAACATTATACTCCCCTCCCTTGTGGAGGGGCAGGGGGGAGGGTCTGTTCATTCTCTTACCTCGCGGCCTTTTCCGGAACCCTTGGGGGCAAGACCTGCCAACCGGGGTTTGTGCCGCCTGTCTTTGACATACAGGAGGGCGAGGGCCGTTATTTCCTTCGGGAGGAGGCCGAGATAAGCGCCATAAACCGTTACTTGGAATCGGGGCAGGCTTCGCCGCGCGAGGTGTGCGACCTGCGCCACGAGCGTAAGGAGCGTTCCCGTGCCCTTCAGCGCTGGTTGTTCGCCCGTTATTCGGTGAAGAACATCCGTGGCGAGAGTGCAAATTTGTTGGACATCTTCGCTCCTGCCGTGCCTCCTGGAGGGGCAGGGGATTGTTGTGCGCCGAAACTCCTTCAGGAGGCTTTCCGCCGTGGCATACGTCCTTTGGCCATTGCCGAATGGAACTCGGCCGATGACAAGTTCTATCCACCTTGCACGGGACGGTGCCGGCCGATACTTGCCCACATGCTGCGTGGCATGGACGTGGAGGCCGACCCTCGCTTGGGAAACTATATGGATTTGGTGTCGCGTCTGTCCACCGTCTACGAAGACGATGCCTTGGTAGTGGTCAACAAACCCTCGGGCCTTCTCTCCGTACCGGGCAAGGAGTTCCTGCCCTCGGTGGAGAGCATAACGGGATGCCTGTCGGTGCATCGTCTCGACCAGGATACGAGCGGTTTGCTTGTTCTTGCCAAGAGTGCCAAGGTGCAGGCGGAACTCCGTGGCCAGTTTGAAAGTCGCGAGGTGGAGAAGCGCTATGAAGCCATGCTCGAGAGGGAAATGCCCGTTGGCCAGGAGGGCGAAATTCATCTGCCCCTGCGCCCGGATGTGGACAACCGTCCGCGCCAAATGGTGGATATGGAGCATGGCAAGAGTGCCCTGACAAGATACCGGGTGATGGAAAACGTGGACGGGCATGCGCACCTTCTGCTTACTCCCCACACGGGGCGTACGCATCAGTTGCGTGTGCACATGGCAGAGGGATTGGGCAACCCCATACTGGGCGACCGGCTCTATGGCAATCAGGGTGCCAAGCGCCTTATGCTCCATGCCGGGGAACTCTCGTTCACACACCCAACTACGGGCGAACGTCTGCGCTTTACCTGTACTCCAGAATGGTGAGGTTCTCGGGGTTGAATATCTCCTTGGCGGCATCCCATACCTGTTCGGCGGTAAGCGCCTGGATGCGGTCAATGAACTGCTCCTTCGTTTGCGTGCGGCCGTAGTGCAGCATACGCTTGCCCATACCGATGGCAACGCTCTCGAAATTGTCGTACGACAGGGCTATCTGGCCTATTATTTGCCTCTTGGCGGCATTCAGCGCCTTCTCCGAAAGGGGTGCGTCGCACAGGCGTTGCAACTCCCTCTTCACTATTCTCTTGCACTTCTCGGCATCGTGGTGGTCGCAGCCGAAATATATTGCCCACACGCCAGTGTCGGTATATGTGGTCAGTGTGCTCTCCACGGTGTAGACAAGGCCGCGCTTCTCCCTCAGAGCCAGGTTAAGACGGCTGCTCAATCCCGGTCCCCCCATGATGTTGTTGGCAAGGAACAGGGCCAGATGCTTCGGATGCGTGCCACCGAAGGCACGTGCACCCATCATTATGTGTGCCTGGTGTGTGTCCTTATGGATGATGCTCCGGACCCTCCCCCCAACGGACCCACCGGCCCCCTCCCCAACCCTCCCGCAAGGGGAGGGAGTATAATGTCCTGCTGATGTGGGCACAAATCGGTTGTAATCACTCCCCTCCCTTGTGGAGGGGTAAGGGGGAGGGTCTTGGGGTCCGATGTCCGTTACTCTTATCTGTTTCATTATCTCCTTTTCGGAGACATTGCCATAGACAAAAAGAACGGCATTGGAGGGGACGTAAAGTCTGCTGGTGTAATTCTGCACATCCTCCGTTTTGTAGGCACGAAGGCGTTCGGCATTGCCCAGGATGCTACGGCCAAGGGGGTGTCCCTGGAAGAGCATGGCTTCGAAGTCGTCATAGATCAGTTCCGATGGCGAGTCGTTGTAACTCTCTATCTCGTCGATGACAACCTCCACCTCCTTGTCCATCTCCTCCTGCGGATACTTGCTATGGAACACCACATCGAAAAGTAGGTCCATGGCACGGCTGAAATGCTCCTTCTGGCAGGTGCAGTAGTACACCGTCTCCTCCTTGCCGGTGAAGGCATTCAAGTCACCGCCTACATTCTCCATATAGGTTATTATCTGTCGCGATGTACGCCTGTCAGTCCCCTTGAAACTCAGGTGTTCGGCAAAGTGTGCCATGCCGCTCTCCCCGTCCTTCTCGTCCCGAGTGCCGGCATTCAGAGCCAAGCCCAAGTACACCGTATTCGTAGGGCTGGGGGCATACACCACACGCAAGTCGTTGTCTAATGTAAGTGAATTCATAGTGCAAAGGTACGATTAAGTGAGCGAAATGTCAAAGAAACGATTAAGCGAGAGCAAAAAAAGTTTACTTTTTATGCCGAGTGTGAGTTTCTAAGGCCGTTAGGTCAAATTTATTTGAACATTTCCAAGCAAGAGTACCTTCGAGGCGCCAGCCTCAAAGTACGAATAAGCGAGCGAAAAGTATCTATTTGGAAAGTTAGTTACTCTCTGTTATAGAATCTCATAGCAACACATTACTTTAATGGCCATTAAATTAAGCCTGGTTACAAAGATAAGGAAAACGAACGAGAACATGAAGTAACTTCAATGTTTTCACTTCTAATGCCAACTTTAAGTGCAAAAGGATTGATGGGACACAGATGCCACGGATTTGACTGATTTGCACAGATGAGGCAGTTCGTTTGCTTCGTTTGTTGTTATTATTGCTTCAGGATGGTGGTGATATTACAGACGAGTACTTTTATATCTTTAACTTGTTTGTGTTGCGACAAAAACACCCTTCTTCAAACAAAATATCCTCGGTCTTTCCTGTTTTTCACATCTTTTCGCTATATTTGCAACATCGTTCCGCTACTGTATCGGTGGCCTTAGTGTAGTTAATTTATAAATGGCATAAAATATCATGGATTTCAAAGATTATTGTATTCAACTGGCAAATCGTGTTTCTCAATTAAAAGAACAAATAGCAACGGAAGAGGCAACAAAGAATGCCTTCATAATGCCGTTTATTCAGATGCTGGGTTATGATGTGTTTAATCCCTTGGAAGTTATTCCAGAAATGGATTGCGACCTTATCAAGAAAAAGGGAGAGAAGATAGATTATGCCATAATGAAGGATGGCGAACCTATTATGCTGATTGAGTGCAAGCACTGGAAACAAGACTTGAACCTGCACGATAATCAGTTGCAAAAGTATTTTGTTGCTTCAAAGGCTAAGTTTGGCGTTCTGACAAATGGTGTTACATATCGTTTTTATACAGATTTGGTGAAGCCCAACATTATGGATGAAGTGCCTTTCCTTGAGGTCAGCATGGAGAACCTTAAAGAACAACAGATAGAAGAACTAAAGAAATTCCATAAATCGTATTTTGATATAGATAACATTCTTAGCACTGCCAGTGAACTAAAATACATGTCCGAACTTAGGCAGGTTATCAAAACGGAGTTCGCGTCACCAAGTCCGGAATTGGTGAAATTGTTAACAAAAAGAGTATACGAAGGTGCGATCATTCAGAAGGTACTTGACCAGTTTACGGGTCTTGTAAAGCGTACTCTATCCAATTACATCAATGACGTCATGTCCGAGAGGTTAAATGTTGCTATAAAGTCTACTGAAGAGCAACATAATACAGAACAGAAGCAGGAGGAGAACCAGCCAGAAGGAACATCCCAAGCATCTAAACCGGAGATAGTAACAACAGAGGAAGAATTAGAGGGATTCTATATCGTTAAAAGTATATTGCGGGAGGTGTTCCCTGCAGAACGCATTACTTATCGTGATGCTGTTTCTTATTTTGCGATATTTGCAGATGACAACAATCGCAAACCTATTTGCAGGCTTAACTTCAATAGAGCGCAAAAGAAGATAGGTTTCATCACAGATGACAGAAAGGAAGAATGGTTGCCTATCGCTAATTTAGACGAGATTTACCAATATCAGGAACGCATAAGGGAGTCTGCACTTAAATATTTATAATGAAAGTACTCCTAACTAATTCCTAATGCCAACTAATTTCTAATGCCAACCTGTCCTTGTCTGATAGGTTGGCTTTTTCTTGATACCTAAAATTAGTGATTTCAAGCCGTGCTGGCGTGAATAAACTTGAAGAACTGGCTTTGAATATGGGAGAATGATATTTTTTTCGTATCTTTGTCTTGTGACAACTACAACGAATGCAATGCCTATGACACAGATAACGGATGCTGACCGCAGGTTCATGCAGATGGCGATAGACCTGAGCGTGGAGAATGTGAAGAACGGAGGCGGACCTTTCGGTGCCGTGATAGTTAAGGATGGCGAGGTGGTGGCAACGGGTGCCAACCGTGTGACGGCCAATAACGATCCTACTGCTCATGCCGAGGTAAGCGCCATACGCGAGGCGTGCCAAAGGATGAGGCACTTCAAGTTGGAGGGGTGCGTATGCTACACCTCGTGCGAGCCATGCCCCATGTGTCTTTCTGCCCTCTACTGGGCAGGGGTTAGCGCCATCTTCTACGGCAATACCAAGGAGGATGCCGACCGCATAGGTTTTGGCGATGACTTCATGTACCGGGAGATAGAGAAACCATACGAATACCGTTCCATTCCCATCCAGGGCATGATGCGCAACGAGGCCCTGGAGGCTTTCCGCCAATGGGAGTTGAAGGACGATAAGATAGAATACTAAAAAACGGAAATGTGAAAACGGAAAACGGAAAACTACCCTTGGGGGCAACGTGAGAAAGAAAACGGAACCTGCAGTTAGCGACGAACCAGTTTTCCGATTTCCGTTTACACCTTTCAGATTATAAAATGACACTTGCAGAACTTAAGATAGGCCAGACGGCCACAATTCTCAGTGTGGGGGGTGAGGGCGGATTGCGCCAGCACTTCCTGGACATGGGCGTATTGCCGGGTGTGCCCATAACTTTGGTGAAGTATGCTCCCATGGGCGACCCCATGGAACTTCGTGTGCATGGCTACGAACTGACTTTGCGACGTGCCGATGCACGCAAGATAGAGGTGAGACGAACGGAAAACGGAAAACGGAAAACGGAAAACTTTGAGGAGAACGGGAAACAACCTTTCACCTTTCCGATTTCCGATTCCCGTTTTCCAGAACCGGAGCATCCCGGTCTTGGCGAGGGTGGACACTATCATCAGGAGCAGGAGAAGGCGAGGAGGGAAACGGAAAACGGGAAACGGAAAACGGAAAACTATTTGTCCACCCCCTCCCCCTACGGGGACTCCACCCTGTCTCAGGGGGAGAAAGGAACGGTGAGTGGTGATAAGGACCGCAAACTTACCTTTGCCTTGGTGGGAAACCAGAATTGTGGCAAGACAACGCTTTTCAACCAACTGACGGGTGCTAACCAGCACGTGGGCAACTTTCCCGGTGTTACCGTTGACCGTAAGGACGGTGCCATAAAGGGTTATCCCAATTCCGTGGTGACGGACCTGCCGGGCATATATTCCCTGTCGCCCTATACGGCGGAGGAGGTGGTGAGCCGCCGTTTCATCCTGGAGGAGCGCCCCTCAGCCATCATCAACATAGTGGACGCAACGTGCATAGAGCGCAACCTGTACCTGACCATGCAGTTGATGGAACTTGGCATCCCCATGGTGCTGGCCCTCAATATGATGGACGAGATAAAGAACAACCATGGTTCCGTGCGCATCAACGAGATGGAGGCGCTGCTCGGCATACCAGTCATCCCAATTTCCGCCATGAGAAACGAGGGCGTGGACGAGGTGATACGACATGCCGTGCATGTGGCACGCTATCAGGAGGGCCCCTTGCGCCACGACTATTGTTCGCCCGACGAGAACGGCGGTGCCGTGCACCGTTGCCTGCATGCCATAATGCACTTCATCGAGGACCATGCCCAAAGGGCAGGGCTGCCCATACGCTTTGCGGCATCCAAACTGATAGAGGGCGACCCATTGGTGGTGAAAGCCCTTTCCCTGAGCCAAAACGAGCAGGAAACCGTGGAGCATATCCTATGCCAGATGGAAGAGGAACGGGGCCTTGACCGCCAGGCGGCCATTGCCACCATGCGCTTTGACTTCATCAACAATATCTGCTCCCGTACCGTGGTTCGCCCCGGCGACACGAGGGAGTACCTGCGGAGCCAGGCCGTGGACAAGGTGCTTACCGGCAAGTGGACGGCCCTGCCATCGTTCATTGCCATAATGGCGGTGGTCTTCTGGCTTACGTTCGACGGTATCGGAGGTTGGCTTCAGGAGCAGATGGAAACGGGGGTGGAGTGGTTTACCGGCCTTACGGACACGTTCCTGTCCTCCATAAACATAGCCCCTGCTATACATAGCCTGGTAATAGACGGCATATATGGCGGTGTGGGTACGGTGATAGTCTTTCTGCCTCTCATTCTTCTGCTTTTCTTCTTCCTCTCCATGATGGAGGATAGCGGCTACATGGCACGCATAGCCTTCGTGATGGACCGCCCGCTGAGAAAACTCGGTCTCTCCGGCCGAAGCATAGTGCCCTTGCTGATGGGATTCGGATGCAGCGTGCCCAGTGTGATGAGCAGCCGCACCCTGCCCAGTGTGCGCGACCGCCGTCTTACCATCATGCTCACCCCCTTCATGTCCTGCACGGCCAAGATACCCATCTATGCCTTCTTTGCGGCGGCCTTCTTTCCCGATAATGCCGCCCTGGTGATGGGAAGTCTCTATGTCATGGGTATAGTGGTGGGCATACTGGTGGCACTGTTGATGAAACATTCCGTGTTCCGTGGCGAGGCGGTACCCTTTGTCTTGGAACTGCCCAACTACCGCATGCCAGTGCCGTCCAACGTCCTGCGCCTCCTGTGGGACAAGGCCGGCGATTTCCTCCGTCGTGCCTTCACCGTCATCTTCCTTGCCTCCATGGTGATATGGTTTCTGCAGACCTTCACCTTCCACCTGCAGATGGTGGCTCCTGGCATGGAGCACGAAAGCATGCTTGCACAGATGGCAGGTCTTCTGCAACCCATCTTCCAGCCCCTCGGCCTTGGCGATTGGCGCATAGTCACCTCCCTAATCAGCGGTTTGCTTGCCAAGGAGGTTGTTGTCAGTACCCTGTCCACCCTGTTTGCCGGAGTGCCTCTGTCTGAGGTCTTCACAACCGCCACGGCATACGCCATGATGGTATTCTGCCTGCTCTACACCCCATGCATTGCCGCCATGGCAACGATACGTCGCGAACTGGGCAACACATGGGCATTGATAATCCTTGTTTTCCAATGCGCCATTGCATGGCTGGCGGCATTCCTTGTAACATTGATACTATGAACATTCAAAGCATAATCCTGCTCGTCTTCCTCCTCGTCGTGGCTGCCTATGCCATCTACAACCGCTTCTTCAGGAAAGGTGGTGGTCCCGGTAATTGTGACGGCAATTGTAGTGGAGGATGCGGTGGTTGTTGTGGATAGTCCGTCCATTGCCTGTTGTCTTTGGCAAGTGGCTTCAATTTTCATAGAAGGCGTTTCGCTATCCTTATTTTATTAAAGGTACCCGAATCCTACTACATCAAAATAGGAGGATTCGGGTATATTTATCTTAACATTACAGTTCATTAGACAGTTACGTGCTAATGAGGCCGCATTGCACCTATGTGCAAAACATCTGTTCAAAGATAACGGCTATTATCAGCATAACGCTAATGACTGATTTGTGTTAAATCATATCATTGCTGCCCAAGAAGATGAGCAGGACATAACCAATGGCCATGCTGATGAAACCGAGGATTAGGCCTACCTTCATCATGCTCTTCTGCTCGATGAGGCCGGTGGCATGAGCCAGGGCATTGGGAGGAGTGCTGATGGGCAGAACCATGGCAACTGATGAGCAGAGGGCTACACCGACGAGCAGGGTGCTTACGCCGCCTACTCCGGAGAGTTCGCTGGTCATGCTCAGACCTACAACTGCCAGGATGGGCACCAGGAGGGCTGCCGTGGCGGTGTGTGAGATGAAGTTGCTCATAGCATAGCATACCAGACCGGAACCGATGATGATAAGCAGGGGTGACCATGTGTTGAAGGGAATGGCATCAATCATGTGTGCGGCCAGACCGGATTTGTTCAGGGCAACGCCAAGGGCAAAGCCACCTGCAACCATCCAGAGTACGCTCCAGTTGATCTGCTCCAGGTCGCGGCGGTCAATGATGCCTGTTGCACAGAACACGGCCACGGGGAACATGGCCACGGCATTGGTCTTCACGCCAAGGTACTTGTCGAACATCCACATGAGGATGGTGGCAAAGAAGGTAATGTACACCAAGGTTGTGCGCCAGCCCTTCTGTGAGTTGTCGGGGATTTCCAGGTTGATGGTCTTCTGCTTGAAGGGGAACATCTTCAGCAGGATAATCCATGAGAGGAACAGAAGCAGGATGGTGAGGGGGAACATGAAGGCAGTCCAGTCACCGAAACCGATGTTCATATTCATGCCGGCAGGGTCGTTCAGGTACTTCAGCACGATACCGTTGGGAGGTGTGCCGATGGGGGTTGCCATACCGCCGATATTAGCGGCCACAGGGATGGACAGGGCCAGGCCAATTTTACCCTTGCCGTCGGCAGGCAGGGCCTTGAGCACGGGAGCCAGGAAGGCCAGCATCATGGCGGCGGTGGCGGTGTTGCTGACGAACATGGAGAACAGGCCTGTTACCATGATGAAGCCCAGCATGACGAAGCGTGACTGTGTGCCGAAGGGCTTGAGCAGTACGCGTGCGATGGTAGCGTCCAGACCATACTTTGTGGCAGCAATGGCCAGGATGAAACCGCCGATGAAGAGCATGATGATGGGATCGGCGAAGCAGTGCAGGATGTCCTCATACTTGAGGATAACACCCAACTGGTCGGCTTCGTAACCGGCAACAAAAGGTGTGAGCGCACTGGTGGAGACCATGAACAGGAGCAGTACCACCACGATGAGTGAGGTGGTCCATGCCGGGATGGCTTCCATGAGCCACATCAGTGTGGCAAATACGAAAACACCGATGATGCGCTGCTCTACAACGGTAAGGTTAGCCATGCCGAATGACTCGGCAGGCAGCAGCCAGATGGTGAGGGTGGCGGCAATGGCCAGCAGGATTTTGAAGAACTTGCTGTTCAGTCGCTTGGCAGCCCTCTCCAGGTTTCTTTTGTGGAGTTCCTCAACAAGATGGAATCCGTGAAAGTTGTTAAACATAATTGTATAAGTTTAGGGTTTCTGTATGTCCTAAAAGGAAGGCGAGTGCTCCGTCTGTCGGGCACTCGCCTGATAGTATTCCTTACATCTTGTCCATGGCCTGCTGGAGGTCGGCAATGATATCGTCCACGTTCTCGATGCCAACGGAGAGGCGTACGAGGTCGGGAGAGATGCCTGCCTCGCGCAGTTGTTCTTCAGACAACTGGCGGTGTGTGTGGCTGGCAGGATGCAGCACGCAGGTGCGGGCATCTGCCACATGGGTGACGATGGAGATGAAGTCCAGGTTGTCCATGAAGCGGATAGCCTCTTCGCGGCTGCCCTTCAGACCGAAGGCTATTACACCACAGGTGCCGCCAGGCAGATACTTCTGTGCCAGGGCATGGTCCTGGTTGCTGGGCAGGCTGGCATAACTGACCCAACCCACCTTTTCGTTCTTCTCCAGCCACTCTGCCACCTTCTGGGCATTGGCGCAATGCTGGCGCATG
>JAZURY010000058.1:0-12961 GCA_045606445.1 Bacteroidaceae bacterium
GGGGGTAGGGTCCTTAGGGTCCTTAGGGTCTTTAGAGTCTTTAGAGTCCTTAAGGGGCTTAGGGGGCTTTACGAGTTCCCCGTTTCCTTTGTCCCCCTAAGATAGGGTAAGCGCGAAGCGGAGGGGGGTATGCCAGTTTTACGTTTTCCGTTTTCCGATTTCCGTTTTACGTTTTCCTACTCTCCCAGGTCGGTTCCGCCTTCGTTGTCGGGAGTGTCAGTGTCCTCTTCGGTGCCGGGCTGCAGGGTGGCAAGGGCGTTGAGGCGTTCACGCTCTGCCTTGCGTGCCTCTATCTGTGCTTCGCGCGTTCCGACAAACCTGAACTGTGCTTCCTTTATCAGGTTGCGGAATTCGCTGCTGGGTTCCCACTTGACCTTCACCTGACTTATCAGGCCCGTATGGAACTCTTCGGCATTGGCGGCGGCCTTGCTTGCCAGCATTACAGAAAAGGAACCCAGGTCTCCAAGCATCACCTTGTTGCCGAGCAGCAACTGCTCGCGGATGCACGACGTCAGTTGTGTTGCCACTGCCATGATGTCGCCCTTGTCGTACTTGCTGCCGTGGCTGGTCATGTGCTTTGCCATGGCATTGAGGTCCAGCAGTTGGTCGTACTGTGCCACGGGGTAGGTTTTGTTGCCCTGTTCGGGTTCACCGGGTCGGTTCATTCTCAGCACCAGAGAATAAGGTATTGCCATAATGTTCTGTTCCGCTCCCCTGTGATATTCGGTTAATCTGCCGGAGGTGGGGAGTGGAACCGAGATTTACTCCGGCAGGGGTTAATGATTGAGGGTGGAAAGGGGGAGGCTGGGTGTTTAGGGTCCTTAGGGTCCTTAGGGACTTTAGGGGCTTTAGGGAGTTTAGGGACTTTAGAGTCTTTAGAACCAACCCCTTTCCGTTTGCAAAGATACGGCGGTGAGGGGGTGGAAATCAAGTAAAAGTGCGTGCGCGTTGCGTTTGCGTAGAGTTCTCGTTGCGAAGTACAGTTTTGCGTATGTGCGCGTCGAGTTTTCGTCGGGTTTCTGTCGGGTTTTCGTCGGGTTTTCTGGTTGAGGAACAGGGTATTCACGTGTTTTTGTGCGAAAAAGCACGTGTTTGCCAAATAAAATCTTCGTTGTCCTTGTCAGTTCCGACAAGAAATGTTACCTTTGCGACGCAATAGTACCCTCTCGGGGTCTTCCCGAGGCTATATATATATAAATAAGGTATAGGCACAGCGGTGCCACGGCATGCTCAGCGGAGCATCCCATAAAGGAAGCGATAATCCTTTAAATAAATACAATCTATAAACTAAAACTATTTTTTATGAAAAAACTTTTACTATTGCTTGCCGTACTGTGTGGTACGGTGAGTGGTTGGGCGCAGAGTGGGGAAAAATACTATACGCCTGGTGAAAGAACCACAACCCTGGAGGTAGGAAAAACCTATTTTATCTCAGCAGCAACCTGGTATGGCAACCAGGCAAGAAGAAATTTGCTGTACAACAACAATGGCACTTTGGCTTATTCTTCCTTGCAGCCTGACCTCAAAACACGCCTTAACAAATATTTGTTCACCGTGGAAAAAGCGGAAGACAACACTTACTTTATCAAGAACAGCCAAGGCAGGTATCTGCAATCTAACGCTCTCGCATCAACAGAAACTGAGACCGGCATTACAATAGTGCCTTATCATACCGTAAAAGGAACAGTAACCTGCGGAGATGACGTACAAGCCTGCGACAAGGATGGCAACAAAATAGAATACAACGATATCAACGAAAACACACCTATCGTGTGTGTCTACTACGACAACAACACAGGTTGGAGGCACATAAACGGTTTGGAAACAGGCAAGGCAACCGCTTTTGCTTTCTACAATGCAGTTGAAACCGAGGCACCTGTATATGTAGAAACAACCACGGATCCCTCCAATCCCATATACTACACCATCAAGAACGTGAGAGGCAATGCATATGCCACTTATGACGGCAAGGGACAATATATGAAACTTCGCTCACAGATGGAAAAGGGAACACAACTATTCTATTTCACCAAGGGCAGTACAGAGGGCACTTATAAAGTCCATAATTACGCTACGGATTTACTTTGTGCAGGCGTAAACTCATGGACAACAGACGGCATTGACTGGTACATTCAGGAATCCGATTGTAATAGTCATATAGGATTGGCAATATCAAAGACTTTGGAGATGACCACTAATGGTTCCGAAGCATGGAATGACTACCAGAATAAACATACATCCGTAAATTCATATGGAGGAAACGATGCTGGTTCTGTTTGGCAGATAGAGAAATTTGAAGGTAATCCTGGAATAGAAGTATCTACTAACAACAGTATCAACAATATCGTATTACATTATATTAGGTCTAACCGCAGAGAAACATACGTAAACTTCGATGGTCACAACTCTACCTTTAAAGAAGGGGCAAAAGGCCTGAATTCATATTGGTACTTTGTACAGGACACCGAGAAGCAAAAAGAGGCTCCGGAAGGTTTCATTGCCTGCCGCATATATAATGCTGCATACGCTACAGGTGTAGAGAATCACAGTAGTGGATACATGGGAGATGCGAATTGGCCGGAACGTGTTTACTATATAGGCATCAAAGAAAATGACAATTGCGGATATATCATCCGCAGAGCAGACACCGAGAGCAATGGCTGGCATGATTTCGGTGGCAACAATGTCGGCGACTATGGTCTTGGTGATAATGGTTCACTCTGGAGAATCTATCCATCAGAAAAGACTGCAACAGAGTTACAATCCGAATCCAAAAGCAAAAAGACTGACGCTTTAACCATCCTTACTGATGCAGCAGAGGCCGACTACTATACATGGAGTGTATCGGATATTGCTACAGCAAAAGTCGCAATCGAAGGATTAGATACGGAAAAAATGCACGACGTCATTTCCATTGCAAAAGAAGAGGCAATGAATGAACTGAGAGCAAAGGATAAAGGTACTTCCGCTCCTTCTGTCGGTCAATACATACAGTTCAGAAACAGAGAACGTGGCGGATACCTTACCATTGATGCACAGTCCAATGTAATTGGAACCCAAAATGCAAACGACAAGGGCACATTGTGGCTTGTAGAAGACGGTGGCAAAATCAAGAACGTTTCCACTGGCAAATACATGGGTGCAATAACACAAAGCACACAGGTGAAGGTAGATGATTCTGCTCTAACCTTTGATATGGAAAACCAAACAGACTGCTATGCCGTCTTTAAGGAAACTACCAAGACAAGTGGTAACGTGTTTGGACACATGGCAGGACATCACATCTTGGTTGGTTGGGGTAAAGACTCGTACGCATCCCATTGGATTATATCTCAAATAACAGTGGACGCATGTGTAGAAAAACTTCAAAAGATTTATGACAAGGCCGACAACACATATGGAGATGCTATTGGATTGTATAAAACAACTGAAGAGTCTAATACTCAAAAGAATATTCTTTACGAGATTATAACCAATATTGAAAGTGGAACTTCTGACGCAGACGTTGAAACCCTATACAGTTTGATTGCTTCATTTGATGATTATTTCAGTAATCCTACACGCCAATTTAATACCCCAGAAATCGGCAAGTTCTATCGTTTGAAAAACCAAAGGTCTGGGAAATACATGTCCGGCAATGGTTCAACAATCAAACTTAACGGTGACGGCAATGCCAATGCAGTTCTCTCTACAATATTCTACCTTGACGAGAACAACGTTTGGCTGTCATACGCTGATGGTCGTTACATGGATACATATGAACGTGGCTATTCTGCTGTTGGAACTGCCAATGCCGGTGAATTCGGTTTAGCCTCCGGTGGTGCACTGGAGAATGTCATCACATATAAGAATCGTGATCATTGGACATATGGAGGAGCTGACACAAATGGTGACGGTACCCCAAACAGCCTTGACCGTGGCACAAGCGCTCCAAACGACGGTTACAACTGGATTATTGAGAACGTTTCATGGCTCCCCGTTCCTATGAATGTAGACGCAGGTTATGCAACTCTTTATTCTCCCGTAGCCCTGAGCACATATAAACATGGTTCAACTTCAGAATATCGAGTAGAAGCCTACGTCGGAACTATCCAAAATGATGTTTTCTCCATGGAAAGAATCGACGCAGAGGATGGCATAATCCCGGCAAAAACTCCTGTTGTATTGAAGTATATCGATGGATACGATGAAGAAAAGAAAGCCGTTTATTTGGAAATCAGCGAGTCAGCCAAGACTTGCGGGTCTGAAAATGGTCTTGTAGGCACTTTGGCCGACACATACATCAATGAAGACTCTTACGTGCTGTCGCGTGTTGACAATGTTGTCGGTTTCTACAAGGCCCTGATGAACCAGCAGGGTGGAACATTCCTCAACAACGGTTTCAGAGCCTACCTGCCTGCAGGCGACAACAATGCCCGTTCACTTGTCTTCGACTTCGGTGGCACAGAAACCGCCATTGAGAGCGTAGAGGAGAACGCAGAGGAAAACTCCGAGGTTTACGACCTGGCAGGCCGCCGTGTGCTGAATGCAAAGAAGGGAGTCTTCGTTGTGAATGGTAAGGTGATTGTAAAGTAAAAGACCCTCTCAGTCCTTCGGACAGCTCCCCCTCTATGGGGAGCGCCGCCGTAGGGCTATGATAAAAGAAGTAAAACAATAAAAGCCATACCCCCACCAAGGCAGCCGGAAGCTTCTCCCCATAGAGAGGGGGAGATGCCAAAGGCAGAGGGGGTCCGTTATAATGAAAAAGACATATATCGCTCCCTCTGTGGAGGTAATAAAGGTTGGTGCCATCAGCATGCTGGCAGCAAGCATGGTACTTAACGACAACACAGTCGACACCAGTGAAGAAGGTGGCCAGCTCGGCCGCGAGGACAACACCCCCAACCGTCCCAACCTGTGGGACCAGGGTTGGTAATAACGTCCGGCGCATAGCGCCTGACAGATAGCATTCAGGGCTTAGGACACAGGGAGTCTCTCCCGGTCCTAAGCCCTGCTTCTTACCCCCCGGGGGGAAGGACTTTAGGGACTTTAAGGTCTTTAAGGTCTTTAGGGTCTTTAGGGAGGGGAGGGGGGGCACATTCTCCGCTTGGGATTTGGAGGTGTGCGACAATTTCACTATATTTGCAGGACACTAAGGACCCAAAAGACCGACCATAAAGTCCTTAAGGACCCTAAGGACCTTAAGGACCTTAAGGACCCTAAAAAACTATCAAAAACATTAAACCACTACCATTATGGCTGGAGAGATCATAAAACGTTCCGGCAACTACCGCAAACTATTGTCTTACCAGAAAACGGAGGTGATCTACGAGATGACCTACTACTTCTGCCACACATACCTGCAGAAGGGTGACCGCACCGTGGACCAGATGATACAGGCGGCACGCTCCGGGAAGCAGAACATCGTGGAGGGAACGGCTGCTTCAGGCACTTCAGCCAAGACGGAGATAAAACTGATAAACGTGGCAAAGGCCAGTCTGCAGGAACTGCTGGAGGACTATGCGGACTATCTGCGCACTCGCAACCTCCGCCGTTGGGAGGAGGATTCTCAGGAGATGGCGGCAATGCGGCGCTTAGGTTCCGAACAGAGCGAACCGGAGTTCTTCATGCAGTTGTGCAGGACCAGACCGCCCGAAACGATAGCCAACATGGCCATAGTGCTGATTTACCAGGCGGACTACCTGCTGTACAAACAACTGCAACGCCTGGAGCAGGAATTCATGAAAAACGGCGGCTTCTCGGAAAGGATGACCAAAGCAAGACTGGAAACCCGAAACAAAAAACCCTAAAGACCGACCCTAAGGACTTTAAAGACTTTAAGGACCCTAAGGACTTTAAGGACTTTAAAGACCCTAAAGACCCTAAACTCCTAAAAGCCAGCAAAGACCATGACCAGAAAAGAACAGAAAGAAATACTCGGCATCCTGGAACAGGCAGGATGGGTTCCCAAGGTGTGTGACACGCTGGTACCGTGTTTTGACAACGAGGTCCAGGCCGGGATACCCACCATGACGGGAGACATAGTGCATGACGACAGCATAATGATGTCCGGTGAACTTTCCGATCTGGAAACGGTATGCTACGTGCGTGTCAGGGGAGAGTCCATGAAGGATGCCGGCATATTGCCTGGAGACAGGGTGCAGTTGTGCATGGACGCTCTGTACGAGGACGGCGACATAGTGGTAGCCTCCATCGACGAAGAACTGACCCTGAAGACCTTTTACCGCGACAACAACGGCCAGTGCTGGTTAGTGCCGTTCAACGAGGATTTCTCTCCCATCCTGCTTAGCGAGGACATGAACGCCCGAATTCTGGGCCGCGTGGATGCCGTTATCCGACGCACGCCACGGCGTCCCCATGCCGAAGTGGAGCGCATCATGCGCCGTGCGCAGCAGGACGGCATCATACCCGCCGCCAAGGATGCCCGTGCCATCATAGCAGACGTGGCAGACATGGTGAGGTGCCGGCGCCAGTGGTATGCCGTGTACAGGGCACTGGCAGACATGAACCTGGTGGGCTGCGAGATGTATTCCATCTTTGTGGACATGGTGCACGAAAGCGTGCCCGACCATCCGCACCTGCCCACCACGGATGCCCTGAGGCGCATGGCGGTGCTGAGTTTCCGCAAACCGGTAAGCATGTGGAACCAGGAGCATGCCCCCGTTTTAGGGAGCAGGTTCGAAGAATATGTAAGGATAGCGAACAGGACGCTGGAGGGAAGACAGGGAACAGCGGGAGGAACGGCAAGAAACAGGAGGTGGTAGGACAGCACAGGACATGCTCTCCAAGGCAAGCACAGGACATCTTGGGAAGCCCCAAGAGTTTTTAGCGGCGCAAATTTGCGGTTTGTCATCTTTTTATCGTACCTTTGTGCCACGAAAGGTGAAAAACGTTCACCACACACATCAAAGAAGGTTCTGAGACCATGAAGTTTATAAGCAGTTACATCTTCCGTTCGCTATGCTCGCTGCTCGTGGGCCTGCTGATGCTGTTCAACGCAGAACACATGCCGGCACTGATAGTAAGGATAATAGGATTGCTGTTCCTGCTGCCAGGCATTTTCGGAGTGGCGGCATACATCTACGGACAGTTCAGCAGGAGCGCCCTGGTGCGTCCCTCTTTCCCCCTCATGTCGATAGGCAGCATCTTCTTCGGAGTATTTCTGGAACTGTACCCCGATGAATTCATATCCTATTTAGTGTTCCTGATGGGTTTCCTGCTGCTTCTGGCCGGCATAAGCCAGTTCCTGTCCATGCTTGCCAACCGCAAGGTCTCACCATTCTCCCTCCTGCTGATATTCCTGCCCATAGTGCTGATAGCCGTAGGGGCGTATTGCGTAACGCACAGCAACGAAGCGGCAGGGACCCTGTTCAAGATACTTGGAGCCACATGCATATACTACGGACTGAGCGACATGTTCCTGGCACTCCGCACCAAGCACTATTCCAAGGTGTACGAACGGGAGCAGAGGAAAGCCGAAGAGGCGGCACGCAAGGCCCGCGAGGCGGAATACGTGGATTTCGAGATTGTAAACGCTAACGAAAAGGAGGATTGACGATGAAGACTTCCAGAAAACTTTTGGTATATTCCGTTGTGGCATCCATGGTCCTGCCCGCCCTTGCCGGTTTCCCGGAGGGGTATTATGACAGCGCCAACGGAAAGAACAAGGCTGCCCTGAAGGCTGCCCTGCACGAGATAATAAGGACGGCATCGGTACTTAGTTACGGAAGCGGTTCCGGTTCTACCTGGAGCGGTTTCTATGTCACGGACCGAACTCCCGACAACTATTGCGTGGACAGGTACAGTCCCAACAAGCGCCAGTTCGATTCTCCCACCCAGGCCCCCAGCGGAATGAACATAGAGCACTCCTTTGCCAAGAGTTGGTGGGGAAGCACCAAGAACCAGGCATATTGCGACATCTTCAACCTGATGCCCAGCGACAGCGAAGCAAACAGCAAGAAAAGCAACTATGCCATGGGCGAAGTGACAAGCCCGTCCTGGACAAACGGCAGCATAAAGATAGGCAACGGCAACGAGGTGAGCAACAAGATATGGGAACCCGAGGACAAATGGAAGGGCGACTTTGCCCGCACCTACATGTACATGGTGACATGCTACAGCGACCTGACGTGGCGAAGCAACGGCCTGGACCAGTTGGAAAACAACCAGTGGCCCACATTCAACGACTGGACCACGGAGATGGTTCTGAAATGGTCGCGCCAGGACCCCGTGGACGAAATAGAGATGGCACGCAACGAGGCCGTCTATGAGATACAGGGCAACCGCAACCCGTTCGTAGACTTCCCCAACCTGTGCGAATACGTATGGGGCGACAGCACTGACTATGCCTTCAGCACGGAAGGCGCCGCCACTACACCTCCTGCTGAAGAGGACCCCGAAACCGTCGTCATCGTGGACGAGGCCTTGACGGGAGGCCTGGGCATATTCCGCGACGTAAAGCCTGACGGCACGGCAGGAACCCTGTGGCACAGCGACAGCAAATTCGGTGCCGTGGCAAACGCTTACAGCAGCGGCAAGGTGGCCGACAACTATCTGCTTGCCGACGTGGACCTGACGGACTTCAAGTCCGCCAGTCTGGAATTCGTGCACCAGACGGGATTCAACAAGGGGGTAGACGTAAAGGACACATACTTCAGCGTGCTTGTAACCGACGACTACTCGTACAGTCCCGAGGAAACGGCATGGGAGTCCCTGGACGCCGACTTCCCCTCCCCACCCTCATCGGGATGGACCAGCGAGAAGAATTCCGGCACCATGGACCTCAGCGCCTTTGCCGGAAGACAGATAGTCCTGGCCTTCCGCTACACGAGCACCGCAACGGCATGCTATGGATGGGAAATCAGAAACGTGAAGGTTAGCGGAGTACGCACCGGCGCATCGGGGATAGACGATGTTATCGGAACCTGCCCGACGGCATCGGACACCAAGTCCTACGACCTTACCGGCCGCAGGGTAAATCCCATGAAGGCCAAGGGCGTGTTTGTAAGAAAGGGCAGACTTTACATCAGGTAACCCGCATTCCGGATGAGATATTTCATCACCCTTTCCTACGACGGCACGGCATACCACGGCTGGCAGATACAGCCACACAGCCCGAGTGTGCAGGAGGAACTGCAGAAGGCCCTGTCCACCCTGCTGCGCAAGTCCGTGGAAGTTGTCGGGGCGGGACGTACCGACACCGGTGTGCATGCACGCAAGATGGTGGCCCACTTCGACACAGACACAGAGGTGGACTGCACGCAGTTGGTGTACAAACTGAACAAACTCCTGCCCAGGGACATGGCCGTGCAACAGGTGGAACCCGTGGCGGACGACATGCACGCGCGCTTTTCCGCCAAGTCCAGGACATACCATTACTATGTCCATCTGGCCAAGGACCCTTTCCTGCGTTCCTACAGTTGGCAGGTCTACGGCAATCCCGACTTCGGACTCATGGACCTGGCCGCCCGTGTGCTGATGGAGTACAGGGACTTCACGTCCTTCTCCAAGACAAATACCGACACCAAGACCAACGACTGCACCATTACCGAGGCGCACTGGGACAAAATCGGTGAGGGCCGGTGGCGGTTCACCATTACGGCCAACCGCTTCCTGCGCAATATGGTGCGTGCCATCGTGGGCACGCTTATGGAGGTGGGACGCGGCCGCATGACCATAGAGCAACTCCGCCGTGTCGTCGAGGCCAAGGACCGTTGCCGTGCAGGCGACAGCGTTCCCGGGAATGCCCTGTTTCTGGTTGAGGTGAAGTACTAACGCGCAGAGAATAAGGATATGTGGATATTGTTCGCCTTTGTCAGCGCCACCCTGCTGGGTTTCTATGACGTTTTCAAGAAGCAGTCCCTGAGGGACAATGCCGTGCTGACGGTACTGCTGCTCAACTGCCTGTTCTCCTCCGTCATTTTCCTGCCCATGGCATGGCATGCTCCGTTCGGGGGATGGGAGGTGCAGAAGTACATTGTCCTGAAGGCCTTCATCGTGCTCAGTTCCTGGATATGCGGGTACTATGCCATGAAGCATCTGCCGCTGACCGTCGTGGGACCGGTAAATGCCACCCGCCCGATGCTGGTTCTGGTAGGAGCGATGTTCCTTTTCGGCGAACGCCTGAACCTTTTCCAGTGGGCAGGCGTGCTCCTGGCCCTCAGTTCCTTCCTGCTGCTTAAGTTGGGGGGAAAGAAGGAGGGCATAGATTTCATGCACAACCGCTGGATATTCTGCCTTGTTGCCGCTGCCCTGCTGGGAGCATGCAGCGGTCTGTACGACAAATACCTCATGTCCCCGCCGGAAAGCGGAGGCCTGGGCCTGGACAGGCTGACGGTCCAGAGTTACTTCAATTTCTACCAGTTGGCAATAATGCTCGCAGTGGTATCGTCAGAGAGGCTGAAGGGACGTCAGGAAACACGTTTCCAGTGGCGGTGGACCATACCGCTCATAAGCCTGTTCATCTGTGCCGCCGACCTGGCCTATTTCTATTCCCTGTCCCTGGACGGAGCCATGATCAGCGTTGTCAGCATGGTCCGCCGCGGCAGTGTTATAGTAAGTTTCATGATGGGAGCCTTCCTGTTCCACGAGCGGAACCTGAAGAGCAAGGCCGTGGACCTCGTCCTCGTCCTGCTGGGAATGCTGTTCCTGTATTTGGGTACTGTATGTAATGACTAAGCAAGATATGAGAAAGACACTTCTGTCGGCCGTCCTTTTGTTTGCGGCAGTTTCTGCCGGCGCCCAGTTGAAGATGAGGGAGGTGTTTGCCCAACTGCCCGATTCCGTCCTGCCACTGATGACCAGGAACAACCGCCTGGACTGCATAGACTTCATAGAAAACGGCATGGAGGCCAGGGTGAAGAACCGTTTTGACGATTATGCCACCCTCGACACCCTTACCGCCAATTTCCTGTCGCTACGCACCGGCGGGAACTGCACCGTGGAGATGAAACTCGTGCCTCTGTCCGACGACACCCTGATATGCGTGAACCGCACGTATTCCGGTCCGGCAGAGGACAGCGAGGTGAGGCTATACGGCATGGACTGGAAGTTTGTCCGTGTCGTACAGCGCCCTGAAGTTGAAGAGTTCCTGAAGAGTCCTGACTCCATCCGGCCCCGGACACAGGAGATGGCGGACACCATGGACATGATACGCGCCGAGGCCGCCTTTCTCCCTTTAATGAAGGCCTCGTTGTCAGGGGACAATACACAGATTGTCTGGACCCTGCAGACCACAGAGTTCGGCAAGGAGACGAAAAGGGTTGCCGGCAGATACCTGCAACCCGTCAGGCGGGAAGCGGCACGGAGGCATTAAGCGCGCCTACTGCCACCCCCATGCCGCCAGGTTAAAGGAAGCCTCCACCACCTCCTCCAGATTGTCGGGCAGGTTGCAGAAGAAGTCTATGCCCGTTTTCTCTTCCAGTTCGTCTATGCTGATGCCGTATTTCCTGGGGATGTCCTTTCCGGCGGTGGTATTGCCTGCGGCATGCGGGATCCACAGGGCAATGGCCTTGTAACCTCCCTGAGTCTGTGACTTGCCTATCTTGTACAGCAGTGCCATGTAGAAATACCTGGGCACGATTATATTGCTGGTATTGCCGTTGCTCGTATAGCCCATTATCTGCGCGCTGTTGTCTATGGTACCGCCCTTTACCACATATATGGTGTCCGTGGCATTCTGTTTGGGATCCCATCCATGATAGAGCCCTCTCACCAAAACCTCGGCATTGAGCCACACGTAACTGCCGTTGTCGTCATAACCGTTGAACGGCCCCAACTGCGGGTGTATGTTTGTCATCAGGAACGTCTGCGAGTTGGCCGAAACCGAGCACTGGCGGTCCTCGCTGGCCAGCATGTGTCCCCGCTGGTATCCCCTGAAAGTACCGCTCCCCACCCGATATTTGGCAGGTACGTCGGGGTCAGAGGCAAAGTCTCCCGCCCGTCCGCAGTTGCTGTCGTAGGTATTGTCAATGTCCCAGCGGAAGGCTGTCCATCGGGTGGCCTTCTTCAGTTGGTCGTACTCCATGCAGAAGTTCACGAACATCTCCTTGGCGTTGTCCCTCAGCCTGGCCCTTTTCACGATGAACTGGTCATGCGCCCCGCCTTTCAGACGCGGGATTTCCATGCGTGCCGCCTCGGGGCTGGATGTGGGGTTGGCATTGTCGTTGTCCGTAATCTCGGGTGTTTCCGGTTCGGGCAATTCGTTTCCGCATGAAATGCATACAAGGCCGCACAGCACTACGGCCAGCAGAAGACACAACGTATGTCGGCAGGTTCTCACGTAATCCATAGATAGAGGGCAGTGTTGTAAACACAAGAAAGATGCGCCATAGCACTTATGACACATCTTTCTGTGATTCTTTTCTGTAAGCCTTGGCTTGGTTCCCAGAATTACTTGCGGGTCTTTGCATAGCGGCTCATGAACTTGTCCACACGGCCGGCAGTATCCACCAGTTTGTTCTTACCTGTATAGAAGGGGTGAGAAGTGTTGGAGATTTCCAACTTTACTACAGGATATTCCTGACCCTCGAAAACAACGGTATCGTTTGTCTTGCAAGTAGAACGGCTCAGGAACATGTCGCCATTGCTCATGTCCTTGAACACAACGGGACGATAATTCTCGGGATGAAGTCCTTTTTTCATATCTTTTTCTTGTTTTTTTATTGTCTGTAATATATAGTTGGTAACTATACAGGTGTAATGGATTGCTATTTCGGTGTGCAAAGATACGGCATTTTATCTTCACGACCAAACTTTTACAGGACAAATTTAAGGTAGGTTCCATAAATTAGTCTATTGCTTTTCTTTTGTCAGGCAGAATCTGTCTTATACTGATATAGGTAGACACATTTGATAACAATTAATAAAATGTGTAAACATTATGAGAAAGAAAGGCGAACGTTACAGTGAAGAAGAACGCTTATTAATTCTTCGTGACTATTATTCCTCAGGAATGTCCAAA
>JAZURY010000059.1:0-8008 GCA_045606445.1 Bacteroidaceae bacterium
AAAAGATGGCGCAGGTGTTTGCAGACATAATCAAGATAGAAATGCTTGAAGCAGCGGTACCCTGAATCATGAAACAGTATGATGATAAGCATGATTTCTGCCTTTGAGAGGGTTGTTTCTCGATGATAGGGACGCTTCCCAGCGTTCTTTAGCGTATATCTTGCCATCATCCAATCAAAAAACTTGCAAAATTCATCTGCAATAAAAAATAATTCTGAAGTTCCCTTGAACAAAGTGAAAAACTTTGTCTTCGGTGAGCATAGCGATTATTGTTTGTAACACTTTGTATTTTAGCACTATAAAGTTACAATAATTTTCGCTAATCACCAAATTTATAAGCAGTTATAATTCGTCGAACTCACGTTACTTTAGCATTTCATTTAAGGTTAGAAACTCTTACCATTACGTAAACAAACTGACTTTTACCTTATACTATGTAGAACCAACAGGTATAAAAGAGGAAAAGGAAGGTGAATCAGATAGTCAGGTGATATACAATATGAACGGTCAGCGCTTCACAAAGAAGGAGCAAGAGCTACTCTCTGGTGTATATATAATCAATGGAGTAAAAAGAGTAGTCTTGAAGTGAGGCTTTTTAAACCCAAATCGGTCATAGCGCATAACAGTCAATGGGCGATTGGGGCTAAATAATGCTGGAATATCTCAGAAAGTGCGGATGCTGCCACCTTTGAAGATAGCACTCAGTTCTTCGTCTGAAATGTTCATAGTTTTTTTGTTTTGTTCATTTAACAATCTTATATAATACAGGTTGTCCTTATATACATCTAAACTACGAGACAAATGGTCTATAGCCAATTTTACATCTGCCTCTTGTATGGTTCTCTGCACCTCCTGTCTGAGACTGATATCATCTGTCAGGACAGACTCAATATTTATTAGATAGGAATCATATGCTTGCCTCAAGTAGGAGTTGTATTCCTCGTGTGTTTCGTCTATCACCGACATGAGACTAAAGCATTTTCCAGTATTCTCTATAAAGTTCTTGTCTGATATATCCTGCCAAATCTCTATATTGCTATTGAAAATATTTTGGGTTGTTATGTTATATGCCCAAACATTACAAAGACCAAGATTCTCAAGGAAAATGTTCAAGGTGCTATCGGCTATTTGTACGCTATCCTCTGATACATAATCCAATATAAAATTGTTTATTGAGTCTAACTCTTCCCATTCCTCCATTGTATTTTCAACAAGATCGCAATAGCCTTCTATATCATGAATCACCATCAAGGCTACATGTCGTTCGCGAACTGTCTCTTGGTGTCTTTCTATCAAGTGTGATGTGCCAAAGGTCAATACAATACCAACAATTGTACCTATGGTACTGGCAAGGGTGTTGCTCCAAAAGTCTGATATGTGGAATTTTTTGGGACGGAATATGAACATATTTGATTTGTTTTTGAGGTTCTAATAAATATAGTTACTTTTTCTTCTTTGGTTTGCGGCGTGCCCAGCCTTCTTCGGCAAAGTCGGGCATGTCGCCTTTGAGAGGAGAGGTGTCGGGGTGAAGGAACTTCATCCAGTCGTCCTTGGTGTAGTGATGCTGCTGGGCAGGGGATTTTGATGTTGAGCGGTGAGCGGAGTTTTCCGCATTTCGTTTACTCTTTTCACGTTTTAATCCCGTTTTGCGGTCTTGAATCTGCTCCTGTCTTTCGGACGCTGCACGCAGCGTCCCTACCTTGTTTCTGCTCTCGCTTGCTCGCTGTTTTCCTCTTTCTCCTTTCTGTTTTCTGTTTTCTCCTTTTTCTCTTCTTCCTTTCTGCCTTTCATCTTTGTCGTTATCTGTCTTGTCGGCAACGTCACACACTACGCTACGGCCTTTTACGGTCACTCCGTGCTTCATGGCCTTGATGACGTCCTGGGCCTGTTCCGATGCAACCTCTACGAAGGTAAAACTCTTCATGAGGTCTATTTTGCCAACCTCCACCTGCATGCCCTTGGTGCAGCGGTTTATGAGTCCGATTACCTCCTTTGCATAGAAACCGTCTATCTTGCCTACATTGAGGAAAAGACGTGTGTAACCCTCCTCGGCCTGGCGGGGACCGCCCTTGCCATTGCGCTTGGTGCGCTCCTTGCCACTGCCTCCCTTGCTCTCCTGCACCTCCTCAATCTCAGGTGCATCGGCATAGTATGCCAGGAAGCGTCCGAACTCGCGGCTGACAATGCGCTTGATAAGTTCCTCCTTGTCCAGCCATTCCCAGCGACGTGCCACCTCTGGCAGTACCTCGGCAATCTCCTCTTCCATGACATCAACACGCTCTATGTCGTCAATGACACGGTAGAGCTGTTTCTGGCATATCTCCTTGCCAGAGGGTAGGGTGCCACGCTCAAACTGTTTCTGTATGGCCTTTTCGATGATGCGTATCTTGCCCTTTTCGCGCACATGCACTATGCTTATGCTCGTACCTTTCTTGCCAGCACGTCCGGTACGTCCGCTTCGGTGGGTATAGTTCTCTGTGTCGTCGGGCAGACCATAGTTGATTACATGTGTAAGGTCGTTCACGTCCAGTCCGCGTGCTGCCACGTCCGTTGCCACGAGCAGCTGTGTGCGGTGCTGGCGGAACTTCTGCATGGTCAGGTCGCGCTGCTGCTGGGAAAGGTCGCCATGCAGTGCATCGGCATTGTAACCGTCCTGTATCAGTTTGTCGGCAATCTCCTGAGTCTCCATACGGGTACGGCAGAAGACGATGCCGTAGATTCGGGGATAGTAGTCCACCACACGCTTCAGCGCCAGATATTTGTCTTGCGCGCGTACCATATAATATATATGGTTCACATGCTCGGCCCCTTCGTTACGCGAACCTACTTGTATTTCCTTCGTGTCCTTGAGGTACTGGCGTGCTATGGCCTCAATCTCCTTACTCATGGTGGCGGAGAAAAGCAGTGTGCGGTGCTCCTCGGGTATGCCGCCGAGGATTTCGTTCAGGTCTTCCTGGAAACCCATTGTGAGCATTTCATCGGCCTCGTCCAGTACCACGTTTCTTATGGTGGAGAGGTCGGCTGCTCCGCGCTTCATCAGGTCTATGAGTCGTCCCGGCGTAGCCACGAGCACGTTTATGCCGCGCTTGAGGGCACGGATTTGTGCCTCTATGCTGGTACCTCCGTACACGGGCAGTATGCGCACACCCTCGGAATGCTTTGAGAATCCTTCCATGTCGTCGGCTATCTGCAGGCACAATTCTCTGGTGGGTGCCAGAATCAGGGAAACGGGATGCTGCGGAGCACCTTCGGTAAGTTGCACTATGGGCAGGCCGTATGCCGCCGTCTTGCCGGTACCTGTCTGTGCCAGTGCCACCATGTCGCCCTGCCATCCGCTTTCGTCCCCGTTGCCTAAGAGTACCGGTATCACCGCCTCCTGAATGGGCATTGGGTATTCATAACCTTGCTCGCCAATGGCTTGCAGTATCCTCTCGTTCAGTCCTAATTCTTCAAATGACCTCATTCGAAATGGTTTTCTGTTTTTGTTCTTATATGTCCAGGGTATAGACGTTTGTCTCCTTCTGCTTGAATCCCATCTTGCGGTACAGGGCGTTTGCTGCCATACGAGCTGGTTTGGATGTAAGACCCACCTTGTAGGCTTTGCCGGTATTGCGTAGGTGTTCCAATGCGGCCTCCACCAGCTTCCGGCCGAGGCCTGTGCCCTGACATTCTGGCAACACCACCACGTCCTCTATAGTGGCGTGGCGCCCTGTAGGGATGGTAAAGCAACATACCGTGGTCATGCCTACGATGCGCCCTTCCGCATTGCGTGCCACAAACAGGTGGGAACCCTTCTTGGTGATGACCTCGTCAATTATCTCCCTGTTGGCCTTGCACGAGGTGGAAAGTACGCCAATCAAGGTTTCTATCTGACGGAATTCCTCGTCCGTGCACGATGTAAGTATTGATATCTCCATAGAGTAAGTGGATTTTATTGCAATGTCTCCTGTGATGTGTTCTCTGTGTCTGTTGCTGATTGTGTGATACTCTCTCTTCTGCCGCCAATGGTGTACCATGCCAATATGCCGGCGCACAGGACGGACAATATGGCCACCATGCTCCATGCCATGCCATTGCCTCCGAAGTTTTCTACAAGGCTGTATTCTCTTATCTCATCGCCAAGCAGCCACACCTGCAGGCATGCCGCGGAATTGTTCAGCAGATGCAGCAGGAATGGCCATAGCAGACTTCCGCTGCGCCAGTACAATATGCCAAGCATGATGCCCATGGCTGCGGCAAAGAACAC
Source organism: Bacteroidaceae bacterium (assembly GCA_045606445.1). GTDB lineage: Bacteria > Bacteroidota > Bacteroidia > Bacteroidales > Bacteroidaceae > Physcousia. The sequence continues at coordinate 4,247 of JAZURY010000059.1, forward strand.
CTGGGCAGGATTCATGTGCAGGAGACCGAAAAGCACGGCGCTGACCACTATGGCCGTAGGGGTACTACAGTTTCGTCTGAGCATGTGGCCCATGATACCCCAGCGGAACATCACCTCCTCGCCCAGCGGTGCACCTACGGCAATGGCCAACATGCCCCATGGTTCGCGGCACAATTCTATCATCTGATCCTCCATGATATTGGGCAGGGCAACAAGTTCGCTGAGCAGGTCCAGGGCTATTGTGCCAAGGATACAACCACCGATGGCCACCATACTTCTTGTCCAAGGTGTGGAGGACGGCACATAGGCACTATTGGTGTAAAGGCTTTTGCGAAACAGTAACAGGCATGAGACGGCCATAAGCACATTGCATGCAAAGGTGGCAATTCCCACCAACCGTGCATCGAAAAGGCGTTCCGACATATTGTCCAGCACGTTGCCGTCACCTGTAAGCATCTGCACCACCAGCACGATGCCCCCGGCCAATGTCTGGAACACCAGGAAAAGGAGCAAGGCCAAAAGAGGTCGCTTGAGGATAACAAGAAATCTGTTCATTACACGTTGATAAATAAGGTCCATCGGGAAGGACGCTGGCACATCTGCCGTCTGCAACCGACTACAAAAGTAACCATTTATCCATAAAATCGCAAAGAATTCTTGTATGGCTTTCAGGAATTGCTTACTTTTGTCCTCATAATGCAGACACAGGATACCATAACCAGCGCACAGAACCCTAAGATAAAGGCTCTGTTGCAACTTCAGCAGAAATCGGCTTGCCGCAGGGAACAGGGACTTTTCGTGGTGGAGGGCCGCCGGGAACTGATGCATTGCCTGTCCAAAGGATACCAGGCAGACACATTGTTCATCTGTGCAGAAATACTGAAGGCAGAGCACGAGTATGACAATCTTCTTGCCGTCATGCCTTCGTGCAAGTGCATATATGTATCTACCAATGTGTATGACCGCATAGCATACCGTGGCGGTACGGAAGGTATTGTGGCCACCATAAGGATGAGGGAGCATGGACTGGACACCCTGCCCGTCCCTCCACATGGCCATGCACCGCTCTATGTGGTTCTGGAAAGTGTGGAAAAGCCGGGCAACTTAGGTGCCATCCTGCGCAGTGCCGATGCTGCCGGAGTGGATGCGGTAATAGTGTGTGACCCTCTTACCGATCTTTACAACCCCAATCTCATACGTTCCTCGCTTGGAGGCATATTCTCCGTGCCTGCCATAACATGCAACAGTTCTGAATGCATACAGTATTTCAATGACAAGGGCATACGCATACTCACAGCACAACTCCAGGATTCATCGCTTTATTACGACACGGACATGACCGTGCCCACGGCCATAGTGATGGGTACGGAGTCTACGGGGCTTACCGACCAGTGGCGCCAGGCTGCAGACGCTCACATACGTATCCCCATGCTGGGTATCCTGGATTCGCTCAATGTTTCCGTTTCTGCCGCCATACTGATGTTCGAGGCGGTAAGGCAGAGGAGCAGTTTTTTGCAGGCTTAAGGCTTAAGGCTTTAGGGTCTTTAGAGTCCTTAGAGTCTTTAAGGTCCTTAGGGTATGGGTTTTATGTAATTGTCTTGGATTCTGCACACCTGCGAAGAGTATTTTATGCCGTTTTCAACGAGACTTTCCCATTGGGCTTTGTCCATATCCTGCAGCGCATCCTCACGTATGGCATTGTTGTACATGGCACACAGGAAACCGGCATTGAAACTGTCGCCGGCACCTACTGTGCTGACTATTTCATCGGCTGGAATCTGCGGCACGGTGAAGTCATAGGTTTCCCTTGGAGTGCAGATGAAGATGTGCCCTGCTCCTGCCGTACAGATGAATATGGGGCAGAAGGGTGCGATGTGCGTGCTGTATATCTCCTCGGGGTCGCGTGTACCGAAGAGGATGTCAAAATCGTCGGCACTGCCTCTGACAATGGAACTGAGCCGGCAGTTCTCCTGTATCACGGGCAACAGTTCCTGCTTCTGGTGGCTGTGTGAGCGACGGAAGTTGATGTCGTAATATATTACGGTCTCGGCACGGTGGGCGGCATGCAGTATGTCCTTCACCTGTGGGCGCAGGCCAGGGCAGATGGAGTAGTACGAACCGAAGAGGAAATAGTCCCTGCCGGTAAACTCCGGCATGCTGTAATCTGTGGCGGCAAGAGGTTCCTCCTTGTAGAAAGTATAGTCGGCATCACCGTTGCTGTCCAGATATGCCAGCGAAATGGCGGCACGCTCGTTGTCGCGAACTTGGAAGTACTCGGTGGATATGCCGTTGCGGTGCATGAAGTCCACTATCTGGTGCCCCACCTTGTTGTTGCCGGTATAACCCATGAACTTGCAGGGCACTCCGCTTCTGCCCACCGACACCATGCTGTTGAAGGTGCTGCCACCGGGTACGCTGGCAAAGGGTACGTATTCGCCCTTGCCAGCCTCCTTTTCACGGAAGAGAATGTCCATTACGGTCTCTCCAAGCCCTATTATTCTTGAACTCATAGTATATTGAACGGAAAGGGAGGACCCCAGCGGACCCTCCCCCCCTGCCCCTCCACAAGGGAGGGGAGTATAATGTTCTGCTGATGGGGCACAAGTCGGTTGTAACCACTCCCTCCCCTTGCGGGAGGGTTGGGGAGGGGTCCGTTACTCCCCTCCCCTTTTCCTTTTATATAGGTTTTACTCTGCTATGATGCTGAACTCGGAACCGCTGGCAAAGTCCTGGCCGTTCTGGCTGGACAGGGCGCGGAAGCGGAAGTAGCGAGCCTTCACGGGAGCCTTCAGCATAACCTTCTTCTCCTTCTGGTTGTTCTCGAAGGTGCCCTTCATGATGGGTTCGCCCCAGTTCTTGCCGTCCTGGCTTACGAGGATTTCATAATCCTTGATGTTGCCGTTGGGACCGTCCTGGCGTGGCAGGTAGATGAAACCCTTGATGTTCTTCACGTCGCCTGCGTCGAAGTCAACCCAGTGAGGATACTTGGCCACGGTAACGCTGTACATGGTATGCCAGATGGTGTTGATGTCACCGTCGGTCAGGTGAGAGGCATTGCCTTCGCCGGCCTCCTCGCTGCTGGTGAATACCACCTCGGTGTTGATCTTCTCTATCTTGGCATAGGTCATGGTAACCTGCAGTTCGGGGGTCTCCTTGTAGAAGGCTGTGATAGTGCCACCGTCGCGGAAAGCGATAGGAGCGGTGTACTCCTTGGCCTTCTTCTCCTTGCCTACCTTATACATAATGGTAGCGCCCTCGATACCGCTCTCTATGGTAACGTCGCCGTTCTTCTGCTGCATCATGAGCAGAGGTTTCTGGCTGGCAGTGCTTACCTCTACGCCACCCTTGGCACCCACGGGACGGATGATGAAGCCCATGCGTGTGGGAGCACCGAAGGCACGGTCGTGAGGCAGAGGACCGCCCTGGCCGCAGGAGTTACCACCCAGACCTGTTACCATGGCATCGATGGTGAGGTAGTTGATGTCGCTCTTTGGCAACTTGTGGGGATGAGTAGCCATGGTCATGTCCATAGCGCTGTGGTTCAGGGCAGAAACGGCATAAGGCTTCTCGTTCACGACAAGGATACCCTTGCCCTTGGCATTGCTGAGAGAGGTCCAGCGTGTCTCCTCGTGGTTGCCCATCTGCATGGGCTTGGGCCAGTTGGTGAACTGCTCGGCCACGGTAGAAGAGAACTGCTCTATGAACTGGCCGGTCTTGCGGTCGTTGTAGTTGTCGACAGGACCGCGGCCATAGTATGCGAAG
>JAZURY010000060.1:0-40315 GCA_045606445.1 Bacteroidaceae bacterium
TGTCCCATCTGAGCGAAAGTGTCAACAACCACAGCATGGAATCAAGGATACCGTAAACATCAACAGTATGGATAGAGAAAAGGTGTAAATCTTTTCAGCTAATGAAGCAAAAAAACGTCTACTGAAATCAGGAAAAGACAATCCTAAAATGCCCACACAACAGTCATCCCGAGGGCAAGAGTTCGTTCTCCCGAGGGCAAGCGTTCGTCCTCCCGAGGACAGGCGTCCGTCCTCGGGAGGGCTGGTTTCACCTAACGCCGGGGTACTTTTGGTGCTCCTTGGGCATACACCTCCGACACAGCAAGCCCAACGCTTCATTGACAGGGAAACACCTATATATAATAAGGTATGGAATTTACATAAAACACAAGGAGCACCGCCCTATGGATGAACAGAGCGACCTATGCATAGCGGACGATGACACCCACACCGTTCGCAAGTCCAGCACCGACATCGCGCTGTCAAAAAGAAATCAAAAAGGTGCTTTTGCTTGCATTTTCACGAAAATTAAGGACGCATTGAAGTTTTTTCGTCATTTTGTTGCAGGAAAACAAGATTTGTGTTAACTTTGCGCCGGATTAAAAATAACACTAACTAAAAGCAAGCGACAATGGACGCAATTAAGGTATTAGAAGATTTGAAAAGACGTTTTCCCAACGAGCCCGAATACCATCAGGCAGTAGAGGAAGTACTTGCCACTATCGAGGAAGAATACAACAAGCACCCCGAGTTTGACAAGGCAAACCTGATAGAACGTCTTTGTATCCCCGACAGAGTTTATCAGTTCCGTGTTACATGGATGGACGACAAAGGTCAGATCCAGACAAACATGGGCTACCGTGTTCAGCACAACAACGCTATAGGTCCCTACAAGGGCGGTATCCGTTTCCACAAGTCAGTGAACCTGGGTATCCTGAAGTTCCTGGCCTTCGAGCAGACCTTCAAGAACAGCCTTACCACTCTGCCCATGGGTGGCGGTAAGGGCGGTTCCGACTTCAGTCCCCGTGGCAAGTCAAACGCCGAGGTTATGCGCTTCTGCCAGGCCTTCATGCTGGAGTTGACACGCCACATCGGTGCAGACGTTGACGTTCCTGCCGGCGACATCGGCGTGGGCGGTCGTGAGGTTGGCTACATGTTCGGCATGTACAAGAAGTTGACCCACGAGTTCACCGGCACATTCACCGGCAAGGGCCGTGAGTTCGGCGGTTCTCTGGTTCGCCCCGAGGCTACCGGTTACGGCAACGTTTACTTCCTGCAGGAAATGCTCAAGACCAAGGGCGACAGCGTGGAAGGCAAGCGCGTGCTTATCTCCGGCGCCGGCAACGTGGCTCAGTACACCGCAGAAAAGGTGCTCCAGTTGGGTGGCAAGGTGATGACCATGTCCGACTCCGACGGCTACATCTATGATCCCGACGGCATCGACCGCGAGAAACTGGACTTCATCATGGAGTTGAAGAACGTTTTCCGTGGCCGCATCAAGGAATACGTAGACCGCTACCCCACCGCCAAGTATGTGGCCGGCGAGCGTCCTTGGGGCGAGAAGGCCGACATTGCACTGCCCTCTGCCACACAGAACGAGTTGAACGAGGAACAGGCAAAGACCCTGGTGGCAAACGGCGTGATTGCCGTAAGCGAAGGTGCCAACATGCCCTCTACTCCCGGGGCCATCCGCGTGTTCCAGGAGGCCAAGATCCTGTATGCTCCCGGTAAGGCCAGCAACGCAGGCGGTGTGTCAGTGAGCGGTCTGGAAATGTCCCAGAACTCCGGCCGTATCTCATGGTCAAGCGAAGAGGTGGACAACAAGTTGCACTGGATCATGGAGAACATCCACGAGAACTGCGTGAAGTACGGCACAGAGGCCGACGGCTACGTGAACTACGTGAAGGGTGCCAACGTGGCAGGTTTCATGAAGGTGGCCAAGGCCATGATGGCACAGGGCATAGTATAACACATACAGCCCACATAAATATCCCAAATCGGTCATTAGCGCATTAGCATGCCTATTGACCGATTTGGTTTTATTGTACCGGCACACCGCCCTTGAAAGAGCCGTGCACCTCGCATACACCTGCCTCCTCTACAATCTGCATGTAGTTCTCTGCACTCACTCCGGCACCTGCCAGGATGCAGAGCCTGCCGGCAGAAACCTCCACAAGTTTCTTCAGCATGGGAATGCCCCTGACTGCCGAGGGTTCCTGACCTGATGTCAGCAGACGGTTGCAACCCATGGCGATGATTTCCTCCAAGGCTTGCAGGGGATTGCGGCAAACGTCGAAAGCACGATGGAAGGTGATGCCAAGGTCGGCCCTGCCATGCTCCTTCTGCCACTCGCGTGCCACGGCTATCCATCGGGTACACACAGGAACATCCAGGTCGCCGTCCTTGGTCAAGGCACCTATTACGATGCCATCGGCACCCTCTTCCAGGGCCATGACAATCTCTTCGGCCATCTGTCCGGCCTCTGTCTCGTTGTAAACAAAGTTGCCTTCACGGGAGCGGATGAGCACATGAACCACCACACCGGCGGCATGGCACATGGACACGGCCCGGCGTATCTCCTCCCTCGTGGGAGTCAGTCCGTCAAGTTCCAGGGCTGTACACAATTCTATGCGGTCTGCCCCACCCTCTATGGCACGCCTTACACTGGCAAGGTCGGGACAACATACTTCTATCTTCATAATCTTTTTCTTTTAACGGTGAGAGGTGAGAGGATGAAGACCCCCTCGGTCCCCCTCTAGGGGGAGGAACGGTGAGCGGGTGAGAGGTGAGAGGTGAGAGAGTCATACCCCCTCCGCTCCGCTCGTCCCCCTGTCTCAGGGGGACAGTTTAGAGAGGGTGAGTGGATGAACGATGAACGTTTAACGTTTAACGATGACAGAAAAGTAGGGACGCTGCGTGCAGCGTCCGCTAAGTTCACGCATAGTTTATTGTTCTCGGACGCTACACGCAGCGTTCCTACTTTACTTACTCGCAGTTTTCCGTTTTCCGTTTTCACATTTCCGTTTTACTGCAGCACCAGCACATAGTCTACTACGTCCACCTGTGCAGGCAGGGTGATGGTTATGCAGTCCTTGGTCTTGGTGAACTTCACCTTTGCGCCACCTATGAACTCCGTAACGGACTTCACCTTGCGCTTCAAGGGCAGATGCAGGATGCGCCGGCCGTTCTCGTCCATCTCTATCTCGTTCAGAGCGGTGATGTGCAGGTACAACTTATCGTCCTTCTGGGTGCTGACACCCCACTTCTGAGGTTTGATGTCGCCGGCATCGGTGCCGTAGATGGTCTCGCCATAGGCAGAGGTCCATTCGCCCAACTCCTTCAGACGCTCCAGAGCAACGGCAGGCAGTTCGCCATTGGGCTGGGGGCCTATGTTCATGAGCAGGTTTGCACCCTTGCCCGAAGTGTTGATGAGCAGACGGATGATGTCGGCAGAAGTCTTGTAGTTATTGTCTATCACCTTGTAGCCCCACATGCCGTTCATGGTCTGGCATGTCTCCAGAGGCAGACGGCTCACCTTGGCGGCATGCTTGGCAAAACCGCTGGTCATCTCGCCTGGCAGGTCGCGCTCGAAAATCTGTATGTCCTCACCCTCGAAAGGTGCACCGTGGTGGTTGTTACCTACAAGACAAGCAGGCTGCAACTTGTGTATGAGTTCGTACTGAGCGGGCAACTCCCAGTTAAAAGGAACGGCATCCTCTTCGTGGTCCCACCAACCGTCGAACCAGATAGAGCCGATATCGCCATACTCGGTGAGCAGTTCGGTCAACTGGGCGTTCATGAAGTTGTAGTACTGCTTCCAGTTGGAATTGTCACGAGTCTTGCCGCACTTTGTGCCTGTACGTCCCATGGGATAATCGTCGTGCATCCAGTCGATGTGGCTATAATAGAGGTGCAGGCGTATGCCCTCCTCGCGGCAGGCTTCGGCCAGTTCCTTCAAAACGTCCTTGCCGTAGGGTGTGGCATCCACGATGTTGAACTTGCTCTGCTTGGTGTGCCACATGGAGAATCCGTCGTGATGACGGGTGGTGAAGCAGATGTACTTGGCACCTGCCGCCTTTATGGCACGCACCCACTCGCGGGCATTGTACCTGTGGGGATAGAAAGCATCCGCCGCCTTGGCATACTCATAACGGTCGGGCACTGCATTCTGCAGGTACCATTCGCCCTGGGCGAACATACTGTAGATACCCCAATGCAGGAAGATACCCAACTTCATGTCACGGAATTCCTCACGCGAGCGCAGATTGGCCTCGGTGGGGACATACTCTGTCTGTGCCTTGATGCCAGTGAATGCCACCAGAGCCAATGCTATTGATAATAATTCTTTTTTCATGATTATAAGTCCATCCCAAGAACGGGAGTATAATGTTTGTGGAATGAATATTTTGTTTGTTAGTCAGGCTGTAGGGACGCTGCGTGCAGCGTCCGAAAATCTTATGAATGAGTCATTATGCGGACGCTGCACGCAGCGTCCCTACTTGCCTTGCTTGCAGTTTTCTTTACCCTTGCACACTTGTTGCCGAGGCGTCCTTATCGGAATCTTGCAGATTCAGCAGGTCATGCGTGGCCTTATTCTCACTCTTGCGTGGGGTGATGTTCACTACGGTTGCCTCGCCTGCCTTTACCTGCACAATCTGATATGAAGCCAAGACGTCACCACCCACCAGACGAGTACCGGTGACAAGCAGGTAAGCACCCTCTGGCAGTTCCAGACCGTTGGCAAAGGGATTGCCCAGAGTCTGGTCCTCGTCGTCGAAGTTCAGCGACTGGGGTCTGCCGTCCACCAGGCGTGACAGGCTGAAGTCGGTGAAGTACTTCACCTGCTCGGGAGCCTGCACAGTCAGCGTGCCGTTGGCAGAGGTGTTCTGTGCCTCGGGTGTACTGCCCTCAACGTATGCGGCTCCTGTTGCATCGAGCCACGCGTTCATGCCCAGTGCACGTGCACCGGCCACCTTGAAGACCTCCAGACTGCGTGAATCGGTTGTCTTGTGCATAGCCACGGAAACAGGGCTCATGAATATCTTAAGGGGGTTGCCCTCATCGTCCACGGTGATGTTCTCGTCCACCCACTGCAACCATGTGTCGGGAGTAAGACCTGAAGGCAAGAGTTCTGCCAGTTCGTCCATATAAGGACGCAGGGGTTCGGTAGAAATGCGTGTTGCGCTGTCCAGGAGTGCCTCCATGGTGACATCACGCAAATCCTTCTCGCTGAGTCCATTCTGCAGATATGCCCTTGCTGCCTCACGGTCGGGAGCCTGCTCGATGAACGATGCTATCACCTGCCAGTTGCTGCGTGCCTTGCGCAGGATTTCGTCCTCTCCCCAGTAGAATGTAGCCTTCTGGTAGACAACACGGATACTGTCCTCCCTCATCAGGCGTCGGCCGTTCTCGCTGACGGTGTCCACGATGCTGCGGTCGGGTTCGGGCAACGAAGATACGGGGGCATAGAGGTCCAGTTCCTGAGTTGACACACTGCTGGCGGTGAGCGAAGGTGTTATCTTCACCTCTTCTTGTTTGGCGGGAACATACACGGCATTGAAGGCTTCGCCTGTGCTCACCCACACAACAAGGTCACCAAAACCGGTTGTGAAGGCTGCCTTGCCCTGGGCATCGGTCTTCTGTGTGGCAATGGGATAGAACTCGGCATAATTATATACACGGAAATCCACCGTGGCACCAGATATTGGAGCACCGTCGGCATCCACGACCTCCACCTGCAGTTTCTTGACGGGGGCGTATGTGGGCAGACAATTAATCTCGGTGTAGCACTTGTCGCGTCCCAATACCTCTTCCTCACCGATGTAATCGGCACCGAACACACGGGTATGGACAAGCATGGCACGTGAAGCGGCCCAGTTGAACCAGCCCTTGTCCAGGACAGCCTCAGGTTCGCATGCTCCCATAAAGCGCCAGCGGCCGTTGCCCTTGTCGTCATCGGCCACCCATACTTCCACCCAAGCATGGTTGCTGTCGGTGTGCGACCATCTGGGGCAATACACCTGACGGGCAGGAATACCCACGGCACGCATGGCGGCTACGGTAAAGGTACTTTCCTCGCCACAACGTCCGATGGCATTGGCCATGGTGGTAAGAGGAGGAGACGTGCGTCCGTCGCTGGGCTGGTAACTTACCTTCTCGTGGCACCAGTGGTTAACCTCCAAGGCGGCCTCCTCCATGGTCATGTCCTTGATGCGTGGGGCCAGTTCCTCAAAGATAACGGTACGTGCCTCGTCCAATGCCTCGTTGTTCACACGCACCGGCACAACAAAGTGCCTCCACACCGTTTCGGGTACCAACCCGGCCCAGGGCATTTCCACACGTGCCCTTTCGGACATTGCCACCTGGCGTTCCCAGTACTCACGCGGATAGTCCACGCTGTCCGCCGTGGGCATGTACCTGTACAGGAATGCCACATAATCCGGCTTTCCGCTCTGGCATGACCCCAACATGAAGAAAGCCATGCACAGGACAATAGATAACAAATAGTGTCTCATGGTTTATGATATTTGGGTTATTATTAAAGTCCTTAAAGTCTTTAAGGTCCTTAAGGTCCCTAAAGAGTCTGATGTCCTTAAGGTTCTACCTTGCTATTCCCAACCTCAGCAGTTCCTCCTGCTTCTTGGTCTCCAGGAACTCGTAGATGCCGCAAAGATGCTCGCGCACCTTGCCGCCACCGAACTCGTAGACCTTGGTAACGAGACCGTCCAGAAAGTCACGGTCGTGGCTCACCACTATCAGAGTGCCGTCAAAGTCCTGCAGAGCCTGTTTCAGCACGTCCTTGGTCTTGAGGTCCAGATGGTTCGTAGGCTCGTCGAGGATGAGCAGATTCACGGGTTCGAGCAGGAGTTTCAGTATGGCAAGACGTGTACGCTCGCCACCTGACAGCACCTTCACCTTCTTCGTGCTCTCCTCGCCGCCGAACATGAAGGCGCCCAGCAGGTCGCGTATCTTCAGTCGTATCTCGCCCTTGGCTATATCGTCGATGGTCTGGAACACTGTCAGTTCGCCGTCCAGCAGCGATGCCTGGTTCTGCGCGAAGTAGCCTATCTGCACGTTGTGGCCGAGTTCCAGTTTGCCCTCGTGCTGCAACTGCTGCATGATACACTTCACCAGCGTGGACTTGCCCTCGCCGTTTCTGCCCACGAAGGCTATCTTGTCGCCACGCTCCACGGTAAGGTTCACTCCGCTGAATATCTGCTTCACCTTGCCCGTATCAGGGTTCTCGAACGACTTGGCCACATCGGACATCATCACGGGATAACTGCCCGAGCGCGGACTGGGCGGGAACTTCAGGCGCAGTGCGCTGGTATCCTCCTCGTCCACCTCTATGAGTTCCAGTTTCTCCAGCATCTTCACACGGCTCTGCACCTGCAGAGTCTTGGAGTATGTGCCTTTGAAGCGCTCTATGAAGTCCCTGGTCTCCTGAATCATCTTCTGCTGCTCCTCGTACTGCTTCTGCTGCTGGGCACGTCGTTCCTTACGAAGCTCCAGATAGTGGGAGTAGGTGGCCTTGTAGTCGTAGATGCGTCCCATGGTCACCTCAATGGTGCGTGTGGTGATATTGTCCACGAACTTGCGGTCGTGACTGATAACCACCACTGCCTTGCCGCTCTCACGTATGAAATCCTCGAGCCAACCTATGCTCTCTATGTCCAGATGGTTAGTGGGCTCGTCAAGGAGCAGAACATCGGGGTTCTTCAGCAGGAGTTTCGCCAGTTCTATGCGCATGCGCCAACCTCCCGAGAACTCGCTTGTGGGACGGTTGAACTCCTCACGCTTGAAACCGAGACCCAGCAAGGTTTTCTCCACATCCTCCTCGAAGTGGGTCATGTCTATGGCATAGAATTTCTCGGACAGGGCACTCACCTTCTCTATCAGCGCCATATACTCGTCGCTCTCGTAGTCGGTGCGCACGGTAAGTTCCTCGTTTATGCGGTTTATCTCCGCCTCCGTTTCGTGCAGATAGGCAAAGGCCTGGCAAGTTTCCTCGAACACGGTGCGCCCGTCCTCCGTCATCAGGTGCTGGGGCAGGTATGCAATCACCGTGTCCTTGGGTGCGGACACAGTTCCTCTGGTAGCAGGACGAACTCCTGCCAGTATCTTCAGCAAGGTGCTCTTTCCGGCACCGTTCTTGCCCATCAGGGCAATACGGTCCTTCTCGTTTATCTGAAAGGAAATATCCTTGAACAATGTTGTGCCGCCGAATTCGACGGTCAGTCCATCTACTGTTATCATATCGTTTCTATCTGTTTATGCGCACAAATTTACTCATATTTATGGAAACGACCAAATATATGGAGCCAGGCAGGCTGTTCGTGGAAGCAAAAAGGCCATCATCAGGAATCCGATGATGGCCAGTTACATTATACGTATCTAATATACCTTATAACGTCAGCAAGACCTTGTTGGCAAAAGAACCTTTTATAGTCTTATCAAACATCTTCCTTGAATGTTTCACCCTTGGCAATCCGTTTGAAACTTCAAATCTGCTGACACTCCAGTCCCTGTCCTCTATAGACATCGGGGTGACATTTCTGGATTCAGAGTCAACCGACAATTCGAAAGTTTCGGTTCCGTAACCAAATTCTCCACGTGAAACATAATAAACCAAATTAAAGAAGAATGTTCCGTTATCATAGAATCCTGAAGAGAAGTTTTCTGAGTCACCGGTATAGGCAACAAGATCAGATACCATAATATCCTCACCCTGATACGGCACACCAACCGGTTGTGCTGCTACTGCCAACGTATTATCCTCATTCATCGTAAAGATAAAGTCAATGCCGACGCCCCAACCCTCTATCTTATACAGAGAGGGGTCCTGGTCACATACACAAAGGGTAAGACCATCTTGTACGATAGGATTTTGATACAGGAGACTATGGGTATATGTGCCGGTTGCAACATCTGACCAAGTCTTAGGATTCTCTGCCATGAACTGAATATACTGCTGGCCTACCCGTTCTCCATCAGCATTAAAAATCACAGCAACCAGAGTGTATGTTCCCTCTGCTTCCACGGGGATAACCTTATTGCCTCCTTCCTTGGTCAACACGGATTCTACTTCGCCGGAGAAAATCGCATCGGCCGCAACCTCCACATCCAAATCTCCCTCAAACCACGCATACTTCACGCTGCTCACATCAGCACCGAAAGTCATTGATATAATCTGACTGAGATTGCTTGTTCCATATACAAAAGTGCCAAGATCCTTAATTCCGAGCGAATAGTCGAGTTGTTCGTAACCGGGAAGCTGGATGGTTTCCTCACCATATCCATATAAACTTCCGGCCATTGTAACATATGCTATATTCAGGATAATTTGACCCTTATCTTCTACAATTCGTGAAGGAACTTGACCTTCAGTATAGGAGGGAGCATTGAACACTTCGGTAAAGCAATAGTATGTGTCAATCATCATGATTGCACCATTGTTACCCTGTGCCCCGGTTTCCTGAGGCAACACCATGAGTGTATTCGCTTCCTTGTCCCAATCTATGACTATATTTACGCCCCATCCCCAATCATAAAGCATAAACTGAGCCTGAGTGGGATCCAACATTGACTCACGGTAGAACAGGGTTTGAATATACACTCCACTGATTAAAAACTTATATTGATATGTAGGCATCTCCTCGGCATACAACTTTGCCTCCAGAGTTGCGTCAGCATATCCGCCGGCAGCATATTCTGCATAATCTGCCTCCCATTCCTTAAAGGCACTGTAATTTGGTTCACCGGTAGCGCTCTCGGTATATTCCCATCCAAAGGGAGTCCAGTCGCTCCATGGAGCATACTTGATGACAACCTTAACGCCGGCATCAGCATATTCGGTAAACTCACCGGCAAGGTTAATGTCCAAGGCATAGCCATTGTCGGGGACCAAATCGCTGAATTCAAATGTAATCGGGAATGTAGCAGTAGCCTCACCGTCAGCAAACGTCACGCTTTCGGGTATGGTGAACAACTTTGCCTCTGTCGTGTCATTGGCAATAAGGCCGACTGACAGTTCTCCCTTGGTGTCAAGACGGGAAACCTCGACCCTTACCTCTGACTGATTCTCTTCCAACAAAAACTCGGTAATGTTTTCATTGGAGAAACAAACCTGGGCATTATTCGGCAACTCTGCCGGTTCCCATTCCTCAGAACAAGAGGAGACACCAAGCAATAATGCGAGAGCCCATGTCGCTCCAAATATTATTTTGTTCAGTTTCATAAACTATCTTTATTTATCATTATTAATTGTTTGCGGGAGCATACTCGTTAATCTTAACCTTCGCACCGGATATAACAGCAGTCGGGTCTGGGTTGTTGTGACCTTCAAGAGCCTTGTTAGACTGGATTTCATAGTTGGGGATAACCAGATTCCAGTTAGGCTTGATGCCCTCTGCGTTTATATAGAATATGGATGCGGGGGCGTTGGTGTCGGTGTAATACTGCATCACACCGGGCTTGATACGCTTTGCAGAAGGGAAGGCGTTTCCTTCACCCCAGAATTCAAGGCGCATCTGGTCCAGTACGGCAATCTGCATTTCACGCTCGGATGTTGCCTTGCACTTGTAGGCTGGGTCGCGATATGTCTGAACCCAAGTCTCCAGTTCCTTGACACCTGCTGCATAACCCTTTGACATACCTGCCGCTTCTGCACGGACGAGATACATTTCCTCCAGTCGCATGATGGGCACGTCTGTGGCACCGCCAACGGAATAAGTCTTGTAGTCACCACCGGCACAACGGAACTTCAAGGCCAGGTGATCAGGCATGTCTGCCAGCCATTCCTCGTCACGACAGGTTTCGTAGTCACCACGTTTGCGGTCAGGATCCAGGAACTGCTTGCGACGATAGTCGTTAATACCCATCTTGTCATACAGGGACTTGTCTATGGCGGGGTTGGTCAGAGAAGAGTAGCCCCAGTCGGCCTCACCGGACATCCAACCTACGAAGTTGCACAGATTGCCCATGTTTTCGGCAGAATAGTGTGTGTACCACATCCAACCAGCAGTGGCTGTGGTGAAGGCAGAAGAGGGATTGGTCAGTTCGCTTTGTGTCATCATCTTGGCACCATTCTTCTCGGCTAATGTAATGGCTGTGTTAGCAGACTCATAGGCCATGTCGTACTGTTCGTCCCAAAGGTAGACCTTTGCCTTCAAGGCATTGATGACGGCCAGGTCAGGAGCAGTGTGGTTCTTTGCTACATATTTGGTTTGCTCAAACAATTCGGCAGCCTTATTCAGGTCAGAAAGGATGAATTCCACCATCTTTTCATGAGTAGCACGGGGATTGTTGTTGGCCACTTCCTCTGAGGTCTCATCTGTTACAATGGGAACAGTCAGACCCAACACGCTGGAGCAGTCGGTGTATATGTTCTCAACGGGTTCGAAAAAGACCATAAGCATATAGTAGGCATATGCACGGTAGCCATAAGCCTGAGCGGCATAGTTGATATCATCAGTTTTGGGATTATCAATGGCCTTGAATGTCTTGATGGCATCATTTGCTCCCTTTACGAACATGTACAATGTACGCCAAGGCAAGTACGACATGTAACTGTTCTCGCCATAAGAGGCAGAAAATGTATTGTAGTTACGGTACCAGTCGTATCCGGAGTTAGAGCCGAGCGGGTACATATCGCCCAACATTTCGGTCTGGGCAATCATAAACTGAGGATATGCCATGTCTGTCTCATGCACCTGCTCTCCTTCATAGACAAGGTAACCCTGGGCATACTGGGAATTAAGTCCGTCCACGGCACTCAAAAGGCCTGCATTCGACATCTGGTCCTCTGTTGCATATTCACTTTCCGGAAACGTCTCTTCAACACAACCTGCAAGAGACAAGGTTGCGGCAAGGGTCAAGATGGAATATATTTTATTAATGTGTTTCATCACCAATTGTTATATATTGTTTAGAATTGAACTGTTAAACCTCCTGATATGCTGCGCATGGGGGAGTATGCCGTTGCTGTTGAAGAACCGGCGTATGACTGGCGGGGATCAAATCCCTTGCGGCTTGAGAAGTATGCGACGTTCTCACAAGCGACATAGAGGCGGAGATTGCTTACCTTGAATTTCTGGGTCAGTGACTTGGGCAAGGTATAACCTACATTGATGTTGTCTATATTGAAGTAACTTGAAGACGTCAGGAAACGGGTTGACGAACTTGAGGGGTACAGGTCGTCATACTGGAAACGAGGAATGTCCGAGTTGGGGTTCTCGGGAGTCCATGAATTCAACAGGTCCTTGTGGAAGTTGTAACCGCCGTTGCTGTTGGTTGGGGGAGCCATGAACTGGGCATAGGTTCCATCGTAACCTGTACCTCCGAACTGGAACGAGCAGTTAAAGGAGATGTCGAATCCGTACAACTTGATGGACGAACCCAAACCGCCCTGCCAGTTAGGCACTGTGGTCTTCTCGGTCACATAGTAATCCGCATCGGCATACTGGTTGGTGGTCTCACGGCCGGTCCAAACCTTGTTGCCATTGGCATCGGTTTCGAACGTGTTCTTGTACCAGAGAGCCTCGCCGGTTTCCGGATCGACACCGGCATAGTCCTTCAGACGCCATGTATAGATGGACTGGTCTTCAGCAATGAAGAAACTTCCGTCCACATATCCCTTGATCTCCTGTCCGTCGGCAGTATAGCATGATGAGTTCTTGTGTTCGGGGTCAAGTTTGGAGATTCTGTTCTTTATGGAACTGATGTTCAGGTTTACCTTCCAGTCAACGTTCTTGTTCTTGATGATATTGTACTGCAAGTCGAACTCGACACCTGTATTGTACATGTCTCCCACATTGGCCCAGTAACTGTTATAACCTATGGAAGGTGACGTGGTGAACTGCATGAGCATGTCGGAAGTCTTGCGGTAATAGTATTCAACACTACCGGTCAGACGCTTGAACAGTCCGAATTCCACACCGGCATTGAAGTTGGTCTGCGTCTCCCATGTAATGTCCTTGTTTCCCTTTGAGGCAAAGGAGGTGCCGACATTGTCATTGGAGTTGCTGATCACATACTGGTCGGTATAGCGATAGTTGCCGATATTGTCATTACCCTGAGAACCTACAGATGCCTTGACCTTCAGCATGTCCACCCAAGAGGGCTTGAACCATTTCTCCTTGGACATGATCCAGGCGGCGCCCACAGACCAGAACGAACCCCAACGGTTTTCTGGACTGAAACGGCTGGAGGCATCGTAACGGTATGAGGCAGAACCGAAGATTCTCTGGTCGTAGTCGTATTGCGCACGTGCAAACCAACCCTCATTGTTGTAGCGTTCGGTGTATGAGTATGCCGCCTTGCCGTCGATTACGGCACCTGCAAGTTCGTCATTGTCGTCAGAGAACATGTTTGACTTTGATGCAGACAGATAACTGTACTTCCTGTCGTAATATTCATGACCTACCATCACATTGAGGTTGTGCCTGTCCTTGATGGTCGTGGTGTAGTTCAGCAACTGCTGCAAGTTGTAACTGAAATTACGGACATGAGTCTTGGATACGGTACCGCCCGTCGTGTCAAACTGGCCATAATACCTGTTGTACACATTGGTACTACGGCTCTCATCAAAATCATACGAACCCTTCAACGTAAATGTCAAGCCGGGCATGAAGATGAAATCGGCAAAACCGCTACCCACTGAAGCATTGCCCTCGTAGTTGCGCGTGTTCAGCAGCACATCCTGAATGGGGTTTGCATCCTGAATGAAGGGACGGTCGTAACCGGCGTTCATTCCGTTACCATAGTCCATTACCTTGAAACCGTTCTCATCTATCTTGATAGAACCGTCGGCGTTACGTACATATGCAGGATAAATGGGAGCCATCTGAGAAGTGAATGCCCAAATGTTACCTGTTGAAGAGGAACTGCCATTGTTTCCCAAGGAATTGGCGTCGTATCTTGTGTAAGACAGATTGCCACCCACCCTCAGCCAGTCCTTGGCCTGATAGTCTGCACGCAGACGCGCTGTAAGACGTTCGAAATCCGACTTCTCCGTAATACCCTCGTTGTTCAGATAACCCAAGGACATATAGAAGTTGGAACGCTCCGTACTACCATTCACAGAAACGTTGTACTCCTGACGGACACCGTTACGTGTGCCCACCTTTTCCCAGTCATCGGGAGTGATGAAGTAGTCTCCGTTCACGTAACCCAACGTGGCATTGGGATTGATACGGCCGTTCTTGCCTATAAGGTACTGACCGGTGGGAATTGTCCAGATGTTATATCCCAGACCGCCCTCGTCGGGAGCGCCTGTAATAACACTGTTTGCCGCCAGCCATGCCTGGTTTCCGTCATACTTCTTCACATTCATGTAATAGTTCTTCAAAGCGTCGTACTGCATCTCATAGTAATGCGCAGGATTCCTGACCACATCATAGTGCTGCAGGGCACGTGTGTTTCCACCTACCTTTGCATCGAATGAAACCACGGCATCCTGCCCCTTCTTGGCCTGCTTGGTAGTGATGATGATTACACCGTTGGCACCGCGTGCACCGTACAGGGCGGAAGAGGCGGCATCCTTGAGGACAGTCATGCTTTCCACATCGCTGGGATTCAGAGTGTTGATGTCTCCACTAAAAGGAGCACCATCAAGTATGATCAGGGGGTCCTTGCCTGCATTCAGAGAACCGAAACCACGAATACGGATTGTGGGGGCGCCATCAGGGGCACCGTTGTTCGATGTCAGAGTAAGGCCGGGAACAGTACCGGCAAGTGCAGAGGTGACGTTGGTTACCTGAGACTTGGCCAATTCCTCGGAGCCGACCACCTTGGCCGATCCGGTAAAGGCAGACTTAGTAGCCGTACCGAATGCCACCACCATCACTTCGTCCATTACTTCCTCCTTGGAAGTCATTTCCACATACATGCCGTTCTTTGCGGCACGTTCCACGGTCTCCATGGCAATGTAGGAGAATACCAGGGTCTTGCCTGCCTCGGCGCTGATCCTGAACTTGCCGTTCAGGTCGGTCACGGCGGCAACCTTTTCACCCTTCACCTTCACAGAGGCGCCGATGAGGGGCTCACCGTCAGCGGCAGACACTACCGTTCCGGTGATTACTGTCTGTGCCCATGCCGTTATGGCGGCAACCATGCACAGAAGCATCAGTGAGAGTCTTTTTTTCATAAATACTGATTTGTGTTGATTAATTGTTAGTATATTTGTTGTTCTATCGTATTCCTGCCGCGCCACACCTTATATATATATTATACCGGGGGCGCACATCATTGCCGGATGTCTCATTTAAACGACCGTTTATTTGGGACAGACCCGCGGTTGTCCATTGTCCCGGAACCCGCCACTTCAGATGCATGCACCATTCTGCTTTTGACCACAACAGACAGCATAATACACCGCCCTCGGGAGGACAGCCCGCCGTCCTCCCGAGGGCAAGGCCTTGTCCTCGTGAGGGCAGTCCCCTGCCCTCACGAGGACGGAGACATGGCACAAGAACAGTATGCAAAAAACACTATACCACAATATCAACAGACCAATCATGACCTACGGATACATCAGGGTTTCCACAGACAAGCAGACAGTGGAAAACCAGAGATACGAGATACAGAAATTCTGCAAAAGCAGAGGGCTCAGCATAGACAAATGGGTAGAGGAAACCGCAAGCGGCACAAAGGCCTACTCGACACGTTCCTTAGGACGCATCATAAAGAACCTGACGGGAAACGACACACTGATATGCTCGGAACTGTCGCGGCTGGGGAGAAGTCTGTTCATGATAATGGAAATCCTCAGCCTTTGCCTCAGCAAGGGGTGCAAGGTGCTTACGGTAAAAGACAACTATAATCTGGGCGACAACATAGAAAGCAAGGTGCTGGCCTTCGCCTTCGGACTGAGTGCGGAAATAGAAAGGACACTCATAAGCCAAAGGACAAAGGAGGCACTGCAGAGAATAAAGAAAGAGGGAAAGTGCCTTGGACGCCCGAAAGGTTCGAAAAGCAGATATAACAAAATGACGGGAAAAGAAGAACTGGCACTGCAATTATGCAACGAATACGGTGTAAAGGAGACCTGCAGGATACTCGGAGTCAGCAGAAGCACGTTCTACAGAATTTGCGGCAGGCAAACACGGGTTGCAAAATGTCAGTAAAGGCCATCAAACGATGACTTGTGTTTGACAAAATGTTACATTTGCACGAAAAGACGATACAAAAGTAACATTTTTTCACAGATTCTTTGCTCACGTTAATAAAACTTACTACCTTTGCAGTCAGTTTGCGCGAAAAGAATACGTTACTAACCGCGGGTCTGTCCCAAATAAACGGTCGTTTAAATGAGACATCCGGCAACGATGTGCGCCCCCGGTATAATATAATATATACATAAGGTGTGGCGCGGTAGGAATACGACAGAACACAAATATAACAATAATCAATCAACACAAACAACAATTATGAAAAAAAGACTCTCACTGATGCTTCTGTGCATGGTTGCCGCCATAACGGCCTGGGCACAGACAGTAATCACCGGAACGGTAGTGTCTGCCGCTGACGGCGAGCCCCTCATCGGCGCCTCTGTGAAGGTGAAGGGTGAAAAGGTTGCCGCCGTGACCGACCTGAACGGCAAGTTCAGGATCAGCACCGAGGCAGGCAAGACCCTGGTATTCTCCTACATTGCCATGGAGACCGTGGAACGTGCCGCAAAGAACGGTATGCACGTGGAAATGAAGACGAAAGAAGAACTGATGGATGAGGTGATGGTGGTGGCCTATGGTACGGCCAAGCGCTCAAGTTTCACCGGTTCTGCAACCATCGTTGACAACTCCAAGATTGAAAGTCTGAGCAGTACAAATGCTTTGGACGCCCTGAACGGCAATGTTGCCGGCGTGGAGATATTCAATGCCACCGGCGATCCCGCAAACAGCAATCCGTCCATTCAGATCCGTGGCATCACATCTATCTATGCCGGTGCAAATCCCCTGATTGTCCTGGACGGAGCGCCCTACTACGGTGACATGAATACCATCAACAACAATGACATTGAAAGCATGACCGTACTGAAGGATGCCCAGGCAAATGCCCTGTATGGCAGCCGTGCCGCACATGGTGTAATCGTTATAACCACGAAAAAAGGCAGAATAGGCAACGCCAAGGTTACTTTGGATGCAAACTGGGGTTCAAACAGCCGTGCGCAAAAACAGTACAAGACTATCAGCAACCCTGCACAATACTACGAGACATACTATCAAACCATCAAGAACTATGCCGTAAACCGCATGAACATGGATCCGGTAGCGGCCAATGTTTATGCCAACAACAACCTGACAGGAAACGGTGGCATGGGATTGGGAATGAACGTATTCACCGTTCCAGAAGGCCAATACATGATCGGCATTGACGGCAAGATGAACCCCAATGCCACATTAGGCCTGAAAGTGGGCAGTGGCGCAGAAGGTTTCTACCTGACACCTGACGACTGGATGGATCTGGTCTACAGCAATTCACTCCGTCAGGAGTATAATGTGTCTGTAAGTTCTGCCAACGATAAAAGCAACTTGTTTGTGAGTGCCGGGTATCTGAACAACGAGGGTATTACCGTCAACAGCGGTTTTGAGAAGATACAGGCCCGTCTGAAGGGTGATATACAGGCCAAGCCCTGGCTGAAGGTTGGCGCAAATATGGCATTCACCCACTACGATGCCAAGCAGGTGGGCGAGGATGGTGTTTCCAACTCAAGTGCGAACCCATTTGCCATTGCATCTCGCGTGGCACCCATCTATCCCATGTATATCCGCGATGCCGACGGTAATATCAAAAATGACGATAACGGTTTCCAGATGTATGACTGGGGTGACGGTAAGAATGCCGGTTACATGCGCCCGTATCTGTCCAAGAGCAATGCCATTCAAGGTGCAATACTCGACGAGAACTCATACGAGGGCAACTCATTCTTTGCAAGCGGATTTGCGGAAATCCGTTTCCTGAAGGATTTTACATTCAGTTCGGTAAATACCATAAACTTCGACGAAACACGTTCCACAAGCGTGCAAAACGGTTACTACGGAAATTACGCATCATCCAACGGTATCGTAGGCAAGGGCCACAGCCGCAATTTGGATTATTCTTTGTTGCAACAGTTGAACTGGGCGCACAAGTTCGGCAGGCATAATGTCGATGTCATGCTGGGCCACGAATACAACAAGCGCACATCATATTCATTGAGCGCCTACAAGAACAATATGTTCAACCCCGACAACAATGAGTTGAACGGTGCCGTAACCGACCAGTCCAACTCAGGTTCTTCAAGGAGCATGTACAATACCGAAGGTATCTTTGTACGTGCCCAGTACGATTTCAACTACAAGTACTTTGCAAGTGCAAGTTATCGCCGTGACGCCTCAAGCCGCTTCTCAAAAGAAGACGGACGCTGGTGGGGCAACTTCCTCAGCGGTGGTGTCGCATGGGTGCTCACTCAGGAAAACTTCATGAAGAACATCAAGTGGCTGGACATGCTGAAGTTCAAGGCAAGTTACGGTGAAGTCGGAAACGATGCTATCGGCAGTTACAGATACATAAACACATACGTAATTAACAATTCCAACGGCAACCCTGCGGCGACTCCATCCACAATGGGTAACAAGGACATCAGATGGGAGAAGAACGGAAACTTCAATACCGGTTTTGATTTCGACATGTTCGGACGCCGCCTTACCGGTAGTATTGAATATTTCTACCGCAACACATCTGACATGCTTTATTGGTTCACCACTCCTACCAGCTTCGGATGGACAGGTTACTATGCCAATGTGGGTGACATGATGAACCAGGGCGTGGAAGTAACGTTGGACGGAAAAATTTTCGACACCCATGACTTCAAGTGGAGTCTGGGCCTGAACCTCACACACTATGCCAACGAAGTGACATTCCTACCTGAGGAGAGAAAGACCAAAACTGCCATTGACATGAACGGCAACGAATACAAT
Source organism: Bacteroidaceae bacterium (assembly GCA_045606445.1). Lineage (GTDB taxonomy): Bacteria > Bacteroidota > Bacteroidia > Bacteroidales > Bacteroidaceae > Physcousia. The sequence continues at coordinate 18,936 of JAZURY010000060.1, forward strand.
GGTTTCAACAGCGGTAACTCTTTTGTAGGCGAAGGACTTAACGTGAACACATATTACATGCCTGTTTATGCCGGCGTGTATGGCGAAAGCACATATCACCTGACAGGTGACAAGGCATACGATAAGAGCAAAGGCGGTAAGGCTATGTGGTACAAGGCCGAGTTCGACAGCCAGGACAAGTGGGTTAGGAACATGGCCACAACAAATTACAGCGAAGCCACAGAATATGTCCAGGACAACACCACTCCGGCCTTCTATGGTGGTTTCAACACCCGTCTGGAATATAAAGGTTTTGACCTGGCCCTGGACTTCTCATATCAAGTGGGAGGCAAGTGCTATGACGGCACATACGCTTCTTTCATGTCCAACCCGACCACAAACAGCAAGGGATACAACTTCCACTCCGACCTGCTTAACGCATGGACACCGGACAACCAGGCAAGCAATATACCTGCTCTGGAGTTCGGCGAGCAGTATGCCGGTTCTACCTCGAGCCGCTTCCTGACCAATGCAAGTTACCTGAGCCTGAACAACATTACGTTGGGATACAGTCTCCCCAAGAAATGGATGACAAAGGCAAAAATGGACAATGCACGCATTTTCGTAAAGGCAAACAATGTATTTGTGGTATCTGCACGTCAGGGGCTGGATCCACGTGTGGCAAGGGGTGGCGGCAACACCACGAACTATTCGCCCATACGCACTATATCTGCCGGTGTCAATGTTACATTCTAAGTAAGATCAATCAGACTAGATACATATATATAATAGAATTATGAAAAGTTTACAATATAAGATTTGCGGTGCCGCCCTGCTTCTCTCACTGAGCCTGACAGGATGCATGGAAGAACCCATACCCATGAGTTCAACGGCAACCGAAGAGCAGCTTGTCACATCCGACAAGTCAACCGAAGCATTGGCTTTCGCCATGCCCGCGTTCTTCAACAATCTGGGAACATACAGTAGCGATTATGCATACGATTGGGGCTATGGTTCGCTGATGCACATGCGTGATATAGAAACCGCCGACCTTGCACGCATATCACACGGATACAACTGGTACAGTTCATGGGGTGAGAATACATACCTCGGACCTCTCTATGTGGCCACATACCTGCCATGGGCATACTATTACCAGGCCATCCAGACTGCAAACAACACCATCGGTACCCTGGCAGAAGCCGAACCGGATGCAGACGGCAATCTGGTCTACAAAATTAAAGATGAGAATTCCAGCGATTACCAAAGAGGGCTTCTCGCTTCGGGATTTGCATTCCGCGCCCTGTTCTACCTGGATGCAGCCCAGTGGTACGAGTTCCTGCCGAACGACATCTTTACCGCAAACGAAGAGGGCAACGACATCACTCACCTGACACTGCCTATCGTTACGGAAAAGACTACCGAGGCACAGGCACGCAACAATCCACGTGCCACCCGCGAGGAAATGTACAGGTTCATCAGCAATGACCTGAAGTATGCCGTAGAATTCTGCAGGAACTTCGACCGTCCCAACAAGACCCTGCCCGACATTGTGGCAATCTACGGACTCTGCGCACGTCTGAACCTGTGGGTGGAAAACTATGAGGAAGCTGCCAAATGGGCACGAATGGCCATCAATGAGGGTAAGAATGTCCCCTTGACCAAGGAGGAATGGCTCAACACGAGCACCGGTTTCAATGATGACGGGGTGTCAAGTTGGATTTGGTCAAGTTGCACCGGCAAAGAGGACAATGTGGTACAGACCGGTATCCTGAACTGGACCTCATGGATGAGCAACGAAGCACAGTTCGGCTATTCTGCAGCCGCACCTTTCCTGATGATCGGTTCTGAACTATACAACAGCATCAACAATACCGACTTCCGCAAACTCAGTTGGAAAGCACCTGAAAACCATCCTCTGGCAGGCAAGGAACCTGTCATTGATGCAAAATGGGCAGAACAACTGGCTGACTACTCCTCATTCAAATTCCGTCCCTCCCAAGGCAACACCCAGGAATACACCATTGCCTGCGTTGGCGCTTTCCCCATCATGCGAATTGAGGAAATGTATCTGATCGAGGCAGAGGCAACTGCTCATTTCGACAAAACCAAGGCCGCATCGTTGCTGACAGAATTTGTAACGACCTACCGCGACCCTGAATTCAGTATCGGAAAGGACGAGGATATTGTTGACAAGTGCTTCCAGCAGAAACGTATTGAACTGTGGGGCGAAGGACTGATAGCATGGGACTACAAGCGTCTTAATGTCAGTGTAGACCGCACGGCAAGTGTAAACTGGGGTGATTTGGAGAACTACAAGACAAACGGCCGTCCTGCATGGTTGAACCTGTGTATTCCCCAGACTGAAATTAACAACAATCCTGCTTTGGTAGGCAAGAACAATCCGGATCCCAGCGGAAAATACGACCCCGTACCAAAAGAATAACAAATAACCATCTGAGAATGGGTTTTGCCACCATTGGTGTGGGCAGATGCCTGCCCAAAGACGGCAAAACCTGTTCCCTACAGAAAATAAAACATTAAAACAATGAAGATTTTTAATAAGATCAGTTCGCTGACATTATTGCTTCCGGCGCTCGCAATGTTTTTGTCCGCTTGCGAGGACCATGCCGAATATACTCCTGCGCAGGTTGCGGATGGACCCACGGTGTTCTTCCACAGCGACAATGCCACCAAGGTGAACGTAAAGGAAGGCAGCAATGTCTTTACAATCCAGGTGAACCGAAGCGAAGCGGCAGGTCCTGCCAAACACAATCTGAAGATTGAGGCGGAAGAGGGCGTGCTGAACCTGATAGATATCCCCACAGTTGCCGTTTTTGACGCAGATGCCACATCTGCCACACTTTCATGCACCGCCAATATCACAGGGATGGAATACGACAAGGAATATGTGGTAACCATATCAGTGGAGGACAAGGTCGCTACCCCCTATGGCACTTCTTCTCTGGTACTGACAGTCACACGTCCGGCGCCATGGAAGTCACTGGGCGTGGGTAAGATGGCTGAGGCATTCCTTGGCGACGACGGTGTATATTACGAAGTGGAAATACAACAGAATGAACTGGCGACAAACAGGTTCCGTCTTGTAGAACCCTATGCGGAAATACTTGGTGACATCGCCGTGGACAAGTATCTGGAGTTCCTCATTCTGCCTGCGGGCTCTGAGTTTGCCGGCTTCACCACAGATGCCGAGTATGTGATCTTCAATGACTATAACATGGGAAAGTGGAACAGCAACTACGATGAAGACATCTATGCGTTGCACCCCTACCGCTTTGGCCGTACTCCGGACAAGTGGAACTACAATGTAGTTATGGACTACCAGGAGAACGGACTGCCTGGCGAGGTATCCCTGGCACCCCTATACTACCTCTTTAATGAAGGTGGCGGTTGGGACAACACTAATGCCAATACTATCGACATTATATTCCCCGGTTATGTAAAAGGCGACTACAGTGCAAGTCTGGAATATGCCGGTATATTTACCGCCAAGGATGGAAAAGTTTATGCCTCGGCAATGTTGAGTCTGGGTAAGGACGCAACCGACGTGAAGGCAATAGTCATGCCAGCCGATGCAGATGCCGCCGCTGTGGCCGATGCCATCGCCGCCGGCGAACTTGAGGCGGTAAAGGTAGAGAAGGGTCGCATAGAGGTTTCCTTCGATGCAGAGGAACTGGGTGGCAACAACTTCCAGATTATCGTTGCTGTATTGGCTGACGGTGCAGTCAAGACCGTTGCAAGCACTTCATTCGAGTACTATGGCGGTGGCAAGAACCCTTGGCAGTCATTGGGTACTGGCTATTATACTGATGATGTTATAGCACCTCTCGTTAAAGTCCAGCCATTAACATATCAGGTGGAGATTTTGGAAAATGAGGATAATCCAGGTATCTATCGTGTAATGAATCCTTACAGCAACTCAGTTTATCCTTTAGCAGAAGATGATGCTGCACCAGAAGGTTTGTTCATTGAGATAAATGCTCAGGATCCAGAAGGTATTTATATTCAGTATCAAAGTTTAGGCTTTGATTGGGGTGTTGGTGAATTTGGTTTTTGCACAGTTGGCGCTGATTTCTTGGCACAAGGAAATAGTTTTGACTTAGTCAAGAAATATAATTATCTGGGTAGTGTAGTTGAAGGTACAATTACATTCCCTCTTATAGATAATAGAGGAACTAAAATACAGGGTTATGTATTTGCTGATGGAGAACTCTTTAATTATGCAGGCATGAATGGTAAGATTGAGATTGTTCTCCCCGGTTCTAATGCATTTGCCCGTAACATGGCAACAGCCAAGGCTAACACTGCCAAGAGAACTGCTTTGAAGAAGTCTTTCTCTGGTGTGAAGGCAGAAATGAAGCGTATGAAACTCATCAACCGTACCGTAGAAACTTTTGCAACTCCCAACTTCTAATATTGGGTAAATGCTCTATATCAAAAGGACGTTCGGCAATGGACGTCCTTTTGTATTTTTGGCGCTTCTTATATGTCTGACTATTTCGTTGTTAAGGGAAAATGTATTATCTTTGCAACCGACTTATAGATATGACATATAATAACGAGTAATTACAGCAAATATGAGCAAGAAATTTCCTGCATTTATTGCAAGCCTGATGTTTTCGCTGCTGATGCCCATGCAGATGTGGGCAGTACCAGCCAAACCCGTTGCAAAGCGGATAAAGGTGGGCGACATAGAGTATGCCACGACTCTGCGCGGCGACGAGTTCTGCCACTATTGGCAAGCCGAGACCGGAGAGAAGATAATAAGACGAACGGATGGCAATTATCACATCCTGTCGTATTTCGAAACAGAAAACATGTTCCATCGGGCATCGCAGGCAAGAAACGCCACCAATGCGGCAAGAGCAAAGAAGCAGCATGGATTCCTGACATCACTGACCGGAACAAAGAAAGGACTGGTGATACTGGTTAACTTCAAGGACAACGCCTTCAGCATCCCCGACCCCAAAAACACTTACAATGCCATATTCAACCAACTTGACTACACGGGTTATGGCATGACCGGCTCTGTAAGGGACTACTTCCGGGCACAAAGTTACGGACTGTTCGACATGACACTGGACGTGGCCGGACCATACACCCTGTCCAAGAACATGTCGGCATATGGCGGAAACGATGCCAACGGAAATGACAAAGGCGTACAGGACTTTGCCAGGGAGGCTTTCAAACTGGCAGACGCCGATGTGGACTACAGCAAATATGACTGGAACGGAGACGGAGTGGTGGAACAGGTGTTCATCGTCTATGCCGGATATGCCGAAGCACAGGGCGGAGCGGCCAATACCATCTGGCCACACGCATGGGGCATAGAAGAACCGTTGCTCATGGATGGCGTCTATACCTACCAGTATGCCTGCAGTTCCGAACTGAGAGGTGCAGATGGCAAGGAAATAGACGGCATAGGAACCGTATGCCACGAGTTCAGCCACTGCCTGGGACTGATGGACCACTACGACACACAGGGCAACAACTTCGGAACGGGATTCTGGGACGTAATGGCATCAGGTTCGTACAACAACAACTCATGCACTCCGGCAGGCTACACCTCATTCGAGAGATGGAGCATGGGATGGTTAGAACCGCAGGAACTGACGTCAAAGACTGACGTGGCGGGGATGAAGCCGCTGACCGAGTCGCCAGAAGCCTACATACTGTACAACGATGCAAACCCCGACGAATTCTACCTGCTGGAAAACCGCCAGCAGACAGGATTCGATGCCGGACTGTACGGGCACGGACTGCTGGTGCTGCATGTGGACTATGACGAGAATGTATGGGCAAACAACATGGTAAACGTATCTGCCGCCAGACAGCGCATGACCATAATACCAGCCGACGGGACAAAGGAAAACACGCTTTCCTCGCTGCAGGCAGACCCGTTCCCCGGAAGACTGGGAGTGACGGCACTGACAGACAACACGTCGCCGGCGGCCACACTCTACAATGCCAATGCCGATGGCAGGAAACTGATGGGCAAACCCATAGAGGACATCGCAGAAGACCAGAACGGACTGATTTCGTTCAAGGCCATATACCCGCAACTTGCCACACCACAACCCGCATGCACCCCATTGCAGCCTGGAGCGTTCAGAATAGAATGGCCTGCCGTACCGCATGCAGAGAAATACGAACTGAGACTTACCGAATATGCAGGCAAGGCCTCACCGCAGGAAGCACTGCTGATAGAGGAGGATTTCGAAGGGGCGTACAAGTCAAGCAACGGCTTCACGGACATCGGTCCGAAACTGTCCAATTACCTGACCACCAAAGGATTCTCCGGAACCTCACTGTTCCAGTCACCGTACAAATTGCGTTTCGGCACAAGTTCCACAAAGGGAACTATGAAATCACCCACAATGGACACATTGTCAACGGCACGCTTTACACTGGTGCTTAAGGTGAAACCCTATGCCGACAACACAAAGGTGGACGGAGTGGTGAATGTGGTGACAGAACGCTCCAACGCCATGAACATTCCGTTCGAGTTTTACGAGGAATGCTACCTGCTACTTTACCCTACGGATAACATAGAAACACTGTTCCTGTTCAACATCATGCCCAACAGCCGCATGTACCTGAGCTACCTGGCCCTGTACGACGGCGAGTTCACGGCAGAAGAACTAAGACTTGACAATACGGCAAGGACGAAAACAAGCAAGCATCCGGTAAGCACCCACTATACCACAGAACCGCATTACACGTTCCAGGGGTTGGATCCGACGGGAAGGTATGAAGTCATCGTGCGCGCCACAGAAGAAACACGGCACTCGGCATGGAGCGGCGTGTGCACCGTGGATTTCTCCTCTACGGGAATCACAACCCCGCACCGGGAAAGCGACAAACAGGACTTCTTCTACGACCTCAACGGAAGACGCCTGAAGGACATGAACGGCAGAGGCGTATTCATACACAACGGAAAGAAAGTGATGCGCTGAACACAACACCCCATAGGGGCAACACATAACAATACACCTTATATATATAATATATAGGAACGAGGGTCGGGACGCGGTGTCCCGACCCTGCCGTTTTCAGACACAGCCTGCTCCTCGGACAACATCAATGGGCCCTCGCCCCACCCTACCTCAGGCGGACAAGGAGGGGGGGACCCATTCAACGTTCAACGTTCATTTTCGCATCTACAATCATTTTCCCACATCTTCACTTGGATTTACTAAAAGGTTTTTGTACCTTTGTGCCAAACGAAACACATAGACGTACTACGTAAATTGACTACAAAACGAAAGAAATGATAAAACAATTCCTTGGCATAGTAAAAAGATACTTCCAACCCTACAAGATGTATATCGTATGGTCCATCGTGCTCAACTTCGTGGCACAGTGGCTCAACGTATTCTCCTTCGTGGTACTTATACCCATACTGAACATACTGTTCAAGATTGACCAGAACGTATATACCTATCAAGAGTGGACATGGACCACACTGAACAAAGACGTCATCGTAAACAACGCATACGCATGGGTGCAGGAACTGACTGCCACCAACGGCGCATTCCTCACACTATGCCTGATGGGAGGCATAATGGTATTCATGACATGCCTGAAATGTACCGGATACTGGGCGGCATCCAACATAATGATGCCACTGAGCACCGGCGTGGTACGTGACATACGTATGGACATGTACAAGAAGGTCATGCATCTGCCGCTTAGTTTCTTCTCCGCCGAGCGCAAAGGAGACATCATCGTGCGCATGAGCACAGACATACAGGTGGTGGAGAATTCCGTAACATCTGCAATATCCACACTGATACAGCAACCCATAGCCATCATCATCTGTTTCATAACACTGTTCAGCGTCAGTTGGCAACTCACCGTCTTTGTGCTCATCGTCACACCGCCGGCAGCATGGCTTATGGGAACAATAAGCAAAAGGCTCAAAAGCCAGTCGGCCAACGTGCAGGCGGGACTCTCAGAGATAATGGCACAGATAGAAGAAACCCTCAGCGGCCTGCGCATAGTAAAGGCCTTCATCGCAGAGGAGAAAATGGCACGCCGCTTCAACTACATCAACAACGAGTTCCGACGTGGCATGATAAGCATGATGATGCGTATCAATGCAGCACACCCCGTATCCGAATCCATGGGCACACTCATTATTATAATAGTGCTCCTTTTCGGCGGCTGGCTCATACTGGACGGCAACGGCTTCATAGACGCATCCACCTTTATCTTCTATATGGTCATCCTGTACAGCGTCATCAACCCAATAAAAGACCTGACACGACAATCCTACATGATACCCATGGGACTCGCATCAATGGAACGCATTGACTACATCCTCCAAGCCGAGAATCCCATCAAGGAAATAGCAGAACCAAAGCCTCTTGACAATTTTGAACAAGCAATAGAGTTCCAGGACGTAACCTTCTATTACAACGAAGGCAGGGATGTACTCAAAAACATCAACCTCACCGTACCCAAGGGCAAGACCGTAGCACTTGTGGGACAATCAGGTTCAGGCAAGTCCACACTCGTAGACCTCATACCCAGGTACCACGATGTGCGCCAAGGAAGCATCCTTGTGGATGGAAAGGACCTCCGGGAAGTGCGGATACACGACCTGCGTGCACTTATCGGCAACGTAAACCAGGAAGCCATCCTCTTCAACGACACCTTCTACAACAACATCACCTTCGGTGTGGAAAATGCCACCATGGAGCAAGTGATAGAAGCGGCAAAGATTGCCAACGCACACGACTTCATCATGGAAACCGAGAACGGTTACGACACTATGATAGGCGACCGTGGAGGACGCCTGTCAGGCGGACAGCGCCAACGCGTCAGCATAGCCAGGGCCATACTCAAAAACCCCCCCATCCTCATCCTCGACGAAGCCACCTCCGCCCTCGACACCGAGAGCGAACACCTCGTACAGGAAGCCCTTGACCGCCTGATGAAATCCCGTACCACAATAGCCATTGCCCACCGCCTCTCCACCATCAAGAGTGCCGACATCATACATGTCCTGCACGAAGGCCAGATTGTGGAAAGCGGCCAGCACGACGAACTCATCGCCAAAAACGGTTACTACAAGCGCCTCTATGACATGCAGCAGTTGTAAACCTTGAAATAGCAATATTCTGTATGAAGATACTATTAGGTACTCATTATTTAGCAAAGACTGGCGGAACTGAAAGTTATACTTATGCGCTGGCCATGGAACTGAAACGTTTGGGGCATCAGGTAGAATACTTCACTTTTGAAAAAGGAGAGGTTTCTGATCTATTGGAAAAACGAGGCATTCCTTTCATGTCTGCCGAAGGCTACGACCTTATTTTAGCAAACCATAACACCGTGGTAGAGAAACTCTGGAATTACGGTTTTCTCATTCAGACGCGTCATGGATATATTCCAACTTTGGAGCAGCCATCTCCCTTTGCAGATGCATACGTCTCAATATCAGAAGAAGTCAAAGAGCATTTGTTTTCAAAAGGTTTTACTTCCGAAGTCCTATGGAATGGTATTGATTGTAATAGATTCTTTCCTAAGAAACATGTTGCACAATCTCTCACAACTGTTCTATCTCTTTGTCACTCGGATATCGCAAACGATTTTGTCAGAAGATGTTGCGAACGAATAGGCGTCAAGTTTATCCAAAGCAATAAGTATACAGACAATGTATGGGCAATTGAGGACCTTATCAACGAAAGCGATCTTGTAATTGGTTTAGGACGCTCTGCCTATGATGCAATGGCATGTGGCCGTTGTGTTCTCGTATATGATTACAGAGAATATATGGGCGAGTTTTGGGGAGACGGAATGCTGACACCGGAAAGTGTAGAAAGAAGTATGCTTTGCAATTGTTCCGGTAGATCATTCAAATTGAAATATGATGAGATGTCCTTTATTGCGGAAATGCAGAAATACAGTCCAGAATTGGCTGCTTGGAGTCGTGAGTTTGCATTAAAACACTTAAATATCAAGAAAAGAACACAAACATATTTGAACATTTGCAACAGGGAAAAAGAAAAAGTCCAGAAAAGTAAATGGAAGTTGAGACTAAAAATTATCTTAGATGAATGTTCTCAAAATGAACATATAATTACAGAGGAAAAAGTGAAGTTGCAGGAGCAGAACCTCATCCTACAACAAGAAATATTAACTTCGCACCAACAATTGGCAGACTTGCAAAATCAGGTGGCAGTTTTGCACCAACAATATACTTTAAAGGGCAAGAAGCACCTTCGTGCCATACGTTTTCTAATGTGGTTGAATGTTCTATTGTTACTGCTCATCCTATATGTATAATATCGTAATAAGATAAGAGAAAAGAAAAACGTTATTGTCACACTAATATATATATTGCACATTAATATACATCATGTTTCCTTTAATCTCCATAACAATACCTGCATACAAAGCGAAATTTTTGAAGGATGCGATAAAATCAGTCTTCGCACAAACCTACAAGAATTGGGAATTAATTATCCTGGACGATGCATCACCTGAAGACATAATTTCTATTGTTAATTCTTTTGATAACAGGAAATTAAAATACTATCGCAATGAAAATAACGTAGGCGCAATAAACGTTGTTGACAATTGGAACAAATGCCTCAACTTATGCCACGGTGAATATGTAATTTGCATGGGTGATGACGATATGCTTATGCCGTGTGCATTAGAAGAATACATAAAGTTAATAGAAGAATTTCCGGATGTTAATGTCTATCATTCAATGACATGTGTCATTAATGAATTTGGTAATATCATAGGCTATCAACAAACACGACCGAAATTTCAAACCGCAGATGAATTAATTCTACACCGTTGGAAAGGAGATATTCAGTTCATTGGTGATTTCTGCTATAAAACAGAGCACCTTAGAAAACAAGGTGGATACTATAAATTGCCATTAGCATGGGCATCAGATGATATAACTGCTGTTAGAGCTGCAGAAGAAAAAGGAATCGCTAACACAAATGTTCCCTGCTTTTTATATAGGGAAAACAATATGTCCATATCATCAAACAACAATAATGGACTAAAACTATCTGCTAAGGTTTATGAAAAACAGTGGTTCATAAAATATTTTAAGCGGCATACTAATTTCAGTAAAGAAATATATCCTTTAGCTTTTGACAATTGGTTTCATGGGCAAATTGAGCATCATATGCAACTATATTTTTATGAATCTCTCTTCAACATATTCTCCGCACTACGAAAAAGTAAACTCCTAGGTTATCCTAAAATGAGAATATTAAGCAACTGGTGGTCGGTTTTAAAGCACAGATTAATATCATGAAAAAAAAATCAATCTTAATTATTTTACCAATGCTACCATTCCCGCTTATTAGCGGAGGACATCAAGCATTGTACAATGGTATTCTTGCCATTCACAAAGATATGGAGGTGAATCTTTCATTTGTCGTAGAAGACGAATATAAGTATATTGATGCTCTTGGTGAATTTATGAAAGAACTGCCTAATGTGAGAATGTTTCCATATTATCAATGTAGAAGAATTTCCAATGGAGCTAGGAGACAAAAAGAAAGTAAACCATGGTACAACAAAATGTTTCATGCTATATTCCACAGAAAGCGTATCAAAAATAGAAGAACCAAGTATCTTGACAAAACTTTATATTGGAAACAATGTACACTACCTCCAAGTCCAGAATGGTTAAAGCATAACCAAGACATTATAGATTTAAATAAATTTGATATTGTACAGATAGAAATGCCTTGGTTAATGAATACTGTCATTGGAATAAAAACTGATGGAAAAATTATCTTTGTTCACCATGAATTAGGGTTTGTAAGAAGGGCTCTTGAAATTCAGGGGACGTCAAAAGATGATTGTGCAACTTGGTCATGGTGTCGATTTGCTGATATGAATGAAATTTCACTCTTAAACAATTATGACGCCATTATTACCCTATCACCAACAGATACTGCTAAATTGACTGAGGCAGGTGTTACAAAACCTGTTTATAGTTCTCTGGCAGTGATCAATACTTTTCCTGAGCGGATTGAGAAATTTCAGACGACAAAACGCCTTACCTTTGTTGGTCCAGACGTACATACCCCGAATTACAACGCAATTATCTGGTTCTTAGAAAACTGCTGGACCCAATTAAGGGAAGCGGACGAAGAATACACCCTAGAAATCGTTGGTTTATGGAGTGAATATAATATCAAAAAAATCACATCAAATTACTATGGAGTAAGTTTTAGAGGGTATGTTGATGATTTATCTGATGCAATTAAGGGTAGTATTATGATTGTACCAATACAAATAGGAAGTGGAATTCGAATGAAAATACTTGAAGCATCTATACGTGGCATACCATTTGTAAGCACATCTGTCGGTGCTGAAGGAATTCCTGTTGAAAATGGAGTTCACTGCTTTATTGCTGATGAACCAGAGGTTTTTGTGCAATCCATTTTAAAACTAAGAGATGTCTCGTTGCAAGAAAGATTCGTAAGCAATTCAAGAAAATTGATACAAGACAACTTCTCTATAAATTCATTAAGAACTAATAGATTATCAATATATAACGATATTTGTAAGTGATGTGGGCGCATGTAACAACTTATTCTGCAATGATTTGCAAAATAAAGCAACTCTGAGTAATTGAAGTGAATGCAAATGACAAAAAAATCCAAAATAATTAGATTAGACAGGTATATCTTTGTGCTAAGCAAATACTTCTAAAATTATTATATCAAAGAAACAATTAAGGTATAACAAATGACTTAAATTAATTGTAATCACGTCAATAAGTAAATTACTAATTTATAAAACAGGTTTAAGTTTATTTGTTTTTAACATAATTATTCCTATGAATAAAGTTCGACCCATAGCTTTCTATTTACCACAATTTTATCCTACTCCAGAGAATGACGCATGGTGGGAACCGGGGTTTACGGAGTGGACTAACGTTACACGTGCTACTCCTTTGTATCCAGGACATTATCAGCCACGCCTTCCGCGTGACTTGGGGTTTTATGATCTTCGAGTATCAGAAACACGACAAAGACAAGCACAATTGGCGCAAGAGGCGGGTATTGAGGGGTTTTGCTATTGGCACTATTGGTTTGGAGACGGCAAAAGACTACTTAATCATGTCTTTGATGAAGTCATAAATAGTGGCGAGCCGAATTTCCCCTTCTGTCTCTGCTGGGCGAACCATTCATGGTACTCTAAGACATGGGACCATAATTTACCCGACAAATTACTTATAGAGCAAGCATACCCCGGTGATATAGATTTCGTAGACCATTTTAACAAGATGCTGCCTGCTTTTCTGGATAAACGTTATATGCGAGTGAATGGAAAACCAATCTTTGGTATTTTTGACCCCTCAAAAATAAATATTAATCATATGCGTAAGATTTGGGATACTTTAGCGCAAAAACATGGAATTAAAGGGTTTTATTTTTTTGCGCTATGCCTAGGTTCGCATACACTCAACCGGGTTGATGGACAACATTATGATTCATTAGTTTTAGACCCTTTATTAGACTGTGTTAACTCATGGAGGCACTCCAAAAGTGAGCAAAAACTGCATGATAATCTTATTAAGTCTGGCATACCCTATACGATTAGATATGAGGACTATATTCGAACTGTGGACAAAACTCTTAAGTCACACCCAGAAACATTGCCTTGCATTAATCCTGATTTTGATCATTCTCCACGCAGTGGAGTTGCTGGGCATATATTAACCAACTCTACACCAGATAAATGGGGACAACTTTGCGAAATAGCCTCTAAGCACATCTCACAACGAACAGCACAAGAACGCTTAGTTTTTATAAAGGCGTGGAATGAATGGGGAGAAGGTAATTATCTTGAACCGGATCAGCGCTGGGGCAAACAATACATAAAAGAAACAGGAAGGGTATTTAATTTGATGACATATACGTCATCAACTCAATCACGACCAATTTGTTCATCAACCCCTCTTATATCAATAATCATTCCCTTATATAATAAGGAAAAATATATCAAAAAGACCATCACTTCAATACTTGCACAAAGTAATACTGATTATGAGATTATTGTTGTCAATGACGGATCGACAGATAATAGTTTGGATGTTATCAATCAACTTAAATCCGAAAAATTGAAATGTTTTACACAGTCTAATCGTGGACCTGCGTCAGCAAAAAATATAGGCATACGAAAAGCAAGAGGACATTGGGTAATGATACTTGATGGGGATGACGAACTTGCAGATGGTATTCTTGAACACTTCGCAAATTTGATTCGCGAACATCCAAACTGCCATTTATTCTGTGGCATGCACAAAATACGATACGGCAATAAGTTAATCCCATATTCCATGAAATACAAAGAAGGATTTCTTAAAAATAATTTTCTGGCGTGGTGTACCAAAAGGTTTATGCCTGTGGCTGGTTCATTTATTGTCTTGAGAAGTTTGCTACTTAAACATCCATTTAGGGAGGAACTGCATCGCTATGAAGATGCTGAAAGTTTATTTGGTATTATGCGAACTGCACGAATATGGACAACGACTCATGTTGCCATGGTATATAATCGTGATAGCAGTTCTGCATCACATTTCAGGTCCAATATATCAGAAGATTTTATCGGGCACCTTTCCCTTAAAGGAAAATGTATCTGGGAACAATATGCTCTTTGGCGTTTTTATCGTCAAGGACTTAAGCTTTATCCTAATGAAATGAAAAAACTATATGAATCAAAGGGGTTTAATCATATAAAATTTCCATTGCTACGACTTTTATGTAAGACTATTTTTCGTTAATTGCTCCAGAAATATTATATGGTTGATTACAACAATCGTACCATATTACATGCTATATGTAAACGTCCAAATTTAGCATATTGCGTATAACCTGACCTTTCTGTAATTTCGCGCTGTTTTAAAATCTTTATAAAATTTGTAGTAAGCATCCGATAAACTACAGGTAGTATACCTATCTATACAACAATAGCAACAAATGCTCCCCGTGAGCAATTGTTGCTATTGTTTTTTATTCTTATGGTTCATCCGATAAATGCGTAGGTGTATATGATTATTTGTCATAAAATAAGATCGTTAAGATTATCTCACTATCTTTGGTTGTCCAAACTAAAGTATCGTGTTATGAATCCCAACTATCTTTATCATGCTTTCGGCGTACGCTATCACGAATGCACTAAAACTGAGTTCAAAGGTAATCAAAATATTCACTACATCCAAACTCGCAAGGATAAATTACGTTGCCCTGAATGCAATAGCCGGCATGTTATCCGTTCTGGTTACATTTTCCGCGATATAAGATGCGTTCCTGTCGGTCATAGAGAGACCATATTACGTATTAAGGTTCAACGCCTTGAGTGTAAGGAATGTGGATGTGTTCGCCAGGAGAAGTTTCACTTCGCGACTGGTAAACGCTGTTACACCAATAAGTTTTCCAGATATGTTGTGGATTTGTCTCGCATAGGGACAATCAAGGATGTTGCTCAGTTCTTAAATCTTTCATGGGATACAGTCAAGGATATACGTCAGTTCGGGATAATATTAGAACAATGTTAGTTGTTTGTTCTAATATTATCCCGAACTGACGTAGAACATGGAAACTTCTTTGCCAAAACGCTCTTTTTAACAGATAAACACCTAGCAATAAGACCTCTTTTTGAAAAGACAGAAAACAATGCTTAATTTGGGTGACGCATTGACGAAGTCAGGAAATGCTTGAAGCAATGGTACCCTGAATCATGAAACAGTATGATGATAAGCATGATTTCAGCCTTTGAGAGGGTTGATTCTCGGTGATGGGGACGTTTCCCAGTGTTCTTTAGCGTATATTTTGCCATCATCCAGTCAAAAAAATTGCAAAATTCATCTGCCATAAAAAATAATTCTGTAACTTTGTCCTCGGTGAGTATAGCGATTATTGTTTGTAATACTTTGTAATTGAGCACCATAAAGATACAATAAATTTCGCTAATCACCAAATTTATAAGCAGTTATCTTTCGTTGAATTCACGTGAATTTAAAAAGACACCAGTGATCATAGGCAACAAATATGGGATTAAGAACATTTATTCGAAAAAGAAGAAGGAAATGGTTGCTCAGGATTCTTCCAGAACTTGCAGACCTTATATGCCATGGCACATACTATTTTGATGATTCCAAATCGTGTCATGTCTCCCCAAAAACGAAAATCAACTCACCTTATCATCTCTATAATTGCAACATAGGTGATTACACATATATTGCCGTAAACTCAAGAATATCCTTAACAGATATTGGCAAATTTTGTTCAATTGGACCAAATTTTGTATGTGGGTATGGTATTCATCCTACAGATGGAGTAAGTACATCTCCTATGTTTTATTCCACTATGAAACAAAATGGAACGACTCTTTCATCCAAAAATAAAATAGTAGAACGAAAGCGAATCCATATTGGAAATGATGTTTTTATAGGTATTAATGTAACAGTCTTAGATGGAGTGACAATAGGTGACGGAGCAATTATTGGAGCTGGAGCTGTAGTATCTAAGGACATTCCACCATATGCTATAGCAGTGGGATGCCCCATTAAAATAATAAAATATCGTTTTGATGGAAATACAATAAAACGCTTAACAAAATTAAAGTGGTGGGAATGGAATGACAATCAACTTCAAAACGTGGAACGACATTTTTTTGACGTAGAAACTTTTCTTAACAATAATTCCCAATGACTCTTCAAATACGTATAGCTGCACTGACAATGGTTCGCAACGACGACTTCTTCCTGCGAAAGTGGGTAGAATATTACGGTCGTGAACTTGGAATGGAGAACCTATACATATATTATGATGGGAAGGATCAAACGATAGCAGACTTTTGTCAGGGCACAAATGCTTTTTTGCATCCAAAGATAGGAACACAGGTTGTTGCGGCAGAGAAGGCAAGGCTGAAATTCCTTTCCGAGCAGGCTGCAGAACTTTTTACGAAAGGATATGATTTAGTCATAGGGGTAGATGCCGATGAGTATATTGTAGTAGATCCTAAACTCGGTATAGGACTTAAAGAATACCTTTCACAACAGAATATTGATGTTAGCCTTTCACCCCTTGGACTCGACTTTGGACAAAAGTTAGGAGAGGAAGGTGATCTGTCTCATGATAGGACTTTCCTTTCACAAAGGCACTATGCGCAAAT
Source organism: Bacteroidaceae bacterium (assembly GCA_045606445.1). Taxonomy (GTDB): domain Bacteria; phylum Bacteroidota; class Bacteroidia; order Bacteroidales; family Bacteroidaceae; genus Physcousia. Next base: position 36,108 of record JAZURY010000060.1, read on the forward strand.
AGGAACCCGCTATACAAAACCCTCCATCATAGCAGAACCCTGCCAATGGGGCAGTGGTTTCCATCGTGTCAAGGGGCATAATTTCCATATAGCCACAGACCTGTATCTAATGCACTTTGGTTATTCAGACAGCAAGATTCTTGAAGCACGACTTACAGATGCAGATCGTTTAGCTCAGGGATGGGAAAAGCATATTTATAAGCGTAGTCGAACCATCAGACTTGTCACTAAGGAAAAACCTCGTGATTTTGATAAATGGACCTGTTTTGCACGCAACTGCCAGACCTTGTGCCGCCCCATATATGCTTTCAATAAACCGGCAATGTTTGAATTAAAAATCGTTGTTAGTATTCCTGACAGATTTATGCATATATTTTAAATAACATCTGTTATTTTCATTATAACTACAATTAGAATAACACTAATAGCACACAATATAGATGACACCCAAACCAATAAACGAATAGTTCTAAGACGTTTATTGTTTTTGTCTATTTGTCTCCATAAAACCATTGACAATTCTTTATGATAAAATTCAGTAAGAATTCTCCTGTGTTCAACTTTCTTTTCTCTAACGGCATGATAACTAATTCCGTCTCGCAAGTAAAAACAAATATCTACAGGAATATGTATAAAACTGCAACCTCGCTTGCTTAGTTCAACCCATTTCGCCCAGTCTGCGCATATACGGTATTTTTCATCATAGGGGGTATGTTTAAGTAACGAAGTTCGAATAAAAGAAGCCTGATGGCATAGTGGTCGGATTGCAAAGTTATAATAACATGCTTCATATGGATAACGACATTTCTTTTTAAATCCATATTTCTTCCTTTCAATCCAGTCACCATAAACAACATCAGCATCCTTAACATAGGAAAATACGTTATCTAAAGTATCCCGATTTAATAATGTATCTCCAGAATTCAAAAAAAGGAGATATTCGCCATCTGCATGTAAAATGCCCTTGTTTTGAGCATTGTATATTCCTCCGTCTCGTTCAGAGCACCACCATGTAATCTTTGTCTGATTTTTAGCGATAAAGTCCTTGCTCCCATCTGTACTTCCTCCGTCTATGACAATCCACTCATAATCCTTAAATGATTGTAACATGATACTGTCATAAGTCTTGCTTAATCCTTTTAGATTGTTGTAGTTGATAGTGATAATGCTAAGTTTTTTCATGTTAGCCTGCAGATTCGCATTTTGTTTTTAGTTTTCTTTTAAATGGTTCCAGGAAGTTCCGTTCCCATGCCAGGCGTTTGGACTCTGGTGCTGTGGCATACAATTTTATTCCCGCCTCAACTCCTTTCTTGAGGCTTTCTATCTTATGTGTTTGCTCTGCAGAGAGGGTATAACTGTTGGGATTGGGATAATAGAAATATAATGGAAGATTAAGGATGGTGCACCGGTTTATATGTAATAACACCTCGCTCCACCATGGGAAGTCCTCGTAGTTAATGTTTTTGATGAATTTAATTTTGCGGACAATATGTGTTTTATACATTTTAAAACATGCCTGGCAGTGCTTTACTGCCCAACGTGCATCTATATTTTTGGGATGTGACCATTCCGTAGCATAGTCAAATATGTTATCCGTAATTCGGTATGGGGGATTTTTGTAAAAACGTAAGCATGGCCTTGCTTCCGGCAAGTGCAGGAAATGCAGGATTAGGTTTTTAGTACGGTATACCCTGTCGTATGTAAATGCAACAAGGTCGGAATTGTCACGCAGTACCGCCTGCATGCAAAGTTCCATGAGTTGCGGATGCATAAAATCATCGGAATCAAGGAATAGCAGGTATTCTCCAGTTACGTGCTCCATACCTACATTACGTGCATCGGAAAGGCCTCCGTTCTCCTTGTGTATTACTTTGAACCGATCATCCTTTTGTGCATATTCATCTGCGATACTGCCACTCTTGTCCGTACTACCATCATCCACCAAAATTGCTTCCCAAGCGTGGTAAGTCTGGGCAAGTATGCTGTCAAGAGCCCTTGCCAGATACTTCTCTACATTATAAATGGGTACGATAATACTTATAAGACTCATGGTCGAGTGTTGTCTTTTTCAAGAATATTTGAAACAAAGTTTTTGATTTTATAGTAGATTGCGTCCGTAGCCTTGTCCAGTGAACCAAAACAGGCGAAGCATATTTTGCTGTCTATTCTGGTTATCTGGTGGAGTTTTCTTTCAAGACGCTTTGTGCTCGGGCTTGGCATGTATTCCATTAAGACATCTGCTTCTGGGATAATGTGCAAGCGGCCTTCCTTTCGGAGTAGCATATACAAGAGTTCGTCGCTGCGGAAATGCTCGGTGCTACGGAAACGGTTGCGTATATTCTGTACGAGTCTTTCTTGATTCCCTTCGTAGTATTCCTTCAATCTGCTGCGAAGCATGGGGTGCGGGGTATGCGACAGACGAACAAACAATCCGTCTCCTCCTGCAATCTCTGCGGCATCCATCATTTGCTTAACATGATTTACCCTACACGCATGTCCGGTTATGTATTTGAAGAAATATCTAAGTTTTGTCCAGGATAATGACGCCTCGTGCCCATGACAATTTATGTGTCCTTCTTCGGGAAAGAACACATCTGCACTTATGTTACGGCAAACCAATAGGTCATCATTGAAATAAATGAAGTGTTCGCACAAATCCGGTATCCTCCACAACATAGCCTCTATGCTTAGAGAATTGAATGTGGGCAGATATTGTTCGAATCCCCTAAATATGACTTTGTGGTCAACGATTTCTACTGGTATCTGACTATTTACATTTGGATTCTGTCCGTCTGTTACAATGAATATACGGCGAACCCACGGCATGAACTTATTTATGGACCGTATGCACCAATGTATTTCACCTCTATCAACGTAGCGCGTTGCTCCTGCAATGTTGTCGTCCAGAAGTGTCGCATCTCCTTGCATGAACATGGCACGCTTAGCGTTTAGTGCAGCATCGTTGCCATCCACCCAGGTTATGACTACATCTACTTCAAAGGCACTTCTATCATTCATACGCACTCCCATTTACACCATCGGTTGTGTGACCAAAGCCATAATTCAGGTTGATGTTTTATGGATTCTTCCATTAAGGACCAAAAGGTTCGTGTCAGAGGGTACTGACATTTGCAAGTTTCCTCGCTCGGCGTAATCTCCTTAAATGTCATTCTATAATGTCCTCGTACAGGTCTTTCCACGTCAAGATATACTAGTTCTGCATTCACCTTCTTGGCAATCTCTTCGGCACCTGGAGCAAACCACGTCTGCTGGTTTAGGAATGTAATGCAATCTTTTGCCTTTACGTAAGGCCTTTGGTCACAGATAAATCCACATAGAAAAGGTTCTTCTTCTGCACTCCAACGCAACATGGTACGCAAAGTTTGCTTCATCTCTATCTGTTCCGTATTCCAGCGGCTGCGTATCTCATGCATGAGAGATGCAAAATACGGACTTTCTATTTGCTTGTATATCTCCGCACTTTTCTTAGGGTTCTTGTACCGCATGCATACCTCCTGACACCATTCCCAACAGCCACAGTGTCCGAGAAGCATAAAGACGTTCTTGCCCTCTGCAGCTATACGTTCAGGAAGTTCATAGTTGACGACTTCAACACGGCGGGACATTTCTTCGTCCGAAATGTTAAGGCACTTGAACGCTTCTACAAACACATCGCATAGGTTTCTGTAAAATGCCTTCTCTATACTGACGATCTCTTCATTATTCTTTTCCGGGAATGAGCAAGTCAGATTTTCCCTGACCAATCGACGCCTATACCTTACTACATAATATACTACATAGTATGCAAGATCGCTAAACAAGTACAAGACTCCTAAGGGCAGCCCTGCAATGAATCGCATGATATGATGTTTCTTCTTTGCTCCGTTTCTATTCATCAGCACTATCTACATAAACATGTTTTATACAAGGCAAAGATACAAAGAACTTACGTAATAATGGCATTATTCGGACTAAATTTAATAAAGTTGTAGTGTATAGCACCTAATGTACAACCACACAACACACCAACAAAAAGCAAAGGAGTCCTTCGGAACATTCTCCAAAGGACTCCTCTTCTCTAAAAACGGCGGCTACCTACTCTCCCACGGGTGTGCAGTACCATCGGCGCGGACGGGCTTAACTTCTCTGTTCGGAATGGGAAGAGGTGGAACCCCGACACTATAACCACCTGAATAATGGTGACATAT
>JAZURY010000061.1:0-42988 GCA_045606445.1 Bacteroidaceae bacterium
ACGCACAAACACGCCTCATCCCCCAGTGTGACGTGCGTCACACTGGGGGATGAGGCGTGAAAAAGGAGCACGAGTTCCCTCGCGCGTACCTATTATATTATAATATATGCTTGCTTGCTTGCTTGCTTGCTTGCTTGCTTGCTTGCTTGCTTGCTTGCTTGCTTGCTTGCTTGCTTGCTTGCTTGCTTGCTAACAAAATAATCCGAACCACCAAGGATATTGGCGGTTATTTTCATAGTATTTCGGATGTTTGTCAGCATGTCTATGTACAATTATCTAACCTTTGTCGGACAAAATTAAAAATAATACAGACAACAGCAAAAGATATCAGCAAAATTTATCTACTATTCGACCTATTACGTACCGTTTGACTTTGAACAGGCAACTAAACAAAAAGGTTCCCCACCTGTTGAGAATGGGGAACCTGATATATGAGGATTATTATATCCTTGCCTTGGAATTACAACTGGGGACCAGCGGCAACGAGAGCCTTACCAGCCTCGTTGGTGGTGTACTTGGCGAAGTTCTTGATGAAGCGTGCAGCCAAGTCCTTTGCCTTCTCCTCCCACTCAGCAGCGGTAGCGTAAGTGTCGCGAGGATCGAGGATAGCGGGATTTACGTTGGGCAGAGCGGTGGGAACCTCGAAGTCGAACAGAGGAATCTTCTTGGTCTCAGCCTTCAGGATGCTGCCGTCCAGGATAGCGTCGATGATACCGCGTGTATCGGGAATTGAGATACGCTTGCCGGTACCGTTCCAACCAGTGTTAACCAAGTAAGCCTTGGCACCGGAAACGTTCATCTTCTTAACCAGTTCCTCAGCATACTTTGTGGGGTGCAGTTCCAGGAATGCCTGGCCGAAGCAAGCAGAGAATGTGGGAGTAGGCTCAGTGATACCGCGCTCTGTACCTGCCAACTTGGCGGTGAAACCGCTCAGGAAGTAGTACTGGCACTGCTCGGGAGTCAGGATAGATACGGGAGGCAGTACGCCGAATGCGTCGGCAGACAGGAAGATAACGTTCTTGGCTGCGGGAGCAGAACTGCCGGGCTGGATGTTGTTGATGTGGTTGATGGGGTAAGAAACGCGGGTGTTCTCTGTAGCGCTCTTGTCATTGAAGTCGATAGTACCGTCCTCGGCAACGATAACGTTCTCCAGAAGAGCGTTACGCTTGATGGCGCCGTAGATGTCGGGCTCGTGCTCCTTAGACAGACCGATAACCTTGGCATAGCAACCGCCCTCGAAGTTGAAGATACCGTTGTCGTCCCAACCATGCTCGTCGTCACCAATCAGACGGCGCTTGGGGTCGGTAGACAGAGTGGTCTTACCGGTACCTGACAGACCGAAGAAGATAGCGGTGTTCTCGCCGTTCATGTCACAGTTTGCAGAGCAGTGCATAGAAGCGATGCCCTGGAGAGGCAGGTAGTAGTTCATCATAGAGAACATACCCTTCTTCATCTCACCACCGTACCAGGTGTTGATGATAACCTGCTCGCGGCTGGTGATGTTGAATGCTACGCAAGTCTCGGAATTGATACCCAGTTCCTTCCAGTTCTCAACCTTAGCCTTAGAAGCGTTGTAAACAACGAAGTTGGGTTCGAAGTTGGCCAGTTCCTCAGCGGTGGGCTGGATGAACATGTTGGTAACGAAGTGTGCCTGCCATGCTACTTCAACGATGAAGCGTACAGCCATGCGGGTGTCAGCGTTTGCACCGCAGAAGCAGTCAACAACATAAAGGTTCTTGTTAGACAGTTCCTTCTTTGCGATATCCTTCAGAGCAGCCCAAGCCTCCTCGGTGATGGGCTTATTGTCGTTCTTGTAGTCATCAGAAGTCCACCATACGGTATCCTTAGAGTTCTCGTCCATAACGATGAACTTGTCCTTAGGAGAACGGCCTGTGTAAACGCCGGTCATAACGTTGACAGCGTCCAGTTCGGTGTTCTGGCCCTTCTCGTAACCATCGAGACCGGCCTTGGTCTCCTCAGCGAACAACTGCTCATAAGAGGGGTTGTGTGCAATCACGGTTGAACCGGTGATGCCATACTGTGTCAAATCTAATGTTGCCATTGTCGTTTAATTGTTTTATTGATTTTAATATATTGTTGTTGCTTATCTCGAATGCAAATATAGGAAATAATAATGAGACTACATAGAAACTTTTAATAATAAATTATGCTTTATCTCCTTTTTGCTACCTTAACATTGCAACCATGGCTTCCTTTTGCTGTGGAGTGACATCATTGTGCTTCAGCAGGAAATCGACAAAGCGTGTTATATCGCCCTCAAAATAATCGTCCTGAGCCTTTTCCAGCACTCTTTGGCAATACTCTTCCTTTGTAATCTTAGGGGTATAATACTGCATGGAACCCACACGCTCCATTTTACAAAAACCCTTGCGCACAAGTATCTTCATAAAGGTTGCTGTTGTGGTATAGGCGGGTTTTGGGTCTTCAAACCCCTCCTGGATGTCGCGCGTAAAACCTCCCTTGGTCGGAAGTGCCCACAGGTTCAGCATACACTGGAACTCCGAACGGGTCATAAATCTATTGTCTCTCATCGTCGTACAGTTAAGTATTGGCTTTTATTGCTTTTTGCCCTGCAAATTTAGCACATTAACCATAGACTATGATACTTTAGTACATACTCCTAAACACAATCTGCGTCTATTTAACTATATTTAATCAACGGAGAATTTATTTAACGACTATTTTCTGTTAGCCTTTTCGGCATCACGCTCCTTATTGCGATCTCGCGGAGTCTTTTCCTTGTCTGCTTTCTGCTTTACGAGCGCAGCGGGTTTCTGTTGCATGACAGGTATGCCACGTACGTCCCATTCCTGTTCCACATCCCATCCTGCACGTACGTTCATCGGTTTGGGGAAGTAGTACACGCTCTCAGGCTGCAATCCGCTTCCGAATTCGCCTGTGTCCCATTTTCCGTTCCCGTTCACATCTGCAAAGCACCTCATGTAATAAGTTTCCGGCCTCAGGAAATAAAACTCTGCTTCACCCGAGGCTGAAGCACGTTTTTGGGCGACGACTTTGTCAGAAACGTTCAGCAACTGCACCACCATGCTCGTGTCCCGCGTTATCAGATTCACAATCAGTGTTCCGTATTCATCCAGACTTCTGACACGGAATTCGGTTCTAACCTTACGGTTGGTATGTCCCATAACACCTGTTATTGTGGCAGAGTCCACTGCTACGGCATATCTGAATTCCGGTTGCCACTCTGCATACAGCGTATAGGACCTTGCCTTGTACGGTGTTGGAAGCAGCAGGTACGGTTCCTCATAGAGGTTGGAGTCCTTTACCATATACAGATGTATGCCGGCCGTGTCTATAGATGAAATCGGTTCGCCGGCCACAATGGTTACGTTCCTGTTTGGATCCAATGCTCCGGTAGGACTGATTTTAACGTCCAGGAATTCCTTCAGATAAGGATTCTCTTCCGGCGGAAGTGGTTTCTTGCTCTTCTTTATCTTTTTCTCGCGTTCCTTGTTCCAGTCATCTATCTTCTTCTGCTTTTCGGCATGTATCTTTGCCCATCCGGTGCGAGCCACCAGCATGAACGTATCGGTACGCCATCCAAGTACGCCCAGCGTGTCCGTGTCCAGGCTCCTCATCTCCATTTCCAGACTGTCGGTACTATGGGTAAAGGCCGTGTCGGTTATCCAATAGGTGAGAGTGTCGTTATGCTCACTTGCCTCCAGCACGAGACAGGAGTCGTTGAAGTTCAACCCGCGTATCACTGGCAGGGTGTCCACCGGAGCAGTGAAATATATGTTGAACCAGTCCGGTTCCGGACGTTCCGTTTTCAGCAGGTGCAGGTCCTGCTTGCTTTCGAGGAAAGAAAACAGGACTATATCGTCCGGATAGTAATGTACATACGGCACCACCCGTATGGAATCATAATAGATGGAGTCGCGCCAACAGGTATCCATCCTGAGTTCAGGCCTGCTGCTTGGTATATATATGGTGGTATCAAAGGCCATCGCCTCGGACTTTTGGCTGAAACGATAGTCACCGTCTCCGTCCTGCAATGCAAAGATACGGTACTTTCCCGGTGCGATGCCCTTGATGGAGAAATGTCCGCTACCGTTTGTCCGCGACACTCTGACGAGCGGTTTGGTACGGAAAAGACTGTCGTCATACGTACTGTCTGCACGGTGCAGTCCCACCAGCATTCCTTTCACCGGTTCCAGGTTTTCTGCGGCAAGGACATGACCCGACATTTCCAGGGTATCGATGACCGGTCCTGTACTGAAACTGTAGGTATAGAATCCCATTGGGTTGCCCTCGTTGTTGTCCTCGATGGCATCGCTGAAGTCCACCGTGTATGTGGTGTTGCTTTGCAAAGAGTCGTAGAGGGTTACCTTAATGCGTTTTCCTGCCGCCCTCACGTTGGCAGCCTCCAACTGGGGAGGTGATATGACCACTTTCTCGTTGGCATTCGCCAGTTTCACGAATTCGTTGAAAAGTATGCTTATCCTCGGTTTTGTCACGTTTACCGACTTGTCGGCAGGAGTGGCGCTTACCACCTCTGGCGGTTCCTCGTCGTATCTGCCACCGTCGGGACTACCGATATTGGCACATGACACGATGGTGAGCATCGTGGTGAGCAGTATCAGAAACAGTATGGTAAATCTACGCATCATCTTGTATTGTTCAGTTAAACGCCAGCATCTCCTCTATGTGGGTTCTGTTGTTGGACAGGCGCGGCACCTTGTGCTGTCCTCCCAACTTGCCCTTGGAGGCAAGCCAGTCGTGGAAGAGTCCCTTGCGTGCCACCACGAGTTCCAGGCGTTGTAGGGTGATGTCCTTGTATCTCTTGGCCTCGTAGTCGGAATTGACATGTTGCAGGGTTTCGTCCAGGATACGTGCGAACAGGGCTATGTCTTCCGGTTCCTTGGCAAACTCCACGAGCCACTGATGGCGGCACTTGCCCTCTCCGTCCATGAAGACGGGGGCTGCCGTGTATTCCAACACCTGTGCACCTGTCTGTCGGCAGGCTTCGGCCAGGCCCGCTTCGGCATTGTCTACGATAAGTTCCTCGCCGAAGGCATTTATGAAGAACTTGGTGCGCCCCGTGATGACGATCTTGTAGGGATTGGTGCTGGTGAATCGCACGGTGTCGCCTATCATATAGCGCCACAAACCGCTGGAGGTGCTTATGAGCATGGCATAGTTCCGGCCCGTCTCCACTCCCCAGAGGGGCACGACATGAGGATTGGGGTTCTCCAACTCGTCCATGGGGATGAACTCGTAGAAGACACCATAGTCAAGCATGAGGCTCATGGAGGGGTCGGACGGGTCGTCCTGAATGCCGAAGAAACCTTCGCTGGCATTATAGGTTTCCATGTAGTGCATGTTGGCGGAAGGTATCAGTTTCCTGTACTGCTCGCGATACGGAGTGAAGGCCACGCCGCCATGGAAGAACATTTCCAGGTTTGGCCACACTTCGGACAGGTTGTCCTTGCCCGTAATCTCCAGCACGCGGTTCATCACGGAGAGCATCCACGAGGGCACGCCACTGAGGTTGGAGACGTTCTCCCTGATGGCCTCGTGTGCGATGCGGTCGCGCTTCAGTTCGAAGTCGGACAGCAGGGCAGTCTCCTTCTTGGGGACGCGCACGAGGTTGACAATCGGGTTGATATTCTCTATCAGGATGGCGCTGAGGTCGCCCACCAATGAATTCTTGAGATTGTAGTTGGGCGCATGGCTGCCACCAAGAATCAGGGCCTTGCCGTCGAAGATGCGGCTCTGGGGATTGTTACCCAAGTACCATGCCACGGCATCCCTGCCTCCTGCATAGTGGGTATCTTTGAGACCGTCCTGACTGACAGGGATGAACTTGCTCTTGTCGTTGGTGGTTCCGCTGGATTTGGCATACCACCGCACCTGCCCCGGCCAAAGGACATCCCTTTCGCCCTGGCGCATACGGTCGATTGCCTGCTTCAGGTCCTCATAGGTATTCACGGGTGAGGACGCGGCAAAGTCCTCGTATGTGCACAGGGATGCAAAGCCGTGCTCTCTTCCCCACTCTGTCCGTTCAGCCTTGGAGGTCAGACGTCTGAGCACCTGTATCTGCAACTGCTCCGCTTGTGTCCGGTACTTGCCCAGCGCATTTCTCCTCAGCGCAAACAGGGGACGTACTATCGGTGTTATTGCCATTGTCTTCTATTGTTTTAACTTCCAGCACCTTGGTTCTCAGTGCGCTGTTCTTGTTCAGTTTTGCAAGGGCTTCCCTGGAGGCCTGCTGGTGGCTTTCCTTCTTGCTGTATCCTATGCCACGGCCGCACTCCACCCCGGATATCAGCACGCGGGTAAGGAAGCGTGGCGACAACGTAACCTCCTCCTTGCTCTCCTCCAGGAGTTCGAAATTGGCATTGACGTGGTGCTTCTGGCACCATTCCAACAGGCGGCTCTTGAAGTTCGACTCCTTGTATGCTATCCTGTCGAGGTTGATGTACTTGCCCAGGATGCGGTTGCGGACGAACCACTTGCAATATTCGTAGCCACGGTCGAGATACACCGCCCCGACGAGTGCCTCGAAGGCGTTTCCTGCCATGTAACTGTTGTGGGTGCGTCCCATGAGGTCGCTGCGTATCAGGTCGGTCAGGCCCATCTCGTCGGCCAGATGCCCGAGTGTCTCGCGCTGGACAACCTTGCTCCTCACGCTGGTAAGGAAACCTTCCCTTTTGCCCCTGAAGTGGTTGTACAGGATATCTCCCACCACGGCATCCAGGATGGCATCGCCCAGATACTCCAGACGCTCGTTGTTGGAAAGGCGTCCGCTTCCCTCCTTCACCGACATGCTCTTGTGTGTCAGCGCCTGGCGGTAAAGGTCTATCTTCCTCGGGTAGAAGCCCAGGATACCGTAAAAAGAACGATAAAGCTGCCTGTCGCGTCGGAAAGGCAACCTTATCGCATCTATTATATTTCCTGCTTTCACAGATATGCTTATGTCATATCAAGGGAACGGCCCCCCCCTGATTACGGTTACATTATTCTACGTACTTCTTGAAGATGACACAGGCATTGTGTCCGCCAAAGCCGAAGGTGTTGCTCAGAGCGGCACGGACCTCACGCTTCTGCGGCTGGCCGAAGGTGAAGTTCAGGCTGTAGTCTATCTCGGGATCCTCGTCGCCCTCCTCGTGATTGATGGTGGGAGGAACGATGTCTTCCTTGACGGACATCACGCTGGCCATTGCCTCTATGGCGCCTGCGGCACCGAGAAGGTGTCCGGTCATGGACTTGGTGCTGCTGATGTTCAGTTTGTAGGCGTGCTCACCGAAGAGCGACTTGATGGCCTTCACCTCGCTGATGTCACCTACGGGAGTGCTGGTGCCGTGAACGTTGATGTAGTCGATGTCCTCGGGCTGCATGCCGGCATCTTCCAGGGCGTTCTGCATCACCAGGATTGCACCCAGACCCTCGGGATGAGAGGCGGTGATGTGGTGTGCGTCGGCACTCATGCCTGCACCTACCATCTCGGCATATATCTTGGCACCGCGGGCCTTGGCGTGCTCCAGTTCCTCGAGAATCAGGCAGGCGCTGCCCTCTGCCATCACGAAACCGTCGCGGCTGGCGCTGAAGGGACGGCTTGCCGTCTGTGGAGAATCATTGCGTGTGCTCAGGGCGTGCATTGCCACGAAACCGCCCACACCGGCACATGTGATTGCCGCCTCGGCACCACCTGTAACGATGACATTTGCCTTGCCCAAGCGAATCAGGTTGAAGGCATCGGCCAGGGCATTGGTACTGCTGGCGCAAGCGCTGGAGGTGATGTAGTTGGGACCGTGGAATCCGTACTTGATGCTGATGTGGCCGGCACAGATGTCGGCAATCATCTTGGGCACGAAGAAGGGATTGAACTTTGGTCCGATGGTTTCTGCTGTCTTTGCATAGGAGGTAACCTCCTCCTCGTATGTCTTCATACCGCCGATACCCACACCCATGACAACACCGACGCGGTTCTTGTCCAGAGCCTCGATATCCATGGCACTGTCCTCTACGGCCATCTGTGCGGCAGCCAGTGCATAGTGGCAATAGGGGTCCATCTTGCGGGCCTCCTTGCGGTCTATGTATTTGGTGACGTCGAAGTCCTTTACCTCACAGGCGAACTGTGTCTTGAACTTCTCCGCATTGAAATGTGTGATGGGGGCTGCTCCGCTGACACCTGCCAGCATGTTCTGCCATGTCTCCTCGGCAGTATTACCGATAGGTGTCACGGCACCCATACCGGTAACTACAACTCTCTTCAGTTCCATATAAAAGGGAAATAGTTGCCCAGTGGCTTACCTCTGGAGGAAGACCACCCGACAACTATTATAGATTAAGTAGTGTAAAACTTCAGATTACTTATTGCTTTCAATATAAGCGATAGCGTCAGCTACGGTTGAGATCTTCTCAGCCTTGTCATCGGGAATAGTGATATCGAAAGTCTTCTCGAACTCCATGATCAGTTCTACTGTATCCAAAGAGTCTGCACCAAGGTCGTTGGTGAAACTTGCCTCGGGCACTACGTCTGCCTCGTCTACACCCAACTTGTCTACAATAATCTCCTTAACTTTTGCTTCAATTTCAGACATATTCTTTACGTTTAAGTTAATTGTACTCTTTTTGTCTTTCTCGTTTTCTGGGTGCAAAGTAAAGACTTTTTAAGGATATTAGCAAGAAATTGACGCAAAAACTTCGCTTTTGTGCTCATTTTAGGATGGTTTGTGCACTTGGCGGGTACAAACTACACACATGAAGGGGCATTTGAACGCCAGCATGGGGCACGAAAAGGACTATACATTGCTATTGCCATTGCCTCGTATTGCAACGCCTCCCGCCACACGTGGCATGCCGCACATAAAAGCGGAGAAGAAAAAGAAATACATCCATTTATTTTGCAGTAAGCACACATATTCATATCTTTGCACGCGGAAAAACATAGAAAAGAAAATGGCAAAGCGAATTTACACCTTATTTATTATTATAATGGGAGCCTTGGGATGTATGGCCCAGATGGCAGAACCCGTCAAGTTCAGTGTCAGCGAGAAGATAAACGCCAACGGGCAGTTGGAAATCTCCTTCCAGGGCACGATAGAAAGCGGCTGGCACGTCTACGGTTCCAATTTCGAGGACGGAGGCCCCCAGCGCGCCATGGTGACCCTGGAAAAGAGCACAGGAGTGAAGCAGGTTGGCGACCTGAAGACCATAGGCGATGTCCATCGCGGGCAGGACCCCATGTTCATGATGGAGGTGGAAACCGTGGAGGACAAGGTGACTTTTGTCCAGACATACGAACTGACGGGAAGCGGATACGACATTGCCGGATACCTGACCTACGGAGCATGCAACGACCAGAACTGCCTGCCTCCCACCAGCGTGGACTTCAGTTTCAAGGGCAAGAATGCCCAGAGTGCATCGGTTTCAGACGATGCTGACAACCAGGCAGCGACCGAACCTCTACCCATTGACGAGACACAGAAAGCGGAAGAAGCGGCAACATCCGACGACAATCCTTTGGCCGAAACCAACGACCTCTGGGCACCTGTCACCGACCAGTTGCAATCCGACGACAACGTTGCCGGCCAGACAGATTCCTCGCTCATGTGGATATTCCTCATGGGCATAGTTGGCGGCCTGCTCGCCCTGCTCACCCCCTGCGTGTGGCCCATCATACCGATGACCGTGAGTTTCTTCCTGAAGCGCAGCAAGGACAACCGCCGCAAGGGCATACAGGACGCCATCACCTACGGAATCTCCATAATTGTCATCTACGTTGGTTTGGGCATGCTCGTGACTCTGTTCTTCGGAGCCAGCGCCTTGAACGCCATGAGCACCAACGCCATCTTCAACATCTTCTTCTTCCTCCTGCTCGTGCTCTTCGGCCTGAGTTTCCTGGGCGGTTTCGAACTGACCCTGCCATCCTCATGGAGCAATGCCGTGGATTCCAAGGCGGAAAAGACCACCGGCCTGCTCAGCATCTTCCTGATGGCATTCACGCTCACCCTGGTAAGTTTCTCATGCACAGGCCCCATTATCGGTTTCCTCCTTGTGGAGGTAGGCACAAGCGGTTCCATCCTCGCCCCCACCATGGGTATGCTTGGCTTTGCCGTTGCCCTGGCCCTGCCGTTCACCCTGTTCGCCCTCTTCCCCACCATGCTGAAGAGCGCACCACGCAGCGGCAACTGGATGAACAGCATCAAGGTTATGCTCGGTTTCCTGGAACTTGCCTTCTCGCTGAAGTTCCTCTCCGTGGCCGACCTGGCATACGGCTGGGGCATTCTGGACAGAGAGGTGTTCCTGTGCCTGTGGATAGTCATCTTTGCCATGATGGGACTCTATATGCTGAATATCATACGCCTGCCCCACGACGAGGAGGAGTACGACGAGGAGGGCAACATCGTTACCCGCCCGCGCACCGGCATCACCCGCCTGGCCGTCGGCATGGCATCGCTTGCCTTCGCCATCTACATGGTTCCCGGCCTCTGGGGCGCTCCCTGCAAGGCCGTCAGCGCCTTTGCACCGCCTGTGAACACACAGGACTTCAACCTTCACAGTCAGGAGGTCAATCCCAAGTTTGACGATTACGACATGGCCATGGCATACGCCAGGGAGAAGAACATGCCCGTCATGCTCGACTTCACCGGCTACGGTTGCGTGAATTGCCGAAAGATGGAGGCCGCCGTATGGACGGATCCCGAAGTGGCGGACATCATCAACAACAAATACATCCTCGTGACCCTGCATGTGGACGACAAGACGCCCTTGGCAGAACCCATCGTCGTCACCGAAAATGGCCAGGAACGCAAACTCCGCACCATAGGCGACCGCTGGAGTTACCTGCAGCGCTACAAGTTCGGAGCCAACGCCCAGCCCTTCTACGTCCTGCTCAGCCCCGACGGCACCCCCCTGGCCCCAAGTTACAGTTTCAACGAGGACGTGCCATCATATGTCGAATGGCTCAACAGCGGTTTGAAATAAAGACAGCAGTGCCGGCATCTTGGTGAAACCGGCGGTTCTCGTCTGCACCCCAAAATGGTCCTCCCGAGGACACGGCCTTGCCCTCCCGAGGGCAGAGCCTTGTCCTCGGGAGGACGGGCGCCCGCCCTCGGGAGGGCAAAAACCGCCTCACCGCAGAAAACTTTCCGGACAAAAATACAGGGGGATGCCGATATGCCGGCATCCCCCTGGGTTTCTTCCTTAAAAAAACTATATTACAAAGCCAAGTCAGAACCGGGCTTGAACTTTACAACCTTCTTTGCAGGGATTTCCAAGGTCTCACCCGTACGAGGGTTCTTGCCAGTGCGTGCAGGGCGCTCTGCAGGTGCAAACGTACCGAAACCTAACAGCGCTACCTTGTCACCGGCCTTAACGGCATTTGCAATGGCGGCAGTCGTTGCATTCAAAGCCTTGGCGGCATCAGCCTTTGTCAAACCAGCCTCGGCAGCAATGGCGTTAATCAAATCTGTCTTGTTCATAATATCAGTAATTAAATGGTTAATGAATGGTCCTGTTCTCGGATTATGGATTTTTCTATGACAAATATAGGTATTATGCATGTTCCTAACAAGTTTTCACTGATAAAAAAACACAAATTCCTTAAAAAAAGTATATTATTTAAGTTTTTTGCAACATTTGGCGTACAAAAAGCGTAACTTCGCAACCTAAAATACATTTAATGCAGACATTATCGTTATGAACATGATGCCACCTGTAACAAAGAACCTGCTTATCATAAACGCCCTGTGCTTCATAGGCATGTACGCCGCCGAATTGCATGGCATAAACCTGAACGGCATGCTGGGACTGCATTTCTTCCTGGCAGAGAACTTCATGCCCTATCAGTTGCTGACGTATATGTTCATGCACGGCAACCTGGAACATATATTCTTCAACATGTTTGCCGTGTGGATGTTCGGGCGCATCATCGAGCAGGTGATGGGCAGCAAGCGCTTCCTGTTCTACTACCTCGCATGCGGCATTGGGGCAGGACTCATACAGGAACTGGTGCAATGGTTCAACTACATCAGCATGGAGCATGCCGACGTGGCCAGGGTGGGCGCCGAACTGGTAAAGGGTACCTACGTAATACAGAACGGAATGGCCGTAGACATAAACATGTGGAACACCGTAGGCGCGTCGGGTGCGGTATACGGCATACTGCTGGCATTCGGAATGATTTTCCCCGACGAGAAGATGTTCATATTCCCCATACCCGTACCCATCAAGGCAAAACTGTTTGTCATCGGATATGCCGTGATAGAACTGCTCATGGCACGCAGCAATGACGGCGTAGCACACTATGCCCACCTCGGGGGAATGCTCGTGGGCCTTATAATCCTGCTCATCTGGACAGATGCCGGCCGCGGAGGGCCGCTGGACAAACTGCGCAACATCTTCCGCCGAAAACCCAAGAACCACTTCCACGTATACAGAAAGAACTGAATCAAGATCCCCTATGGAGAACATAGGCCCGAAAATCAGACACGGAGCGCACATAATGCTTGTCAGCATCATGGCAGGGGCCAACATAGCCACCATACTGCTCCTGTGGGCGGCATGCCTGTCGACCCTACTCTCCCCCGGCATCCATCCACGACTCTCACAGGCAGGACTACTGTTTCCCGTTTTCCTGTCGCTCGACCTTCTTTTCATGGCCATATGGCTGGTTGTGTCCTGGAAATGGGCCTTGCTGCCGATCATAGGCATACTCGGATGCTGGGGATATGTACGTGACTATTGCCCGGTGAACTTCGCGAAGGAAAAACCGGAGGGAGGATTCCACATCATGTCATACAACGTCTCGAATTTTGCCGTAGACTCCGCCAACAACTTAGACGGATGGAAAGTGATGCAATACGTGGCAGAAAGCAACGCAGACATAATCTGCCTGCAGGAATGCGCAAGGTCGGAAAAGGCATACGCCGCCATGGAGCACAAACTCGACTCCTTAGGATACGAGATTAAGGGGAAGGACGGCATGTACATTATTTCCAAATGGCCGTTCGTGGGAGAAAAGATGTATTCCACGTCCAAGGACTATAGCAACGGTTCCTATGCATGGATGATTGACCTTGACGGAGACACCGTGCTGGTAATCAACAACCACCTGCAGAGCAACCTGATAAGCCCCGAAGAAAAGCAGCAGTACGGCAACGCCCTGGCCTCTTACGACAAGGACAAGATGGAATCAAGCGGCAGGATACTGCTTTCACGCCTGTCACACGCCGCATCCGAAAGGGAGACGCAGACAGACTCGCTTTGCAACCTGCTCAGAAGATACTCCGGCCACACCATTATCCACGCCGGAGACCACAATGACACACCGGTCTCCAACACATGCCGGCGAATATCCAAACTGCTGAAAAACGCATTCACGGAAAGCGGAAACGGGTTGGGGATATCCTTTGCCGCCAAGGGCTTTCCAGTACGCATAGACCACATCTACGTGAGCGACGACCTTAAAACCCATTCAACCTTCATCGACACAAAAGCATACGGTTCGGACCACCGTCCAATACATACATGGGTATCTAAATCAGCAAAATAGGCGGTATTCCACGTTTTTTTCCATGCATAACCTTGGTTTATCGGGGAAAAAGTCATACATTTGCATGCTTTTGCTGCCCAAAGCAATCCGAAACAAACAATTTATCTCAAATAATTAACATCTAAAACAAAAATGCAAAACAAAGGATTTGTAAAGGCTTTTGCCATTCTGCTGACCTTGGTTTGTGCCTTTTACCTGAGTTTCTCGTTCGTAACAAGCCATTACGACGGCAAGTATCAGGAAAAGATGCAGACAGAGGGCAAGGAGGCTGCTGACCGTTACATGGACTCCCTAAACACCCATGACATCTACCTGTGGTCATGGAACCTGAAGGAGTGCCGCGAAATGGGCATCGGCCTGGGCCTTGACCTCAAGGGCGGTATGAATGTAATCCTCGAAGTCAGCGTGCCCGATGTAATCAAGGCTTTGGCTGACCACAAGGAAGACACCGACGAGACCTTCCGCAATGCCGTGGAGAAGTCTGCCAAGGAAGCAACCGAAAGCCAGAGTGACTTTATTACCCTGTTCGTTAAAAACTTCAAGGAGATGGCTCCAGAGCGTACCCTCGCCGAACTGTTTGCCACACAGCAACTTCGCGACAAGGTTTCGCCCAAGAGCACAGACAAGGAAGTTGAGGACGTTCTGCGTGCCGAACTGAAGAGTGCCATTGACAACAGTTACAATGTTCTGCGCACCCGTATCGACCGTTTCGGTGTGGTTCAGCCCAACATCCAGGCTCTGGAAGGCCAGGAAGGCCGCATCATGGTGGAAATGCCTGGTGTGAAGGAGCCCGAGCGCGTCCGCAAGTTGTTGCAGGGTTCTGCCAACCTGGAGTTCTGGGAGACCTACAACTCTCAGGAAATCACTCCTTTCCTGGTACAGGTAGACAGCAAGTTGGCTTCCGTCATCAACGTTGACGAGGAAACCGCTTCTGCCGAAGAGACCAATGAAGTTGCCACTACAGATTCTACCGAAAAGAAGGCCGACCTGGCATCTGCTATTGCCGAGAACAGCGCCAGCAATGCCAACGTAAGCGATGCCGAGTTGGAGCGCATGAAGAAGCAGCATCCCCTGCTGAGCAAGTTGCAGCTGACCCAGGGCGCTTATGGCTGTGTAGTAGGTTTTGCACACAAGCGTGACATGGAGGCTATCAGCGAATTGCTCGCAACTCCCGAAGCCAAGGACATCCTTCCCTCTGACGTTCAGCTCAAGTGGGGTGTCAAGGGCATGGGCGAGGGCGAGGGCTCCGACTGGTACGAACTTTATGCCATCCGCGTGACAGAACGCAACGGCCGTGCTCCTCTGGAGGGTGACGTAATCACCGATGCCAAGGACGAGTTCGACCAGAATGGCCGTCCCTGCGTAAGCATGCAGATGAATGTTGACGGCGCTCGTCGTTGGGCAGCACTGACAAAGGCCAACCTGCAGCGTTCCGTTGCTATTGTACTTGATAATAATGTATATAGCGCACCCAACGTAGAAACAGAAATCACTGGTGGTAACAGCCGAATTACAGGTAACTTCACCGCTGAGGATACACGCGACCTTGCCAACGTACTGAAGTCTGGTAAGATGCCTGCTCCTGCAAAGATCGTTAGCGAAGAGATTGTTGGTCCCACACTGGGTGCCGAATCTATCCGTCTGGGTGTTTGGAGCTGCGTTATCGCATTCGTCATCCTGATGGTGTACATGATTTCAATGTACGGTCTTGTTCCCGGCATGATTGCCAACGGCGCCCTGCTGCTGAACCTGTTCTTCACCGCAGGTATCCTGACCAGTTTCCAGGCCTCTCTGACCATGAGCGGTATTGCCGGTATGGTTCTGACTCTGGGTATGGCCGTGGATGCCAACGTGCTTATCTACGAGCGTACCAAGGAGGAACTGAAGAGCGGCAAGAAACTTCGCGAAGCATTGAGCGCAGGTTACAGCAACGCTTTCAGCGCTATCTTCGACTCTAACCTGACAAGTATCATCACCGGTATCATCCTTTACAACTTCGGTACAGGTCCCATCAAGGGCTTCGCTACAACTCTGATTATCGGTATCGTTGCCAGCTTCTTCACCGCCGTGTTCATGACACGTCTGGTGTACTCAGCCGCCATGGAGCGTGGCTGGTGGCAGAACCTCAAGTTCAAGACCCCAATCGGCAACTGGATCAGCTTCAAGAATCCCACATACAAGGTAATGTCTGCATACAAGGTAAGCTTCACTGCCTTCGGTATTGCTGCTGTTATTGCACTCTGTGGCATGTTCTTCCGCGGTTTCAGCAAGAGCATCGACTTCACCGGTGGCCGCAACTTCGTGGTAATGTTCGAGAAGCAGGTAACTGCCGAGCAGGCAAACGCACTCTTGGCAAATGCCTTTGAGGGTAGCAACATCAGCGCCATTGCCATTGGTTCTGACGGCAACACCTTGCGTATCAGCACCAACTATCGCATCAACGAAGAGGGTACTGAGGTGGATAGCGAGATTGAGGCTAAGCTTTACGAGGTTCTCAAAGGCGGAGACCTGCTTGCTCAGGATCTGTCACTTGAGACCTTCATCAACCGCGACGTACGTACCGGCGGTTCTATCATCAGCAGCCAGAAGGTTGGACCCTCTATCGCCGAGGATATTACTTACGGTGCTATCTGGAGTGTGATCTTGGCCATTATCGCCATCTTCATCTACATCCTGGTACGTTTCCGCAATGTTGCTTTCTCTATCGGTTCTATCACTGCCTTGGTTGTTGACGTAGTACTCATCCTGGGTGCATATGCTCTGCTTTGGGGTTTCCTGCCCTTCAGCATGGAGATTGACCAGACCTTCATCGGTGCTATCCTGACCGCTATCGGTTACTCTATCAACGATAAGGTGGTGGTATTCGACCGTATACGTGAGGAATTGGGCCTGCATCCCACACAGGACCGCTTTGATGTGTTCAACCGTTCTGTAAACAACACATTGAACCGTACTATCAACACCTCAGTATCTACCTTCCTGGTATTGTTCGTGATCTTCCTGATCGGCATTGGCGGTGGTGGTGCAGGCAGCATTATCAGCTTCAGCTTCGCTATGATGCTCGGTGTGGTATTCGGTACATTGAGTTCAATCTTCATTGCCGCTCCTACAGCCTACCTGTGCCTGAACAAGACCGGCAAGAAGAAATAAGACACTCATAGGTACACCTTATATATATATAATAGGGTGTGCCACTCAAATACAAACTGTCACCCTAAGGGGTGCTCCTTAGGGTGATAGTGATGCCCCTGTAGTTAAATGGATAGAACGAAGGTTTCCTAAACCTTTGATCCGGGTTCGATTCCCGGCGGGGGTACTACTATTATCTTTTTTACGACATGAACATAACTGAAAGAGAATCAGTGGTTGTTCGCTTTTCTGGCGACTCCGGTGACGGCATGCAGCTTGCAGGCAATATATTTTCCACCGTATCCGCAACAGTGGGAAACAGTATCAGTACTTTCCCTGACTATCCGGCCGACATTCGTGCCCCGCAAGGTTCACTGACAGGTGTCAGCGGTTTCCAGGTACACATCGGCGCATCCCAGGTTTACACTCCCGGTGACCTGTGCGACGTGCTGGTAGCCATGAATGCCGCCGCGCTGAAGACACAGTACCGCTATGCCAAGTCAGATGCAACCATTATCATAGATACCGACAGTTTCGGTCCCAAGGATCTTGAAAAGGCACAGTTCCAGGGTGAGGATTACCTCGGCGAAATGGGCATCGACCCCGACCGTGTAATCGCATGCCCCCTGACCTCAATGGTAAAGGACTGCCTTGCAGATACCGGTATGGACATAAAGAGCATCAACAAGTGCCGCAACATGTTTGCATTGGGTCTTGTATGCTGGCTCTTTGACCGCGACCTGAACGTTGCATTCAACTACCTGAAGGAAAAGTTCGCAAAGAAACCTGCCATCGCAGAGGCCAACATCAAGGTTATCCAGGCAGGTTACGACTACGGACACAATACGCACTCCAGCGCTACCAACGTGTATCGCATAGAAACCAAGAACAAGGTTCCCGGACGATACATGGACATCACGGGCAACAAGGCTACAGCATACGGTTTCATTGCTGCCGCCGAGAAGGCCGGTTTGAAACTTTACCTCGGTTCATACCCCATCACTCCTGCTACGGACGTTCTGCATGAACTCTCCAAGCACAAGAGCCTTGGCGTGACAACAGTACAGTGCGAGGACGAGATTGCTGGTTGTGCCTCCAGCATCGGTGCTTCTTTTGCCGGTGCCCTGGCTGTTACGAGCACATCAGGGCCCGGCATGTGCCTCAAGAGCGAGACCATGAACCTTGCCGTCATCATGGAATTGCCCCTGGTTATCCTCGACGTTCAGCGTGGCGGCCCTGCTACAGGTCTTCCCACAAAGAGCGAGCAGACCGACCTGTTGCAGGCTCTCTTCGGACGTAACGGCGAAAGCCCCATGCCCGTATTGGCTGCAACAAGTCCTACCGACTGCTTCGAGGCTGCCTACGAGGCTTCAAAAGTGGCTCTGGAGCACATGACTCCCGTGATTCTGCTTACAGATGCATACGTGGCCAACGGTTCAGGCGCATTCCGTCTGCCCGACCTGAACGAATACCCTGCCATCAATCCTCCATACGTACCCGAGGAGATGAAGGGCACATGGACCCCCTACATGCGCAAGGAGAACGGTACACGCTACTGGGCAGTTCCCGGACGCGAAGGTTTCGCTCACATCCTTGGAGGTCTGGAAAAGGACGACAAGACCGGCGCCATCAGCACCAATCCCGAGAACCACGACCTGATGACACGCAAGCGTGCCCAGAAGGTTGCCAACATTCCCGTACCCGACCTTGAGGTCCTCGGCGACAAGGACGATGCAGAACTGCTGATTGTAGGTTTCGGCGGTACATACGGACATCTGCGTGCTGCCATGGACGAGATGAGGGCAGCAGGCAAGAAGGTTGCCATGACACAGTTCCGTTACATCAATCCTCTGCCCAAGAATACCGCAGAAGTAATGAAGAAGTATCCCAAGGTTGTCGTTGCAGAACAGAACATGGGACAACTGGCCGGCTGGCTGCGCATGAAGGTGGACGGTTTCTGCCCTGCACAGTACAATGAAGTAAAGGGACAGCCCTTCAAGGTTGCAGAACTCGTGGAGGCTTTCAATACCATTATTAACAAATAAGCAATAGGACATTATCATGGCAACATATACAGCTCAGGATTTCAAGAAGGGACAGCCAAGATGGTGCCCCGGTTGTGGTGACCACTTCTTCCTCGCCTCCCTGCACAAGGCTATGGCCGAGATAGGCGTTGCACCTGAAAACATTGCAGTAATCTCCGGCATCGGTTGCTCCAGCCGTCTGCCCCACTATATGGCTACTTATGGCATGAACACCATACACGGTCGTGCCGCTGCCATTGCAACAGGTTGCAAGGTGGCCAACCCACGCCTTGCCGTATGGCAAGTTAGCGGCGACGGCGACGGCCTTGCCATCGGTGGCAACCACTTCATACATGCCAACCGCAGGAACATTGACCTGAACATGATCCTGCTGAACAACCGTATCTATGGCCTTACCAAGGGTCAGTATTCTCCCACCAGTCCCCGCGGATTTGTAAGCAAGAGCAGCCCCTATGGTACTGTGGAAGACCCCTTCCGCCCAGCAGAACTTTGCTTTGGCGCCCGCGGACATTTCTTTGCCCGTGCCGTAGCCACCGATGCACCTGGCACCATAGAGATACTGAAGGCAGCCTATAACCACAAGGGTGCTTCTGTTTGTGAAATCATGCAGGACTGCGTTATCTTCAACCATGGCACTCACGACAGCATCTATGACAAGGCCGGCCGTGCCAAGAACACCATATACGTGAAACACGGCCAACCTCTGGTGTTCGGCGAGAACAACGAGTATGGTCTCGTTCAGGAAGGTTTTGGTTTGAAGGTAGTGGAGATTGGCAAGGACGGCATCACCGTAGACGACATCCTCGTTCACAATGCCAAGTGCGAGGACAACACCCTGCAACTTAAACTTGCCCTGATGGGCAATGACGACGGATTCCCCGTAGCGCTTGGTGTTATCCGCGATGTGGAGGCTCCCACCTACAACGATGCCGTAGAGGCTCAGATAGAAGAGGTGAAGGCACAGAAGAAGTATCACACCTTTGCCGAACTGCTCGAGACAAACGACATCTGGGAAGTAAAATAACCCCCCAAGGACCCTAAAGACCCTAAGGACCCTAAAAAACTAAAGAACAATTAAATGAATTTTGTTGAAGAACTGAAATGGAGAGGTATGCTCCATCAGATGATGCCCGGCACTGAAGAAATGCTGGCATCAGGACAGCAAACAGCATATTTGGGCATAGACCCCACCGCCGACTCTCTTCACATCGGCCATCTCTGCGGTGTGATGATGCTCCGCCACTTCCAGCGTTGCGGCCACAAGCCCCTGGCACTCGTAGGCGGTGCAACAGGCATGATTGGCGACCCCAGCGGCAAGAGCCAGGAGCGCAACCTGCTGAACGAGGAGACACTGCGCCACAACGTAGCATGCATCAAGGAGCAGTTGGCACGTTTCCTGGACTTCGATAGCGATGCTCCCAACAAGGCCGAACTGGTAAACAACTACGACTGGATGAAGGACTACTCCTTCCTCGACTTTGCACGCGAGATAGGCAA
Organism: Bacteroidaceae bacterium; assembly: GCA_045606445.1. Classification (GTDB taxonomy): domain Bacteria; phylum Bacteroidota; class Bacteroidia; order Bacteroidales; family Bacteroidaceae; genus Physcousia. Next base: position 20,215 of record JAZURY010000061.1, read on the forward strand.
GTGCATTACCGTGAACTACATGATGGCGAAGGACAGCGTAAAGCGCCGCCTGAACGGCGAGTTCCAGGACGGCATGTCATTCACCGAGTTCACATACCAACTGCTGCAGGGTTATGACTTCCTGCACCTGTATCAGGAGAAGAACTGCCGCCTGCAGATGGGCGGTTCCGACCAGTGGGGCAACATCACCACCGGTACGGAACTTATCCGCCGCAAACTCGGCAGCGAAAACAGCGCATTCGCCCTGACATGCCCCCTCATCACCAAGGCCGACGGCAAGAAGTTCGGCAAGACCGAGAAGGGCAACATCTGGCTTGACCGCAACCGTACCACCCCCTACGCCTTCTACCAGTTCTGGCTGAACGTAGGCGATGAGGATGCCGAGCGCTACATAAAGATATTCACATCCCTGGACAAGGAAACCATAGACTCTCTGGTAGAGCAGCACCGCCAGGACCCCGGCATGCGTGTCCTGCAGAAGCGCCTGGCAGAAGAGGTGACGTGCATGGTTCACTCACGCGAGGATTACGAGGCCGCAGTCGAGGCAAGCAACATCCTCTTCGGCAAGGCCACCAAGGAGAGCCTTGCGAAGTTGGACGAAGCAACCCTGCTGGACGTGTTCGCCGGTGTTCCCCAGTACGAGGTAAGCCGCGATCTACTGGCCGGTGAAGGCATCAAGGCCGTTGACCTGCTGGCCGGCGAGACGGCATGCTTCCCCTCAAAGGGCGAGATGCGCAAACTTACCCAGGGAGGCGGCGTGTCCATCAACAAGGAAAAACTCTCTGCCTTTGACCAGATGGTGACGGAGGCCGACCTGCTCAACGGCAAATACCTCCTTGCCCAGCAAGGCAAGAAGAAGTATTTCCTGCTCATTGTAAAATAGGTTCCTCATGCTCCCTTGGAGGAACAACCTATAAGAGAATAACGGTACATAAAGATTATTTGGCTCGTTGAAAAGAAAAATAAATCCTGTTAACAGACGCGTAACTGAATATTTTTTTGTACCTTTGCAACCGCAAATGTAAGTCCACGGACTATGATTTGTATAGGATTGGGCTATGGTGTAATGGTAGCACAAGACATTTTGGTCGTCTTTGTTCTGGTTCGAAACCGGATAGCCCAACCACCATCAAGGGAGGTCGCCCCAAGGCGCACCTCCCTTTTATGCTGATAAAGACATGAAGAAACTCCTCATAGAAACATACGGATGCCAGATGAACGTGGCCGACAGCGAGGTTGTGGCCTCCATCATGGGCATGGCCGGTTATGAAGTGTGCGAGCAACTGGAGGATGCCGATGCCGTATTCCTGAACACATGCAGTGTGCGTGACAATGCGGAGCAGAAGATCCTGTCGCGCCTGGAATTCCTGCACAGCCAGCAGAGGAAGCGCGATGGCAGCCACCCCCTTATCATCGGCGTGATAGGTTGCATGGCAGAGCGTGTCAAGGAGAGACTTATCCAGGAATACGGCGTGGACCTCGTGGCAGGTCCCGACAGTTACATGGCCCTGCCCGACCTCATAGCACAGGCAGAGTGCGGACACAAGGCCATAGACGTGGACCTTTCCCTTACCGAAACCTATAGCGACATCATACCGCAACGCCTCCACACGGGGCACATAGGCGGTTTTGTGAGCATCATGCGCGGATGCAACAACTTCTGCCACTATTGCATCGTGCCCTACACCCGGGGACGCGAGCGCAGCCGCGATGTGGAAAGCATACTGAAGGAGTGCCGCGATCTGCAGGCAAGGAACTTCAAGGAGGTTACCCTGCTCGGGCAGAACGTGAACAGTTACAAGTACGAGGATACCGACTTCCCCAAACTCCTGCGCCTTGTTGCCCAAACCGTTCCCAACATGCGTGTACGGTTTACCACCTCACATCCCAAGGACATGAGCGACGAGACTCTGCGCGTCATTGCCGAAGAGCCCAACGTGTGCAAGCACATACACCTGCCGGTACAGAGCGGAAGCAACAGGATACTGAAACTGATGAACCGCAAGTACACCCGCGAATGGTATCTCGACCGCGTGGCAGCCATACGCAGGATCATTCCCGATTGCGCCATATCAACGGACATCTTTGCCGGATACTGCAGTGAGACGGAAGAAGACCATCAGGACAGCCTGAGCCTGATGCGCCTGTGCCAGTACGACTCTGCCTTCATGTTCAAGTACAGCGAGCGACCGGGTACCTATGCCAGCAAGCACTTCCCCGACGACATCAGCGAGGAGGTGAAGATACGCCGCCTGAACGAACTCATTGCCCTGCAGAACGAACTTTCTGCCGAGTGCAACCGCCAGTGCGTGGGCAAGGAATACGATGTCCTGCTCGAGGGCACCAGCAAGCGTAGCCGAGAGCAGTTGTTCGGACGCACGGAACAGAACAAGGTGGTCATCATCGACCGAGGCAACCACCACATAGGAGAGACCGTCAAGGTCAGGATTACGGAAAGTTCCAGTGCCACCCTTAAAGGCATTGCTATATGAGAAAAAAGACGATACTACGCTGGCAGTTCCTGACCAGCACCATCAGCACGACAATGGTTCTGCTATTGTTGGGAACGCTTGTCCTCTTTGTGCTCACCGCCAAGGAGATACGCGACTATGTGCATCAGGACCTGACGGTAACCGTTGTGTTGGCCGACGGAACCACCCCAACCGCGGCTCACGAACTGGAGCATCAGATAGCGGAAAAGGCCTACATCCACCACATCAACTACATCAGCAGCGAACAGGCATTGCAGGAGCAGGTGGAGACCATGGGCATTGACCCTAGCGAGTTCCTGGACAAGAACCCGTTCAGCATATCCATGGAACTGAGGCTGAAGTCCGCATATGTGTGCAGCGACAGCCTGAAATGGATAGTGGACGAACTCCAGCAACAAAAAACCGTCATTGACGTCATCTACCAGAAGGAACTGGTGGAGAGCCTGAACCGCAACCTCAACACCATCACCGTCATCCTGCTGGCCATCACCGCCATGCTGTCCGTCATCAGCATCAGCCTCATCAACAACACCGTGCACCTCAGCGTCTACAGCCGGCGCTTCGTCATCAACACCATGAAACTGGTGGGCGCCAGGTGGAGTTTCATCCGCAGGCCCTTCCTGTTGCGGAGCCTTGGCATAGGCCTCATATCTACAATCATCGCAGACGGCATACTTGTATCCCTCATCCTCTGGATGATACGCTTTGACAACGAACTGGCACGATTCGTTCCGCAACGGAACATCATCATCATGGCGGCCAGCGTCCTTTGCTTTGCTCTCGTCATCACGCTTTTCTGCACCTACATCAGCGTAACGCGCTTCCTGAGGATGCGCGAAAGCGACCTGTACAAATAAAAAAAACTTATCCACAAATCATAATGAACAATCTTGCATTCAACAAAAAGAACTACATCCTGCTGGCCATAGGCATGGCCATAATCATTGCAGGCTTAATACTGATGAGCGGCGGCGGCAGCACCGAAGAGGCCTTCAATCCCGAGATATTCAGCGCACGCCGCATCAAGGTGGCTCCTGCCGTATGCTTTGCAGGCTTCATCTTCATCATCTTCGGCATAATGTACCGCCCCGGCAACAAGAAATAAGGACGCCGAGGGAACCATTTACATAGTACAGTCAGCAAACACATCAGACTATGACAGAACTTCAAGCCCTTCTAATGGGACTGTTGCAGGGACTTACAGAGTACCTGCCCGTCAGCAGCAGCGGCCATCTGACCATTGCCAGCGCCTTGTTTGGCATCGGCGGCGAGGAGAACCTTACATTCACCATTGCCGTACATGTAGCCACGGTACTCAGCACGCTCGTCATCCTGTGGCGTGAAATAGTATGGCTCCTGCGCGGACTTGTGGACACCAAGGCACCGCTCATGAGCCCCGAACGCCGCTACATCCTTGCCATCATCGTCAGCATGATACCCATCGGTATTGTCGGGGTGTTCTTCAAGGACTATGTGGAGGCCATCTTCGGCAGCGGCCTGCTTATCGTGGGACTTTCACTGATAATGACATCGGCACTGCTTACCCTCAGTTACTATGCCCGTCCGCGCCAGAAGGAGGACATCGGACTCATGCAGGCCTTCATCATAGGTCTGGCACAATCCGTTGCCGTACTCCCGGGACTGAGCCGTAGCGGCACTACCATCGCCACGGGACTTATGCTTGGCGTAAAGAAAGAGAAGATGGCACAGTTCTCCTTCCTCATGGTCATCCCGCCCATCCTGGGCGAAGCCCTGCTGAGCATACTCAAAGCCGCCAAGGATGGGGCAGAGGCAACAACAGGCGATATATCCATGACCGCCCTGGCAATAGGCTTCCTTGCCGCCTTCATCAGCGGATGCATGGCCTGCAAGTGGATGATATCCATAGTCAAAAAGGGCAAACTGGTGTATTTCGGCATATATTGCGCCATTGTCGGTTGCATAATACTCGGCAGCAATCTGCTATAAGACATGGACTTCAAGACAGGAACCATACTTTCCTTCGACAAGCCCCTCACCTGGACCTCCTTCGGCCTGGTCAGCAAGGTGCGCTATCTCCTGTGCCAGCACATAGGGGAGAAGAAACTGAAGGTGGGGCATGCCGGCACCCTCGACCCCCTGGCCACAGGCGTCCTCATCATCTGCACGGGCAAGGCCACCAAGCAGATAGACACCCTCCAGGCAAAGACCAAGGAATACGTGGCCACACTGCAGTTGGGCGCGACGACACCGAGTTTCGACCTGGAAACTCCGGTGGACGCCACCTTCCCCACCGGGCACATCACCGAGGAAAGGGTGAAGGAGGCACTTGCCAAGTTCATCGGCCGCATAGAGCAGATACCGCCATCCTACTCCGCCTGCAAGGTGGACGGCAAGCGTGCCTACGACCTGGCACGCCAGGGCAAGGAGGTGGAACTGAAGCCCAAGGTGCTGGTCATCGACGAGATAGAGTTGCAGGACTTCAACCCACAAACCATGCAGGCAACCATCCGTGTGGTATGCAGCAAGGGGACCTACATCCGCGCCCTGGCACGCGACATCGGCCTGGCTCTGGACAGCGGCGCACACCTCACCGCCCTGCGGCGCACACGCATAGGCGACTACAAGGTGGAGGAATGCCACACCTTGGAAACCTTCCGGCAATGGCTGGAGACATTACCCAATCCCACAGACAAATAACACCATACAACATATATGAAACTTTCCCAGTTCAAGTACCGTCTCCCTGACGAGCGCGTTGCACAGTATCCGTGCGAATTCGGCCCCGACGAGGAGCGCCCCTATTTCCATCGCGACGATTGCCGTCTGATGGTCGTACATGCCAAGAGCGGAGTAATCGAGCACCGCGAGTCGTTCCGCGACATCATCAACTTCTTCGACGAGAAGGATGTCTTCGTATTCAACGACACCAAGGTTTTCCCCGCACGCCTCTACGGCAACAAGGAGAAGACAGGTGCCAAGATAGAGGTGTTCCTGCTGAGGGAACTGAACGCCGACATGCGCCTGTGGGACGTGCTCGTGGACCCCGCCAGAAAGATACGTATAGGCAACAAACTCTACTTCGGCGAGGACAACAGCATGGTGGCGGAAGTTATAGACAACACCACCAGCCGCGGACGCACACTGCGCTTCCTCTACGACGGCCCTCACGATGAGTTCAAGCACGCCCTCTACTCCCTCGGCGAGGCCCCCCTGCCCAGGGAAATCATCAAGCGACCCTCAGAACCCGAGGACATGGAGGACTTCCAGACAGTCTTCGCCAAGAACGAAGGCGCCGTCACCGCACCCACCGCAGGCATGCACTTCTCCCCCCAACTGCTGAAGATGATGGAGATAAAGGGCATCGAGCAGGCCTTCGTAACCCTGCATTGCGGACTCGGATGCTTCCGCAGCATAGACGTGGAGGACCTCACCAAGCACAAGACCGACAGCGAGGAGATGCACGTAACCCAGGAAGCCTGCGACATCATCAACAATGCCAAGCAAAACGGCCGGCGCATCGTTGCCGTGGGAACAACGGTACAGAGAGTGCTGGAAACTGCCGTCAGCGCCGACAACAACCTCAAACCCTACGACGGATGGACCAACAAGTTCATCTTCCCGCCGCACGACTTCCACATTGCCGATGCCATGGTGGCCAACTTCTACCCCCCCCTCAGCACCATGCTCATGCTCACCGCCGCCTATGGCGGATACGACCTGGTGATGAAGGCCTACAAGGAAGCCATGCGCTACAACGAGAGCGACCCCAAGCGCCGCTACCGCTTCGGCACCTTCGGCGATGCCATGCTCATCCTCAACGACTAACCGCACATCACAGATGACACACAAACTCTACCTTGCCCTCGGTTCCAACCTCGGCAACAGGGAAGAGAACATACGCAGAGCCCTCGCACTCATCGATGAGCGCGTGGGCTCTGTCTACAGAGTCTCCTCCCCCATGGAAACCGACCCCGTGGGCTTTTCCAGCCCCAACAAGTTCATAAATCTCGTATGCCTCGTGCACACCATGATGTCCCCCATGTCCTGCCTGCGCGAAACGCAGAAGATAGAGCAGGAACTCGGACGCACGCAGAAGACCCTCTGCACCGACGGCCAACTCCAGCACTCCGACCGCACCATCGACATAGACCTCCTCACCTACGACGACATCACCATGGACACCCCGGAACTTACCCTCCCCCACCCCCGCATGAAGGAGAGGGACTTCGTTATGCGCCCGCTGGAGGAAATTTCTTGAAAAACGGAAAACGGAAAACGAAAAACGGAAAACGGAAAACTGCGAGTAAGCGAGAGCAGAGGAAATGCATTTACTCTGCCGAGCGGGAGCAGATTCAAGACGACGAAGTCGGATTAAACGGAAAACTAACATACCCCATCCACTTTCCTCCCCTGAGACAGGGGAGGTGCCCGCAGGGCAGAAGGGTATGAAAAGCGGAAAAGACCGCGAAGTCGGATTAAAACGGAGAACGGGGGGCATGACTTTATCCCATCTTTCCCGTCAGGTAAGCCTTGGTGCGCTCGTCCGAGGGGTTGGAGAACATGGTGGCGGTATCGCCATATTCCACAAGTTCACCCAGGTACATGAACATGGACTTGGATGATATTCGCATCGCCTGTCCCATGTTGTGGGTAACAATGAGGATTGTCACCTCCTTCTGGAGTTCCTGCATCAGTTCCTCTATGTGTGCCGTTGCTATGGGGTCGAGGGCAGAGGTGGGCTCGTCCATCAGCAGCACATCGGGTTTCATGGCCAGGGCACGGGCAATGCACAAACGCTGCTGCTGTCCACCGGAGAGGAACGTCCCCTTCTTGTTCAGCACGTCCTTCACCTCGTCCCACAGGGCAACGCTCCTGAGACAACGCTCCACGGTGGCATCCCTCTCGCTCTTGGAGAGGCTTATGCCGTTCAGAGTGAAGCCAGAAAGCACATTGTCGTAGATGCTCATGGTGGGGAACGGGGCAGGACGCTGGAACACCATGCCCACCTTGCGGCGCACGTCGATTGGCTGCATGGCAAGAATATTCTCACCGTTCAGTAGGATTTCCCCGTCGACACGGATGTTGGGATAGAGGTTGTGCATGAGGTTTGCCGCACGCAACAGGGTTGACTTTCCGCATCCCGAAGGTCCCATGATGGCGGTGATGGTGTTTCGCTCTATTGCGGCCGACACGTACTTGACCGCCATTGTCTGCCTGGTGTATGACACACAGGTCTTCTTGAATTCAAGTATGGGTTTTACTGGTTCCATTTCTTTGCAAGGTATTTGGCAATGATATTTAATGTAAGCACGAAGAGGAGCAGGAAGAGAGAAGCTCCCCAGATGAGTTCCTGCAGGTTGGGGTCGTTGAAGAACTCCCAGATGAGCAGAGGCACGGCCGAGATGGGCTTGTCGACCGACCACCGGATGAACGAGCATCCGAGGGCTGTGAACATCAGCGGAGCCGTCTCGCCAATCACTCGCGAGATGGCCAGCAACACACCTGTGAAGATGCCTCCGAAGGCTGCGGGGAGCTGCACTTTCAGCATCACCCGGGCACGGTTTCCACCGAGAGCGAGACCAGCCTCCTTGAGTGAGGCGGGAAGTATCTTCAGTGTCTCCTCCGTGGAGCGGATGATGAGGGGCAGCATCATGATAAAGAGTGCCACACTGCCTGCAATGGCGGAATAGCCCCTCATGGGGACCACCACCCAGATGTAGGTGACAATGCCGATGATGACCGAGGGGGTGCCCTGTAGCAGGTCGGTGAGGTAGCTTACTGTTTGGGCAAAGCGGTTCTTGGAATTCTCGGCGAGGTATGCCCCGCAGAGGATGCCCACAGGGATGGCCACAAGCGATGCCATGCCGAGCATCAACACGGTGCCGACGATGCTATTGGCAATGCCTCCGGGGATGGGCTCACCGGCTTCGATGGCCTTCATGGCTTTGTAGGCCGTAGGGGTAGGCTCGGTGAAGAATGTCCACGACAACTGGTCGTAACCGCGCATCAGGACCTCGCCCAGAATGGCAAACAAGGGAACGGCCGTAAGGACAGCCATCAGACATACTCCCCAGAGCATGAGACGGTCTGTGGCCAGACGGTGTTGGATTTTTGTCTTATTCATAACTATGCTATTCTTGCTCGTTTGATCATAATCTTTCCTACCATATTGATGAGTGCCGTGATGAGGAACAGGACGAGTCCGATGGCAATGAGCGACGAAAGACGCAAATTGTCGGCCTCGCCAAACTGGTTGGCGATGATGCTGGCCATGGAGTTGCCTGTCGAGGTGATGCTCTCGGGGATGTTGTTCGTATTGCCGATGAGCATAGTCACTGTCATCGTTTCGCCCAAGGCACGCCCGATGGCCAGGATGTAGGACGAGAAGATTCCCGACCCGGCCACGGGGAAGACCACCTTGCGGATGACCTCGGCACGCGTGGCTCCCAGGCTGTAAGCTCCCTCCTTCAGGTCGTTGGGTACCATCTTGATGAACTCGGCACTGAGCGAAGCTGCGTAGGGCACTATCATGATGGCCAGCACGAGTGAGGCGGTCAGCACACCCGAACCTTGGGGCGAAATGTCGAGTGCCATAATCAGCGGACGTAGTGTGTAGAAGCCCCACAGGCCGTAGATGATACTGGGAATGCCGGCCAAAAGGTCGGTGACGGTGGCAAGCACAGCTGCTATCTTCGTCCCCTTGAAATATTCGCCCACAAAGAGTGCCACAGGCATCGAGAAGGGGATGCAGAACAGGAGTGCCAGTGCAGTGGTCATCAGTGTGCCCGTGATGAAGGGCAGTGCGCCGTACTGCTCGGCTCCTTCGGTGTAGTTCCACTCCGAGGAGGTGAGGAACTTCAGAAAGCCGAAATGCTCAAAAGCCGCGTATGCGTCGGTGACGAGGGCATAGAGCACACCCCCGCACACGACTGGCATAACCATTGCAGCTATGAAAAGCAGTACCTTATATATTCTGTCGTTCATAGATGCTCACGCTTATTGCAACACGGCCACCCCTTCATACGTCACCTTTTTCAAGTTCTGTCTGCTCAGTTCCTTTGCTTTGGCTGGAAGTGGAGCGTAGTGCACTTCGGAGGTGATGCCTTGTGCCTCGTCACTGAGGATGTAGTGCAAGAGGTCAAGCGTCGCCATGGCCTGTTCCTTCGAGCGGTCGGCATAGCACTGCTCCTTATAGATGATCATCCATGTGAAGCTAGAGATGGGGTAGGCGCCCTCTGCATCGGAATTGGTGATGGAGCAACGGGTGTCGGCAGGAATCTCGCCCGAAGCGGATGCCGAGATGCTGGTGGCCGTAGGCTCTACCAGTTCGCCACGTTGGTTGGCTATCTGGGCATAAGGAATCTTCTGGGCAAAGGCATACTCCGAACCTACGTAGCCGATGGCATTCTTTGTCTGCGCAATGACTCCGGCCACACCGGGGTTACCCTTTGCTGCCTGACCTACAGGGAAATTCACCGACTTGCCAGTGCCATACTTCTCCTTCCACATGGGGCTCACCTTTGTCAGATAGTCGGTGAACACGAAGGTGGTGCCCGAACCGTCCGAACGGAAGACAGGGATGATGGCCTCTTCGGGAAGTGTCACATCCGGGTTGAGTGCCACCAGACGAGCATCGTTCCACATCTTTATTTCGCCCGCAAAGATGTCGGCAATCACATCGCCCGAAAGGTTCAGTTTCTCCACTCCATCGAGGTTGTAGGCCAACACTACGGCTCCCATACAGGTGGGTACGTGGATGACGGGGTTCTTGATTTCTGCCATCTCTTTGTCCGAGAGGAAAGCGTCACTTGCTGCAAAATCGACAATCTTGTCGCGCAAGTTGCGCACACCACCGCCCGAACCGATGCCACCGTAAGCCACGAAATCACCGTTCACCTGGCCGAACTTCTCGAACACTACATTGTAGAATGGCAGAGGGAACGTGGCTCCCGCACCCGAAAGTTCCTGTGGCTCGCGACCACTCTCCTTACTTGCACCTCCACCGCACGATACCAACATCGTGGCCAGTGCACATGTCATAAATGTTTTAATCTTCATTGTCTTCTATGTTTTAAATTTGACGCTGCAAAGGTACGGGACTGATGTTACAGACGTGTTACGGCAATTTTACGTTTTAGTGACATTGAAGGCTTTTGGGAAAATGCAGAAGTGACGGTGCCAACATGTTGAAGGTGATAAAAAGACAGAGACACAAAGATACAGAGATTTTATTCTGTTAGAAGGACATAAGGGGCAGGAGGGTAATCTCCATGCAAACACCTTATGTCCTTCAGTTGAAAAGAAATAACTCTGAATCCTTGTGTCTTTCGCTGTCCTGAAAAACAGACTTTACAACCCGAAGTAGCAGCTCACGTAGGCCGAGTAGTGATTGTCGGCACCATCTGCGGCAGGCATGTTGAGGCGGAAGTTGGGGGCTATCTTCACGTATTGGCCACACTTGAACTGGGCACCGAGGATGAGGGCTTGCTCGTCCTTGGCCTTGTTCCAATCGTCCTTTGACATGAGCTGGTCGTAGCGGGCATAGGCAGCAATGGTCTTGCTGAGGTTTGCCGAGCCGTAGAGAGAAAGGCCGGAGAGGTTTTGTCCACGCACGTTCTTGTAGTTCTCCATCAGGTTATACTCGGCACCGATGTGGAAGCCGTTGCCCTTGTAGCCTACGAAAGCGGCATAATTCCACACGTCGGTTTGGGTGGCTTCGCGTCCTTCGTTCACACCGGCATAGAGGCGGATGCTCAGCCCCTTGAGGGGAGTCACCGTGGCACCGAGGCCGTAGGCCAGTCCGTCGGTCTTCTGAATCTTCTTGTATCCTTCACCATTGACGATGATGGCATCGGCCGAGAGCCAGTCGGCAAATTGGTAGGCAGCAGAGAGGCCGAGGTCGGCACTGCTACCGAACTTGTAGAGGTCCTGGAAGGACTTCATGATGTAGCGGTATCCCCATTGCTTCTCCTGATAGTTGAATTGGGTGGTGGAGATGAGTCCGCCATTCAGTGTCCACTTGCCAGTTTTCCACGTGAGCTGGGCATTCTTGATGTAGGCTATGCGATGGTAGTCGTTCACATCGTCGCTCTGTCCTACGTCCATTACTCCCTTTACAGAGATACCCTTGCCGAGGTCATACTTATAACCCAGATAGCTGCGGTCGAGCTCGAAGCCGCGGTCATCATTGTCGGCACCGAATCCCGTGTGGAAATTGCCGAACACCTGGATGATGGCTTTACCTTTGGGAACTTCACTCTTCTCTTGTGCCTGAACGGTGGTGAGGCACATGCAGGCCAAAGTGCCTGCCACAATCATTTTCATTGTTTTCATCATGTCTTTCGTTTTAAATTGACGCTGCAAAGGTACACTGACGGTGTTACAGATGTGTTACGGGGAGATTAAGAAAGAATGAAAAGATTGTGTGTGGTGCTTAATAGGAAAAAAACAGAGACACAGAGAAGTCTTCCGTTTATAACAACCGAAGGACAAACTCTGTGTCTCTGTGTCTTATTATAACCTTTTGGCTATAAAACTGAAATTTTAATCCGCGTAATCCGCGCCTTAGAATTTTACTTTGTCAAATCCACGCCTGCCTTTTTCAAACCTTTGGCCAACATCTTGGCGTTCAGCTCGGCACCCTTTTTGGAGGTGTGGGTATGGTCGCGCTTGTAGTAGGCTGCTGCTTTCTTCTCGCCCTTCTTGTCGAGGTAGTCTGCCGTCAGGTTGTGGAGGTCCACAAAGAGGCAACCAGTCTGCTCAGCCACCTGCTTGGCCCACAGGGCGGCACAGGTCTTGCGGCGCTCAATCTTGCCATCAGTCCACTTGTTGCGCGGAGTGAAGCTGACAAGGATGGGGGTAGCCCCCTTCTCGCGTACGTCCTGTACGAACTTGCGCAGGTACCATCCGAAGGTATAGACCACCTTGTACTTGCGGTCGGCCTCCATGCGGTACACGTGGCTGCTGTCGGCAATGCCGTTGATGACGGCGCGTGCCTTGCCCGTGTTGATGGGACCCATATCGTTGTGACCGAACTGGATGAACACATAGTCGCCCGGCTGGAGGCTGTTATACACCTCGTCCCAACGTCCTTCGTCCAGATAAGTGCGTGTGCTTCGTCCGGCCTTGGCATTGTTGTAGAGGGTCACCTTGGTGGTATCGAAGGCACATGCGGCCACACTGCCAAGTCCCCACATGCCGTCCTCTTCCTTGTCGGTGTTCTTCACGGTAGAGTCGCCAGTGAAGAATACGACGGGCTTGCCGGGCTTGCGGTTCAGTCCCTTCACGGTAGGTGTAACCAATGGCTTCAGGTATTTCTTCAACTCCAAATCGGGGCAGGCTGCAATACCTTCAGCTGCTGAACGGGCATTGATGCGTGCACCGAACTCGCTGGTGTGGATGCGGTCGCGATAGAACATATAGTTCACCTTCTCGGGGCCGAACTTCTCGAACTTGCGGGCCGTGATGCCTTCCAGGTCAACGAAGGGCACGTGCTCTTCGGCACACACAATCTTTATCCACGGAGTGAAGGTGTCCTTCTTGCGACCGATGACGCCCTCTTTCTCCCACGAGTTGCGCGGAGTGAGTGACATCAGCACGGGGTGTGCCCCCTTGCTGCGCACGTCGTTGATGAAGCGGCGCATGTATTCACCATAGGTATAGACGGTCTCCTTCGCGCCTGTCTCCTTGATGGTGACGTTGAGCGAATCCTTGCCAGTGCCGGGGATGCTGGCGCGGGCACGTCCTTCGTCATACGGGCCATTGTCGTTGTGTCCCAACTCGATGATTACCCAGTCGCCCTTCTGGACACCCTCCAATACGGCAGGCCACAGGCGGTTGTAGAACGTACGGCTGCTGGTGCCTCCCAAGGCGTGGTTCTCTACGGTGATGCGCTCCTGGTCGAAGTACTCGCCGGCAAAGTATCCCCATCCCCACTGACCGTTGTTACCATTGCCCAACGTGCCGGTACGCATGGTGGAGTTACCCACAAGGAAAAGTACAGGATTGTTGCCTTTGCGGCTCGAACCCGGTACGGGGCGTGCCGTATTGGCCTTGTTGAGGCTGTCGAGGGTGAGGTCTCTCACTTTGTTCACATCTTCCAATCCTCCTCTGCGAGGTCTGTTCTCTTGTGCCGTCATGCCCAATGTCAGTGTAAGGGCTGCACAGCACAGTAGTAAGTGTTTCTTCATCTTATTCTGCTTATGTTTTTTAGATGTTAGTTAATAATAGTGGGGCAAAGGTAGTGATAATTGTTGAGAAAGGGGGAATAATTGACAACTTTTCTTCTTCGCGAGGTCTAAAAAGCCTGTAACCGATGCCCATTGCCCTCGTCAAGATAGTGAAAGGAGCGTGTAAGGGACGCATACGTTCTTCCCCTAATAATATAATAAGGTATGTGAGTTGAATCACCCCCTTCATCGCCTCCTCGTACTATTATTGTCTTTCGGAAGAACATGATTAACTCCGTTCGCGAACCGTGTTTGTCCGGTTCCCGAACGGAGTTAATGGTTTACGGGCTGTGGTTTTGTCCTTTTTGTCGAACATATTGATGCCAAATTACTGAAAAATATCGTGCCAAATTACTGAAAACGGTTTGTTTGATGCTGTGAATCAATTCGGAAAAAGAATAAAATTGCTTCTAATTTGTGTTGTTAATAAAATAATTCCTATATTTGCGGATAAAATCAGATACATGAAGGAATATGGACGGATTTAAGAATGTAGAAATAAGCAATTTTAGAGGGATCAGACACTTGTCTATCGGTGATTTTGCGCGAGTAAATGTCTTTCTTGGTCACAACAATTCTGGTAAGAGTTCCATACTTGAAGCGTTGATGCTGTTGATGGGCATGTCTAATCCCGATATCGTCCAACGCGTGAACTCCCTCCGTATCCGTAATGTGTACAGCGGTTTGGGAGATGTGCGTTACATCTTTTATAACCTCGACCTCTACAATATTCCGGAAATATTCTCAGAGCAGACCGATGGTATTAGTCGTCGGTTAAAAATGAATCTGACTTATACCCCCGATGAAAATGCCAAGGCCGATATTCCTCAGACGAACATCCCTACTTCCGAGACCAAGGTATTCCTTAATACATTGGAAATGAACTTTGATGTTGCATCTGGAGAACGTACAGATTCCTACCGCAGTATCGTTACTTTCAATAATCAGGGCGTAGTTTCTAACAGGGATTATGCCAAGGGATATTTGGAAAAGAACAGTGCATCGTTTCTGTCGGCCGACCTTATGACAAGTAATTTGGCTGCTGACTTGGCCGAATTGATTAAGCGGAAAAAGAAAGACCTTATTTTAGAACGTCTGAGAAAGTTCGATGACCGAATCAATGCCATTGAGGTTATTGGTCATGAAGTGTTCATCGGTTTCGACGGCATGGCAGAACTGTTGCCCCTTAACATCACGGGCGATGGCCTTCGCCGTTATCTCAGCATTGTAGCCAGTTCGGCCAATCCTACCAACAACATTGTTCTGATTGACGAGATTGACAACGGACTTCATTATTCGGCATACAAGAAGTTGTGGGAAAGCATCTTTGCCTTGGCTGTTGACACCAACAAACAGGTGTTTATCACCACCCATAGCCAAGAGACCCTTCTCCAACTGTGTCAGATGTTGGAAGACAATGCACCGTATCAGGATGCATTCCGTCTGTACACCATCGAGCAGACACCGAAGAAAGACCATCAGGCATACAAATACCTCTTTGAGGAATTCAAGGATGCTTGTCAAAATGATGTTGAACTCAGAAGCATTGTATTATGAAAGACCGTTTCCTTATCGTAGTGGAAGGCTTGGCCGACGAGACTTTCATCCGTCAATACCTTCATCATCTTTTTGGTCAAGAAGCACCGAAGGATTACATTCTTAGGGTCAATGGAAAGGACAATCTGCAATCTGCGTCAGCCATCAACCGTATGCGTTCGATGTCTGACCAAGGAGGTATTAACCTTGTCATTTTCGATGCTGACGATGATTTTGAAGCCAGACGGGCAAGTATTCTTCAGTGGAAAGAAGAGAAAGGCTTGGAGTTTGAACTGTTCCTTCTTCCTAACAATCAAGATAAGGGAGAGTTGGAAGACCTGTTGGAAAACATCATCAACCCCAACAATCGTCCTATTTTGAACTGTTGGGAGAATTACGAAAAAGAATTGGTCACTCTTGATATACCCGGCAGAACACCTCCACCACTGACCACTCCTGCCAAGAAAACCAAAATCTATGGCTACTTGGAAGCCCTGTTAGGTACATCCAGAAGTGAAAAGGAGAAAATCAAGGAACCCCAGCGTGAATACTATAACACGTTGCATTGGAACCTTGATGGGGAATACCTCTTGCCGTTGAAGGGGTTTTTGGAGAAATGGATTGATAATAGTTTTTAAATAGCTTGAAATCTTGGGCTCTGGATAAAAATAGTAATTATTAAGTGAAATAATTGTATAAACAATTAAAAATAAATATCTTTGCAAAATCTATATTGTTTATATTGAGCTATGATTGTAAAAAATGTAAAATTGACGTCGTTGTTCGTCAATACAGAAAATTATAGATTTGAACCATTGTCTTCGCAAAAAGAAGCAATAGATAAAATGGTAGAAGATCAGGGAGATAAGTTATATCTTCTTGTTGATGATATTATCACTAATGGCCTTAGCCCTGTAGATTTAATTATTGTAACGCCTAGTGAAGATGATAATAAATATATTGTACTAGAGGGGAATAGACGAATAACTTCATTGAAATTGCTAAATAATCCAACTCTTATTAATGATGGGTATGCTCTATTGAGAAAGAAATTTCAAAAGTTACAAAAAGATAAATCTGATGTAATTTCTAAATTCAAAAGCATTAATTGTGCAGTTTTTGAGAACCCAGCAGAAGCTGATATTTGGATAAAACGTAAACATTCTGGAGAATTAAATGGTATTGGTACAGTTACTTGGAATGCACAACAAAAACAGCGATTTGAAGAGAAAACTGAAGGAAAATCTTCAATCCCATTGCAGATTATCACATTATTGAAATCTCAAGATAATGTTCCTGAGAATATCAAAGATTCTCTATCAAAACTCAATATCACAAACCTTCAGCGTTTGATATCTGATCCATATGTTAGGGAACATCTTGGCTTAGAAATAAATAACGGAACATTAGTTTCGAAGATTCAAATTTCAGAAGTAATTAAGGGGTTGCTGAAAGTCGTTACGGACATCTTAAATCCTGAGTTCAAGGTTGCTGACATCTATAATAGAGAAAAAAGAAAACAATATATAGATGGGTTTGAGAAAGAACAAAGACCAGATTTGTCAAATGAAACTTCTAGCCAATGGAGCGTTCGTGATTTTGTAAATGATGACAAACAATCTCAACTAAATAATAATCCAGATGAAACTCAAAGTAACAAAAGTAAGAAATCAAAAACAAGAACAAGCTTAATACCTAAAAAACTTCTATTATATATAGATAATCCGAAGTTAAATAAAATTTTTGAGGAACTTAAACAAATACCAGTTAAAACTTGTCCTAATGCATCTTCAGTTTTGTTAAGAGTGTTCTTGGAATTATCAGTTGATGCTTATTTGGAAAAGTATGATTTGGTGAGGAATAATGCTATTACGGCTTGTTCTTCTGGAGAAAGTTTACAAGGTAAAGTTGGTAAAACATTAAATCATATGACAAACCAATTAGGAATAATGAGTAATGATTTGTCAAAAGGTATAAGATCTGAAATTAATGATAAGAATTCAGTATTGTCCGTTGAATCACTGAATGCATATGTTCACAATGAATTTTTTTATCCTAAAGCTGATAATTTAATTGTTGGATGGGACAATATAGAAACTTTTTTTGTACTATTGTGGGACTCAATAAATAATAAGAAATAGAGTTATGGAGTTTTTATCACCTCTAAGATACCCAGGCGGTAAAGCTAAAGTCGCAGATTTCGTACAATGCTTAATTAAAGAAAATGCATTGTTCGATGGGACTTATGTTGAACCATATGTAGGAGGTGGTTCAGTAGCTTTATCCTTACTTTTCAATGAATATGTGACGGATATATATATAAATGATAAAGATATATCCATTTATGCATTCTGGTATAGTGTTTTAAACGAATCTGAGGCTCTTTGTAAGTTAATAAAAGATACTCCGACAAATGTGGATACATGGCATAAACTTAAAGCACTTCAATCAAATAAAGAAAATGTTGATTTACTGAACTTAGGATTTTCAACATTCTTTTTGAATAGAACAAACCGTTCTGGAATTTTAAAAGCAGGAGTTATCGGAGGATATAATCAGACCGGTAACTACAAGATTGATGCTAGATTCAATAAAGAAGATTTAATAAAAAGAATTCAAAGAATAGCAGACTATGCGGATAGAATTCATTTATCGAATGAAGATGCTGTGACTTTAGTACATCGCTTAAATAACGACCTGTGTCACAATGTTATATTTTATTTAGATCCACCATACTATATAAAAGGTAAAGGTCTCTATATGAACTATTATAACGATGATGACCATCAGAACATTGCCAAAGTAATTGATGGAATCCAAAATCATAAGTGGATTATATCATATGATAATGTCGATTTTATAGCAAATCTGTATTCAAAGTACAGACAAGAAACCTTTGAGTTGAATTATAGTGCAAGTAATTCTGGAAAAGGAAAAGAAATTATGATATTTTCCGATAATCTGGTTATACCAAACCATAAACTATTCAACAAATAAGAATCATAGTAATAAACTTATTTATATGAAGATTAAAAGTATTTCGTTTGGAGATATTCCATTTAGGATGTTCAGAAATCTTACAATTAATATTTCTGAACGCCTAACAGTTATAGCAGGTCATAATGGTATTGGTAAATCCACTTTACTTGGCCTGATTGCTAATGGCTCTGAACTTAAATCTAGTGAAGGGAAAACTCTTCTCAAGCGTTCATTTCAAGCACAATTGCATGAATTATTTTATCTTGATATTGAAAGAGATTATGTTAAAAAGACTGTAAATAAACCATATTTTACTTTAACGTATTCTCAACCCTACAAAGAAGATTTAATCAAAACCTGCAATGTTTCTAAACATTTTGAGAAAAAACTTGGTATAGAACGTCTCAAGGTCGTACCGCGTGGGGAGCAGGAAGGTTGGAATGTTGGTGCTGCAGCAAAAGTTCCTATACCAACACTGTTTTTAAGTATGAGTAGAATGTTGCCTAATGGGGAATATCAAAACAATCTTAATTCTGAATTGTCTAAAACTTTATCTGACGAAGATAAAATATATATTCGTGAAAAATTTAAAGCTATTATAGACAATAAAGTAATAGATAGTAACCATATAACTAAACAAGAATTAAAAGGGACAACAAAAAAGTCTTTATTGCCAGAATTTCAGCATTCTACAAGAACCATTTCTTTAGGACAAGATTCATTAGGAGTTATTATTACAGCATTAGCTTCATTTGCAAAATTAAAACGAGAAAATCCCAATTACAAGGGAGGAATTCTTTTAATTGATGAAATTGACGCAGGCTTTCATCCACGAGCCCAAACTAAGTTGATTCAGCTTATAAAAAAAGAAGCTAAAAATCTGGAATTACAAATTATAATGACTTCTCATTCTCTGACTATTATTCAAGAAGTTCTTAAGATTAGTGACGAAACAGCTAGAGCTGGTAGGAATATAGATTCAGTAGTATACATTGAAGATGTCTTAAAACCTAAATTAATGAAGTTTCCTACATATGAAAATATTAAAGGTGACATGCTTGGTATACCTCCAACATTTGATGATATAACACCACAAATAAAAATTTATTTTGAAGATAAGGAAGCAGAATGGTTTTTTAGCAAACTATTAGAAGTTGAGAAGTTTAATTCAAAATTAAATTATGGATACGATTTGACATTAGTTTCTGCAAAACTTGGGTGCGATAATTTAAGAACCCTATATACTATTGATGATTATTTCAGACAAGTCATAATAATATTTGACAATGATGTTGTTTTGAACGATAGGATAACACCTATTATGCAGAATTCAAAAACTATATTAGCTCTACCAGCTATTGTGGGGGATGATATTGCTAACAAAGAAATTAGGACACCCGAATTTCAAATATTTAATTATTTGTCGAAACTTTTATTAAATCTTGAACATCCATATTGGAATAATCTTCCCAATAGATACAATATAGAATTGATAAAAGATTCTATAATTGATACATTCCCTAAGACAGCAGGACAGGATAAATTGCGTGTAATAAGAAAGGAATGGTTTCAAAACAATGTTATTCATTTTGATCAAACAAATTTAATGACATATTTTTATAATGATAATAATGACGTAATAATCCCTTTTATTAATGATTTTAAAACAGCCATTGAGACCTTAATTAATAAATAACTTAGGCGTTCACGTGAGAACGCCTAAGTTACACCTTGCTGTCCATATATTTTGTTTGCAAATTTTAATGTGTGATTACTTTATTGCATAATATATTGGTAGTGAAAATAGAAGTAGTATCTTGACTATTGAATACTACATTGCTCTACAATTTTTATTTCATCATCCGTTAAATCATAATATTGATATAATAGGTCATCAATCTTTTTGATATTGATGTTATTCGTTTCATGTAATATATCTTCGACTATTGGTGCGATTTTGTCATAAATTGCAAAATCTATAGGAATGGGTATAGATAAAATTTGATTTCCATTCAAATCAAAATAGCCACCTGCAACTTTTGTTGTCCAGTAATTGTATTCAAACCAATAATTTATGATTGTGGAATTGATTACACCTAGCACTCCTTTTAATTTATGTATGTCCCGCAATGTCTTTAGATAATATATTCTATCTAAGCATATTATATTCTTATCTTTTAAGGTTGCTTGCAAATAAAGAACAGTCCTTGGCATTATTATCATTTCATCAGCGAAATCCATGTAGTATTCTGTATCTATTTGATGGAGTTCCCCTTCTATATGATATTTCCTGACATTTGTAGATTTCAATGCGAAATGTATGTTTGAATTGAAATCTACTTTATTGTTTGGGAGTCCTCTCGCTACATCGAAATATTTTGATAGAGGATTTGATTTAAGTTCTATTTTTTTTACAATGCTACTCATGCTTTCATCACCTATTAGAAAACGGGCTGTTTTATCCTTTTTTATAAATGACAAATCAACTTCCAACCTATATGCTCTTTCTATTATAACAAGCTCTTCTTTGGTGTTTACACGAATAAAATTAAATGTTTCAGTTTTAAGTCCTTTTCCCAATAATTGAAGAATGCAAGGATATGTCATGGCATTTTTGAAAACTTCAATTTGGGATATATCTACAATTTTTCTTATACCATATTGTCCAATGATTAATTGTCGTGCTTTAAGACCATAATCAGAATTAAAGAATCTCAAAGGATTAATAAAACAGAGTGAACCTTTATTCGACAAAATGGAAAGCCCTTTCTCTATAAATAATAAGTATAAATCGTATTGTTTATGTGCACTAAAAAAAGTTTTTTCATATAGTGCTTTGTCCTTAGATGGTAAACTTGTACGTCTCACATACGGCGGATTACCAATTACAATATCAAAGCCACTCTTTTCGTCTTCGCGGTTGAAAACATCGCTGAACCAGGTGTGCCAAAGGAAGAATTGATTGGTTTCGGCAAGATTGAGTTTCTTCAGTTGTGCCAGTTTGCTTGCATCGATGGCTTGTGATTCAAGCAGGGTGTTGATGGTGGCGGCTATTTCACGTTGCAATTCCAGTTTGCGAGTGTGGTCGGAGCAGGAGTAGTAACGGGTAAGGAGTTGCGAAACGATTTTCTGATGGCGGTTCTTCTCGTCATCAAACAGCATTACTTCGCCTTTGTCCTTTTTGCCTTCGCGCTTGTAAGTCAGTTCGCTGAGGTCTATACCTTCAAAACTTTCAATCAACGAGTTACCCTGCATAATCTTGTAGTCGAGGTTGGGAAGTGGCGATGGCGTTTCTTCATCCACTACTATAGAGAGCCAGAAGCGGAGGCGGGCAATGTCAACGGCTCCCTTCTCGATATCCACACCGTAGATGTTGTTTTGGATGATACTTTTCTTCAGTGCGGCACGGTCGTAATGTTCACCACTTAACACCTCACGGCAGTGCAACAATTCGTTGAGCAAGCCCATGGGGAAAGCGCCCGAACCGATGGCTGGGTCGCATATCTTCACCTCTTCAAGGGCGGCAAGCAGTTTGGGCTTCTTGTTGTCGGGTATGTCGGTCACTCCCTCTTCGGGTGAAAGCACAAATTTACGTATCTTTTCACTGGCAATGCTTGTGTTGGTGTCGAGATAGGCAATGAGCGATTCCTGACACATGTAGCGGACAATCTCTTTCGGGGTATAGAAGGCACCTTTGTCCTTGTTGTCCTCCAACAGGTTTTCAAATATCTTACCAAGCATCTCGGGGTCAACACCTACTTCGGCATCGTTGGGGTCGTTCTCGTCGATGGTAAAGTTGTATTCGCTGAAGAACTGGAACAGGCGGCGGAAGTAGTCGGCAGGGAAACGGCTTTCCGGCTCGTCCTCTGCATCGCGTTCGAAGAGTCCACCGTTCAAGTAAGGTATATCTTTCCATTCCCGAAGCAGTTGCAAGTCCCAATTGTAGGCTTTGAACACTGCTTCGCGTTCATCAGGTTTGGTGTTCAATACACCGAAGAAGAGCGGTTCGAGCACCGCATCAAGATAATCGTGTTGATAGGCTGAACGGTT
The DNA here is from genome assembly GCA_045606445.1 of Bacteroidaceae bacterium. Classification (GTDB taxonomy): domain Bacteria; phylum Bacteroidota; class Bacteroidia; order Bacteroidales; family Bacteroidaceae; genus Physcousia. The sequence continues at coordinate 42,482 of JAZURY010000061.1, forward strand.
AAACATATTCTGCATATAGTTCAAGTCACCACACATCCAGCCCTTCCGTTGCAGGAAATGCAGGAACGTAATGCGTCCCATCATCTTCTTGATGTAATCGCGTATCTTCTTCTCGTCGTAACCGAATGCCTGCATCAAGGCGGCGTTGGGTGTACCCTGTACCTTTTCTTCCCATTTACTGCCCGACTTGACGTAACGTTTGCCGGTAACGTATTGGATAAAGTCGGCATACTGATTGCGGTACTTGTCAAAGAATTCATCGGACAGTGCTTCCACAGAGAAGGCCGTTTTCAGGTTTTCGAACGAGATTCCCTTCTTTTGCAGTAAGTTGAAACGTTCGATGGGTGTGCGGTAAAGCAAGTTTCCATTTCCAAACACGTAAGTATAGCGCTTGGGCGAGGTGGCTTCTCCCTTGATGTCGCTGATGAAGGACAAGCGCCAATGGTCGCCACTATCGAATACTACTAATGCACCTTCAAACTCACCCCATGTGGGATTGATGAACGA
>JAZURY010000062.1:0-26311 GCA_045606445.1 Bacteroidaceae bacterium
GTTCGCCGTTATCAAGCGCGGCAAAGCGTTCTGGAGGAAGGCGGAACATCTAATTTGAGAAAATAATAAAAATAATTGCAGATTTATTTGGTTATATCCTATATTTCTGTGTGCCATTGTCTTTACTCGCAAGCTCATCAAACTCCGCAAGTCATCGTTAATCGTAAAACCTTCAACAAATTGTGGCATCATCGCTGATATGTCAATAAATACTTTGTATTTCAGCAAATAATTTGTAACTTTGTGCAAAATAACAAATATTCACCATTATATTCGCAGGTAGTTTTCTGCATTCAAATAATATTCTGTTGGTTATGAAAGGTACTGTTTTTAATCCTGCACAAATGCAATTATTGGAGATGATGTCTTTTGTAAATAGTGAAAAGGCATTGGAAGGCTTGAAGCAAGCAATCTCCGATTATTTTGCAACACAGGCCCAGAACGAGATAGAACGTTTGTGGGATTCAGGAGTATTAAACGAAGGCACCATTGAAGAATTTCGTCATCTTCATGAGCGTACACCTTATAACCGATGAAGGACAAGAACCACATCGTACTTGACACTAATTGTCTAATTATGGCAATTTCTGCAAGGAATGAATACCATTTGATATGGCAATCATTCCTGCGTGGCGATTATGTACTTTGTGTATCCAATGAAATAATCGAGGAGTATTTGGAAGTTATATCCCGAAACATCAATCAATGGGTTGCAGAGTCAATTATATACACCATACTGATGCGCAAAAATGTAAGGAAACTTACTCCATATTATCGTTTTAGATTGATTGAAAATGATCTTGATGATAATAAATTTGTTGATTGCGCTATTTCTGCTAATGCACAATATATCGTAACGGAAGATAGACATTTTGATGTTTTAAAAAAATGTTCTTTTCCCAAAGTAGATGTCATTGGTATTGATATATTTGTTGACTTATTAAAGTCGGAGACATACTTTACTAATGAAAGTGATGAACCATTTAGATTAAATGACCCAGTTACATCTTATGGGAAATCATAATACAAAATCATTAAACCTTAAACGTTAAACGTTATTCGTTAAACCTTAAACTTTAAGCGTTAATCGCTAATCGTCCTCACATATTCATCATCGCTCCGCCGGCAGCACCGGTAATCAGCAACTCAACGATACGGATAATGTAGGCCAAGATCTTTTTCCACTTAGTTCTCATAGAAGTTGTTTTTAGATAGATAAATAAAATCAGTTTCATCACTTAATTGCCATTAGGTTCTTAATCCCCCAGGTCGGTACCTCCAGAGTTTCCGCCTTCTGTGTCCTCACCGCCATTACCGGAATTAGGATTCTTCAGGTCATTCTGGTTTATGGTACTCTCGCCCTCCTTCAGGGCCTTCAGTGTGGCAGCCTGAACCGCACGGCTGCTAACCAGTTTGAACTCAGCCTTAGAGCGCAGGTTCTCGAAATCCTCTCCCGGAGCAAACACGATGTTCACCTCCTTGATGTTCTTGGCGGAAAACTCTGCCAGAGAATTCGCAGCCTCGCACTGAAGAGAGATGCCGAAGGTACCCAGTTCGCCGAACTTCACCTTGTTGCCGTTCAGCAGCAGTTCCACCAGACAAGTGCAAGTGTCAGACACCACACCCTTCACCGTACCGCGCGAGAACACACCATTGTGCGAAGCAATGTGTTTTACAAACTCATCAAAGGACATCACCTTTGTCACCTGATTTCTGGCATAAGCCCTCTCCTCGGCATCCTCCATCAGAGCGTTCTTGAACATGTAAACGGAATAGTTGATCATACATCTGCCCATCGTCGGTATGGGACTTGTTATTTACGGTCTGCAACATCGCTTTTTCCGTCCGACGATGCAAAGGTACGTCACCATAAAGGCAAAGTCAAATCCGTTCACAACCGTTTACAAACTGTTCACTAACCGTTCACATTCCATTCGTTAACCATTATGTGCAAGGTAGAAATCAACATCAACGGTGGCAACAACCAGATATTACCCAACGCCACCCATGCCACTCAAAACTTTTATGGCAACAGTAGCGGTAAATCAGAAACAATCCCCCAGCCAGAGGAACCGCAAACCCTCCCCGATGCAGAAGGAGAGCCTATGCCTGAAGCACTGCTCCTTACCTTATATATAAATAAGGAGAACCTCAACGGATACCTCGCACAGATAGCAGAATGCCGGAGTGCCTCAGAATTGGCCATGGTTGTTGTCAATATGAAACAACAAGAACCGCGTCTTACTGCAGAAGAGATAGTAAAGGAACGCTTCATTAAGCAAATTCTGTTCTTTGCCCGCAACCTTCAAAAGGGTGCCACCATCAGCAACATACGCGCACGCATCAACGACGCATGGGAAAAACGCCCCAAAAACAGCAAGTAGCCACATACCCCAATGAACCGTACCACCAATCCCCTTATACGAGCCACCGTCCGTGCCACTCTCGGAGTCATCCGCAAGTCACTAAGCAATCAGCCTGGTATCAGGACACAACCCATAGCCGTAACTGGCAAAGGCATCGTTCCTGTTAGAAACGGCATAGGTCAGAGACGTAGGTCGGTGTATGGCAAACGTCGTCATGGCATCAGCAACACTCCATCTGTTCGTATTAGCTGGAGCCCAGACAACAATGGTAAAGTTCCTCTCCCCGTTGTCACAGTTCAGCAAGCAAAGATCGACGACAAACTCATGCAGGAAATTGAAAGGCTTGTTGAAATCCAAATCACCAGAGCCTTCCAGACATACAGGGATCAGCTCCTTGACTCTGTGCGACAGCAAAGTAAAACCCTAACCCCAGAAGCAATCCAGAGATTCCAGCCTCTCTCTCCTGATTATCTCAAACTGATCTCCCTTGCCCAGGAATTTCTCAACGAAAACCGCAGTGCCGACCTCTCCCGTGTAAAATGCCTCCTTCGCAAGATGTTCCCCCGTGAGTATCACGACATCATAGAAAGCCTCAAGGAACATCAGGACCCCACCATCATATATAACATCAACGGAGGCAACAATATCATAGCCCCTAAGGCAAAGACTGCCAAGCAGTTACAGGAAAATCAAGATAGAACGGTTAACGATGGTAGGTAAGCAGATAAGCGGCTTTCCTATCAACACGACCTTAAACAGACCTTTGGAACGTTTAACGTTGATAGTTTAACGTTAATTAATCAGATTCCAGCAACACAGTTGCGAAGACCTGTCTTCAAGGGTGACAGACAATAGAATCATCCAAACCTGTTTGAGTATACTGTTGAATATCAGCCATAGGAATCTATAATATATCAGTGAAAATCTGTCTCTTCCGTGTATTCTGTGTGCGATATTCCTTAAACGTTAAACCTTAAACGTTCTCCTGTGTGCCATTGTCGTTACTCGCCTACGCTCATCAAGCTCCGCAAGTCAACGATTTTCTGCGCCCTTTGCGCTCTTTGCGTGAGATATAACTTTCAACATTAAACCTTAACCGCTAATCTTTTGCCCCCGAAAACGCACCGCGGTGCGTTGGCAAAGTTACCGCGGTGATATTTAATTTCACTGCGGTAAGATGAGCAAGTCACCGCGGTGACTTTTCGAGGTGATATAAATGACGTAAAACAAGCATAAAAGCAAAAAACTAAAACTATAAACGTTAAACGTTAAACGTTCATCTTTATCCATGTCAACAGCAAAAAGAATTGTAAAGAATACCTTCTATCTATATGGTAAGATTGCCATCACATCAGTATGCCTCATCTTATCCACTAGATACACTTTACAGGCTTTAGGTATTGAAGATTTTGGCATATACAACCTAATATGCAGTACCGTTGTTATGCTCTCATTTCTTAATGAATCCATGACGGCTGCCACTCAACGTTTTATGTCATATGCAGAGGGAGAAGGTCGGTTAGATAAAAGTATAAAGATATTCAATTCCAGTTACGTTGTACATATAGGCATATCATTTCTTGTCGCTACGATTTTCCTTTTGATAATGCCGATTGTTTTCGGTGATTATCTTATTATTCCACAAGAACGTATCTTTGCAGCAAAGATTATATACTTATTTGCAATTTTATCCACTTGTATGAACATAATGACTGTTCCATACAATGCTGTACTTATTGCACACGAGAACATGCTATATTACTCCATTATAGGCTCTTTAGATGGTATTCTTAAATTATTGGTCGCCGTTGGTACTATATATATTCCGTGTGATAAATTAATAAGTTATGCAGGGATGCTCCTTCTTATTGGGTTGTTAAACTTTATTATAGTACGCATCTATTGCAGAAGATATTCTGAGTGCAAGACAGATTTCCGTAATCATGTAGATATAGTCACCATTAAAGACATGTTTTCATTTGCCATGTGGCAACTGGCTTATTCTGCGTCAAGTATCTTGTCTATACAGGGAATGTCATTAATCCTGAATTCATTCTTTGGCACTATTATGAATGCAGCACAGGGTATTGCACGCCAAGTATGTGGACAAATGATGACACTTTCAGGTACAATGATGAGTTCCCTAAACCCAGTTATTGTAAAAACTGCTGGGGCTAAAGATAGCAAAACCATGGTTCGTGTAGTAATGACTGGAAGTAAGTTATCCTTTTTCCTTGTTGTAATCATTGCAGTACCTGTAATGTTTGAGATGTCATTCCTACTAAATATATGGCTCACCGAAGTTCCTGATTATGCCATGCAGTTTTGTAGATGGGAAATTATTCAGCAGATAATAGCCAGTTTTACGGTTTCATTGGTTACAATGATTGCGGGTGTTGGAGATATACGAAACTTCCAGTTATTCAGTGCATTTACATATATACTTCGTTTGCCTCTGATATATCTTGTATTCTATCTTGGCGGAATTCCTGTGATGGGTTATTATATAGCAACATTAGGGGTCATTCTTCTCTGTATCGGCAGGATTTACTATGCACACACAAAATGCAATTTACCAGTATTGCGATATATAAGTAAGGTTATTTTACCCTGTTTACTGGTTTCTGTACTTATGATAAGTTCTGCCATTATTGTCACTAACAACATGGAGGAGTCATGGAGTCGTTTTACAATTACGTTATGTACTTCTATTATTACATGCTTGATTGGAGGATATTTAATAGCTCTTGATGCTAGCGAGAGGAGTCAGATTGTCGAAATAGTTAAAGGTTTCAAAAAGTAATACAACTATATGCGAGATAATAACTATTCTTTTATGAAGGTTGAACGATTCAATAGATATCTTGGTTTAAAATGATTAGCGTTGTCGAAACTAAGCATTGTTGTGGTTGCAATGCATGTGAGCAAGCATGCCCTAAAAACTGCATCAATTTTACTACAGATTCCGAAGGATTCAAATATCCTATTGTGAACGAAGACCAATGTATTGATTGCGGTCTATGTGAAAAGGTTTGTCCAATGCTTAATATAGCATCTCCTGTTGAACCTCTTTCTTATGAAGCAATGATTTTGTGTGACATGCATAAGCGTTTGGAAAGTAGTTCCGGTGGAGCTTTTACTGCTATTGCAGAAGAGGTAATCAAAAGAGGTGGCATAGTATTTGGAGCTTCATTTACCGAAGACTGGCATGTTGTTCATACTGAAGCAGAAACTACCCAAGACTTAAAGAAGTTTAGAGGTAGTAAATACGTACAAAGCGATACACAACAAACCTATTCGCAGGTAAAGAAGTATCTTAAACAAGACAGATGGGTTTTGTTCTCTGGTACCCCATGCCAAGTTCGTGGACTTATACTCTATTTGCGCAAGCAGTACGATAAACTTATTACTGTTGATTTTATATGTCATGGTGTACCCAGTCATGATGTACTGATGGCATATGTTAAGGATGAACTGAAGCGATGTGGACAATCTTCAGTTTTAAAGAATATCCATTTTAGAGATAAGACTAATGGTTGGAAAAGGTATTGCTTTGCACTTTCAATATCAGGAACAAATGATAGCGATGCAGATTCCTCAACTACAAGGCCGTTATTATGCCTTAAAAGTGCATACATGAAGGGGTTTGGCAAAAATTTGTATCTGCGTCCTTCTTGTTATAATTGTCCTGCAAAGAATTTCACTTCAGGTTCTGATTTTACACTTGCCGATTATTGGCGTGTAGAGGAACAACATCCAGAAATGGATGATGACAAAGGAACAAGCCTTGTATCCATTAATACAGAGAAAGCATCTGTATTTATGTCCACCTTATCAGCATTAAAGAGAAAAGTTGTAGACTTCCAAACTGCATATAAAATACAGACAGCATTGTTTAAATCCATGCCAAAGCCTCCTGAACGTAATGAGTTTTGGGAAAGTGATTGGCAAAATGATTTCATAAATGTAGTAAACAAGATTGCAGACAGGAAAACTGTTGCTCAGCGATTTATCTTATCAATAAAATACATTCTACAAACACTTGGTGTAAAAAAACTCATAAAGAAAATTCATCGATAAATTATGGAAAATAAGAAGAAGGTTGGTATCCTAACGCTCCATTATGGAATTAATTATGGAGGTGTACTTCAAACCTATGCAACCAAGGAAACCTTAATTAAATTGGGATTCACACCTATAATTATTGATCGTCTGCCTGACTGTTTTTCACGTCACTACCCCTTAAGACGCAGACTTGCACATCCGATTACACAACGTCCATTTTTCCTGTTTCGCAAGCACGAACTACAACCAATCAGTCATCCAGTTTTCTCTTCTGAGGAATTGACAGAATTACTCTCAAATGGATATTATGGAGTGGTTATAGGTAGCGATCAGGTTTGGCGCAAGGAAGTCTTTTCCGTCAACGGAGATTACTACTTAATTAACCAACAAGACCTTCCACTAAAAAAAGTCGCTTATGCTGCAAGTACAGGTGTCGCGCATTGGCAATATGATGAAAGGGAGACAGCAGAAATCACTAAGGCACTAATGAAATTTGATGGCCTTTCTGTGCGTGAAGCGGAATCTGTTTCAGTATTCAAGGAACATACCGGACTTGAAGTAAAAAACATCCTTGACCCCACACTATTAGCATCACCAGAGATTTACACTTCTCTTTGCTCTAAAGCCAAATTGTCTGGAAAGGGAAAACTTGTAACATACATGTTAGATTGGACAACAAAGAAACAATCCATAGTTGATGAAGCATGCAGGAAACTGGGTTTAGATGCACAACATATTCTTAACCCTGAGAAAAAGAAGAACGGATTTTTAAAACGTATATTTTCTCAAAACCCTACTGTATATGATTGGGTCAACCAAATTGCTACTGCCGATTTCGTGGTTACGGACTCTTTCCACGGTATGGCTTTTAGTATAATTTTTGGCAGACAGTTCGTTGTGATAGGCAATCCTGCCCGCGGTATGGCCAGGTTTACGTCTTTGCTTAATCACTTTAGAATTACAGACAGGTTAACACAACGTCAGTTACCAAATATAGATACCCCTATTGATTATAAAAGAGTACATTCTGTTCTTGCAGAATTAAGACAAGAAGGCATTGAATTTTTAAAGAAAAGCTTATGAAATTAAAGACATTTATTATGAAGGGCCTATCAAAGGTCTACAAAAAGGTTTTCAAATCACCTTATTATGATTGTTCTGATGGATGTAAATACGAGCGTCAGGAATGTAACAATATGGTGTATAATGCCATTATTGAAGGCAAACCATTCATGCTTACCAGATATGGCAGTATAGAAATGATTGTTACAAATACCATCCGTATTCGTGATGAGAAACGTTGCTACCTTGCTAAACTATGGGATTACGTTACAGACAAGACAGATCTGCCATGGATGGATGAACTTGTCCCATTGTCCATCAATCGCAATGCAGGAGTTTTTAACCCTACTCCGGAGATTTTGGAGCGCTTTGCATATCGCTATTTAGAGGATAGTAAGATAATTGACATGCTCATGTCTGTAAACTACAAGGAGAAATTTATGCCATTAAAGCCTGAATGTCAGTTTATACATTTCGAGAGCATCTATCCTTATTTTGTTGAAAAACCATGGACACGAGCCCTAAAAGGCAAGCGTGTACTTGTAGTTCATCCTTATGCTGATACTATACAGAAGCAATATGCTAAACGAGAAAAGTTATATGACAATCCTGACATTCTCCCCGAATTTGAACTTATCACATTAAAAGCTGTTCAGTCATCGGCGTATGCAGAAGTTCCATTTAAGGATTGGTTTGAGGCGCTTAAGTATATGGAAGACGAGATTTCTAAGATTGACTTTGATATCTGTATAATCGGTTGTGGTGCATACGGTCTTCCATTGGCGGCTCATATTAAGCGAATGGGTAAACAGGCATTACATATTGGTGGTGGAGTTCAGCTACTTTTCGGAATTAAAGGCAATAGATGGGAAATCGAGTATAGAGATAAGACATTAAGAGGAGATTTTGGATTCAATGTTCCTTTTAAATTAAATATAAATTATTATGATCTTTTCAATGAATATTGGGCAAAACCATCTGGCGATGAGATTCCGAAACAAGCAAAAACTGTTGAAGGTGCATGTTATTGGTAAAAAATAGCGCATAATTCTTAATAAATACATATTATCCAGTTGGTTAATATTGTAAACGTCCAATTATAGCATATTGCGCATGACTTGAGTTTTCTGTAATTTTACGCTGTTTTAAAAACGATATAAAAATGTACGGCAACAGCGATCTTCAGAAACTACGGTTGTTCTACAAGACAAAGGGAGTTCCCTAAGTCATCAGTCTTGAAGCCTTCTGTCAGACCAATGGAGTCCCTTATGAGTCCTTCTGCAAATGTTATGACAAATACCACATGGTTGTTATGCCATTTCAGGTTGATGGCAAGCCCGAAGAAGTAATAGAATTTAAACGTCTTGATTCAACTCCAGTCAATGCCCAAGTCCTTGCAGAGGAAAATGGGTGTATACAAACCATCATCAAGAGCAAAGATGGTTTTCTTTTGCAGAAAAGAAAGACGGACTGAGTTACGTCGGCCAGCTCCTGGTAGAGAGCCTGGAGGATGGTTTGTTTTGACAATTTCAGGTATGAAAAGATTCTTCTTTCTTCCTCACCTTAAGGACATAAGATACAAGGTTATTGCCGTCATTAAAGGGCGGACTGATTATGAGAACCTAATGCCTGTAACTATTGACATTGGCAAAATGAAATAAAAAATCTTAAAAATTAATCATCCAATTTATCGTATTACTCTTTAAAGGTGCTCAAAAGCATATTAAAAAGAAGGTATGCGAAAATTGGATGTTTACATAACATTATACAATAATGTCATTTAATCTAATTTGGTGGATTTTTCCTGCATTGATCTTTCTTGTAAAAGAAAATGACAATATAAAATCTATATTTCTTCTGCTATTTCTTATAATTATTCTTGGAATGAGACCTTTTGAAGGGGTAGCAAATGACACAGAAAATTACATGACAATCTTTTCTTATGGAATTGAGTTTATAAAAGAACATCTTGCTGACGAACCTTTATCTGCGTACATAAATATTCTCTTTATTTCATTAAATGCATCATTTCAATGGGTCTTATTGACTTTTGCGGTTATATCTGTAACATCGGTTTATATAGCATGTAGGGTAGCCAATATAAATGCGTTTAAAGGATTAATATTATATGTACTATTGAGTTATTATTTCTATACATTTAACTGCATGCGCCAAATGACAGCAGATGCAGTATTGTTGATTGGATATGCTATTTTGACAACAAATAACTATACAAAATTTAAAAAAGTTATTATATATTGCTTAGTAGTTGCTCTTTCTGCTCAAATCCACAAATCAGCTTACATAGCCTTAATAATTGCACCGATATACTACTTTGATATTAAATTATCATATAAGATGTTTTTGGTTATTAGCATTGGGACGTTAATTGCGGGTGCTTTGCCAGGAACAATTCAATTGGTGCAAGCACTATCTAAAATTATAGGTACTTACGCAGTTCCGGAAAAATATGGATTTCGTTTAACAGTTAGCCCTTCAAAGATTGCAATGACATTGTTCTATATGTATTTGTATAAAAAATCAAATAAAAATGACATCTTATTAAAAACCGTAGTTCTTGGTCTATTCTTATTTAATTTTATGGGATTTAGTGTTGCAACAATGAGATCAGCATATACATTCCTTATTTGTCAAGTATTATATTTGTCAAATATCAAACTGGTGCCAACATATAGTAATCAGAAAAATAAAATATCCCAAATAGCAATTTGTTACTGTGTGTTTATATATTATTATTTTTATTACTATAATATATCTGATATGCATAACTATGTAATGAATCCGATTAGTTCTCTATTCAAATAACCCTTTCATTTTTTATGCTAATGGTAAAAGACCAACATATTTTAACACATTGCTCATAACTTGTTATTTGTAAAAGATTTTCATTTTTTAGATATACGGTGGTGCTCGTCAATTTCATAGTTGCTCTGTTTTAATAATAGTTCGTTAAAAAACATAATTTATGAAATACATCTATCCTAAACTTTTTGCCCATGTAGACCTTGGTTTTGCACGCATAGGCGGCAACGGCTTGGCAAATTGTCTATTCGTTTATGCAAGGGCCATATGCGAAGCATATCGAACAGGAGCAAAAATAATTTCCCCAACATGGGAAAGATTCTCACCCTCAACATATATAAGAAGAGAACGAGATAAAAGGCATTATACACAGTTATTTCGTACAGATGACGAAATAACAGGTATAAAAAAGATCTTTTTGATGAACTCCAACAAAACAAAAATAATTAGTGGGCTTGGAAATTATTTTAGGGATTTTATAGATGAGGCTGAACATTGTTCCGATTATATTATACAGCATATCAATCCTAAAATTAAAGAATTGGTAAATAAATTTGATTTTACAAATTGCGTTGCAGTACATGTGAGATTAGGCGATTATCCACAATCCCTACGTACTCCCTTATCGTTCTATAAAAGACACATTATAGAGAAATATAAGGCTAATGATAAAAATAGATTTTTGGTTTTCTCTGACGGTACAGACGAAGAATTAGCGGAACTTTTGACAATTCCAAATGTATAGAGGGTGTTTTTCGGTAGTGCCATGGCCGATATTTTAGCCATCAGTAAGTGTTCCTTCTTAATTGGTTCTGACTCTACCTTCTCAGGTTTGGGGGTTTTTCTCGGCCAAGTCCCCTGTGTCTTCTATCGTAAACACTATGGTAGAATATTGGTAAATACAAATAATGAAAAAGTTGAAAATATATAGTAAGTATATGAAAAGAATATATGTAACTCATATGGTTCCTCGAGAAAAAACAATTGAACTTAAAGTAAGTCTTTCTGCGACTAACTTTAATTACAATTTAATTAATGGAGATATCTTTGCCAAAACCTATTCTATATTGCCTGCCTTTGTGACTGGGAAGCACCATTTTGAAGATAAAGATAATATTGAATACATATATTCAAAGTGGAGATATAAAAATCGTATTATTGGTAAGCTAGCACCACTAATAGAGAATATATTATTATATAAAAGAATTGAAAAGAATACATCTGTATGGTTTTATAATGTGTCAACATTAAATGTATGGGCAATGTTACTCCTTTTGTTGTTTAGAAGGAGAAGTGTTCAAGTAAACCTAATTGTCTTAGATTTTACACCAACAGATTTCCTCTGTAAGTGTTTTTTGCCAATAATAAATAGGTGTCATGGACGAATTTGTCTTTCTACTTCAGAACTTTTTAATAAGAAGAATTCCTTTTGTTTGCCAGGTGTAGTTTCTATTGATGGAACTTTACATAAAAGAATAACAAATATCAATAATGATTTTTTGATATCTGGCGCACTTAATGAAAATATTGCATCTATATCAATGCTAATGAAAGCCTTCTCCCAAATGCCAGAATACAGTCTACACATTTCGGGAGGATTAAGTGTTAATAAAAATCTGATAGATACATATACTAGCAAATTTAATAATATCATATTTCATTCAACTCTACCAGACGAAGAATATAAGTCCTTACTAGAGAAAGTTACATATGTCTTGAGCACTCGTAATCCCAAATGTCCTGAAAACCAATGTAATTTTCCCTCAAAAATAATAGAAGCCTTGCTGTATAATAAGATTGTTGTATCAACCATACATTATCCACAGTTAGATGGAATAAATTATTTTGAGGTTACATCAACCTTGGATGGTTTTATTAAGGACATTAATAATATCGTTTCTATGAATGAAAAAAAATTGCTTGAGTTCGCAAATCAGTCACAACAAATCAAAGAGCGCTTTAACACTCAGGTGTGGAATGAGATTATGCTTAAAATTGAAAAGTATTAGTTCATTTGGTATGCTGAAGATTGTTTTTTTTAACTTGGCAATTATGCCATATCATGTTTCTGTGTTTAAAGAATTGGCAAGAATGCAGTATGAACAACATGTGTTTTGGTATGCAAAAGCCCCTAAAACTTCTTATCGTGCTCAACAAATAGAAGACCTAACACAATATAATAGATTTGATTATTCTACAGCATTAGACTTAATTAAAATAGTAAAAGCTATTTCTCCACAATTGGTTGTTTGTAGTGGTTGGACAGATTCTATTTATAACAAGGCATCATCGTATTTTAAGAATCAGGGAATTCCTACCATTGTAATGTCTGACACACAATGGCGTGGAGGAAAACAATGGTACAATGTTCTAACCTCACATTTTAGAATAAAAAGATATTTTTCATATTTCTTTGCTGCAGGTATTCTTCAGTTTGATTATGCCCGAAAATTAGGGTTTTCACCAGAGCAAATATTGATGCATTGTTTGACAGGAGATGTTAATTTGTTCAAGAAGGTAGATATATATAAGAAGAAAGACAATTATCCACGTAGAATTCTTTATGTCGGACGATTTGTAGAAGAAAAGGCATTGGACGTTTTAGTTAATGCCTGGAATCGTATTGAAAACAAAAATGGTTGGATTTTAGAACTTGTTGGTGATGGTCCATTGAAAGATCAAATAGGACAAACCTCAGATATCATAATTAAGGATTTTATGCCTCAAGAGAAATTAATTATAGAGGCACAAAATGCAGGGTGTTTTATTTTGCCATCACGTTTTGAACAATGGGCTTTGGTTATACATGAATTTGCTGCAGCGGGTATGCCGTTGCTTTGCTCTAAACGTTGTGGTGCAGCAAAGCATTTTTTGATAAATGGATATAATGGATTTGAGTTTAATCCAAATAAAATTGAGACAGTTATTGACAGTATAAAACGAATATTATACATGTCCTGCGATGAATTAATTTTAATGTCAGAACATAGTCGTGAACTGTCAAACCGTGTCACGCCAGAAATTGTAGCAACAACATTGCTTAGCGTTATAAAATAATATTAGATTACTCTGCCTTGTATGAATTGGGAATTAATTAATAAACTTAGACGTTTCTGCAGAACATCATGGGTTAAAAGCATATACTTCAACTTCACCATGTTGCCATTTAGACAAGCAATTCACTTGCCTATTATAATGACTAAGTATGCATATTTATATTCTCTATCAGGAAAAATTGTCCTTAGAGATAAACCTCGTTTTGCAATGGCAAGAATAGGTTATCTGGCAGAGGACATCGTGGCACCTGCAGAGACTCGAAATTTATTACAAATAGAAGGTACATGGGAATTGTATGATGCAGTTCAATTGGGGGTGGGAAGCCTGTTGCGAATTGAAAAAGATGCGACACTTATCACTGAAAAGAATGTACGAATAGGGGCTCAAGTCAAAATAATATGTTATGATAAAATACACATTTGTCAAAATTCAAGTATTACATGGGAGTCTCAAATTATAGATACTTCCTTTCATTACATAAGAAATATTGCAGACAAAAGTATTCATCCTTTAACCGATCCCATTAAAATTGGTGCCAATACTTGGATCTGTAACAGAAGTTCAATAATGAAAGGAGTAGAACTGCCAGCAAACACAATTGTGGCGTCGGATAGCCTGTGCAACAAGAAATATGACATTCCAGAATATTCCTTATTAGCAGGAATTCCGGCAAAACTTGTTAAAACTGGTATTTATCGCTGTTCATTTCAGGAAGAAGAGGAAATAAGAGCAGATATAAAGAAGTAACACAATATGTAGGTATAAATCCTATAGTATAACTTAGTACAATTAATTTTGGTCGAACTATAAATGAGAGTTTTACACACTATACAAGGCCTATCAGCCTCATCGGGAGGACCAAGTACTTGCACAAGGGACTTGATGGAAGGGCTGTGGAAATTGGGTGCAGGTGCAGAATTGGTTACGGTCAAATCCGAGGACAATTTAGGTGCTGGGCGACCTTGGTTGATAGAACTGCATAATGACTATAAGACTCCTCTTGCAATTAGCCGGAACCTGAAATGTTTTCTGAACGAGAGCGATTATGACATCTATCATGCTAATGCATTGTGGATGTACCAATGTCATATCACTGCCAAGGTGGCAAGGCAGAAAGGCAGGCCATACATTATCTCTCCGCATGGGATGCTCTATCCGACTGCATTGAAGATAAAACGTTGGAAGAAATGGCCGATGCAGAAACTTTGGTTCAACAAGGATATTCATTCCGCTTCTTGTTTGCATGCCACATGCAGGGAAGAGATGGAGCATTGCCGTACCTTTGGTTATAAAGGTCCTATTGCTGTAATACCTAATCCCGTTGTGTTTCCTAAGGGGGTAGAGGTGAGCAAAGTAAAACCTGTACAGAAGTCAATTGGTTTTTTGGGACGACTTCATCCCATAAAAAAGGTGGAGAACCTTTTGCGTGGTGCAGCCTTAGCTATAAACAAAGGATGCCATCCATTTACCATAGAGATTATGGGCAAAGGCAGTGAGGAATATGAACAGTTCCTGCGTAATGAAGTGGAACGTCTGTCTTTAAAGGAGGCAGTACACTTCGTGGGGTTTGTTAACGGCAAGGAGAAGTATGACCGCCTTGCAGGTCTGCATGCCTTGATGGTTCCAAGTGAGCAGGAGAACTTTGGCATGATAGTGCCGGAGGCATTGATATGCGGTACACCCGTGTATGCAAGCCTTGGAACTCCATGGCAGGAACTTAACGATGAAGCATGCGGATGGTGGCGAGATAATACGCCAGAAACAATTGCGGAGGTAATAACAGAGATTGTCTCTCTATCCAATGAGGAGATAATACAGATGGGGGCACGAGGTCGTGCGTTGATAGAACGCAAGTACGAACAACTTCGCGTTGCCACTATGATGAAACAACTGTATGAATGGTTACTCAACGGTGGAGACAAACCAGAGTTTGTGTATGAGTAAAACGTATGATATACCATGAATGATAATAAGAGAATAGGTATAATAACTATACTGAAAGTAAACAATTACGGTGCGGAATTACAGGCATTTGCAACACAGAAGATATTGCAGATGATGGGATATGATGCTGAAATTATTGATTATCTGTTCTACAAGAACCCTCAACATAAAAGAACTCGTTTGTCTGCTCCAACAGCAAAGTTGTCCTGGAGTAAACATCTAAAAGAAAGATTATACCCAATTATTGCCAATTGGAAGGCGCGAAAGTTCCGTAATGCACAAAGTAAGAGAGATGAAAAGTTTGAACAGTTTCACGTGGATAACACCAAACAGTCAGAATGTTATAGAACATTAGATGAACTTAAGGCGACAAAACTTGATTACGATGTCATCATGTCAGGCAGTGACCAGGTTTGGAATCCTGGCATATATTCCAGTTTAGATCCTTATCTGCTTCGCTTTGGCACAAAGGAGATGAAGAGAATAGCCTATGCTTCAAGTTTTGGTGTTTCAAATATTCCTGATGATGTGATAGAATATTATAGAGAATCGCTGAGCGACTACTCGGCTATTAGTGTTAGAGAGGATAAAGCTGTTGATTTGGTTAAAAGGTTGTCAGGGAAAGATGCACGACTGGTTCTTGACCCTACGCTTTTGCTTAATCGAGAGCAATGGATGCAAGTTGCTAAACCTGTACAACTGCCATGCAAGAAATATATTCTTATTTATGAATTGGCAAATGTTCCTTACATAAAACAGTTGGCATTGCATATCAGAAAAGAAACAGGATTGCCAATTGTGCGTATATGCAAGAACGCTTCCGTTGAGGATGCAGAACCAGAAATTACAAATATTATAGATGCAGGACCTGCTGAATTTATTTCACTATTTGACCTGGCTGAGTATGTGGTAACAAATAGTTTTCATGGTACTGCCTTTAGCATCAATTTTGGAAAGAATTTCTATACTGTCATTCCCAAAGGTAAGGACAATAATAGCAGACAGAGAAGTATTCTTAAACTGATGGATTGTGAAGAGCGTCTAGTACTGGAAGGTTCTTCATTCCCAAGGATAATACCTGTTGATACTGACAAGATGGGCATAAGATTAGAGTCAGAACGTATAAAGTCATTGAATTTCCTAAAAAAAGCAATTGATGGAGAATAAGAGACTACCGGTGTTGTGTGATGAGAAAGAATGCATGGGATGTATGGCATGCCAGAAAAAATGTCCAATAATATCTCCCAAGCCAAAAAGTAAAGAAAAGCCCATAGCATATTCATGCAGGATTAAAGATAATGATGCAAGGGCCAATAGTTCTTCTGGTGGTGCATTTACAGCTATAGCCTTAATTATTCTAAATCAAGGAGGGATTGTATGGGAGGCTGGTTATTCAGATGAAATGATTCCCACATATAAATTCATAGAAAAAGCTTCTGATTTAAATCTTATTAGAGGTTCAAAATATGTTCAATGCCAAGTAGGAGAAAGTTATAAATTAATAAAGAAACAACTTGGCGAGGGAAGATTAGTTTTGTTTTGTGGAACACCTTGTCATGTAGCTGGTTTATATGCCTTCATAGGTAAGGAACATTTAGAAAATTTGTTAACTGTTGATTTAATTTGTCATGGTGTTCCATCTTCCCAACTCTTTGCTAACTATTTAAAATGGCTAGAGCACAAGTATAGCGATACTATAACTGATTTTAATTTTCGTGAAAGTCGTTTCGGTATAAATTACAACGTTGCTACTTCTGCTACATTTAAAACAAAAGGTAAAAAATACCTATATCTTTCAAACAATAGCTTTACTTTGGGATTTTGTAGAGATTTGACAATACACGATGCTTGCGTAACTTGTAAATTTAGAGGCGTTCAGCGTCACTCTGATTTTACAATAGGTGATTTACCATGTGCCAAAGGCGAATATAGTTCAACAGAACAATTTAAAGGTATATCATGTCTAATCGTAAATAATACAAAAGCTATGAGTATTATATCGGAGATGGACTTGTATTTAAAAAATATTTCATTGGAAAGGATAATAGATTCTAATCCGAGTTATGCATGACATAGTAAATTACAAAGAAAGGTTAGACTATGTGAATTTGTTGCGCTTCCCTTTTCTGATGTACAAGAACGCTATTTCAAACCGTCACTAAAGGATAAAGTTAAAACATCTATAATGTTGCTGTTGGGTGGAAGACTTTCATATGTAATAAAGAACTTAATGTAATATGACTGAAATTAAGATAGAAAGATACAAGGATGCTCTTACAATACAAAATAAACTTAAACGATTGTCATGGAACATAGCATATGTAATATTCTTTAGACCTTTTTCTCTACCAATATTCAAGCAATGGAGAAATTTAGTACTTAAAATTTTTGGAGCACAAATAGGAGAAGGAAGTGTAGTTCGGGCAAGTGCCAAGATATGGAATCCACAAAACCTAATTATGGGAAAATTTACGTGCATTGGTCCTGAAACAATTATATATAATCCAGCTCCTATCATATTAGGCGATAAAGTAACTATTTCACAATATGCATACCTTTGTGCCGCAAGTCATGATATCAGCGATAGTAATCATAGGCTTATTACTGACGTTATTAAAGTGGATTCTTTTGCATGGGTTGCAGCAGATGCCTTTGTGGGCATGGGTGTAACAATTGGTGAAGGTGCTGTTGTTGGTGCTCGTGCTTGTGTCTTCAAAGACGTTGCCCCATGGACAGTGGTGGGTGGCAATCCGGCAAAGTATATCAAGGAGAGAAAGATTAATGGTGAGCGGTGAGCGAGAAATAATAACGTTTAAGCTTGACTTGCGGAGCTTGATGAACTTGTGACTGCTTTAGCTTGATGAATCAAAGGTGAATAATAACGTTTAAGGTTTCAAGTTATATCTCACGCGGAGGACGCACAGAGCGCAAAGTTATTACCTTACTGTTGACGCTGGCGCTGGAGGGGGCGCAGTTGCACGCGACGGAGGGCGCAGAGATGACGAACGGAAAACGGATAACGTTGATAGTTTAATGTTTAATGTATATCGCACACAGAATACACGGAGAACACAGATTTTCACTGATTAATATTATTTTGTCAACACGATTATACTGATTCACACAGAATATTAGAGATTTGGGGATTCGTTTTCCTATGAAGAACTCAAACAGGTTTGGATTCTTCCAAGGTAAACTAATCTAGGACGTTGTCCTGGTGCTATGCACCTTAAATCTCTAATATAGTATGTCTGTTTAAATTATTGTTTAGGTTCTTGTTGATAGTATAATTTTTCAACGTGAGGATATGGATTCAAACGGAAAAGGATTAACGGTGAGCGAGGAGATGGTACAAATATAGGGAGATAAAGAGAAGAAAAGAAGTGCCATAATAAATATTTTTGTTTTAATAAATGATTGTAAATGTTAGGTTTTTTAGAAAATAATTTGTTCCTTTGCAGTCTAATAAATATAAACATTTGGACTTATGGCTTCAATTATATTGACAATCTCAGATGAAAGTTTGATATCCCAAATAAAGAAGGCATGTTCTCTGTTAAAGGGGGTCGGAGAGGTTAAGGTGGTAAACCCCAAATCCTTAAAGAAGGACATTACAAAGACAAAAGGATATCAGGAGGCAATGGAGGACGTCCGTCAGGGACGAGTGCATCAAGCAGATAGTGTAGATGATATGTTTCAAGATATCTTAGGTTATGTACCAAATTGATTATACCAATCGTTTTAAAAAGGATTTGAAACGTTGCTCCAAACGTGGCTTGGATATGAAGAAGATATTTGATGCATCAAATTGTTGCAACAGGATGGAACATTACCTATTTGCTATAGGCCTCATAGACTAGTAGGAGACAGAGATGGTCAATGGGAATGCCACATTCAATCTGATTGGCTACTTGTTTGGGAGCAGAATGATGTTCATTTGAAACTATTATTTTTGCAGACTGGTACTCATTCTGATTTATTTTAATTCGTGCTGATTTTGTTTTATCAACGTGAATTATTCGCAGTTTTTCTATATCTAATGGTACTCATCAATTTCATAGTCGCGCTGTCTTTAAATATAATATAAATATGTATAGCAATCGCATAAGGAAAGTTGTAAAATGATGATGAGAAGGTATATAAAAACTAAACCCCAAGGTTTGACGAATCAGGGACCTCGGGGGATTACTTTGCAAAGTTAGGGATTTTTTGTATATTTGCAAAAGTTTTGGAGAAATATTTTACAGATGAACTACAAAGAATACGAAAAAGCCTTCTCTGCGGCACGATTGGCTAAATATAAAATTGCGTGTAATGGTAATGCAAATGATGCATTGACGCTTTATAGATACAATATTAAATTGTGCCAAAAGTTTTATGGCATACTGAATGTCTTTGAAGTTGTTCTGCGTAATGCCATAGATGAACATTATAAAGCGGTTTTTAATGATAAAGACTGGATATGCACACAATTGCAAAAGGGTGGTATGTTGGAATTGGCTCCGCATAGAGCAGAAGTGGAAAAAACTGTAGCTTCTCTTGTAAGGCAGGGGAAATATACCCATGATAGGTTGGTCTCATCTGTTACTTTCGGCTTTTGGACTTATCTGTTTACGAAAAAACCTTTCAAAATAGGAGGACAGAACTTGTTGGAGATTTTTCCCAATAGAACTTTTGGATTAGGACAGAAAGCTATTTACAAAGAGCTGATGCAGATAAAGAGTTTTCGTAACAAAATTGCCCATCATGAGGCTGTTTGTTTCAATGCTGCAGGAATTAAAAGTGTGGTTCCTGCTACATATAACTACGAATTGATTCTCAAATATACGATTTTCTTGGGATATGATAAAAATCATCTTTTCTATGGTTTAGACATCTTACCTGAGATGATTTTGGACAAGATTAATAAGTTGTAATGTTCTTATGTGGCTACAAAATATAACTAACGAAAGGTAAAGACGAAGTTAGAGGCTAAAGGTGAAAGGTTTTTGAGAACGTTGAACGTTTAATGTTTAACGACAATGGCACACAGAACACGGAGGGCACAGATTTCTCTGATTAATATTATTGTATCAACGCGATAACACTGATTCACACGGAGGGATTAGATTCTTACGGATGCTTTAGTCGCACACAGAATACACGGAAGGCACAGAAATTCACTGATTTATTATAGATTCCTATGGCTGATATTCAACAGTATCACTCAAACAGGTTTGGATGATTCTATTGTCTATCATCCTTTAAGACATGTCTTCGCAACGATGTTGCAGGAATCTGATTTGAAATCAAGGTCTGTTTAAGTTCGTGTTGATAACATAAATCAGAAGTATCTACAGAGGATTATTTGTACTACCTTCTATTGTTTTTAAAGAAAAAACACTAACTTTGTGCAGAAATATACACAAAAGCAAAGTTATGAAGTTCCCTATAGGCATACAGCAGTTTGAGAAATTGCGTGAAGAGGATTGGATATATGTGGACAAAACAGAGCATATATACAATCTGGTTCAAGGTGGCACTTGCTATTTCTTGAGCCGTCCCCGTCGTTTCGGCAAGAGCATGCTGTTGTCTACACTGGAGGCTTATTTCCAAGGAAAGAAGCATCTGTTCAAGGGACTTGCCATAGAACAACTGGAAACAGAATGGGCAGAACATGCAGTACTGCATATAGATTTGAATGCCAAACCATTCCAAAAAGTAGAGGATTTATATGACTTGCTTAACGACCAGCTGACCATTTACGAAAAGATGTATGACAGCGTGGCTGTTGACAAAAGTCCTGAGGGTCGGTTGCGCCAGCTGATTCGTGCTGCCAAGCAGAATACTGGTCGCAATGTAGTGGTCCTTGTTGACGAATACGACAAGCCTATGCTGCAGGCCATAGGCAATGAGGAGCTGCAGACGGAGTTTCGCAATGCTCTGAAGGCTTTTTATGGTGTATTGAAGAGTGCCGACGGCGACTTGCGCTTTGCCATGCTGACGGGTGTAACCAAGTTCAGCAAGGTGAGCGTGTTCAGCGACCTGAACAACCTTAAGGATATATCGATGAGTCCGCACTTTCATGATATATGTGGTATTACTGAATCCGAACTTCATGCAGTCTTTGATGAGGAAGTGGACAAACTGGCTTTTGCCAATGGACAAAGCAAGGAGGAGGCCTACGAGACATTGCGTCAGCGTTATGATGGCTACCACTTTTGCCCCAACTCTACAGGAATGTACAATCCCTTCAGTGTGCTATGGACATTAAGCGAACAGCAGTACGGCAGTTACTGGTTCAGCACAGGCACACCAACATATTTGGTGCAACTGATGAAAGAGGCTGACCTGAATCCCTCTGCCTTGTCTGGCTACGAGGCCAGTGCCAGCGAACTGGACAGCATACAGATTAGTGTGGACAATCCCATAGCAGTGCTTTATCAAAGTGGTTACCTGACCATAAAGGGGTATGACAGTCGTTTCAAGGTATATACGCTGGATTATCCCAACGATGAGGTTAAGGAAGGTTTTGTGAACTTTTTGCTGCCTTACTACACTTACTCCAAATCCGTAAGCCATGCTACCGTCATAGGACAGTTTGTAAAGAGCATGGAATGTGGAGATGCCGAGCACTTCATGGAACTATTACAGAGTTTCATGGCTGGCATACCTTATGAACTGGTACGCAATCTGGAAGTTCATTTCCAGAACATGGTTTACATCATCATCAAACTGATGGGACTTTATGTTCAAGCGGAATACCGTACATCCCGTGGTCGCATAGATCTGTTGGTAGGAACAGACAAGTATATCTATGTGATAGAACTAAAGCTTGATGGCAGTGCAGAGGAGGCTCTGGCACAGATAAACGAAAAGGATTATTCACTTCCGTTTACTGCTGATGGCCGCAAGGTAATAAAGATAGGTGCCAACATTACCAGTGACACACGAAACATTGAACGTTGGGTGGTGGAGGGATAATATTGGAACATTTAACGTTGACTGCAAAGCTTGATGAGCATAGGCGAGTAACGTTTAAAGTTGACTTGCATAGCTTGATGGGCGTAGGCGAGTAACGACAATGGGCCACTGATAACACAGATATAACAGATTTACACCGATATCATATAATGTAGGGACGCTGCGTGCAGCGTCCGCCATAGTCTTCATCCACAAGAAAGCGCTCCACGTTATACGTTAAACCATCAACGTTAAAGGCTTTTCTAACTCATATTTTTTTTCGTCTTTAATTATGGCAGGAACAGATGCTTCCTGCCCTTTGCCGTATGTATTTCATTTGATTTATATTGATATACTATGAAATTAGATATTACCGTCATCATACTGACTTATAACGAGGAACTGCATATTCGCAGATGCTTGGATCGAATTGCATCAGTAGTTTCTGAAGTAGTGATAGTTGATTGTTATTCTACAGATAAAACATTAGAGATAGCAAGTAATTACGACAATGTAACAATTCTACAAAACAAGTGGATAAACTACGCAACTCAGTTCAATTGGGCGTTAGAGCATGCAAAAATAAAAACAAAATGGGTTCTTAGATTGGATGCTGATGAATATCTCACTCCAGAACTAGTCCATGAGCTTCAAACAAAACTACCTTATTTGGATAAAAAATATACAGGTATAGTTGTTCCATTGCAACGAGTTTTTCTTGGTAGAAAAATAAACCATGGTATAGCAAAAGGCATTAAAATGCTTCGTTTCTTCCAAAGCGGTAAAGCAAGAAGTGAGGTGCGCATGATGGATGAGCATATAGAATTACTTGAAGGTGAAAGTATAGAGTTTAAATTCCCTTTTGCAGATGACAACATTAATGATTTAAGTTGGTGGACTAATAAGCATGTTGGCTATGCTATTAGAGAGGCTGTTGATTTGCTAGAAATTGAATACAATATTTCTGGCAAGAACAATGATTCTTCTGTTTCCAAGATAGACGAACAAGCATTAAGTAAACGCAGGAAGAAAGAAAAATATGCTCACCAACCCTTGTTCTGGCGTTCATTTATATATTTCATATATCGATATATCTTTAAACTTGGTTTCCTTGATGGCAAGGAGGGTTTTTTGTGGGATTTTCTCCAAGGTTGGTGGTATCGTACCTTGGTAGATGCAAAAGTATTTGAATGCAAGAAGGCTTGTGGTGACAATCCAGAAGCAATAAAGAAATATATTGCCGAGCATTGGGGAATAAAGATTTAACCCAATTCCGGCATTAATGGCCGCGAGCATTAATGGCCGGTTGGGGTGTTAAAGGAGGGAGAAGACCTTATTTAGGTCCTCCCGAGGACCGAGGCCTGACGTCCCGAGGCCTGAGGCAAGAGTTCCCGGTTCTTTCGGGTCGGTCCTCGTGAGGACCAAAAACATGCACCTTGGGGAGGGATGCAACGCCTACTTGTACAGGAGGATAAACAACACTTGTCTTTTACGCTTTTTTCTATATGTCACAAAAGAATGACATACATAGCAGACTATTGGAAATCCTGTCCATTGCTGTTAGTGGTGAACATGCACAGGCAGTGCTATCCTTGCAGCAAATGGCAGAAGTGCAGCACTTGGCACATGCACACACCGTGGATGGTTTGCTGGCAGACATTGTGCTGAGGGGCCAGGCAGAAGTGAAATGCCGTTATGACGAAGGGAACAGGAAACGCTCACTGGTGATGGAACTGGTGGCTATCGAGCAACAGCATCGGACTGTGAAGAGTAATTTTGACGTTGCCTTGTCGGAATTGACATTGTTGCTGAACGAGGGGGACATTGATTTCGTGGTATTCAAGGGACCTGCAGTAGCATCGCTGTATGCAAGTCCTTGGAGCAGAACCATGGGCGATATTGATTTCTATGTACCTGAGTGGGATTACGAAAGGGCACTGAATCTGATTCAACAGAAGTTGAAACTGACGGTGGAGAGATGCGATGTGGACAAACATGATTCCTTTTCTTACAAGGACATACGTTTTGAGATGCATTACCGAATGGAGACCTTCGGGGCAGAGAAACATCAGCGCTATTTCTCGGCCTTGGCAGACAAGGAGATAAGGGAGGGGAGACTGAGATACTTCAATGTTTCAAACGGTGTGCGGGTTCCCATGCTCAGTCCAGAGGTGGACCTGATTCTTGTGTTCAAGCACATGTTCAACCATCTGATAGGCGAGGGGGTAGGGTTGAGACAGGTTACGGACGTGGCTGTGCTGATACATGCCTACGCTCCAACCTTGAACATCAGCGCATTGAGAGAACATCTGCAAAACATAGGCTATCTGAAGGCTTTTGATGCCATGGTGGCCTTGGTTGGCAGGTATTATAAAGTATGCTGGGAAGGGTACAGAGATTTCCTCTCGCCGAAGGACTTCCGTATGGCAGACTTGTTGATGGCAGACATACTGAAGAACGGTAATTTTGGCAGGATGGACTACAAACACAGGAGCGGATGGAAGAAGCGCATGGAAACTACCTGCCGCTTCTTTGCCAATTGCGCAAAATACTTTTGCCTGGCTCCATGGGAGATAATGTGCCTGGTACCCAAGAGAGTCTGTATATCATTGAATGCACACTGATTTATTACGCTGAGAGGGTGGGAGGGTGAGTGCTTTACTAAGTGACGAAAAGGCCGAAACCTAAAATTACCTCCCACAAAATAGCATAAACGTTTTTACTTGTTTAGAGCAAAAAATGTCCCTCGTTGAGGGAATATCAATACTTCTTTATGAAAATTTCAATTATCACTGCTACTTTTAATAGCGGTGCCACTGTCCGTGACACTTTGGAGAGCGTGCTGCGACAGAACTACAGGGACTATGAACTTATCATCAAGGACGGTGGAAGCACGGACAATACCTTGGATATTTGCCGTGAACTGGAACCTGCCTTTGAGGGCAGGATGAAGATTCTGTCCTGTCCCGACAGGGGGATATACGATGCCATGAACCAGGGCATCAGGGCTGCAAGCGGAGATGTTGTGGGTCTGTTGAACTCTGATGATTTCTATACATCCTTTGATGTCCTGATGGCAATAGTGCGCCAGTTTGAAAGAACCCCCGAAATAGATGCCGTGTATGGTGATATACACTATGTGGATTGGGATGACACAACCAGACTGAAACGTTATTATTCCTCACGACTTTTCCGCCCGAAATGGATGAGGATGGGATTCATGCCGGCACATCCTTCGTTCTATTGTCGCAAGAGCGTGTATGAGTGCTATAAGTTAGATGCTTCGGATATTGAAGGGTGGAAAGGAGAAAAGGATTGCGCCTACTTCAATACGACATATAAGATAGCGGCAGATTTTGAATGCCTGTTGCGTATGTTGTATGTGAGGAAAATAAAGACTGCTTACATCTGGAAGGATTTCGTCACCATGCGACACGGTGGTGCAAGTTCCTGCGGCGCAAAGGCCCACAAACAGATCAACCGTGACCATCTGCGTGCCTTGAAGGAGAACGGGATATATTCTAATATTGCATTATTGAGTTTGAGATATCTGTATAAGATAGGAGAGGTGGCGATGGGAAGAATTTCCAGAGTGACAAATGTATTGCTGTAGTGTGACATAGAGTATAGTTGTAATTAGGATAAATAGGATGAATATGAATGTGTTTTTAGTGCTTACTATTGCGTGTTCTTCACTCTCTGCCTTGCTGGCAGTACGATGGATATACTTCAAGATTCTGAAACTTGCCAAGGAGAAAGGTCTGGTGGACAATCCTGATGCGAGAAAACTGCAGAAGTTTCCTGTCCCTGTGCTTGGAGGACTGGCGGTGTTCTTCGGGGTGACTGTGGGTATGCTGACTGGATGCGCCCTATATTACACTTTCAATGAGGGCATCGCCGGACTTGGTGCGGAATTCTCTCACACACGCCTGATACAGGTGATGCTGGCAATGTCGGTAATGCTGTATACGGGAAGTCTGGACGATATACTCGGCCTGACTCCGCGTACAAGGTTCGTGATAGAGATACTTGTGATATTGGGCATAGTGTTC
>JAZURY010000063.1:0-31875 GCA_045606445.1 Bacteroidaceae bacterium
CTTTGGACATTCCTGAGGAATAATAGTCACGAAGAATTAATAAGCGTTCTTCTTCACTGTAACGTTCGCATTTCTTTCTCATACTGTTTACACATTTTATTAATTGTTATCAAATGTGTCTACCTATATCAGTATAAGACACCATGGCAAAAGCCCATGAGACAGGACCGTCGCTGTCGCTTTTTTTACACCATGAGTCTTCTTCTTACACCAACCGGATTACATGCCTACCTCGCATGGAGCATCCCAACATTGCGTGTGGCAACTGGAATCATAGATAGAAGTCGCCGCATAGTGCAGAGTATTCCGCACTGCGGCCACCGTCATCGTCCTGCAAAAGAAGAGAGGACAACGCAACATCGTTACTTGACTGGAAACCAAACTCTAAAAGCACACGCTTTGGAGTTTTCCTTGATACAGTCTGCACCCTGCATTCCCTGCGGATGTGCAACCCGCTCTCCATGGCAACCGCCACGAATTCCCCTCTTGCAGCCATGGGAACGACAACGGCAAAGACTCCGTTTTCCGCCAACAGACGACACGCACTGCGCACCAACACATCAAAGGAAAGGTGAGCCGAATTACGTGCCACACTGCGACGATGCTCCGGAGGCAGGGTGTCCTCGGTGTAATAAGGCGGATTGCATAATATCATGGAATATGCACCGGCATTTTCATCCGTACAGAACTCCCTGATGTCTGCCAGGGAGAATTCCACCATGTCGGCAAAAGGGCTCTCTGCGGCATTTTCCGCAGCCTCCAGAACACTGGGGGCATCTACGTCTATGCCCAACACATGACATGAGGGACACCTCTGCGCCACCATCAGGGATATAAGTCCGCATCCGCAACCAATATCCAGAACCTTGGCACAGGGAACATCACGGCAAACCGCCACATCGGCCCACGCTCCAAGAAGCACACCGTCCGTACCAACACGCATGGAACTTCTGCCGTGCTTTACCGAGAATTGTTTGAACCTGAAAGCGCTGTTTGTTGTCATAGGCCTGGCAAAGTTACGGCTTTTGCGCCAATATATTGCAATTTTACCGGGGAAAAGGAATTCTGCCTATGCTTAATTTTGAACTTCCCTTAGTTTTTCATAACTTTGCACGGCAATATATATATGACAAACACACGAAATATCACAGAATAGCACACGTATATGCGGAAGAACTCTTCGTTTTCATTCGTTACAGAAATAGATGCCGACATAGAAAAGGTAATACGCCAGAGCAACGACGGCGACATGGGCATACTGGCCCTGCGCGACAACATACTCTTCCCCGGCACGGTGACCCCCGTCACCATAGGCAGGAAGAAGAGCCTGAAGACACTGAAACTGGCCGACAAGAAAGGTGCCCTGGTAGCCGCCTTCGTGCAGAAGAACCCAGAAACGGACGAGCCGGGCATGGACGACCTCTACCACGTGGGCACGGTATGCAGGATAGTCCACCTGATGAAGTTGCCCGACGGCAACCACAACGCCCTGCTCCAGGCACTCAACCGCGTAGGACTGGACTCTCTGGAGGAAACCGCGGACGGACTTGTGGGACACGTGACGGCAATACCCGAGATAAAAAGCCCCGACAGGGAAGCCGAACTCACCGTAACCACGGAGATGATACAGGAGCGCATCAAGCGCCTCTCCACCATGAGCGAGGACATACCCATGGAGGTTATAGAGTTCATCAAGAAGATGCCCACGGGAGTGTTCTTCGTGAACTTCATCTGCACCAACTTCCCCTTCCCCACCGAGAAGAAGGCGCAACTCGTATGCGAAGACACCGACCTGGGACGAGCCACCCTGCTGCTGAAGTTCCTGAACTTCGAGATACAACTGGCCAAGATGCGTCAGGACGTGGAGGCAAAGACACATGCCGACCTGAACCGCCAGCAACGAGAATATTTCGTGAACCAGGAGATACGCAACCTGCAGGCAGAACTGGGCAATACGGACGAATTCTCAAGCAAGTTCGACGACCTGAACATACTGCGCATCCAGGCAAGGGAGAAGAAGTGGAGCATAGCCATCGCCGAGACCTTCGACAAGGAACTGACGAAACTCTCGCGCATCAACGCACAGAGCCCCGACTACAACGTGCAACTCAACTACCTCCAGACAATGCTGCAACTGCCCTGGGGAGAGTACACGCAGGACAATCTGGACCTGAAGCGCGCACAACGCTTCCTGGACGAGGACCACTACGGAATGGAGAAGGTGAAGGAACGCATCCTGGAACACCTGGCCGTGCTGAAACTGAAGGCCGACAAGAAGAGCCCCATCATCTGCCTGTACGGCCCTCCCGGAGTGGGCAAGACCAGCCTTTGCAAGAGCATAGCCAATGCCCTGAAGCGCAACTACGTGAGAATATCACTGGGTGGCATGCACGACGAGAGCGAGATACGCGGACACCGGCGCACCTACATCGGGGCCATGCCCGGACGCATAGTGAAGAGCATCATAAAGGCCGGCAGTTCCAACCCCGTCTTCGTGCTGGACGAGATAGACAAGGTGACACAGGCCACCGTGCACGGAGACCCCTCCAGCGCCCTGCTGGAAGTGCTCGACCCCGAACAGAACACCGCCTTCCACGACAACTTCCTGGATGTCGACTACGACCTGTCGCGCGTAATGTTCATAGCCACGGCCAACGACATACACACCATACCCCGTCCCCTGCTCGACCGCATGGAACTCATCGAGGTGGGCGGATACATCACCGAGGAGAAGGTGGAGATAGCCAAGCGCCACCTATTCCCCAAGGAAAAGGAAAACAACGGCCTGGACAAGCAGAAAGGGCTGAAGATAAAGAAGGGCGCCATAGAGAAAATCATCGAAAACTATACCCGCGAAAGCGGAGTGCGCTCGCTGGAAAAGCAGATAAACAAGATGCTGCGCAAGGTGGCCCTGGAGTTTGCCAAGGCACAGGGCGGCGATGCCGGCACCGACATCCGTGTGGACAAGAACATAGACGAGAAGGAGGTGGAGCGCCTGCTGGGCAAACCCCTCTTCACACGCGACACCTACCAGGGCAACGGATTTGCCGGTGTGGTGACAGGCCTGGCATGGACAAGCGTGGGAGGCGAAATCCTCTTCATTGAAACCAGCGTGTCAGAAGGCAAGGGAGGAAGGCTCACGCTGACCGGCAACCTGGGCGACGTGATGAAGGAATCGGCCACCATAGCACTGGAGTACATACGTTGCCACACACGCGACCTGGGCATAGACCCTCGCGTGTTCGACAACTACAACCTGCACATCCACGTGCCCGAAGGTGCCGTGCCCAAGGACGGACCTTCTGCCGGCATAACCATGGCCACCAGCATAGCCTCGGCACTGACCCAGCGCAAGGTGCGCAAGGAACTGGCCATGACGGGCGAGATAACCCTGCGAGGCAAGGTTTTGCCCGTGGGAGGCATCCGCGAGAAGATACTGGCCGCCAAGCGTGCCGGCATAAAGCACATAATCCTGTGCCAGGACAACAAGAAGGACATTGAGGAGATACCCGCCATATACATCAACGGCCTGGAGTTCCACTATGTGAACACCGTCATGGACGTGCTGGATTATGCCTTGCTGAAGGAAAAGGTGGCCAACCCCATAGAGTTCCGCCTTGAAGAGGCAAAGACCGAAAAGGATTCAACGAAATAAATGTCCAGCCCTACCCCACCCCCATAAAAAGAGCACCAAGGAAGAATGACATTCGAACTACAGCATACAGACACACTGAGCAATGCCCGTGCGGGCTTGCTGACCACCGGCCACGGACAGATACAGACCCCCATCTTCATGCCCGTAGGCACCGTGGGTAGCGTGAAGGGACTCACCGTGCGCGACCTGAAGGAGGAAGTGAAGGCACAGATCATCCTGGGCAACACATATCACCTCTATCTGCGCCCCGGCACCGAGATACTGGAAAAGGCCGGAGGCCTGCATAAGTTCAACGGTTGGGACCGTCCCATACTTACCGACTCGGGCGGTTTCCAGGTGTTCTCCCTCACCGGCATACGCAAACTGACGGAGGAAGGATGCACCTTCCGCAGCCATCTGGACGGTTCCAAGCACATGTTCACCCCAGAGCGTGTAATGGACATAGAACGTAACATTGGAGCAGACATCATCATGGCTCTGGACGAGTGCCCTCCCGGCACAAGCGACTATGCCTATGCAAAGAAAAGTCTGGGACTTACGCACCGGTGGTTGGACCGTTGCTTCAAGCGATTCAATGAGACCGAACCCCTCTACGGCTACAACCAGAGCCTCTTCCCCATAGTGCAGGGATGCACCTACAAGGACCTGCGTCGTGAGAGCGCCGAGTTCGTGGCATCGAAGAATGCCGACGGCAATGCCATAGGAGGACTGGCCGTGGGCGAACCTGCCGAGGTGATGTACGAGATGATAGAGGTGGTGAACGAAATACTGCCCAAGGACAAGCCGCGCTACCTGATGGGAGTGGGCACACCGGCAAACCTGCTTGAAGGCATAGAGCGGGGCATAGACATGTTCGACTGCGTGATGCCGACCAGAAACGGACGCAACGCATGCCTGTTCACCAGCGAGGGTATCATGAACATGCGCAACCGCAAGTGGGCGGACGACTTCACCCCCATAGATACCAACGGCACGGCATCCGTGGACCTCTTCTACACAAAGGCATACCTGCACCACCTCTTCAAGGCACAGGAACTCCTGGCACTGGAGATAGCATCCATACATAACCTGGCCTTCTACCTCTGGCTCGTAGGCGAGGCAAGGAAGCACATCATCGCAGGCGACTTCACCACATGGAAGGCCATGATGATAAGGCGAGTAACAAACAGATTGTAAGCACAGGGGAGCATGAAACTATTCACCCGACTGGACAAGTACATAATAAAGAAGTTTCTGGGGACATACGTCTTCAGCATCATCCTTATTATCAGCATTGCCGTGGTGTTCGACTTCAACGACCATGTGGACAAGTTCACCACCAACAATGCCCCGTGGGAGGGCATAATATTCACCTATTACGCCAACTTCATACCCTTCTACACCAACCTGTTCTCATCACTGTTCGTATTCATCTCGGTCATCTTCTTCACAGTGAAACTGGCGGACAACAGCGAAATAATAGCAATGCTGGCGGCCGGTGTCAGTTTCAGGCGCCTGATGTGGCCCTACATGTTCAGTGCCGCACTCATTGCCGCGCTCAACTACTACCTCGCCACAGATGTAATACCGAGAGGAAGTGTGGACAGAATTGCCTTTGAGAACCTTTACAAGAAACGAATAAAGGTGAAGATGTGGGCGGACAACGTGCATCTGCAGGTAGACAGCGGTGTGGTGGCCTTTCTGGAACACTACGACGGAACATCACACACAGGATACCATTTCTCGCTGGACAAATTTGAAAACAAGAAACTCGTCTCGCACCTGACGGCAACATCCGCCCAGTACGACACCATCTCCGACGTGCGCTTCAAATGGACGCTGAGAAACGTGAACATCCGAGAACTGAGCGGACCACGCGAGAAGATTACCCACTACAACCAGATAGACAGCATAATAAAACTGGAACCGCAGGACTTCCTGCTCACAAACAAGATGCAGGAAACCATGACCTCCTCGCAGTTGAAAGACTTCATTGAAAGGCAGAGAATAAGGGGTATAGCAGGACTTCAGGACTTTGAAGTGGAATACCACAAGCGTATAGCCGCACCATTTGCCGCATTCATCCTCAGTATCATTGGGGCCAGCCTGTCGGCACGCAAGCGCAAGGGAGGCATGGGTACGGCACTGGGTATCGGACTTGCCCTCAGCGCCACATATATTCTGCTGCAGGGAATATGCGCCTCATTCAGCACACAGGCGGGAATGGAACCATGGATTGCAGCATGGTTGCCTAACTTCATATACCTACCTGTTGCCATATATCTATACAAGAAAGCGCCGAGATAGGCGACGGTATATATACCTTATTATATATTGAAACAATAATAATGGATTTCTACAACCTTAACCTCAGCGATCCCGTGCTCGATGCACTGGACGACATGAACTTCCGGGAAACGACTCCCATACAGGAGCATGCCATACCGCCAATAATAGAAGGTAGGGACCTTTTGGGCGTTGCCCAGACGGGAACCGGAAAGACGGCGGCATACCTGCTGCCCGTCCTCTCGGAGTTGTCCTACGGCGACTACCCTACCGATGCCATAAATTGTGTTATCATGTCGCCCACACGCGAACTGGCACAACAGATTGACCAGGCCTTGCAAGGGTTCTCATACCATCTGCCATACATCAGTTCCGTTGCCGTGTACGGTGGAAACGACGGCATACGCTATGAGCAGGAAAAGCGCAGCATGCAGCAGGGAGCAGACATTGTCATTGCCACCCCCGGAAGGCTCATCAGCCACCTGTCGCTCGGCAACATTGACCTCTCGCGCGTGTCCTTCTTCATACTCGACGAGGCCGACCGCATGCTCGACATGGGTTTCTCTGACGACATCCTGCAGATAGCCAAGCATCTGCCAGCCAAGCACCAGACAATAATGTTCTCGGCGACGATGCCGGAGAAGATCCGCCAACTTGCCAAGACATTGCTGAATGACCCGGTGGAAATCCGCCTTGCCGTAAGCCGGCCGGCCGACAAGATTCACCAGATGGCCTATGTATGCTACGAGGCGCAGAAGATAGGCATTGTAAAGGAACTCTTCAAGGAGAAGAAACCGGAACGTGTGATCATCTTCACGGGCAGCAAGGTGAAGGCCAAGGATCTGGCCATTTCACTGACCAGAGCAAAGTTCAACTGCCGTGCCATGCATAGCGACCTGTCGCAACAGGAACGCGACGAGGTGATGTATCTGTTCCGTAGCGGACAGACGGACATTCTCGTGGCCACGGACATCGTGGCACGAGGAATAGACATTGACGACATCACGCTTGTCATCAATTTCGACGTCCCCCACGATGCCGAAGACTATGTGCACCGCATTGGTCGTACGGCCAGGGCAGGAGCCGGCGGAAGCGCCATCACGCTGGTATCGGAAAAGGACCAGCCGGAGTTCAAGAAGATAGAGCACTTCCTGAAGAAGGAGGTGGAAAAGATGCCCGTCCCCGAACACCTGGGAGAAACTCCGGAATACAACGGCAAAGCCCAGGGCAGGAAGCCCTCAAGGAGCAGGAGCCGCAATAACACAAGGAGAAAGAGCGGCACAAAAGGCCAGGCAGAAGCCAAAAACAATAGCGGGGAAAAGGCAAAGGCAAAGCACAGGAAACCCCAAAACAAGAAGAATCACGACAAGCCGAAAGCACAATCTTCTGAAACTCAAAAGAAAGCATCAGAGTAACCTTTGAATAGTACTTGATACACTCCTGAAAGGACTGAAAATTATTTCAGAAATAACCTTTCAGGAGTTGCTTTTTTAGAGATAAATGTTGTACCTTTGCCATCGTGAAAGATTTAAGCAGACATATAGAATATCTCCTTTGCGAGCATGACTCGGTGGCAATACCAGGCATCGGAACCTTCATCACAGAAGACCTCCCTGCACGGTATTACATGGAGGAGAACACCTATCTCCCGCCCGTGAAGAACGTGCGCCTGGACATCGGGCAGAAGCAGGACGACGGCAAGTTGGAGAACTGCTTGATTCAATTGCATCGTGTCACACGCAATGTTGCCCAGAAGTGGATAACGGATTATACCAACGACATCAACCAGGCTCTCGCAGAGGCCGGCTTCATGGACCTTGGCACAATGGGCAGATTGGTGTATGCAGACAATGTGGTTTCCTTCGAAGCATGCGAAGCCGGTGTCAATTCACCCGAATGGTATGGCCTTGACTCTTTCCAGATGCCCAAGTTGCCTGCCTATGCGCACAAGCACAATGGATACAAGGATCCCACACACTTCACCATAAGGCTTCGCCGTAGCACGGTACACCGTGTCATGACCGCGGCGGCAATGATCATCGTTGCCCTTACGGTCATCGTCCCCAACTATGGTGCCTTCAGCCTTAACGGCAAATGGCAAGCACACTTTGCATCGGCAGAGAGTCTTATGACATTGTTCACCGCAAATCCCAAGCCCATTGCCGAACAGACTTTGCAGATAGCCGAAACCCAGCCTGTTGCCATCGCCCCGGAAGAGGATATCCAGGATAATGCCGTTTCAGCAGAGGCAAGTCAGGATTCCACAATGCTTTCCGCAAGCACCGCAGAACCTGTGGAACTGGTGCAGGAAAATAACGTTGAGGTGCCTGCCCTGCAGACCTCCACCGTACAGGAACCTGTCACACACGAAGCCGCCGTGCAGGAAAAGGTTGTGGAGGAAGCCGTTGCCGAACCCTCACCCGAAGTGAAGGGCTTTTGTGTTGTCATGGCCAGCGCCATTACCCACAAGGGTGCCGAGCATCTTATCAGAAAACTCAACAAGGAGGGTTTCATGAATGCCGTGAAGTATGACGACAAAGGCATGCTCCGCGTTGTGCTTGCCGGATACGATAGCGAAGAGGCAGCACGTGCCGATATGGCCGTTGTACGTGCTACGGACAAGTTGTACTCCGGTTCTTGGCTGAAGCAATTCTAACATCATTTTCTCTCCCCCATAATTTTATCTATCACAACATGAAGCGTGTACGTTGTCCCAAATGTGACAGTTACATTACTTTCGACGAAACGAAGTACCAGGCAGGACAGCAACTGGTATTCCAATGCCCGGAGTGCTCCAAGCAATTCGGCATACGCATGGGCACGAGCAAGGTACGCGATACACGCAAGAACGAGGTTTTGGATGAGGAGGCCAACAAGGACCAGTGTGGTAGCATCGTGGTGGTGGAAAATGTGTTCCACTACAAGCAGGTCCTTCCTCTCAGCATGGGCGACAATGTGCTTGGCAGATATGTAAAGGGCACTAACATAAACCTGCCCATAGAAACGGTGGACCCCAGCGTGGACACCAAGCATTGCATCATCCGCGTGCAACGCAACAAGCGTGGGGAGTTGCAATACATCCTCTGGGATGCCCCTTCCAACACCGGCACTTTCTATATGAACGACATCCTGGGCGACAACGAGAAGGTGTCACTTTCCGATGGCGACATTATCACCATAGGTGCCACCACGCTCATCCTCCGCACGGCTAAGGATGGTGAGGCTGAGGAATAGTTTTTATCATATCCCCCTCTTTCACCAAAGGCAAGGCATCGGCAAGTTGCTTTTCCAATTCCTCCCTATCGACAAGATAAATCTTTACCGTCTGGGAGCGGCGGAACCTGTTGAAGTACGGGTTCAGGGAAGAATACCATTTACACTCTATGACACCTGGGAACTTGGGTATCTCGTTCCATAGCATGAAGACCCTTGTCTGTGCGGCTATGGTGATGCCTGTCCTTCCGTCGGAAAAACGGCTTGTGCATATCAGGTGACAGCGTATCTCGCGGTCCTTCTCCCTTTCCTCCTCGGTAGGCTTGTGGCTGATGGTTACATTACGGCCGAAGCGGGCATTGATGTCGTCCATCATCTTGCGGAATAGTTTGCCGTGAGCCGAAGTGTCCTGCAACTGGTTGGAGAGTATGTGGTAGTGTATCATCTCGTGTATGATGGTATCTTCCAGAAGGCGCTCGTCCATTTCCTTGCCGGCACTTATGACGAACTGGAAGTTGGCGTACTTCCATCCTCCCCAAAAACTACGCTTGCGACTATAACGCAGTTGTCCCAAGAACGTTCGTGCGTTGCTGAGCCTGAATGGCAACGGTTTCAAACGTCCTCCGAATATTGTATGATTGAATTCATTGAACTTGCGTTCAACATAGTCAAGTGTCGCAACCATTTACATGCAAACGTGCCGGTGGTTATACATATAAAAAGATGTGCCATAAGAATCTATGACACATCTTCCTAATTATCTTCTCAACAAGAATCTTACTTCAGAGACAGAGTAATCTCCTTACCCTCCTCTACTACGTTCAGCTTGTCCTCGCGGAGCAACCAGCCCATAGCCAGATACAAATCCTTGTCAGTCTTAATCTTGCAAACCTTCTTCAGGTCCTTGGCGTTCATTGCGCCATTCTCGTTGAGGGCTGTCCAAACAGCACCAGCAACGCTACCAATCTTCTCGATCATCGCTTTAATACCTTAATGTTTGAATAATATACCTATCTAATTGCGACTTTTATCAATTCGCGATGCAAAGGTAAGTTAATTTTACTTAACTCGCAAGAATTATAGCGTTTATTTTATGTTATAAAACACAAATAATGTATCTTTCCTGCTTCATGAGCCTATTTATAGTCTTCCGGAGTGAAGATGAAGGACATGTACTCTGTCGCTTTTGTGGATGAATAGTAGATATAGTGGAATGTCGTACCATGCTCCTTCAGTTCGTGAAGTCCTATGTTCTGGCGTATATTGTCCAGGAGATTGGCATGAAACACGCTAAGGAGTTTGGAGTTGTATATGCTGTCTACGTCCAGTTTGCCCGACACCGAGTAATAATAGGACATCATCCTGCCGTCCGTGTCATATACAAGGCTGTCCAAAACCGTGTACTCGTCCATCTGTTTGGGGCAAGAACTTTCTGTAAATTCACGGGCCTGACGGCAAATCCTGTCGCTTTTCGACTCATGGTTGCATGATACCAGCGCAAGCAGGAGAAGCAGCATGGCTGATGGGGTCTTCATCTCATATATATATAATTTCATTGCATCTATACAAAAATATAGAATCTGTATAAACTATAGAATCTATATATACTATGGCATCTATATATAATAATGTAAAAATGGAGAATCACTCAGAAAGACCCGTTTATGCGAATGTCCTTCTGCCGGCAATTCTCCACTTTATTTATGCATGCTTTTTGAAGCAGGAGTGTGTGTTACTCCTCGGGCTTCATGTTGGTATAGACGGTCTGCACGTCGTCAAACTCCTCCATCTTCTCCACCATCTTGTTGATGGTTTCGCGCTGCTCGGGGGTAACGTCCTTCAGGTCGTTGGGGATGTATGTGAACTCACCGCCCACCTCCTCGAAGCCCTTGGCTTCCAGAGCCTTCTGTATCTCGCTGTAACTTGTAGGCTCGCCATAGATGGTGATTGTGGTTTCGTCCTTATCCTCGTCGTATTCCTCGTCGTACTCCTCCTCCACTCCGAAGTCGATCATCTCCAGGATGAAGTCGTCCATGTCCATGTCGGCACTCTTCTTGAAGGTGAAGACACACTTGTGGTCAAAGAGGAAAGACAGGGAACCCGTGGTACCCATGTTGCCATTGAACTTGTTGAAGATAGAGCGTACGTCGGCCACGGTACGTGTGGTGTTGTCGGTCAGTGTATCCACGAACACGGCCACACCGTGGGGACCATATCCCTCGTAGGTAACGCTCTTGTACTCGCTCTGGTCCTTGCCCATGGCATTCTTGATAGCACGCTCGATGTTGTCCTTCGGCATGTTCTCACGCTTGCACACGGCTATAACGGAGCGGAGTGTGGGATTGTTCTCGGGTTCGGGGCCGCCAGCCTTAACGGCTATGGCAATCTGCTTGCCCAGGCGAGTGAAAGTCTTGGCCATGTGGCCCCATCTCTTCATTTTTGCTGCTTTGCGATATTCAAATGCGCGTCCCATATTGTTGTTTATATTTGATTTTACGTTTTCTTCTTATCTCAGTTCGGCGCCAAGTTGCTTGGTCAGTTGCTGTATCAACTTCTGCATGATGGCATCGATGGCCTTCTCGCTCATGGTCTTTTCCGTGTCCTGAAGGATGAAGTTCACGGCGTAAGACTTCTTGCCTGCGGGCAGGTTCTTGCCTTCGTACACATCAAAGAGCGTTACGGCCTTAAGCAGTTTCTTCTCCGTCTGGTATGCTATCTGCTCTATGCGTCCGAACTCCACGCTCTGGTCGATGAGCAGTGCCAGGTCGCGGCTCACGGCGGGGAACTTGCTTATCTCGGTGTACTTGACGGCCTGGTTACGTATGGTCTTCATGAGGAGTTTCCAGTCAAGGTCGGCAAAGAACACGGGGTTCTCTATGTCGAATGCCTTCAGCACCTTGCGGCTAACGATACCCAACTTTGCGAGCACCTTGCCGCCACGGTTGCGTATTTCCAGGCTCTTCTCGAAGATGTCCTCCGTGCCGTCGGCAAATACCAGCATGCCGAAAGGAACGCCAAGGCGGGAGAGGATGTTCATGACGTATGCCTTCAGTTCGGCACAGGAACTGTCCTCGTTGCAATGTGCCCAACTGCCGCAAACACGCTTGCCTGTAACCCACAGGCCCATGTGCATCTCCTCGGAGTATGCGTCCAGGACGTGCTTTATCACCTCGGGGTCGCGGCTGCTGGATACGCCGGGAATGATGTCGGCGCACTTGCGTGCCTGGTCAAAACGGTAGCAGTTGCCGAACTCGAACATGCGCTGGTCGGGCATGCGGTGCGCGGTGTTGCGTGCTATGCTCTCAAGTCCGCCGAACAGGAGGCTCTGGCGCAATACGCTCAGGTCCTGTGAAAGGGGGTTGAGCAGGCGTACACAGTTTTCTTCCTTGTAGGTCTGCTGGGAACCTCCGGCATAGTATGAAATCTTCTGCAGGCTGTTGTTCAGTATCTCGTGGAAACCGCAACCCACCAACTGCTCTGCAATGAGGTTCTGCAACTTGTGGCTCTTGTCTGCCTCGCCCTTTACGGACAGGCTGGACTTTACCGTTGTGGGAATCTCTATGTTGTTGTATCCGTAGATGCGCAGGATGTCCTCCACCACGTCACAGGGACGCTGGACGTCCACGCGGTAGGCGGGTACGGAGAGTTGCAGGCCTTCGGCATCCTCCCCTACTATCTCCATCTCCAGGCTTGTGACGATGCTCTTCACCGTCTCGGCGGGGATTTCCTTGCCGATGAGGGAATTCACGTAGGCATACTTCACTTCCACGCTGAAGGGTGCTATGGGTTGGGGATACACGTCCACAATCTCCATACTCACCTTGGCACCGGCCAGTTCCTTGGCCATGATGGCAGCCTGTTTCAGGGCATAGATCTGTCCGTTGGGGTCAATGCCGCGCTCGAAACGGAAACTGGCATCTGTCTGCAGGCCATGGCGGCGCGAACTCTTGCGGATCCATGTGGGGTTGAAGTAGGCGCTCTCCAGCAGTACGTTGCATGTCGTATCGTAGGTGCCGCTTCCCTTGCCGCCGAACACACCGGCTATGCACATCGGTTCCTCGGCATTGCAGATGGCCAGGTCGCGCTCGCTCAGTTTGTGCTCCACGCCGTCCAGTGTCACGAAGGGTGTGCCCTCGGGCATGGTCTTCACCACCACTTCCTTGCCCAGAATCATGTCTGCATCGAAGCAGTGCAGAGGCTGGCCATAGGCCATCATTATGTAGTTGGTGATGTCCACGATGTTGTTAATGGGGCGCAGACCTATGATGCGCAGGCGGTCCTGCAACCATTCGGGGCTCTCCTTCACCTCGCATCCGGTCAGTGTCAGGGCGCAATAGCGGGGGCATGCCTCGGCTGCCTCCACTCTGACGGGAATCTGCAGATCGGTGTTGTCCACCTGGAAGGCGTCGCAAGAGGGACGGTGCAGGGAGGTCTCATAGCCGTTCTGTACCAACCATGCATACAGGTCGCGTGCCACACCCCAATGGCTGCACGCATCGGCACGGTTAGGGGTGATGTCCACCTCTATCAGGTAGTCGCTCTCCAGATTGTAGTACTGCTTGGCAGGGATGCCCACGGGGGTGTCCTCGGGCAGTACGATGATACCGTCGTGGCTTGTGCCCACACCTATCTCGTCCTCGGCACAGATCATGCCCAGGCTTTCCACACCGCGCAACTTGCTGCGCTTGATGACGAACTCCTGGTCGCCATCATACAACTTGGTGCCCACTACGGCAACAATCACCTTCTGTCCGGCCGCCACATTGGGAGCACCGCACACAATCTGCAGGGGAGCATCCTGTCCCACATTTACAGTGCAGACATGCATGTGGTCGCTGTTGGGATGCTCTTCGCAAGTGAGCACCTCGCCTGTCCACAGGCCTTCCAGTCCTCCCTTTATGCTCTGAACTTCCTCCACACTGCCTACCTCCAGACCTATGCTGGTCAGTGCTTTTGCCACCTCTTCGGCAGATAGGTCTACGTCTACGTATTCACGAAGCCATTTATAGGATATATTCATATCAGTATATAAATAATGTATTCTCGTATTTCAAGGCGCAAAATTATAAAAAAAAAAGCACAAAAAGGGGGAAAGGCGCAAATAAATGCTCTTTCCCCCATGGAAATGTGGTCAAGTACATTGCATAGAGGCAGCTCCATGCCAATCCTTGGCGCTATTCTTCCAAGCGCCTTACGTACACCTTGCCGGCAAGGCGGCCGATGGAGGTGATGCCGGATGCTGCATCGTGTTCAAACTCGCGCAGTTCTTTTGCGGCAACGGTGTGCGAGAGACTGGTAAGTTCCATGTAGTCCTTCACCTTCATTGCACCATGTGCATTCAGATACTCCAGGGCCTTCTGCAGACGCTCCTCCTTGCTGAACGGAGAACGGCAAAGACGACTTACCCCTGCGCGTTTCAAGTCGCAACGTGAGTCTACATTCGCTATCAATCGCTTGTCCGCCTGAAAACTCACACCATCTACCCTCAGACTTCGTGCATTCAACTTGGGTGTTCCTTCATCGAAAGAGTCCATTTCCTTGTCATCCACTAAGCCCACGGTGGCTTTGAAAGTACCCATTTCATCAATCGTTACAGAGTACCCCTCGGCCAAGAGTTCGGCCAAGGTATCGGCAGCATGTGTCAGAACATGAAAAGCCTCACCCCTGCTGATACCCGAATTATGACTGCTGATGAGGTCAATAAACTGATTAAAGTCTATTTTCCGTTCCGTTTTCATACGATAATACGCCTTCTTCTCGCCCGTCTTGTGCAAATCAGGCAACTCCTGCTTAATGTATCTTGCCATATGTCTATATTTATTAGTTTTTAGTAAAAGTGCAACAACGCTTTACAAAGATAATATAAACGAGGAGCAAAAGCAAGAAAAACGCGAATAAAAAAATAAATTCAACATTGAGTACAATTGTACCAAACGTTTAGGAGCAATGTACTCAACATTGAGTACAATTATCCCCAACGTTGAGTACATTTTATAAAACACGTTCTTCATATGTTTGCTCGCTTGTCCAAATACTTATATTAGGCGTAAGAAACAATTTTACTTAGCGCAAATACAAGAACGCACGCTATCAACTACAGAAAAAGACATCCTACTCTCTTTAAAAAAGCAGGTATTCCATGCCTTATAATACCCTTTTTTAGTACCTTTGCAACTAAAAACATATAATGAAATTGCTATTCTCCCTCAGCCAATACCTGTCACGGTATACAAGCCTGTTCATCATCATCGTTGCTATCATTGCCTTCCTCGTGCCCAACACCTTTGCATGGGTACAGCAGGGCCAGTGCGCTTCGGTCATTCTGGGACTTATCATGCTGACAATGGGGTGCACACTCTCCACACAGGACTTCCGCATCTTGCTATCTCGCCCTATAGATATCCTTATTGGCACCATAGCACAATACACCATCATGCCCATCATGGCATGGATGCTGGCACGACTTTTTCACCTGGACGCATTCATGACGGCAGGTATCATACTTGTCGGTTGTAGCCCTGGCGGAGTGAGCAGCAACCTCATGAGCTTCCTATGCAAAGGAGATGTAGCATATAGCGTGGGCATGACAACCGTCAGCACCTGCCTCTCTCCCTTCGTGACACCCCTGCTAGTGCTATGGCTGGCTGGTGCAGAGATTGAAGTAGATGCATGGGGAATGTTCCAGAACATCCTGCTGGTGACACTCATTCCCGTTGCACTCGGAGTCGCCTTCAACTACTTCCTGGGCAAAAGGAAAGACTTTCAGCAGATACAGGGCATTATGCCAGGCATCAGCGTTCTGTGCCTGGCATGCATCGTGGGCGGCGTCATCTTCACCGTACATCCACAACTTCAGGAAAAGGGATTGCAGCTCATTCTGCTCACACTTGCCGTCGTCACCCTTCACAACGCTGCCGGTTACCTGCTTGGCTACCTGGCCGGAAAGGCATTCCACTTCGACACCGCCAAGCGCCGTACGCTCTCCATAGAAGTAGGCATGCAAAACGCAGGCATGGCAACCGTGCTGGCACGCAACTTCTTTGCATCTCCCGCCATGATAGCCACCAACCCCATGGCTGCCCTTGCCGTCATCCCCTGTGCCATATCCTGCGCCTATCACAGCATCTCCGGCACACTGCTGGCCGGCTTCTTCCTTTGGAAGGACACCCGCATACACCAACCCTAATAACGCAAAGCCAAGCCCCAAGATTCTGGTATAAAAAACTGGCATTCCGTTTTAACATTTAGAGGTGCAGTACCAAATGGGCTGCACCTCCTTTCTTTGTATAAAGGAATCTTATCATAAAGACAAGACATGAGAAAGCAGATACATACAGTATCCGAATACTGTCCAAAAGCCTCTCCCCCATTCATATCTGCAAACAGAGAAAAACCTACAGGCTCTCAGGTCCAGTCTCATCGTCCCCATCCTCTCTGCATGTGGTGAGTTGCATGAAGATGTCAAGAAAAGAACGGTTGGAGAAGAAATAATTTGGTTCCCGATTCAGTTTGTCTTCCATCACAGAGAAACCGTAATTGGCATACTCTTCCATGGTTTCAAGCAGTTTGGATATAACGGTTGGGACTTTTATATCTCCCTTGTCCAGCGCGATCCAATCAATCTCTGTTCTTGCCACAAGAGCAATGAAGATGTATGAACGTAATTGCGGATATGCCTTGCGTGCACGTTTAGAATCAAGATTGCCCCAAAACTGAATAGGCTGGCCCAATACTTTTGTTTCATCGGATAACTGTAGTCTCTTATTTGCATACAAACCGATGAAAAATGCCATGATATAGGCTTCGTAACCCGCACCAAGAACCTTACCTCTAAAGTCATTCTGTTCTGATGCCCCATTACCATAATCCGTAATGATACGAATGACACTTTGTTCGTATTTTTTCTCAAACTTCGGATTCCTACGCCCCCATATGTCTATGAGTTTCTCATCCTTGTCGAACAACTCTTCTATATTGTTAACTGCACTTGCCATATCTTACTTGATTTTAGAAATAACCGTTTGAATTGTTGAAAGGTCTTTGTCGTTGAAAGGCCTCTGCTTCTCTATTCGGTATATACTTCCGGTGATGTCCTTAATCTTGTCATTGTCTAACAGGAATTCTCCCTTACGACCTTCCTTCAAGAAACTCTTTGTTACAATGATGACCTGCTTGTTGATAGTGCCGATGACATTAAAGAAATCCCTTTCCTTTGCATCTGTAAACGATGATGTCGGAGCATCGAATATCAAGGGGAATTCTGTCTTGTCACGCTCACTGGACAACTTGCCTATGGCGAACAGGACAGACATGAGGTAAGTGGTTCTTAGAGCCGTATTAGGTGTGAATATTCTTGTTCCGTCGCTATCGTTAAGAATGGCTTCGCCCTGCCCGTTGGCTTTTTCTATGATTCGGATAACGCCAGTAAAATCGTCCACATTCAGTTTCTCGAGGAAAGAATTAGCCTCATCCTCTATGGCATGCAGAAGACGTTTCTTGTTTGATTCCTTTGCTTCCTTGAAAGCATCGCTTATCTGACGAATAATCAATGAGATTTTTGCATATATCTCAGCAGACGTACCTTCGGCAAGTTTTTCCAGTTCTGCCAGATTCTCGCAATATTCTGCATCTACTCTCTTTTCCTCTCGCTTAAGTTCCTCTATCCTGTTGTTTGCCCTGTTCTTTTGGTCAAACCATCTGGACACATTCTCATAACTGGCAAGCAGTTTTTCTTCGCTCAAGCCATCTGCCTGTGCCAAGATACGCTTTTTCTGTTCCTCCTCTCGAGCGATGTTCTCATCAATCTTCTTTACTTCATCCTGTCTTTTGTTGTTGAAGGCAATATCCTCACGGATAATTCTTGGATATTTGGCTATTTCTGCAAGATTATCATTCAAGATAGTTTCTCGCTTCTGCAACTCTACCACATAATTGTTTTTGTAGTATGGTTTTATCTCCTCGTCTTCA
Organism: Bacteroidaceae bacterium; assembly: GCA_045606445.1. Lineage (GTDB taxonomy): Bacteria > Bacteroidota > Bacteroidia > Bacteroidales > Bacteroidaceae > Physcousia. The sequence goes on from JAZURY010000063.1 coordinate 18,101, forward strand.
TCCACCTTGAGCGTTCCTTTATATTCTTCAAGTCTTCTAAACATGTAATTCCAAGCATCCGAGTTCTTGGGTGCAGGCCTACCACAGATTTTACATACCTCCTCTTCAAGCATCTCCTCTACAAACTTCTGTCCAGGCACATGTATGGGCAATGGTACAAACCCCAAGTCACTCCTTTGTACCTTTTGTATAAGTTTGTCTGCACCTACCATCATCAGATATTCAGACTCTATCTTTCTGCGCATTTTGTCTACGGCAGAAACCTTGTCGGAGTACTCCTCGGCAATATCCTTGAAACCCATCAGCACCCACATATCATCCAAGAGTTTGACGGTATAATTCTCGTCAACCAAGGCTCGCGTTTTTGCACGCTTGTCCCGCAAGGTTTCTATCCTGCGGTTTACATTGGTAAGTTGCTCTGATGCCTCCTTGCTTTGCTCTATGTCCCTGAGTAACGTTTCAAAATTTGTTGCCTCCACCTGCTTCTGCTTCATTTCCTGCCTTATGTCAGAAAGTTTGCCAGAGGCACGCTCTAAAGCATATTGAATTTGTCTGATTTTCTCTGCATTCCTTCTGTCGTTTTTCTGCGCATTGTCACGTGCACGCTCTGCCATCGTAGTGGCTAATTCCATAAACGAGAAATATGCTTCGAAATCCCTAACATCGCTAAAGGTCTCAATGAGCATCTTCAGTGCATTGGAGTTTTGGAATACGTCAAGATTGCTTTCCCCCTTGAACATGGTGTATTTCCTCACCTCGGAAGGCAGGTCATAGTCAAACCTGATACCCTCTCGGAGAATACGCTCCACTCCGTTGCTCTCAACAAGGTTGAAGGAGTAGTTGGAAAGACTTATTGCACCATCAAAAGATTTGGTGAAATGGAACATCTTCTCCAGCGTCTTTGTGGCTCCCTTATGCTCGTAGGTCATGGATACACGTACATCGTCGGATTCGTTGGCAAGCAGTTCTTCGGAACGCTTCTTGGATATGAGTTTGGTATCCATGTTATTGGTACCGTCTGTACGGAATAACCATTCCAATGCTTCGTAGAAGGTGGTCTTGCCATCACCGTTGGAACCAATGATAAGGTTCAGACGGCTTGAAAACTCAAACACGTTGTCCTTGTAGTAACTCCTAAAATTCTGTATTTCTATTGTCTTGATTATCATAGTATGAGATTGCTGTTTAGGTATTGGACTATGGTTTTGTAAACCTTCTTCTGTACACTCTCCTCATCGGACCCATCCAAATCCTTAATAATCCTGGCCACGGTGGCGACTACTACGTTGTCTGAATTCAATGCTGAATACAAATCTTCATAATCGGACTCATCGTACTTGTACTCGTCCTGCAGCTTCCTGTTGTCAAGCACCATGTGCAGCATTCGTTCCTTGTTTGTCATAGTATATAATCGTTGTTATAAAGATTTAATCCATAATGTTCCATTGCATCCCTGAGTTCCACCTCAGAATAAGAAGGATTTTCGGATAACAGAGCAAAGTTGTTGACTCGCAACAGTTCCCCCCTAAGTAGAGCACGTTCCATCTTATAAGAACTTTTTGAAGGACTTATGGCAGGTATTACCACAAGGTCGTGCAATACAGCAATCTTTTTGTCTGGATGCATTCTCAGGACACGGCCACGTCTTTGTATAAATTGCCTTGGGTTGCCCGTACTGGAGCAAAAAATGGCCAATTCGCTTCTGGGCACATCCACACCCTCGTCAAGGCATTTCATGGAAGTAAGCACATCAAGTTTTCCAACGGCAAAGTCATTCAGCACATCGTCCCTATCGCGCAATTCCGAAGTGAATTTCCTAACTGTCACCCTTTTATCAACCTCAATTACTGCCTTTGTGTAAAGGTTGATTAAGTGAGCCGCATCAACGTCTTCGTCCGCTTCCGATATATTGTCAAAATCGTCGGAATTGGCAATATAATCCGGCATACTCCCTTCGGGTACATAAACAAGCGTATATTTAAGAGAGCCTTTTTCCTTATACCAGTTGCGTATGATATCTGTGAATGCTGATAATTTGTTTTCAGCCTTATGTATAATGCGCTTTCTTGCCAAGAGCAGCATTTTCAACACCTCGTCATCGGAATCAAACGTATCTGTGTTATAATTATAGTACCGTGAGATTTTCTCCGACAGTTCTACATACTCATCCATTTCAAAGGAGGTAAGTTGAACTACATGTGGGTAATAGTAGTACCTACACAGAACTCCGTTCTTTATGGCATCCTCCATCGAGTATTCAAAGGTGTATTTCTCCTCAGCGCCAAAGAACTTTCTAATCTGCGTGTTTCCATAGATGTCATATTGACGCTCCGGAGTAGCAGACAGGCCTATTCTTCGGAAATAAGGTATCTCCTTCATTTTCTTTATCATGGACTTTGAACCCATGTTGTGGCACTCGTCTGCAATTAGCAATAGACGACGTTTGTCAAAACCGTTCAAAACCAAGAACACCTTTTCCCTTGAAAACGAGGAATAGGTAGAAATGATGATGTAAGAAACCTCAGGTTCCTTTGGAGTCTTGTATTTCTCACTAAAAACAATCCTTTCAATCTCGTCTCTCCAGGACAAATTCTTGGAGTAGACCTTGACAACATTTGAGAAACGGAACTTGTAGCACTCTTCCTCCCATTGGTTCACAAGTGCCACCGTCGGTACAAGGATAATTGCCTTGTAGTAGCCGTTACGTTTATATATTTCCAAGAGGCAATTCAAGGATGTGATAGTCTTGCCAGTACCCGTTGCCATGGCAAAGAGGCCCTTTTGTCCATTGTCCTTCCAATTGTTGAATGCCAACTGCTGATACTCACGAGGCCCTGTAGGATAAGGAAATTCAGGTTGTGCATACATAGGTGATTCCTCGCACACAATATCCTTTTTTCTCCTTTTGATTTCCCTATCTTCTCTTATCTTTTTAAGTTTTATCTCTACATCAAGAAGTTCTTCGATATTTCTGTCTGAATAGTTGGATTTGACGGCAGATACAAGTTCCTGGGGCGAAAGATATTCTATGTTGCGTTTTCTCTCCGTCATGATGGAATTGAATTCCTCGCGCTGGCTCTCTATCCGCTTTTGCACCATAGTATCAACAGAATCGCTTCTGTCAATCTTAATCTCTTCAAGATTGTTGAACAAACCGCTAATAGTAAAATTGGCAGAACCTGTAAAAGACGTAATGCTATCCCCATCCCTGAACTGACCTGATTTTGTATGAGCTATGCCCCTTTTGTTTCGCGGCTTTACAATCTTTATCTCAATGCGGTTACGATAAATAAGGAAAGCAAGGCATTCGAAAAACTGTTGTTGATACTCATCAAAGGTTTTGCGAAGTTCGGAGAAGTTTTCAAGGTCGAAACAATCTATTACGCCACCATGAATACCCTTGCCTATAGCCATCTTGTCCTGCTCGGAGACAATGTGGTTTATTACAAGGCGCATCTTACCGCCATTGGATATAAAGGTGGCAAAACCCTCGGCAAGAATGCTAATAGTAGCGGAACTGAAGTAACCCAACTGCAAGTCAAACTCCTTGCTGTTCTTCAAACAGTCGTTGAAGAATTTTTCTGGAGAATAGTATTCATCAGGTCTGTAAGTTCCGTCTTCCGCCCAATCAACTTCGTATAACATATCAGGAATTTATGTATTGCCGTTTATATGAAACAATTTGTACACATTGGTTCGTCTCCAAGTATATCTACAAGTGCCGAACTCTGCTGTCTGCCCCTTGCTTCCTCCTGTCGTTTTATTACATCCAGTTTAATTTGGCGCACACGTTCAGGTCTTGCAAGTTCTGCCAATGACTCACCCTGTATCCATGTATAGCCGTCTTTCTCAAAAGACATTGCCTTTTCATACAACTCTGGATGCTGTTCAAGAAGCCACACCCATTCTATGCGCTGCTGAAAGAAACAAAAGTAACATCCGCTACGGCTTCTGCAATAGGTCCCCGTCTTTCCATCAACCTCGAAAGGTATTTCATCATAATAGGACGGAACACCTACTCCACTATCTCTGAGGATACGGAATATGTCCTCCTTGACCAAAACCTCGTCATTGTCCAGAAGAGGGAATTCCTCCTCTGAAAGTTTGCCCACGGGATAATCCGTGGTCTTAAGGAATTTGAAGACGACATGGTTGAATAGTCTTACGTCCACGTCTGTCAGTGCATTTAATTTCTTGGAATAGTAATACTGCTTGCTGATAGGTCTTTGCACTATCGGCATTATCTCTTCCTTCAGATGGTCAGGGCATAGTTCTTCGTAATATGCAATGAACAGTTCCAAATTGTCGTTGTTAAGCACCTTGTTTATAACATCCAGACTCCAAATATTCTTTCTGAATGGAAATACTGCCTGAATATTTGGTTTGGAAGAAATGTAGCCATCCCTGTCCTCGTCTCCGCGAAATCCGACATAGGACACGGCATAGTCATCGCCTACATACTTTTCAAACTCGGATAGTTTCATCTTCTTCGTACACCAACGTTGCTGAACAGAAGGGAGGAAACCACCCATAGCCTTTAGGAAATGCTCAAATGGTGTATCCTCCGGACTTCCTTCTGCTGCTCTCAGGCGCTTTATTTCTCCAAGATATGCACCAAGCCTGTCTACCAGCACTTCCGTTTCCGCAAGTTCGCACCCAGTATCAGAATTATAGTATTCTATATTCATACCAGGATACTTTTGCTTCATATAGATGGACAAGGCTGCACTGTCCTTGCCTCCACTGATTCCCAATATGTGTCTTACCTTACTCATTATCCAAACGCTTTTGAAGCATTCTCATTAGTGTATATGTATCAAGATTACTTTCACCAGTAAGGACCTCATTGATTTTTGCTTCAAGTTCCCTTGACCGCAACTCTTCAGTCTCATCTATCTTGTAATTTAGAGATTCGGATAGTATTGCCTTTTGTTCGCATTCCTTAAACAGGAACACGAGGTCGTCATGCAATTTGGGTTCCTCTTCGTCAGATAATCTTTCCAATGGTTTGTCCAATACAGCATAGCATATTGACTGATACCATTCGTTGCGTTTGTCAAAATGCGTCATCGCATGTTGATAGAACTCCTTCTGGCGAGGTGTCAGGACATGAGGTTTCAGTTTGGAAAGCCTCTTGTGTATCTCTTGAATATACTCTGAATAATCACCTGACTCCAAACCAAGTCTGTCTATCAGATTCTCTTCAATTCTATCAATAAGTTGGTTGTAACACCCGCGAAGTTCACGAACAGCACGCTGGATTACTGAACAATATGCCTGCATAGAATCCTTGTCATGTAACTTCTCATCATCATAACCAAGGGTCTTTGGCAAATCTTCCAAAAATGCTTTTTCTGGATCTCTTGCTGTTGCAAGCACGTTCCTGAACTTTATGGTTTCCTCGTGCGAGAGGTTGTTTGTATGCTTGGCATAATCGTTCAGTTGCTTACTATAGAAATACAGAAACGGTTTTATAGTTTCAATAAAGGCGCTACCTTTGATAGAATTGTTGTCCTCAAGATTAAGGAACTTGCGATATTGGTTAAACAATTGCACCTTGACCCCGTCCACCGAGTAGGCCTTCAACTTGAATTCGCCCATATGTTTCTTCATAAGGTCAAGCAATTCCAGATTGAAGTTAGGTATATACTGCCCGTTCTGTCCATAAAGAGCATAATCCTGACGCCTTATAAACAAGTATGCAGGAACCCAAAAATCAAGTACACCGTCCTTTATCTTATATGGTTGGGATGACAGTATCTTTATCAGTTCAGATATCTTTCGAGGTCTTTCCATTGTGCTCTGCAGGAAGTGCTCGCATGCATCCCACAACGGTTTTATACCAGCATTGGAAGGGGCGTCCGAAAACACTCCATTCACATGAAGTCCCGTATTCTTTAACAGTGTGTAGTATATAGTTTTCTCTGGCGGAAATTTATCCTTGTCAAAACCCAAATCTTCCTTGTCGCTATTATCTAATAAGGATTGAAGGAACTTTGCTTTAGCGGCAGAAACACTGCTACTGAGGCGATGCTTATTTATAAGTTCGTTATTAATGATAGGCGTCTGACTATACACATCGTCACAGACCTTGGACAAGAGTTTGTTGAAATCTCCGTGCGACCTTATATCCTGCTTTTTACCCTTATAAATCCAGACAACATCGCCTGTATACGAGAACATACTTTCGTTTAGCGACTTATTCAACATGGATTTCTCATGTTCTATAAGTTGGGAAAGTTCTTTCAGTGCAACTCTATCACTTTTGTCTATCAATACCTTTTCTATTATGTAGCGGTACTTCTGAATGTTATATAGATGATTAGCAAGCTCGTCAGAGTTGTTGAAAAAGGCAAAGATGAGTGCATTTTCACTATTTGCGCTGAACTCCATTACACTCTGCAAGTCCTTAGACGATTTGGGGAATATCATCTGGACGAAACCATCACCGTCACCAGTTGGAATAACCAGTTCTGGAAACTCTCTCATATCATACTCGAAATATCTGGGAGTTCCACGATGATAATAGCATGCCTTGACTGGAGTCACACGATTATTAAAATATATACGAAGGTCGTCTACCATATTATTCGGTTTTGCCAAAACCAATTCTGCATTGGCTATCTCCTCCTCTATATTGATGTCCGTACCTTCAAATAATATCACCCTATTCTTGTACTCGGCATAACGTATGATTTTCAAACTTTGCAATTTGTGTAATATCACACTCGCAAACTCCACCCCTAAGGCCAATTCGGCATATACGGTCATATCTGGAATGGTAAACGTACAGCCTGCATTTCCAAAAAGATTAAGCATACCGATTGCCTTGACAATCTTTATGGCATGCAACATCTCTATGGGTGTTTTCCAATCACATCCTTCAACTCTTTCTATGGCAATGCGTATGGCACTCCATCCAGTAGAGTCACCACTGGCATCATTAAGGTATGAATGAAAACTATTTACGACATAATCATAGACGTCCGAAAGGCTATACATAGTATTAGCGGATGGAACAAATGCACTAATCGATGATTTGTCCTTGGAATTAAGGAAAGAAAACAGAGAGCGTTCGTTTTGTCCATATCTTTGAATTGCACGTGTGATAGCATATGACGCAAATGTATCCATTGGGTAAAGTTTGCATGCTGTATCAAATGTACAATCTGCCGAAATAAATTTTCGGTCAACCGCCAATGCGTGAATCTTACGGAAACTACTATCAGTTATATTGTATCTAAACTCTGATGAAATATGTTCGGCTGCAAGGAATAGCAACTGTTCAACAGGCTCTGCAAAAACTACCTCTTGAAACCTACCCTTCACCTTGTTCCATTCATTTCTTTGTGCGAGATTCAATTTACCTGCATAAGCAGAAAAGTTTTGGTGCAGAGTTGTTAACAGAAGGATGTTTCTTGACGGAGAATTGACAAACTCCGTGAACTTTTGGAAGAAATATATTTCCTTCTCTGGATTCGTCTTTGCTGCATGCTCCAAGATCTTTCCAAATTCGTCTATTGCAATAAACAGGAACTTGCGCTGCTTCCTCAGTTTTTGATATACTATGGCAAGAAGTTTAAGCACATCTGTTTCGTCAGAATCTGTAAGAAGTTGGAGTTTCTCAAACAATAACTCAGACAAAGGACGAACATCACCGACAATATTGATAATTTCATATTTGCCGTCATGAAGAACCTTGGGATTCAGTAACTGCCCATTATCATTCTTCGCACATAAATCCTGCTCCAAATTTAAGATAAAGGCTGTCTTGCCTGTGCCATAGGAACCGATAACAGAGAAAGAATGTATTCCCGTATGGTATGCATTAACCACCTCTGTAAGAACTTTTCTTACATTAGGAGTAACTATGTATTTTATTCCCTGTACAATACCGTTGTCCAGGTTCGCTGATAATGTAAATGTATTTTTAGCCATAGTATTCGTCCAATACCGACTCCTTGTTTATTTGTCCTATAAATTGCAATTGCCTGATACCTGCTGTATCACTATATCTTATGATGTTTGGCTTATTGGCTTCAATAACCTTGCACATCTCAATAACTTCCATGTCGTTCATGCAGAATATCATGCCCAATTCCTGCAATACATCGTATGAAACGCTATTATCGATACCCTTTGTGGCAATAATTGCATAAAGAAATATCTGCCAAGGCAACTTCTGTTTGCCTTCAATATTGAAGACATAATTCTTGGCATCTGCATCATGACGTATCAGTTCAAGGTCTATAAGCAAGGATGAAAAGTCATCGTACATCTTGTTCTTCTGCGGAAGGACATACATCTGTAACAGAGTTGTAATATCCTTCTTTACTGTATTCTCATTATACTGGTTGAACTTATTCTGTTCGGTCATTATACGCTTTACATAATTTGCCACCTGTTGCTTCTCAAAGAACTTCCTTTCCTTCTGTAAACCTGCGAATAACAAATAATACAATGTCGCTTCTGTTTTACTAACAATCAAAAAATGCAATAGCCACAGAGTACCCAAATCCTCTAAATATGGGTCTTTTCCTTTTTCGTTGTCGAATAGGTAGTGTGCTATATCTGTAAGTTTGTCATCCGAGGTAATATTAAAACAACGTAACCAATAGCGTATGGATGACACCATATTCTTTCCTACCCCTAAATGCACAACAGCATCGGAACTATTGAAATTCAAGCCATTGACGATGAAGTCATAGCCCTTCTTAAGCCACAATGATTTGCATGGAAAACTTTCATGTCCAGAATATGTATATTTCATATCATCACTAAGTCAAGTACAATATAGTTATGCAACTATTTTCTTTGTCATTGACTCCATAATGACATAGCACTATAATCGTAGATACATATATACACAAAAACGTGGAGCCAGTCCTGTCACTCGTTCCACGTGTTAAGGCCTTCGCATTGCCCAGATTGTCGAAACGAGCAACGTCGAAAGCCCCACGCTGATGAATATATACAATATCCCCATGAATGGCCTTCTGTATGCAACGACCAATTGGGGGACATATATAAACATCCCATGAGGCGTTCCCGTTGCTTTGTTTTTGACAATCTGTTTGAGTTTGCGAAGTTCTAACACGTCAAAACCAAAGCGTACAGTTACGCCTATTATGTATAATGTGCCCCTCCACCTCTCCACCTATACGATGGCTCAGCGTGGGTGCGAGGACAAAGTTAGTGATTTTATTCTGAAAACAGGCAGATTTACGCTACAATAATTCCATATTTGGCATTGGACACGGGTTCTTTTACGGTTCCATGTACTTGTATTTGTGTTTGTGTAGCGAGCTACATTAACGTGAGTTCGACGAATTTAAAATAGAGTAAGCTGTGTATCCATAGTCCTTTGTACATTGATACACGGCTTTTTCGGAAACATACAATATGCTGCAATAGCTCCAAATATGTTTACGATAAAATTGGCAAAGCATCTGTGTCTGGAGTGTTCGATCTGAGCAATATTCTTCAGTTCGTCATTGACAGTTTCTATTATGGCTATTATCATCAAAACGCTAATGACCGATTTGGGTTAAATGCAATTGATTATTTTCCAGGTACACACAAGTAGAGGAATAATCCTGCCACCAGCAGGACTATGATTGCCATGGCCATGATGCCCCACATGAAGGACAGGTTGGCTTTGCTTGCTTTTCGTCTCATAGGTATTTAGGTGTATGAACTATTTTTCCGATGATTTCAGGATGGAGAGGTATGCCTTGGTGTCACGCAACAGATTTACGGCACTACGGTATACCTTGTCTTGGGGAATGGCATGCCGTATGCTGCCCTGCTGGTGGTAGTATCTGATGATAATCTCGCTCTCCAGATATGGCATGATGTGCTTGCGCATGCGCTGCAGGTCCTTGTGGATGTCCGGTGCAAACTTGGCTTCCAGAGCCTTCATTTCGTCTTCGGCATCCTCCAGATAACCTTCCATGTCCGCTACACGGCGCAGGAGCTGTATCACCTCGTCCGAACGGCGGTTGTAGGTGAACTTGGACTCTTCGACATACTTGCAGAAAGCGTCATACACGCTGTCCGTGACATGGAACTTTCCCGGAGCATCTATGGCTGGATGGCTGTTGGCAAAGTCCGTGGCCCAGTCAAAGAAGATATCGCTTTGCACGAGGTCGTATATCATGGTGGGCAGGGTGTCGTTATGTATGACGCTGTCTGGCTGGATGCCACCTCCGTCGGTAACTGGACGTCCTGCCTTGGTGTAGAATGTATTGCGCAAAGAGTCGGGGATAGACTTGGAACTGCCATCGTGGTTGTACTCGTGTGCTTGTATGCAACGGCCCGAGGGGATGTAGTAGCGGCCGGTGGTAATTTTCAGTTCGCCACGATAGGGTACATCGCGTATGGCCTGTACCAGACCCTTGCCAAAGGTACGTGTGCCCATGATGACGGCACGGTCCATGTCCTGCAACGCTCCGCTTACTATCTCTGAAGAAGAGGCCGACATGCCGTTTACCAGCACTACCAGAGGCATATCTGGTGCTATGGGGTCTGTGGTGGTTGAGTATTCGTGGTTCATGGATGCCTGCTTGCCCTTGGTATATACCACCTTCACTCCTTTGGGCAGGAACAGGTTAGTGATATCCACCGCTTCGTTTATGGCACCGCCCACATTGTCGCGGATGTCCAGCACAAGGCTCTTTGCCCCCTGAGACATGAGTTGCAGCAGGGCATGGCGCATCTCGCGTGCGCAACCCGACGTGAAACTGTTCAGGTTTATGTAGCCTATGCCGTCGTCCATAATTCCATAATAAGGTATGGCAGGCAATTGGATGGTACGTCGGGTGATGTGAACGGTGCGCGACTTCTTTTCGCCGGGACGCTGGAAACATAGTTCAAACGTTGTTCCCGCCTCGCCACGGAGCATCTCCGTCACCTTTGTAGGCATCATACCTTTGATATCCTTACCGTCCACTGTCAAGATAATATCGCCAGCCCTAAGGCCCGCATCCTGACTGGGAGTGTTGGCATATGGTTCGTCTATGACCACACGGTCATGTTTCTTGTGGAAACGTATGATGCTGCCTATGCCGGCATATTTTCCAGTTGCCATCTGGCGCAGGTCCTCATCGTCGGCTGGATAGTATCCTGTGAAGGGGTCCACCTTCATAAGCATGCCGTCAATGGCCCAGCGGATAACAGTATCCGCGGCAAGAGTATCCACATAGAAAAGGTCCAGAGTCTTGTATATCTCGTTGAATATCTCCAGATTCCTGGCCACCTTGGAATTGTGGTTCTCTACTACCTGTGCACTGGCGGTCATGCCCGTACCTACTGAAAGCAGGAGTGTTGAAGCGATAAAAAACTGGCGTATTATCTTCATAATTTATAACTCCGCTCCCAATGAAAAGAGGGCGGACCTTTATATGCTAAAATAACGACGTACTGCTATCTGCAGTCTATGCTGGTCTTGATTCGGTTCCATGCCGCAGGTGGCAAGTGGCTGCCCAAAACCTGAACGGCCTCTGTTGCAAGAACGGTGCCTGTGTGTAAACATTTATGTAGTCTGTGACCGCGGGTAAGCGCATGCAGGAAACCTGCGGCAAAATAGTCGCCGGCCGCCGTTGTGTCCACAACGTTCTCCACATACTCGGCGCTGCACTTGTATATGCGTCCGCCCTCCAGCATGGCAATGGAACCCTGTTCGCCAAGCTTCACTACAGCAAGGTCGCACAAATGCGCAATGTGTCTCACCTGTTCCAGAGAATCGAAACTTCCCGTGAAGGCACGTGCCTCGCCCTCGTTGGCAAAGACAATGTCGATGTAGTCAGATATCAAGTGGTGGAAATATGTACGGTTCTTGCTAACGACATTGAAACTGGACAGGTCCAGACTGAGGATAAGTCCTGCCTGCTTGGCCCTCTGGCATATAGCCTCGATGAGTTCCTGGTTCTGCACCAGATACCCTTCGATATGAAGCAGATCGTAACCGCGGAACATCTCTGCGGTGATGTCATTCGGTCCGAGATAGTAGGCAGCGCCCAGCAATGTGCCGAAAGTACGGCTTCCACCGGGAGTGACGAATGTGTGGGCTACACCTGTGGCCTCACGCCCCATGATCAGTTGTGTGTGCACACCTGCCTCACGCAACTTGCCCTCGAAGAAGCGTCCCATCTCGTCGTCACCTACGCGCCCGATGTAACCAACCTCGCGCCCGAGACGCGCCAAAGCCACCATGGTGTTGCTGATGCTTCCGCCGTTGGCCATACTCTTGTCCACGTTGCGTGTCATGTCCTCTATCTCATGCTCCCAACGCTCGTTGATAAGGGTCATTGCATCCTTCTTCAGGTGTATCTCACTTAAAAGGTGTTCGTCGTCCAAACGATACAAGATGTCTACCAATGCGTTGCCTATACCTAATATTTTCATGCTATTTCTTTATTTTTTTCTGCAAATATATTGTTTATTTCCGAAAAAACCTCTATCTTTGCACCGCAATTGAGAAAAAACGCTCAAAAAAGTTGCTTCAGTAGCTCAGTTGGTTAGAGCACATGACTGTTAATCATGGGGTCGTTGGTTCAAGCCCATCCTGAAGCGCAAAGACAAGAAAAGGAGCGGTGCTCAGTTGCAAAACTGCTTCAGTAGCTCAGTTGGTTAGAGCACATGACTGTTAATCATGGGGTCGTTGGTTCAAGCCCATCCTGAAGCGCACGCAAGTGATAGCCTGTCGGTAACGGCGGGCTATATTTGTTAAATTAGACGCGCGCACGCGAACGAACTATATAGATAGGGCGTACACAAAATGGTTAACAAAGTAGAAGAGATAATAAACAGTTTCCGTTCCATCCTTTTCCCAAAGTTCTATGGCGAGGGAGTGAGCGAAGAACTGCTATATGCCCAGATGTGCAGCATAATGGAGAAGGAGAAGGCTGCCCGTATGATAGAATACCTGCCTGAACTGAAGTACCAGCTGGATATGGATGTGGAGGCTTCCTATAACGGAGATCCTGCTGCGGAATCATACGATGAGATAATATGCTGTTATCCTGTTATAAAGGCAATGATAAACTATCGTATAGCCCATAGGATGCTGGAGTTGGGAATACATCTCATTCCACGTATCATTACCGAAAAGGCACACTCCGAAACAGGTATAGACATCCACCCCGCAGCAACCATAGGGCACCACTTTACCATAGACCACGGAACTGGTGTGGTGATAGGCGCCACCTGCATTATCGGCAATAACGTGAAACTCTATCAGGGTGTGACACTCGGTGCAAAGAGTTTTCCGCTGGATGAAAACGGCCACCCGATAAAAGGCATACCACGCCATCCCATCCTGGAGGACGATGTGATAATATACAGCAACTCAACAGTGCTGGGCCGCATTACCATTGGCAAGGGCACCGTAATCGGAGGTAATCTCTGGGTAACGGAGGGAACCAGGCCTGGGGAGAAACTTATGCAAGGAAGCAACATCAGGAACAAGCAATAACACACAAGACAATATAATGGAATTCGAACTAATTGCCAAGACCTTTCAAGGCTTGGAAACAGTGTTGGCATCAGAACTCATTGACCTGGGAGCCAACAACATTCAGATAGGACGCCGCATGGTGTCCTTTACGGGTAATAAAGAGACTATGTACCGTGCTAATTTTCAATTGCGCACTGCTATACGTATTCTCAAACCCATCAGCCACTTCAAGGCAAAGACTGCCGACGAGGTGTACGAGGCGGTCAAGCAGATAGACTGGACACAGTACCTGTCTAACGAGACCACCTTTGCCGTAGAC